>JAKRSD010000010.1 GCA_022402535.1 Flavobacteriales bacterium | reverse complement strand
TTAAATCAGTTTGCCGCTTGAAATAATTTATAAAAAACTTGTTTTTTATCTTGGACGTTTCTCATATTTGCGAAGGCGGGGATTTTTAGCACAAATGTTCATTTGAAAAACTGAACTTGAACCTTGCACTAAACTTTCATAGAAGCACAAAACCCCCGCTTTTGCAAATATGATGTTACCGGTTCGTGCTTCTTTTCTGTCGTATAGTTGTCTGTCCATTTAATGGTGTCTTGGTGCGTTTGCTTGGTGGCTCTTTTGCAAAACTTGGGCTTTGCGTTGGCTTGTGCTGTTTTACAAATGTGCCACCAAAAGGGATGATTGTCATTCAAGGTTTTTTATAAATTGAATTGCTTTTTGCAAGTCGACATAGCAGTAATAAAAAATTGGTTTGTTACCTAAGCTTATAACTCCATATCTACAATCTCCTTTTTGTATTGGTGTTAATTCAATATCATAGGTAAAAGTAAATTTGATTTTGTTTCTAATTCGTCCATTGTCAAGTTTAAATATTTTGTCGAAAATTACTTCATAGAAATATGGTTTTGCAAGTTCCATTGAAATGCGTCCAAATTCTTTTTCTGTTATCAAATCTTCAATGTCTAAGTACTCAAAATTGCCTTGAGGGATAGATAAGGTTTGTGACAGATTAAGAAAAATACCATGCAAAAAATTATCATTAAATTCTTGTAGAAAAGCAGGATTTAAACCTATAATAGGATTAAACTTACTTCTAAAAGTAGTTGGTGAAGAATAAGTGATATAGTTACTCATTTTCTGTTATATAAAGTTCTTGCAGTTTCAAAAAATTTCTTTTGTAAACCGTAATTTTTGAACTAGTAAACAATTGATTTAGACCTGTGACTTCTTCAAAGTCCTTTTCATTATCGTCAAAAAAATGCGGTATCCAAAATTCTGAATATGTCCAACCACCTGCATAGTTTAACTGTAAAGCCAATTCATATACTAGTTGTTTTTTTATATCTAACTTTCTTTCTTCTGATAAATTTTTTGCACAACAAGTTTCTTCCGTAATGTATTTATAGTCGATTACATCAAAATTGAAGATGCATGGCTTTTTTTTCATTAGGTCACGAACACCCTTAAACTTTGAAAAATAAACATTCACACGCTCCAAAAACTCATCTTTGTCTTCTGCTCTTATAAACTTATTTCTTTCATCGCTTGGGTCGTTTTTATATTTCGGGTTTTTATTAAGATACTCATTGTAAAGCTCATCAAGTTCATAAAATTCATGATTTCTACTTTTAGGAGATAGCTTTAAGTTTTGACCATTCCATTCCCATGTTTTTATCAAATAAATCTTTTCAAAGTGCTCTCTACCAACTGTGCCGTCAAAATTCGTATAAACAAGGTCAGGTCTTAGTTTTCTTCGCTTGTCAGTATGTGAATTTATCTGTAGAAAAAACGGACTATCGAAGTCATTAAAGGTTTCAATGACTCCTAATCTGTCCGCAAATAATAATTGTGTTTCTAAAAGCCTGCTCTTTGCCTCTGCAAAACAAAGTTCTTCCCATAAAACTGCAAAATTGGATATTCCCCATACATTACCTTCTTCATCTTCGGGGTTTTCATTTTCCCCGTATAGAAATTTATATATTGCATCATAAAAATGCCAGTAATCGCTGTCTTTGTATGGAGTTGTTCTGTCTATTTCATCTAAGACGTCTTTTAGAATTGCAATAGTTTCTTCAAAAGTTTCTTCTTCAAATATTGAGCTTTCGTGTGTTAAATGCTTATCTCTAAATTCAGACGAAAGTGTTTTTACTCTGTCGCTTTCAATTTTTTCTTCTAAGGCAGATTTTATTTCTGAATAGATGAAACAAAACATTTCTATAATTGTGGGACTATCTGCATCAATGATTTTTTTGGGAAATTCCATTTCATCAATAAATACAGTTTCTTCATCAACAAAAATGGCTTTGTGTAAATAGCGATGAATTTTAGTGTAATCTATTTCGTTAGTCCTCGAAAGTTTGTTTTTAATAGTTAAGATTTGCAATTCGTTATATGCATCAAGAATTGCATCAAGCATATTTAGTTTAGAGTAGGAGATAGTTTCACCATCTTTACTCTCTAAAGAATATCCTTTATCAGATTCATTAAAACCGTCAAACATATTTTCCTCTGAAAGTCGTTTCTTTTCTTCAAAAAACTTACGGTATGTTTTATAGGTTCTAAAAAAAAGTGTTTTTACAGAGGAAAACTGCTCTGTTGGGAATTGCTGAAAACCTTTTGGCAACTGAAATTCAAACTTGTCAGTTTCTTTGTTTTTTTTGATACCAACAAACGTGTCTTGCCAGTCTAATGGCTTATAAGAAAATGTAAGTTCTTTAAGATTGAGCATTAACTTGGGATTTTTCTCACAATGGCAGTATAAAATTCTTTGTAAAATCTTACGAAGTCACCAAATGTTACAAGTTCACTTTTATTGATTGGATTATTTACTCTAGCAGGACTTGAATTGAGTAATTCTAATAAAGGTTTCTTTTCATTGCCAAATACACTATCCCATAAAAAAAACATCAATTTGTTTCTTATTGCTTCGTGTGAAATAGTTTCGCCTTTTATAAAATAATATCCTATTTGCTTATCCTCAATCCTTCTTACCTTATCAGAATGACTTTTAATGAAGTTGTTAATCGTGTCTACCATTTTTTGCCAAAATGCTCTGTCTATTCTTTTTAATTGAGCATCAATATCATCAAAATATCTTGCCGATGGCGGATTGATGTCGATAAACTCCCAATCCCAACGTCTTTTAAAAGCACTATCCATAAAATAAATGGAATTGTCAGAAGTGTTCATTGTTCCGATTATAGAAAGGTTTGGCGGGATTTTTATTGATTTCGTTTTCAAATCAATATTGATTAAGTCAACCCTATTTTGAAATACTGTGTAGTCTTGCACCCAGTGTGATTCTCCTGGAAATTGATATTCAAATTGATTGTCTGCAAGTGGCTTTTCCTTTATACCTAACAATGATAGCAACTTTTGCATTTCGAGTTCAGTAATGTTGATAGAATAAGATGACCAACCGTCATCCTCTCTGTCTAATAATTGAAAAACCGTTCCAAATATTGCAGCTGAGTTACCTCTGTTTATTTCGTCTATCACCAAAACAACATTTTTGATTTCCCCAATGGTTTCACCGTCTTTATTGTGGGATTCTAAAATTCGTTTATATGCCTTTGCTAAAGCTGTCAAAAAGTGTCCTTCAAAAAAGTTGTAATATACTTTATGTCCTCGTGACTGTGGTGTCAATTTGCCCATAAAGTCACCATAGGTATATTCAGGGTGAAAAACAGTTTTGACTTTGTTGTCTTTATCTTTTTCATCAATCTTTAATACTTCAGGAAGTAGATGTTTGTCAACTTTATGGCTTTTTCCCGTCCCAGGACTGCCGAATAGAATTTTTTGTATATATGCCATCGTCAATTTTTATGCAAAGTTAAATTTTTAATTATGTTTTAGTCTTGTGCGTTTGGACAAAAGCAAATGTGCTGCAATTGTTTCGGATTGTGCGTTGGGTTGCAGCTCTTTTGATTTTGTTGAAGGGTTGGTTTGTTCGTTCATTTATTCTGTCGGTTTATGGTTGCACTGTCGGTTTTAGCATGACCGGTAACTTGTTTATATGCGCTATAAAGTTTCGCTTATCCATCTAAATTTGGGCGGATATGCGCAACTCAGTCGCGTTTATTTCTGATTTTAAAAGTATGCATTTCTTCATAAGTCATCAAATGGACTCTTTATCCGTTGTAAATTTTGTGTGCTCACGTGGGTGTATATTTCCGTAGTCTTACTGCTATTGTGCCCCAAAAGCTCTTGAATATATCTTAAATCCGTACCAGATTCTAATAAGTGGGTGGCATAACTGTGTCTTAATGTATGAAGCGTAACCGCTTTTTTTATTCCCGCATGGTTAACTGCCGTTTTTAATACCAATTGTAAGCTTCTGTACGAGTATGGTAATCCTGCATTTTGTCCCTCAAACAAATAGTTCATCGGTTTGTATGCTTTGATGTAATTCCTAATCATTTCGGGCATTTTTCCTCCCAAAGGTATAATCCGGTCTTTTTTTCCTTTTGCGTTTTTCACCCAAATCAGATTCCTATCGTTATCTATATGTGCAAGTTTCACACTTATTAATTCTCCGGCACGCAAACCACAGGCATAAATTAAACTGAGCATGACTCTATGCTTCAGATTCATTGTTGAATCTAGCATTAATTTCACTTCCTCTTTACTCAGTATATCTGGTAGTTTCCTTTCCCTGCGCGGTCTGTGAATGTCTTCAATCTCAATTTTTCGGTTTTCTACCGTGCGGAAAAATAATTTTAACCCATTCACCACCTGGTTCTGATACGATGCCGAATATCCGTTTTTCAGGATATACTCATTGTTAAACCGGATAATGTCGCCCTGTGTGATTTCTTCTACCGGTTTTCCGTCCATGTATTTCAAAAAAACGCTCACCGCTTCGGTATAGGTTTTAATGGTGTTTACACTGTAACGTTTGCTTTTCAGCCATTGGGTGTACCTTTCGAGTTTGCCCGAATACGTATTGCGCACCTGTTCTTTCCGCTGCATTCGGCTCGCCTTTTTTTGGGCTTCGGAATCATCAATCTGTACCATATGCCCCAGTTTGCTTTTTACGGTTTCTATGATTTGTGGGGCAAAGGGCATCAGCCAAACCCGCTTGGAAGCACTCCACTTCACTTCCGGAAGTTTTTTAACTTCTTCTATCAGCACCCGGTTATACGGGAAGCTGAGCGAAAGTACTTCGCATCCGTGGTGGGTCTGTATGTCGAGGCTCAGGGTTTCCAAAGGCTTTAATAAATCGGGTTTTCAAATATAAAGGTTTGGGGGCATTTTGCAAATGGGGGTAACCATTTGTGGAGAGGGGTAAAACGCTTCGCTCTCACTCTCATTCTCACTCTGATTCCGTTGCCCTGAGGTCAAAAACGTTTTTCAAACGGTATTGTAATATTACTATTATTTTCTACAATTCAAAATTATATTTTAACGCTCGCCGCGGGGCATTCTTTTTTCCTTGATGAAAAAAGAATCAAAAAAATCAAGGCTGCGGGTTTTCGGCGACCCACATACGGTTCAATTCCTAAAGGGCGGGAAGCCGGCCCCTGCGGTGCCTTTTGACCCGCCCTTTTGACGGAATTTTCACCGTGTGGGTTCCCCGCCTGCAAACCCGATGCCATCAGGAGACAAAAGCTCTGCTTTCAAAAACGTCTCAGCCGGTGTAGTCATTCGAAGGATTACGGATATTTCAAATCCTTACTCTTTTATCCTTGTTCCTTTTTCCTAAAAAAAACCGCCCCGAAAACGGAGCGGCTGTATATATATGATTTAGGAATATCCTTAGAATTTATAATCCTTAAAATTTTTGGTGAATTCTTCGGCCGGAATCGGCGTGTTCACCAACAGGTTGATGTAGTGGTATTCTTCAAACAAACCCTGATCGTCGTGCACTTCCTGATAAATGGGCATCAGGTTGATTTTATCTACATAAAAAATCACTTTTTTGGCGTAGATATTCGGGATTTTAATCACCTGCCCGGCTTTTACGGAGTTGTAAAACGAAAGTTTGTTTTTAGCCAGAATCATATACTCGCTCAGGTGATTGGCACGGGCAATTTTCACCAGATCCTCACCCGATTTTACGGTATAATTTTCCCAAGCAAATTTGGGGTAGGTGAGTATCACCTTATGGCATTTACGCCCTTTAAAATCCACTTCTCCGTCAATTTTGTAATACTCGTCAAACTTGCCTTCATCATCGGCAATTTTCATGGTGGCTTTCAAAATGCCTCGCATATACTCAAATCCGTTTTCAAACACGGTGTGGTGCTCGTCTTTGCGCAGGGTTTTGCCCATGGGGTCAAAATCAAAATCAATGAACGAAACCATTTTTTTGTTGGGATTCACAAAGGCTTTGTTGTTGTTCACGCCTTCGGCATATAACACTTCTACTCCCGGGTCGGGCGAATACATGTAGATATAACAGGCAAAGGGCGATTTTTGATATTTGATCTGCATTTCCGATTCGCGGAACTTACCGTCGGTAAGGCGCTCTTTTTTGTACAACCGGTATTTCAGGGTTTTAATCTGGGCCATTTTGGCCAGCATGTCTTCGGCCAGTTTACGGTTGTTGATTTGGGCGTTTCCGGCCAGTGCCAACAGAAAGGCCATACTGAGCAGCATGATTTTTTTTGAGATAACGTGCATGGATGTTCTATTTTATTTCTTCCAAAAATAGCATATTATGCATGCATACTTTGGGGTGTGCTTAAAATTTTAACGTAAAATTGTGCATGACGAAAATTCTGGGGATAATTCCGGCCCGTTTTGCCAGCACCCGTTTTCCGGGCAAACCGCTGGTGCAGATTCAGGGGAAGAGCATGATACGCCGCGTGTGGGAGCAGGCCTGCAAGGCGGAAAGTTTGTCGGGTGTGGTGGTGGCCACCGACGATGACCGCATTGTGGATGAAGTCATTTCGTTTGGCGGAAATGTGATCATGACCTCGCCCGGACATGCCACGGGAACCGACCGCTGCCGCGAAGCCGCCCAAATGGCCGAAATGGCAAGAGGCATCCGCTACGATGCGGTAATCAATATCCAGGGCGATGAGCCGTTTATCCATCCCGAACAGATTAATCAGGTAGCTTCGTGTTTTCAGCAGCCGCTCACCGAGCTGGCCACATTGGTAAAACGTCTTCAACATGAGGAAGACCTTTGGAATCCGAATATCATCAAAGTAGTGGTTTCCCTCGGCGGAAAAGCCTTATACTTCAGCCGGAATGCCATTCCGTATGTGCGCGGCACCGAAAAAGAAAACTGGATGGAAACACATCGGTTTTATAAGCATATCGGTATATACGGGTATCGTAGGGATATTCTGGATGAAATCACGCAACTGGGTACGTCAACATTGGAAAAAGCAGAAAGTCTGGAACAGCTCCGTTGGTTAGAAAACGGATATACGATTCAGGTAAAGGAAACGGAATTCGAAAGCCAATCGGTAGATTCGCCCGAAGATGTAAAACATTTTGAATAAACATGAAGGAAGCCTATTTGTAGGCGCACTTCACCTCGTCTTCGTCATTTCCGAAGGCTTTGGCTTCTTTGATTACATCCTTTTTGAATTTGTCGAGTTCTTCGCGGCTGCCGCAAAACTCGCGTTCGCGCGGAATGCTGGTCAGTTTTTCGGTATAATTACATTTCAGGCATTTTTTGCAAGAAGTAAAACCGGCCGATAACATTACGGCGGCAAAAACCATTAATGGAAGTAATTTCTTATTCATTTTAAATGGAGAACTTTGTACGAAAGTAATGTATTTTGTGAAACCGGCAAATCCGTTAAAAATCGTTTTCTGTTATTCAGGCAGACCCTAGACATTATGCGAAATACTTGTGTCCTTTTTGTTTTATTTACCTTCATGCTGATGCAATGCACGCCTAAACCGAATTCCAGTATAGCGCCTTCTGAGGTTGTACTTACCGGTGCTGAAACGCGAACGGTGGCCGATGTGCTGCGTGTCTGTTTTGCGAAAACGGAAAACCGGTTTGCCCCTGCATTGCGCGAAGCAGGCCTGTCCTTTCCGCCCAAAAACCTGAGTCTGCTGGTGTTTAAAGAAGAACGTATCTTGCAGGTGTACACTTACGCTGAAGGCAAAAACAGGCTCTTGGTCACCTATCCCGTATTGGCCATGAGCGGTAAACGGGGGCCCAAACAGCAGGAGGGCGACAAGCAGGTTCCCGAAGGCCTATATAAGGTGGAATACCTGAATCCGAACAGTCAGTTTCATGTGTCGTTCAAAATCAACTACCCGAATGTACGCGATGCAAAGCGTGCCCAAAACGCCGGCATCACCAATCCCGGAACGGATATTTTTATACACGGAAAAGAAAAAAGCATAGGCTGCGTGGCCATCGGCGACTGGGCCATTGAAGAGCTGTTTACGTTGGTGGCGCTTACAGGTTCTGAACAGGTAAGGGTATTGATTTTTCCCAATGATGCCCGTTCCGAGGGCGAATTTTTGCCTTGCGAAGTCTGTCCGAAGGATATAGAGAGTTTATACGCTGAACTGCTGAGTGAGTTGGAAAAATTTTAACCCTACTTCAGCAACTCCTGAAACCAAAGTCCGCTGTTTTTTCTGAATTGTACATTATTGCTTT
Organism: Flavobacteriales bacterium; assembly: GCA_022402535.1. GTDB lineage: Bacteria > Bacteroidota > Bacteroidia > CAIKAF01 > CAIKAF01 > JAKRSD01. The sequence goes on along the minus strand of JAKRSD010000010.1, from coordinate 13,850 downwards.
AAAAATTAAATTTAAACAACAATCTGCTTTACGGGCTTGTTATCTTTTAATTTCGCTATAAGTTACTGGTAATAAGTATGAAATGTTGATGTAGTTCAGTATGTGAGATGTTAAATTTCATTCTCCAATCTCAATCAGTTTTTGCCCTCAAGCCGGGCGGGCTTTTACTTTCTTTGCATTGCCCAAAGAAAGTAAACAAAGAAAGGGCACTGCTTCCGGAGGCGTTGCGAAGCACCGGAAGAAAATGGCTAAAACGGCTCCAAGGCTTCGCCGTTTTTTAACGCCTTTTTCTTCCTACGCTGCCGAAAGCAGGGCTTTTGTCTTCGAATTGTTTATCGAATTGGAAAACTTTTAATTCTACTTCAGCAACTCCTGAAACCAAAGTCCGCTGTTTTTGATGGTCCGCACCTGGGTGGCAAAATCTACATGTACCAGTCCGAATCGGGGATGATAGCCTTCCGCCCATTCAAAATTATCCATCAGGGTCCACACGAAGTAGCCTTTCACGGGCACCCCTTCGCGTTTGGCTTTGAGCACCTGCTCCAGATAACCTTTGAAAAATTCAATGCGTTTTTGGTCGTTTACCACGCCGTTTTCCACTTTGTCGGGCCACGCCGATCCGTTTTCGGTTACAATGATTTTATCGATGCCTTTGTAGGTTCCCCATTTTTTGAGCATTTCATATATCCCTTCGGGATAAATTTCCCAGCCCATATCCGTGAGTTCGTCAGTGGAATTTACCAGCTTTTTGGGTTTTACCTGATTGGCCCACATTATGGGTGGAAACAGGCTGAATTGGGCCACCGTGCGGAAGTAATTCTGCAGTCCGTAAAAATCAAATTTGAATTTCATTTTTTCTTCATCGCCCGGCTGAAAATATTTTTCCATGGTGCGCAGGTGTTTCCATCCGTCTACCGGATAGCCCATACCCAGCGAAGGTTCAATGAATAATCGGTTAAAAATGGCATCCATGCGGGCAGCCGCTTTTATGTGTTTTTCGCTTTGGGTTTTAGGATGTACGGACGACACGGAAAAGGTGGTTCCGATTTGCCCGTCGGCCACATTTTTTTTGGCAATTCTGCTGGCTTCGCCCTGGCAAATCACCACATGATGAACCGCTTTTTTAAACTTGCCGAAGCTCATTTTTCCGGGAGCATGCATGCCCGCCATATAACCCAGGCCCGTAAAGGCCGCCGGTTCGTTGAAAATCATCCAGTTTTTTACCTTATCGCCATATTCGCGGGTGCAGAAATCCACATATTCGCTGAACCAGTTTATCACATCGCGGTTAGCCCATCCGCCTTTGTCTTCGAGGCATTGGGGTAAATCCCAGTGGTACAGGGTAAGCCAGGGTTGCAGGCCCTTTTCCAGGGTTTTGTCAATCACACGGTGATAAAAATCTACCCCTTTGGGATTTACTTTTCCCGTTCCTTCGGGTTTGATGCGTGTCCAGGCCAATGAGAAACGGTTCACATCGAAGTTCATCCTGCGGATGTTCTCAATATCTTCGGGGTAGCGGTTATAGAAATCGCAGGCGATATCGCCGTTTTCGTTGTTTTTTATTTTCCCTTTTTTGTGGGTGAATGTATCCCATACAGACGGACTTTTTCCGTCGGCATCCCAGGCACCTTCTATCTGATAGGCGGCGGTGGCCACGCCCCACAAAAAATCGTCGCCGAAATCGGCTTTATTAAACGGATTTTGAAAATAAGGTTTCGCTAAAAGGGAAGGGGCTACACCCGCAGCCAGGGCGGTTATTAAGGTGTTACGTGCAAATTCTCGGCGGTTCATACTGTTGTATTGAATGAAGCCCGAAGATAAATATTTCGTGTTCAGATTTTGAATTAAACACAAATAAAAAAGCTGTTCAACTTTAGTTGAACAGCTTGTAAAATGAAAATGAAATTTTTTGTCTACAATTAGTTCGTTACCATGAACCATCCGTTTAAATAGTCATTATCATCAATAGAGATAGCAGAACCATTCTGAATAATAAAACCAACAGTATAGGTTCCTGGTGCCAAACCTGATATACAAGCAGATGCAGCTACCGGTCTTCTCTCAGTTCCAATTTCAACGATGCTGTATGATCCTCCTACGAAATTAGTTATTGTGCCAGTCCCTTGTTGATAACCTAACCCTGTACGAACACCTGTTGCAGTTCCGGAAGATGTTGCTAATGGTGCGCTTGCACAACCACAAATTTTCTGACCAGCTGTTATAGTTACAGTTGCAGTTGGTCCTGCAAAAGTATACACACCTGAATTTCCTACTATCGGGGCTCCCAAATATCCGTTAATGTTCACAATTGTGGTGATTCCTTGAGGACCCTGAGGTCCGGCAGGTCCAGTTGCTCCAGCAGGTCCAGTTGCTCCGGCAGGTCCAGTTGCTCCGGCAGGTCCAGTTGCTCCGGCAGGTCCAGTTGCTCCGGCAGGTCCTGTGGCCCCAGTTGCACCCGTAGGTCCGGCAGGCCCTGCAGGTCCTGTCAATCCGATGGGTCCCTGTGGACCGGGATCGCCCTGAGGTCCCTGGGGGCCTGCAGGTCCCTGAGGCCCTGGAGTACCACTGGTTTCGGCATATAGGGCATAAGGTACGCTGAGAAGCTGGCTGGTGCCTGAAATGGTGTAATTGGTTCCGCCCGCAGGGTCGGTTTCTGTTTTAATAAAATAAGGACCGTTTGCCCAGTTAATGGCGCCCATAGAACCGGTAACGGCAGTACCGCCTCCGATTTCCAGACTGGCCAACCCGTTGGCATTGGTAGTAACGGTATGGGTTTCTACAAATACGGCCGTACCTGAAGAGGAACCCTGTAAAATGCTGATGCGTATGCCTACGCCTGAATTGGCAACAAGGTTACCCGTGGAATTTCTTACCACACTCTGGTAACTCATTTTTTGCGGAGCCTGCGCCCAAAGTGAGACGGTAAGGCAAAAGGCCAATAAAAATAAGATATGCTTTTTCATAAGGATCTAGTTTTTGATGATTTTGAATGTTTTGATTTTGTTTTGGTGCTGAACCACGTTCAGCATATAGTTTCCGGGCTGAAGATGATCCATAAAGATCTGGGTATCTCTTTCGTTTACATTTTCCTGTTTCAGCAGTTTTCCGTTCATGTCGAACAACATGAAATACAACCCGTCAAAGCTGAATTCTTCCACCTGAAGGGTTACAGAATATACAGTCGGATTGGGAAACACTTTGCAGGAAAGCTCAATGTTGGGATGGTTGTCTATACCTACGGTGTAAAATTCAAAAGGCTGCTGCACTCCCTGATTTATGGAGCCATTGGAACCCGATTGAAATACATAATCCGTCTGACCTACGGTATAGCTGACTGTTCCACCCGAACCCTGAGCATTTCCGCCTGAAGCCGCAAGTGTTTTCTGACCGAAAGAGACTCCTGTTGCAAAAAAAATAACGGTTACGCCCAAAAGAATGGGTAATGCCAATTTTTTCATGAGTAAATAATTAAATGGATAATAGAATAGATCCCCGACAGGGATTTTGTAAAGGCCGCTCTATGGTTACTTTACGGAGTTTAAATACGCTTTTGTTTGAACATAAATAGTGAAAAGGTTAGAGGTTTATTGTAGGACTAATGTATAAACTTTATCCCAATTCGCGAAGAAATTTACCCAAAAACAGGGAAAATCCTGTGTGGTGCAATAACGGCGGTAAAAAAATTAAATACCCCTTCCGTGTTTCCACTTTTTGAAAAACTCCGGCATAATCAGTTGAAGCTCTCCGTCTTTGTTTAAAAAAACCTGGGTGCTTTCAGCGGTAAGCACCACTTCGCCGGCTTCGTTGTAGATTGTATATTCTAATTGAATTTTGGCCGCTTCGCAATTCACAAAACGGGTTTCAATCACACAATGTTCTTCGTAGCGTAATGGGCGCTTGTAATCCAGATTTAACTTCACCAACGGAACCGAAAACCCGTGTTCTCTATAGATAGTCATATAGGGTATGCCGAATTTTCTTCCCCAGGCTTCGCGCCCGTCTTCCAGGTATTTTACATAATTGCCATGCCATACGATACCCAGCGCATCCACTTCATCAAAGCGGACACGGGTGGTAATTCGTTCGGTTAATTGTACTTCGGACATGGTGTTATAACTTTTAAAAATCGGTTTTGTTTATCCCGCTCTGCGTAGTTTTTTTATCAGCAGACTGATACCCGCCAACACAAAAGTAAATACCAGCAGTTTGGTCCAGTTTATCCACAATACATCTACCGAGGCGTTGCGGAGAAACACATCGTAAAAGGCATTGAGCGACCAATTGAGCGGAGAGAGATTTCCCAGTTTTTTTACCACTTCGGGCATGGCGAATGTGGGTACCCAGATTCCACCGATTGCAGCCATGATAATGACCGTTATGGATCCAAATGAAGCCGCCTGGTCATGGGTGCCTGCTACGGTTCCCACTAAAATGCCGAATGCGGTGGCGGCTAAGGCGGTTAACCCGGCAGTAATGATTAGTTCGGGAAGGTTGGTGCCGATAGCCAAAGCAGGCATACCCATCAGGGGCATAGCTAAAATACCCACCGAAATCATAAATATAAACTGCACCATACAAACGAGCTGGTAGGCGGCCATTTTTCCGGTGATGGAATAAAAATACGAACCGGGAATGGTACGCAGGCGCATTTCTATGCCATTGTCTTTTTCTCTTACCATATTGGTGGCCAGGGGTATTACAATAAAAAACATGGCAAAAATGGTCCAGGCGGGCACATTGTGCTGCACGGCATTGGGTTCTAATTTATTTTCGGCTTTGCGGGCATAAGCTTCGTGTACTTCCAGCCCCACATTTCCTTCGAGCGATATGGGCTGCATACCGGGCACCAGTTGCTGCATTTCTTTCGAAAAGGCATCCACCAGAATGCCACTCTGTATCTGTGTTATATTTTTATCTAAATGTGCATTGACTGATGCCTTAAATGAGGGTAATAAGGCAGGGTCGTATAACAAGGTGATTTTAGATGTATCATCTGAAGTTCCTGATTTAGCTTCCGGATTAAATGCGGAAGCCAGAATCTGCGAGGCATTATCCCGTATTTTTTGGGTAGAACCTTTGGGAATGATAATGCCAATTTCATATTTTCCTTTTGCCACTAAATCTGTTACGGTTTCCGTATTTAAAGGAGTTCCGTTTTGTTCGGTCACTAACTTGAATGCGCCGGATGCATCAAATCCTTTTTTGATTTTTACTCCCAACGTGTCGGCATCTTCATCAGCCATTAAAATTTCGAGCTTGGTTTCGTTAAACCGGTTGAAGGCCAAATCCTGAATAAACGTAATCAGAAACACCATCACCCCGGGTAAAATAAACAGAATGCCCAATCCGGCAGGGTCGCGGAGCAAAAGCAGGATTTCTTTTTTCAGGGCGTGTGCAAATCTCATGGGCTAATCTCTTAAATCTTTACCGGTTACCTGCAGAAAAACATCTTCCAGATTTTCGGTCTCGTTTTGCTGCATCAATTGTGCGGGTGTTCCCTCGGTCACGATATATCCGTTATCGATGATGCCTACCCGGGTGCACAGGTGTTCGGCCTCTTTCATGTGATGCGAAGTGTAAAAAATGGTGCAGCCGTTCTGATTAAATTCTTTCAGAAAATCAACAATCACCGTGCGCGACTGCACATCAATACCCACCGTGGGTTCATCTAAAAACAACACTTTAGGATTGTGCATGATGGCAGCAATCAGGTTTACCCGGCGTTTCATGCCGCCCGAATAGGTTTTTATAAGCCTCGAGGCACTTTTTTCTAATCCGAAGCGGGTGAGATAATCTTCGGTTTTATCGCGGAGTTCACTTCCTTTCAACCCATAGCAGGCTCCAAAAAAGTGCAGGTTTTCGCGGGCCGAAAGTTTATCGTAGAGGGCAATTTCCTGGGGTACCACACCGATCAGTTTTTTCAATGCCTGACGTTGTTTCACGATATCGTGTCCGTCAATGCGGGCTTCACCGGAATCGTATTCCCTTAAGCCGCACAAAATGCTGATGAGGGTGGTTTTTCCGGCTCCGTTGGGTCCCAGAATACCAAATATTTCACCTTTAGCCACATTCAGGTTAATATCTTTCAGCACGGGTTCCGCCAGGCCTTTGTAAGCCTTTCGGATCCGATGCATTTCAATCATATGGGGAGACGTATCGTTCATAAAAACTCCCGCAAAGGAAATCAATATTTTTTGTCCAGCTCTTTGGCTGTTTTGTAGAGGTCGGTAAAAAGCTGCTGTTCCAATGCGGAAAGATTGTCGAGCATGGCGGCAACCGATTCAAAATCGTGGGCTCCGTGGCTTCTGTTTTTAACCACCCGCGAGGCTTCCACGGCAAATTCGCGCCAGAGGTCGCCGATTTCAGTCATGCGCAAGGAATAGGTTTTGAAGCGTTCATCGCCAAAAATCTTGGAACATTGTTGTAAAAAGGCCGCATACAAAAAGCGGAATCCGGCTCCGCCCGTACCGATTTCTTCCTGCATACGCACCACCTGACCCAGATACAGATTGGCTTTTTTAGCGCCCAGCTTTTTAGGCCATTTGCGCACCTGCCCGGCCAGGTATTTAATGCCTTTCGCCCCGAAAAAGGGGAGCGGAATTTCCGTCATGTCGTAACACGTTTTGCGTATTCCCTTAACGAGGGCTTTTTCCAGATTAATCTGTTTGGGCACATGCACGGGCCAATACATTTTACCTTTTGGCGGAGCCGTGCCTTTGGCAAAACGCACTTTTTTTAGTTCGTGATGGGTGAGGCTGTTTATCGTTTCCATCACCGGGTCGCTGATGAGGTAGCGGTCTTCTTCTTTGCCGAAAACTACCAGATTATGGGCGTTGAAATGAAAACGGTAAGGTGCCGGAAAATAGGTGAGATGAAACACACCCACCACACAACCGGTGGGAATTCCTTGTTCCAGATTGGCGTCCAGATCGGCCATGGCTTTGGCTTCGTCCCGATAGGTTTTGATTTTCATTTTAATACCCAGCCGTTTTGCCGCACGGGTAAAAATAATTCCCGGCAAAGGCCTGAAACCCGTAACCGGAATGCCCGAAAGTTTCATAAAGGGCATATGGGCAAAAAACAATCCCGAGCCCAGGCCAAAAACCAACGGTTCGGTCATTTCTATTCCGTTATAGCTGAATAATCCTGCGGTTACGCCGTTTTCGCAATGGGCCGACTGACGGTGTTCAAATTGTATTTTCATGATAAAATTCCGTGGGAAACAAACGGTATGGGCATGGGGTTTTATTTCCGCTGCAAATAAACACAAAATAATAAGGAAAGTATTAAGCGAAAAGAATCAGTACAGATGTGATTGAAGACTTCTATGAATAGGGATTCACTTTCCACTTGATATTACACCCGATGGAAGGAATCTGTAAGGCGTTTATTTCTTTTCCTTCCAACAGGGCATCTAAGGCTTCGCGCAAATCTTTTCCGGTTACGGGATGGTCGTTTTTGGGACGAGAGCTGTCTAACTGACCCCGATACACACATCGGTTTTCGGCATCAAACAGACTGAAGTCGGGCGTGCAGGCGGCAAAGTAGGCCTTGGCGGTATCCTGGCTTTTATCGTAGAGATACGGAAACGTAAATCCGTTTTCTTGGGCAAAAAGCGTCATTTTATCAGGGGCATCGGCCGGGTAATTTTCCACGTCGTTGCTGCTGATGGCTACAAAACCGATTCCCTGGGGTTGATAGGCTTTTGCCAGTCTTGCCAGTTCTTCTTTTACATGAATCACATACGGACAATGGTTGCAGATAAACATCACCAGCGTACCTTTTTCGCCCCGTATATCCTGAAAAGAAAGTGTTTTGCCGCTTACGGTGTCCGGAAGTGAAAAATCGGGTGCCGGAAAACCCAGCGGAATCTGTAAGGTTTCGGTTGCTGCCATACGTTTTTTATTTTGATTCCTGTATCAGTTTTTCGAGTTGGGGCGACATCCACGTCTGATAATCCGTATTAAATCCTGAGGAAATCAGATAGACCATAATCTGCGGATTTCTTTTCAAAAATTCGGTGGCTTTGGTGGCTCCCATCACCATAAAGGCAGTGGCATATCCATCGGCTTCTGCTGCAGAAGGGGCAAAAACCGAGGCACTCAGCAGCATGTTTTCGGCCGGTTTACCGTTGGTTGGGTCTATGCTGTGACTCAGTTTTTTCCCGTCTTTTTCATAGTATTTTCTATAATTTCCGGAGGTGGCCAAAGCCCGGTTTTCGAGCGAAACAATGGCATGAATCTGTCGGGTTTCTTCCACATCGGTGGGTTTATCAATCCCGATCTGCCAAGCTTTTTTCTGCCGGTTCAGTCCTTTCGCTCTCACTTCGCCGCCAACCTCCACCATGTAGTTGGCTATGTCTTTTTTATCTAAAAAGGCACAAAGCACATCCACCGTATATCCTTGGGCTATGCCGTTAAAATCCAACGCATTTTGCGGATATTTTTTGCGGATAAAACGAAATTCTTTTCCTGCGGAATCTCTTTTTTCTTCGCCCAGTTGAATGTCCTCAAATCGGCAGTATTTCAGCAGGGAATCCACGGGGGTTGATTTTTTCGCAAGGCTGTCTTCGTGAAAACGGTCCTGCCCGAATCCCCAATACTTGATAATGGGATAAAGTGCCGGATTAAAAGCGCCCTCGGTTTCCTGATGAATGCGCTTGGAAAGATTGAACACCTCCACAAAATGGGCATCCACGAATAAACCGGTTTTGCTGCGGTTAAACTGTGATATCAGGGAAAGGCTGTCCCAAAGCGACATGGAGTGGTCAATATCTTTGAATACCGACTCAATTTCTTCATCGGTGATTTGGGCCGTACTGTCACATAGGATATGGAATGTCGTTCCCTGTGCATAGCCGCTGAATTCTGACATGGGTACAAAACTCCGGTCGCCGCAGCCGGCAATAGTAAAGGCCGTTGCCGTAAACAAAAAGAGAAGGATTGGGTTTCTTACGTACTTTTGCATGACGCAAAGGTAATATCGATTGTGTTGGTAAGCATAAAAAGAAAAAAGTAAAACCGGTCAACTTGAAAGAAAATCCGATAGATAGAGATAAAATTACGGAAACGCCATCCACTTTGCCGTATGCGCATCATGTGGGCGGCTTTGTGATTAAACCGATTGATAAAGGACGCATCAAAGGCAATGCCGTGGCGGCTATGGTGCAGCAGACCGAAATGCAGCTGGCACAGATTTACAAACAGATGGAACTGCTTGCGGCTCAGGCTTCGGCGCTCAAACAGCGCATGGATATTTCGTACGAAATTTATGGAGCCGATATGAATTTCAGACCCAATATCGGTCATCATTACTATTTATACGAGCGCGAGGATAACACGTCGGTGGTATCTATGGTGGCTCCCGAAGAATGGGGCGGCAAAATTCCCTTTGCGGCATTCCGGGCCGAAGTAAAACTGCTTTCAGACCATACCTGGGAAATTATCCGTACTGAGATAAAAGCATAAAAAAAGAGAGGCATTCAAACCTCTCTTTTTCGTTTTATGTCTTACAGAAAATCGTTATTTCAAATCAAATCCTTCTAAGAATTTGGTGGTGTATTTTCCTTTGCGGAAGTCTTCGTTTTTCATAAGCTGCTGATGAAACGGAATGGTGGTTTTGATGCCTTCAATCACAAATTCATCTAATGCGCGGCTCATTTTATCTATGGCTTCTTCGCGGGTTTGGGCCACCGAAATCAGTTTGGCAATCATACTGTCGTAAAAAGGAGGAATCACATATCCCGCATACACGGCTGTATCCACACGTATTCCATGTCCGCCGGGTGAATGAAAATTAACGATTTTGCCTGGTGATGGACGGAAGTCGTTATACGGGTCTTCCGCATTAATCCGGCATTCGATGGCACACATTTCGGGATAGTAGTTTTTCCCTGAAATTTTTTCACCTGCCGCAATTTTTATCTGTTCTTTAATCAGGTCAAAATTGGTTACTTCTTCCGTAATGGGGTGTTCCACCTGAATACGGGTATTCATTTCCATGAAGTAGAAATTCCGGTTTTTGTCCACCAGAAACTCAATGGTGCCCACGCCCTCGTATTGAATGGCTTCACAAGCTTTCACCGAGGCATTACCCATGGCTTCGCGCAGGGCTTTGGTCATAAACGGAGATGGCGTTTCTTCTACCAACTTCTGGTGGCGGCGTTGAATGGAGCAGTCGCGTTCGCTCAGGTGGCAGGCTTTTCCGAATTGGTCGCCGGCAACCTGAATTTCAATATGGCGGGGTTCTTCAATGAACTTTTCCATATACATGCCATCGTTTCCGAATGCAGCACCGGCTTCGGCGCGGGCACTGTCCCAGCTTTTTTCGAGCTGCGATTCTTCCCAGATTACGCGCATTCCTTTACCTCCGCCGCCGGCAGTGGCTTTTATGATTACGGGATACCCGATTTCTTTGGCTGTTTTTTTGGCTTCCGCCAAATCGCTCAGCAAACCTTCCGAGCCGGGAATGGTAGGCACACCGGCCGCTTTCATGGAGGCTTTAGCCGAAGCTTTATCGCCCATGGCATCAATCATTTCGGGCGATGGACCGATAAATTTGATGTTGTGGTCTTTACAGATTTTGGAAAATTTGGCATTTTCCGACAAGAACCCGTAGCCGGGATGAATGGCATCGGCATTGGTAATTTCTGCCGCTGAAATGATGTTTACCATGTTCAGGTAAGAATCTTTTCCGGCAGGCGGGCCTATACATACCGCCTCGTCGGCAAAACGGACGTGGAGGCTGTCTTTATCAGCTGTGGAATAAACCGCAACCGTTTTAATGCCCATTTCTTTACAGGTGCGTATCACCCTTAGGGCAATTTCGCCCCGGTTGGCAATCAATATTTTTTTAAACATGAAATGCTGTGTTTGTTAGTGAATTCCCAAATCCCCGGAGGGAAAAGGGGTTACTTAGGTTCAACCAAAAACAGGGGCGTATCGTATTCCACGGGGGTAGAATCATCTACCAGCACTTTTACGATACGGCCCGAAATTTCGGATTCAATTTCGTTGAACAGCTTCATGGCTTCAATCACACATAAAACCTGTCCGGCTTTGATTTCGTCTCCGATGTTTACGAACACATCTTTATCGGGAGAAGGCCTGCGGTAGAATGTACCGATCATGGGTGATTTTATCTCCACATATTTGGAATTATCTTCAGCTTTTGGAGCCGGAGTTGCTGCGGGAGCCGGAGCCGCTGCCTGAACGGGAGCCTGTGCGGGTGCAGGTAGAGCCTGAACCACGGGTGCTGCCTGGATTACGGTAGGAGCCACACCATTTCCGGTTTTAATCACCAGTTTCACTCCTTTTACTTCCAATTCTACTTCGCTAACCCCTGATTTGGCTACAAATTTTATCAGGTCCTGTATTTCTTTCAGATCCATACGCTATTAGTTTTAAGAAAGGCAAAAATGAGAAAAATATACAAGGTACAAAGGATTCCCCTTCAGGGATGGCGTAATGTAATGTATATCAATGGTATATATTATTAACGTTTCCCGCTTCGGGGTTTTGGGGTGTTGTAATGAGTGAAGATTTTTGAGGGATTACCACAAATTTGCCGTAAATATTACCTTTGTTGCTCTCCCTTTTAAAGGAGCGATTTGAGCGGCTTAGAATTTTATGAAGAAAATTAAGTTAGACATTGTAGGGCTATCGTATAGTCAAACCCAGTCGGGTGCTTATGCGCTGGTGCTGGGCGAACAGAAAGGAAAACGCAGGCTGCCTATCATCATCGGAAGTTATGAAGCCCAGGCTATTGCCGTGGCGCTCGAAAAAATGCCGCCCCAGAGGCCGCTTACCCACGATCTTTTCAAAACCATGTCCGATAACTTCGGTATCGAAGTGAAAGAAGTAATCATTCATAATTTGAGTGAAGGTATTTTTTATGCCAAACTGATATGCAGCGACGGACTGAAAGAAGTGCAGATAGACAGCCGCACATCGGATGCTATTGCCTTGGCGGTCCGGTTCAACTGTCCGGTATTTACGTATGAATTTATTCTTTCTTCTGCCGGAATTGTAATCGATGAATCGGAGGAAAGCGAACCCGACACGGCATCTGCCGAAGAAGAAGAAACACCGGTGCCGGCTAAATCGGCACAGGATCCGCTCTCGGAGCTATCTGATGAAGAACTGAAAAACCGCCTGCAAAAAGCCGTAGAAGACGAAGCCTACGAAAAAGCATCTCAGATTCAGGCCGAAATAAACCGCCGTAAACAATCTTAAATACTCCTTTTCCTTTGCGCATACCTGTTCTTTTTACTTTCATCGTTTTCCTTTTTTGCTCAGCAATTACAGTTTGGTCTCAGGATACCACCGCCGTGGACAGCCTTTCGCTTTCCGCAGCCTCTGATACGCTTGTGGCTGCTGAAGCCACTTCGGTAGATGAACCCGCTAAATTTTCTGACGAGGCGGTAAAAAGCACATTTGGAATCCGCTCAGTGATGCGGGGAGCACTCGGTATATTTTCGCTGTTGCTCATTTCGTGGTTGTTCAGTGCCAACCGAAAAGCCATCAATTATAAACTGGTTTTAAAGGGATTGGGCCTTCAGCTGGCAATCGCCATTCTGGTGCTCAAGGTAGATCAGGTGCGCGAAGTCATAAAATTCATCAGTAAAATATTTGTGAAGGTGCTTTCTTTCACCGATGAAGGAACCAAATTTTTGTTCCGTTCATTTCTTACGGGCGAAATTGAAAGTCCGCTCATTTCATTCGCTGTTACCATTCTGCCCGTGGTGGTTTTCTTTTCGGCGCTTACGAGCCTGTTGTTTTATCTGGGCATTTTGCAAAAAGTGGTTTATGCCTTTGCCTGGGTAATGAAAAAAACATTGAAACTCAGCGGTGCGGAAAGTTTGGCCGCTGCCGGCAATATATTCCTGGGTCAAACCGAAGCTCCGCTGCTTGTAAAACCTTATATCAAAAACATGACCCGCTCTGAGCTGATGTGTCTGATGGCAGGAGGTATGGCTACTATTGCGGGCAGTGTATTTGCATTGTATGTAAAATTCTTGGGCGGCGATGATCCGGAACAACAGCTCTATTTTGCCACCCACCTGCTTACGGCTTCGGTAATGGCGGCTCCGGCGGCTATTGTGGCGGCTAAAATTCTGGTTCCCGAAACGGAAAATTTTTCGGCCAAAATGGAAATTTCCAAAGAAAAAATCGGTTCCAACGTATTGGATGCCATCAGCAACGGAACTTCCGAAGGATTGCGCCTGGCGGTGAATGTAGGCGCCATGCTTTTGGTGTTTATTGCGCTGGTTACCATGCTCAATTTTATCTTGATGAAGTTGGGCTTATGGGTAGGCCTTAATCCGTTGATTGCCGATTTTTCGGGCGGGCGGTTTACGGAACTTAGCCTGGAATTTATACTCGGATATATTGGCGCTCCGCTCAGTTGGCTCATGGGTGTGCCCACGGAAGATATTTTTCTAGTGGGCCAGCTGTTGGGTCAGAAAACAGCCCTGAACGAATTATACGCCTACTCCCGTCTGGGTGAGTTTTTAGCTATGGAAAGTGGCGGATTTACCCATTCCAAAAGCGTAATTATGGTTACGTATATGCTCTGCGGATTTGCCAATTTTGCCTCTATCGGTATTCAGATTGGCGGTATTGGAGCGCTCGCTCCTGAAAAAAGAGCCGTACTTTCCGGCATGGGCTTCAGAGCCCTTTTGGGGGGCACCTTAGCCAGTTTATACAATGCCGTAATTGTGGGCATGTTGTATTGAGGTTTGTTTAGGGTAACAAGTATCAGGAATTAGTATTGGGTATTAAGATTGTAGTATCAAGTATCAAGAAGTTTATGCCTAAATAATGTTGACCGTTTTTCTCTACTGTTTAACA
>JAKRSD010000009.1 GCA_022402535.1 Flavobacteriales bacterium | reverse complement strand
TCGATTTTATCGAAAAAAACGGTCAACGTATTTCAGGCATTGACAAGACTTTGTTATATTTTTAAAAAAACATTTTCCGGAGCGCAGCGGAGCATGGAGCGTAGCGTAATAAATTTTCAAATCATCAAATTTTCAAATCATCAAATCATCAAATTTTCAAATTAACTTTCCCAAACCACGGTTTCTTTGGCATTAAACCATGTGTTATACCTGTCTTCGTATCGTTCATTCATTTTGTTTCTTTTAATTTTTAATGTAGGCGTGAGCAGTCCGTTATCCACGGTCCATTCTTCTTTTATAACCACTATTTTGGCAATATGTTGGTAGGTGGGAAGGCTTTCGTTCAGTGCCTTGAGCGATTCTTCCAGGCGTTCGGTTACTTCCGAGCGCGATTCGGACTTGCCGACTTCTGAAAGGGAAACCAATGCAATAGGTTGCGGAATGCCCAATCCGGCTACGCAAACCTGCTCTATCAAAATGTTTTCGGACAGTTTCCATTCCAACGGACCCGGTGCAATGAATTTGCCCTTGGCGGTTTTAAAGGTATCGCTCACGCGACCCGTAAGCACCAGAAAACCGTCGCTGCGCAGTTCGCCCTGATCGCCGGTGTGCAACCATCCGTTTTGTATGGCTGCTGCTGTTTTTTCAGGTTCATTAAAATAACCTTCCATGAGCCACGGGGCACGCATCAGCACTTCACCCGTGTTTTCTTCAATGTTGATTTCCACCTGCGGAAGGGGTTTGCCCACGGTGCCCGGTTCCAGCGCATTCAGCGGCATCAGCGTACAGCCGCCCGCATTTTCGGTCATACCGTAAATTTCGCGCAGTTCAAGGCCTAATTTCAAATACCAGTTTTTGAGCGGCTGAGGCGTGGGTGCAGCTCCAGTGAGAATAATATGGGCACGGCTGAGTCCGAAACCTGCCCGAATTTTTTTCTTTAACAGTTCGGAAAGGAAAGGAATTTTCAGCAGGAAGTTCAGTTTTTTCTCGCCCAGTTTGTCAATCACCGCCATCTGAAACTTCGTGTAAATGCGGGGTACCGACATAAATACGGTGGGCTGCACCGATTGCAGGTTTTTGGCAAAGGTTTCGAGCGATTCGCCGAAGGAAACCGTGCCGCCCGTGAGCAGACTCGCCACCTGTACAATCATGCGTTCGGCAATATGATTGAGCGGCAGATAGGAGAAAAAGATAAATTCTTTGTTTTCGAAAATCCCGATGGTGTCGGTCTGTTTTTCCATATCCATCAGCGCAGCGGGCGAATTGTACGTGAGAATTACCCCTTTGGGCGTTCCTGTGGTTCCGCTGGTGAACAGGATGGTCCACACATCATTAATGGCGGGTACGTGTGGCGTTTCAACAGGCGTATGTGCTTTCAGGATTTCGTTCCAGGGTGTGCCGGTTTCCACGTCGGCATTGCCGGGATAATGCGGAAATTTCACTTTGTGTAATCCAGCCGGAATGCAGTCTTTCAAGGTTTCCCAAACGGGAGCATCCAATTTGCCGATGAAAATCAGTTCTGTTTTTCCGATATTCAGCAATTGCGAAAGTTCGGCTGCCGAAAGATTGGGAAAAAACGGCGTAGAAATATGCCCCGACATGATGATGGCAAAATCGGCCAGCATCCAGTGGTAACAGTTTTTGGACAATATGGCAATATTGCTTTTGGGCGGCAGGTTGAGCGACTGAATATAGGAGGCCATGGAAGCGGCTTCTTCGTAGGCTTGACGGTACGTAATTTCGGTCCAGTTGTCGCCAAAAGGCTGTCGCAGATACACTTTATCGGGGTGGTTTTTCACCAGCTCGTAGAAGTATTCGATATGCGTTTTGTAGGCCATGTTGTTATCGGTTAAGGAGTTTATTTATTTGAATAAATCGCCCCAGAGTCTTTGTCCGCCGTCGATATAAATGGTTTCGCCGGTGATGTACTCCGTGATGGGCATACACAAAAATACGGAAAGAGCCGCCACTTCGTCGGTAGTGCCTAAGCGTTTGGCCGGAATGGTATCGCTGATGCCCGTGAGCATTTGTGGCGGGTAATTATCCAATCCTGTAGATTGGATGATTCCCGGAGCTACGGCATTAATCTGAATGTTATGTTTTGCCCATTCCACGGCCAGCGATTTGGTGAGGTTTTCTACTCCGGCCCGTGCCGCACCCGTGTGGGCCATGCCGGCAAATCCTCTGAAAATATTGGCAATAATGTTTACAATCCGTCCTTTATTCTGCGGAATGAAAAAGGTTTTGGCCATAATCTGGGTCATGTACCAGGTGCCGTTCAGGTTGTTATTTACCACGGCATTCCATCCGTTATAGCTGATGTCTTTGGCCAGGGAAGGAAACTGTCCGCCGGCATTGTTTACCAAAATATCCAACCGGCCTTCGTTCGCCTGAATATTTTGGGCCACGGCTTCAATCTGTTCAGGCTGACGGATATCGCAAACCAGGTAACGGCAGCTTCCGAATGCGTTTAATTTTTCGGTGGCGCTCACCAGTTTTTCTTCTTTGCGCGAGGTGATGATTACTTTAGCCCCTGCCTGAAGCAACTGCTTGGCTATGGCAAACCCGATTCCGCTTCCTCCGCCAGAAACGAGAGCTATTTGGCCTTGTAGTATATCGTTTGTAAACATGGTTATTTTAAGTTCTTTTTATTATCGTTTGATTTTAAAGATTTTGCATTTCAGTTGGTTACAATTTGTAACCGACTGGTTTCCCTCTTTTGTGAGCCTGTGTTTCAGTACTTTCCAGTAGTTTCTTGGGTTAGGGCTATCTGTCAAAACTCCAATAACATCAACAACGCTGAAGTACCATTTTTCTTCATCATCGTTCCAGATTGTTCTAACCTGGCTGCTTTCAAACAGTTTTATTGAAGTATCTC
The DNA here is from genome assembly GCA_022402535.1 of Flavobacteriales bacterium. GTDB lineage: Bacteria > Bacteroidota > Bacteroidia > CAIKAF01 > CAIKAF01 > JAKRSD01. The sequence continues at coordinate 25,448 of JAKRSD010000009.1, read as the reverse complement.
TTTTCATCATTTCACTAATGGAATATTCAACATTTGTCTTGTTTCGGCTATGGTGGCTACTTCGCGTCCCATCATACGGGCCAGTTTTACGCCCCATTCCACGCATTCTCCGTTTGAGGTGGCCATTTCTCCGTTAGGAAGGTAAAAATTGTCTTCCAGTCCCACCCGGAAGTTACCACCCATGGTGCAGGCTACGGCGGCAAGCTGCCACTGTTTACGACTGATGGCAATCACCTGCCAGAAAGAACCTTCGGGCACCTGTTTGATTTGGTGGATTAGGTTTTCGGTATTGGCGGGTATGCCACCCAACACACCCATTACGAGGCTGTAACAGGCATTATCGGGTATCAGACCCATTTCGCGGAGCGGCTCCACATTGTGGATATGCCCCGTGTCGAAACATTCCATTTCGGGACAGATGCCGTTTTCGTTCATGGTTTTTACCACTTTAATCATGGTATCAAAGGAGTTTTCAAACACCCCGTTCCAATGAAACTGTTTCTGCTTTTTGGAAAAAATGGCGTAGTTCATACTGCCCATATTGAATGCCGCCATATCCGGTTTTGTGGCGGGCAGGTGTTTGATGCGGTCATCGGCCGACAGACCAATGGCTCCCGTGGAATAGTTGATAATCACATCAGGACAGCGTTTGCGTACTTCTTCGGTAATCTGCTCAAATACTTCAGTGCGCCAGCTGGGCATTCCGTTGTCTTCGCGGGCATGAATGTGTACAATGCTGGCTCCGGCATCTACGGCCCGTTTGGCTTCTTCGCCGAGTTCTACGGGCGTGTATGGGATATGCGGACAATGGCTCCGGTTGGTGGCTGCCCCGGTTAGAGCGGCCGAGAGAATCAGTTTTTTTTGTGACATATTTTTTAGTTCGATTGTTTGAATGTTTGGTTGTTCTATTGTTTTTTAGACCGCTTCGCTGCATGAGTCAATATCTGGTGATATAGAAGGTTTGTTTTATCACGTTCGCATGACCCAAAAATCATTCTCCTCGTCTTAATACTCACTACTAAATACTCACTACTTGTTTTATTCATCATCTTTCCAATTGGGTTTACGTTTTTCGCGGAATGCGGTGAGGCCTTCCATGGCGTTGGGGGTTTGGAGTAATTGCATGAGTGAACCTTTCATCAGGGCATGCTCCTCGGGCGATGCGGATTTTTTGATCTGTTCGTAAGCCGCTATTCCCATACGCATGGCGGTAGGAGAGTTTTCTTTCAATTCGGCGATAAGGGCGTTCATGGCTTCGTCCATCTTTCCTTCCCGAATCACCTGCGTGACCAGCCCCAATGTAGCGGCTTCTTCTACGGGTAGATTATACCCCCGAACGCACCAGTCCAACACTTTGCGGGCGGGCATCACTTCGTTTAGGGCAGCCATCACCTGAAAAGGAAACAGTCCGCGTTTCACTTCAGGAAGACCGAGTTTAATGCCGTTTTGTGCCATTACAAAACGCACGCCGCAGAGCAATAAAAATCCGCCGGCATACACATCGCCTTCCACTCTTGCGATGGAAGGTTTGTGAAATGAGGTAAAGATTTCGCCGATGGTTACTTCTTTTGCCGGTTTGGGAATGGTGGAGTCGCTTTCTATAACAGCTCCCGCAAAGGCTTTTAAATCGGCGCCGGCACAAAATACATTGCCTTCGGCCTGTAACACCAACATATGAATGCTGCCTTTGTATGCCGCATACGAAAAGGCATACGCCAGTTCGTTGAGCAGGGGAGGACTAAGTGCGTTCTTTTTAGCAGGGTTGTTCAACGTAACATAAAACACGTTGTTTTCTTCCTTCAGCTTTAAAAAAGCGAAGTGATGCGAATCGTATGCCTGGGTTTCCTCTTTTGAATAGTATAACATCTTTTTGTTGTTCTTATGTTTTGTTGTTCTATTGTTCTTTTGTCTTGCTACCTGATACTTGCTACCTGATACTATGTATTTGCGCTAATCTGCAACAACACTCTTCCTGCTTCTATATTTTCCCCTTCGGTGATGAATATATCTTCCACGGTGCCGTCTTCTGACGCCGAAATGGAGTTTTCCATTTTCATGGAAGAAAGAATAACCAGCGATTGTCCATTTTTAACCGCATCGCCTTTTTGCACCAATACTTTGATCACCGACGCCGGCATGGGAGAAATATATCCGCCTTTTTCTTCGGTTTTGGAGGTATCAGGGAATCGGTTTTTCTCGATAAGTAACACCTGCGGATGGTTGAAATGATGCACGAAGTAAGTCATACCCTCTGTTGAAATTCTGAACTTTTCAAGCACTCCGTTTATTTCCAGATGCAGATCATTTCCATCGGCCAAAAAAGGTGAAACCATGTAGGTGGCGCCCTGTATATCGATTTCAAAACGGTTTTGATTTTTTCGATATGAAAGGATATGTTCTGCATCGCCATGCAGAAACTTTACCGACTGTTTCTGATAGAAATTATTTCTCCAACCGAATGGGATTTCCTGCAGTAGTTTGCGTTCCGCATCCTGTTTCAGGCATTTGTTAACCAAGGCTGCCAATAAAGCCAGGGTGTTGTATTCATCAGAATACGTACCCAGTTTTTCCTGCGGATAATGCGTGTCTATAAAATGGGTATCGTAATTTCCGGCTTTGAAATGTTCATCCTGCAACAATCGAATCAAAAAGGATTGGTTGGTGGTAAGTCCGGAACATACGGTTTTGCGCAGTGCCATTTCCATTTTTCGAAGGGTAGTAGCCCGGTCTGGACCGTGGGCAATTACCTTGCTGATCATGGGGTCGTAATAGATGGAAATTTCAGAACCGCTCACTACGCCGCTGTCGTAGCGTACTCCTTCATTTTCAAAGGGGATCCATTCCGATAAGGTGCCCGAGGCGGGTAAGAAATTGTTTGCTGGGTCTTCGGCATAAATACGGCATTCAAGCGCGTATCCGTTATGCGAAATATCCTGTTGCGACAGGGTGAGGACATGTCCTTCGGCAGAACGGATTTGCATTTCCACCAAATCTAAACCCGTTACGGCTTCGGTAACCGGATGCTCCACCTGAAGGCGTGTATTTACTTCCAGAAAGTAAAAGTCTCCGTCGGCATAAATAAATTCCACTGTGCCCGCATTGTCATAATGCAAGGCTTTGGCCATACGCACGGCTGCTTCGCCCATGCGCTGTCTTTCATCCTCTTTCAGCACGGGAGAAGGACTTTCTTCAAATATTTTCTGGTAACGGCGTTGAATGGTACATTCCCTTTCCAACAGGTGTAGGGCATTTCCGTGTTTATCGCCGAAAATCTGTATTTCGATGTGGCGCGACGAAGGGAAGTATTTTTCAATCAACAATTCATCGCTTCCGAAAGAACTTAATCCTTCGCGTTTAGCGCCCTGAATGGCTTCCTGCAGTTCCGCGGCTTTGTGTACGATACGCATTCCTTTTCCGCCTCCGCCGGCTGCGGCTTTGAGTAATACGGGAAAACCGATTTTTTGCGCTTCGGAAATTAAGGTCGCTTCGCTTTGGTCTTCACCTTTATATCCGGGAATTACGGGCACTTCGTGTTCAATGGCAATGCTTTTGGCATTTGATTTTGAACCCATCTGTTCAATGGCATCGGGATTGGGACCCACCCAGATAATTCCTTCGCGGATTACCCTACGGGCAAAACCGGCGTTCTCCGATAAAAATCCGTAACCGGGATGGATGGCATTGGCCCCGCTGCGTCTGGCGGCATCAATTAGTTTATCCTGATTCAGGTAACTGGCGGCTACTTCGCTGCTGCCGATGAATACAGCTGTATCGGCAAAATGAACATGAGGGGCGTTGCGGTCGGCATCCGAAAAAACAGCTACCGTGCGGATTCCCATTTTACGGCAGGTGCGCATGATACGCAGGGCAATTTCGCCCCGGTTGGCCACTAATAAAGTATGTATGGATTGCTGTGGAATCATTTTTCTTGTTTTTCGCTTGGGTTACATTCTGAAAACACCGTAAGTATTGGTACTTTGGATGGGTTTATTATTCACCACGGCCAGGCAGAAACCGAGATAATTTCGGGTTTCTCGGGGGTCAATGACTCCGTCGTCCCAAAGTTGTGAGGAGGCGTACCAGGCGTTGGATTGTTTTTCCACTTCGCCCATCAGGTGGTTGCGGATCATGGCTCCCTGCTGCTCATCGTAAGGAATGCCCGAACGTTCGGTGGCCTGCCGCTGAATCATTTCCATCACGCCGCTCAACTGTTCAGGACCCATTACGGCAATTTTGGAGTTGGGATACGAAAACAGAAAACGGGGCTGATAAGCCCTACCGCTCATGGCGTAATTCCCGGCTCCGTAAGAAGCGCCCACGAGCAATGTTATGGCCGGCACCTCACTGTTAGAAACTGCATTGATGAGTTTGGCTCCATTTTTAATGATTCCGCCTTCTTCGTATTGTTTTCCCACCATAAAACCGGTAATGTTCTGCAGGTATAAAATAGGCGTCAGGTTGCGGTTGCAGAGTTGTATAAAGTGTGTGCCTTTGTTGGCTGATTCAGAAAATAATACACCGTTATTGGCCATGATTCCCACTTTGTACCCGTGAATGGTTGCCCATCCGGTGATAAGCGTACTACCGTATTCGGGTTTAAATTCCGAGAATTTGGAACCGTCCGTAATTCTGGCAATGAGTTCGCGGATATCAAATGGTTTTTTAATATCGGCCGAAACCACTCCCAGAATTTCTTCGGCATCATAGAGCGGATTTTCCGCAGGTTCTTCGGGCGTGAAATGGGTTTTGGCCGGTGCCAGATTTTCAATGATATCGCGGGCTATACGTATTCCATCGGCTTCATCTTCGGCGAGGTAATCACTGACTCCCGATACGCGGCTATGCATTTCGGCTCCGCCCAGCGATTCGTCGTCTACTATCTCGTTGGTAGCCATTTTTACCAGAGGCGGACCGGCCAAAAATACTTTGGCTTTTCCTTTCACAAACACCGAATAATCGCTCATGCCGGGAACATATGCTCCGCCGGCCGTACTGTTTCCGAATACGACGGAAAGAGTAGGAATTCCGGCTTTGGAACGGCGGGTAATTTCGCGGAAAGTGGCTCCTCCGAAATTGAAAATTTTGGCCTGCTCGGGCAGGTCGGCCCCGGCCGATTCCACCATGTTTACCACAGGTAAATCATTTTCAAAAGCAATTTCGCTCAGGCGCATGCTTTTTTGCAACGTAGGCAGATTCACAGATCCGCCTTTATTGGAACCCACATTGGAAATAACCAGACAGAGACGGTTATGAATAAGGCCGATACCACCCACGGTGGTGGTTCCGCCTTCCGATTTAGATGAGGTAATACCCGCAAAAGGAAGCAACTCCATAAAAGGAGAGCCTTCATCAAGCAACAGATCAATTCGTTGGCGGGCTAATAATTTACCTTGCGATTGGGCTTTTTCAATATGACGTTCTTTGCCCTGAAAGAGGGAGTCTTGTTTTTTTTGCTCCAGTTGTTCCAACAGAGCCAGCATTTCCGTGCGGTTAGCCTGAAACTGCTCGGTATGTTTGTTAATTCGGCTTTTAAGCACTTGCATGAGTATCGGAGTTTTGTCGGTTTAGCGGAAAATTTTTACGTCCTTTTTCGGTCAGATGCGGTTCTACCAACGACCACATGGTCATACGGGCTTCGTTGGCACTGTGTTTTTTAATGCCCCGTATGGCTTCGTTCATTAGCCAGAATTGCAGCACCGACCATATGGTTCTGGCCAGCCGCTCATAGCATCCTTCGTACGGTTCGGGTTCCATATTGCCTGAACCGACTGAATAATCCAGAATCGCTTTCAGGTATTCAATATGCGATTCCACCTGCTTACGGTGCAGTTTGGCAATTTCGGGATAGGCACGGATGATATCCAGCGTATCCAGAAAAAAGAACCGGTATTTGAGTGATATTTTTAAGATAGCCAGCGCCTGTTTATTCGCATTTTCAAAAGAAGGAATCATCTGTACTTCCGAAAGACGTTGTTGCCTTTCATTTTCCATGATATTGAATATTTCTTCAATGATGAAATCTTTATTTTTGAAATGATATGCCAGATTTCCGATGCTGATATTGACTTTTTCGGCAATATCGCGCAAGGTAACGGGAGATATACCCTGTTCATTGAACAGATCTACTGCGGCGAATATTATTTTTTCACGGGTGGTCATAATACGCTTGTCCCTTTGTGTTGCATTTGTATATTAGCTCCTATTTCTGAAAGAATGGTTACGCTGTTTCTAAAATCAAGTCCAAAATTAGAACAGGTGTTCCAATTTACCAAATTTAATTTGTTTTAATTTTCCGCTTATTTATCTGACATTTCTAAACAAACCTTAATGAATATTAAAATAGGAGTTTTGTGTTTTGAATTCCTTATGTTTGAAATAATTAATTGTAATTTATGATGAAGAAATTTTACGTTTTTCTGTTTATGGCACTTTGGGGAATGCCTTTTACACAGGCACAAACTGCCCATATTCCCGGAGAAGTGATGGTGATGCTGAAGCCGGAATATAAGGTGGATGCTTTTTTGTATTCGTTAAATGCACAACATCCGGGAGCCAATTTTACCGTGAAACGGGATGTGACTGTTGATTGGAATATCTGGCTGCTGAGTTTTGATAACCAATTTATTTCGGATGCTTCTGCACTTTTATTGGTTCAAGACCAAAAGGAAGTATCGTTGGCTCAGTTTGATTATCCGGTTGAACTGCGAGCGACAACACCCAATGATCCATCATTTAACCAACAGTGGGGATTAAAAAATACGGGACAAAGCGGGGGAACGGCAGGTGCAGATGTTGATGCTGAATTAGCCTGGGATATTACCACCGGTGGAACCACAGCTCAAGGAGATGTTATTGTGGTGGCCGTGATAGATGATGGATTTCAGGGTACACACCCCGATTTACAGCCAAACTACTGGGTGAATGCTGCTGAAATTGCCGGAAATGGAATTGATGATGACGGAAACGGATATATTGATGATGTGAACGGCTGGAATGCCTATAATAATAATGGAACCATTTCTTCTGCCCAACATGGAACTCACGTTGCGGGCATAATTGGCGCAAAGGGAAATAACAGTGCAGGTGTTTCCGGTGTAAATTGGGATGTAAAAGTAATGCGTATCCGAGGTTCCAGTGGAACAACCTCTACGGTTGTTGCTGCGTATGCCTATGCCGCCAAACAACGCAGAATTTACAATCAGACCAATGGGGCTCAGGGGGCATTTGTGGTTTCTACGAATTCTTCTTTTGGAATAGACGGAGCTAATTCGGCCAGTTACCCGGTTTGGTGTGCATTTTATGATTCACTTGGTGTATTAGGTATTTTGAGTGCGGGTGCCGGGCCGAATAATAATACCAATATTGACGTGGCGGGTGATATGCCTACTACTTGTCCTAGTCAGTACATGGTTGCAGTTACCAATACTACTCGAACTGATGCACGTAACTCATCATCGGGATTTGGACCTATCAATATGGATATCGGAGCTCCGGGAACACAGATTTATAATACCGTTCCCAACAGTACTTATAATAATCTTACCGGTACTTCTATGGCTACGCCCCACGTGGCTGGCGCAATCGGTTTATATTATGCGGCTGCTTGTGATGATTTTATTACGGCATATAAAGCCAATCCGGGGCAGATGGCCTTACAGATGCGTACCTTTTTGCTTACAGGGGTGGATTCCATTGCTTCCATGGCTAATACTACCTCAAGTAAAGGCCGACTGAATTTATTCAAAGGGATTCAACGTATTCAGGCCTGGTGTGCCGAAGAACCGGTTGAACCCCCTACGGCTTCGTTTTCATCTTCAACAAATACCATCTGTCAGGGACAACAAATTTCGTTTACGGATGAAAGTACGGGCGATCCCAGTTCATGGACATGGACTTTTCAGGGAGGAACCCCAGGAACTTCAAATGCACAAAATCCTACGGTAACCTATAACACAGCAGGTACCTATCAGGTTAGTCTCACGGCAGCTAATGCTGGAGGATCGGATGTGGTTACGCAAACCGGTTTTATTACCGTGAATGCCAACCCGGCTCCTCCGGTGGCAACTAATAACGGTGGAGGAGTGTTGCAATCCAGTTATGCAACGGGTAATCAATGGTATAGTGCTTCTTCCGGAATTATTACCGGTGCCACTAATCAAACATTTACCCCCTCTGAAAATGGGTTTTACTATGTGATGCATACCGATGCCAATGGTTGCAGCAGTGTGAGCAGCAATCAGGTGTTATTGAATGCTTCGTTAGAAGAATGGATGTTTGATGAGTTTGCCATTTTCCCCAATCCTATCGGTAATCAGTTTTCTGTTACCTGGAGCGGTGAAGCTGTTCCTTCAGCTTACCGAATTGTGGATGTAAACGGTCGTGTTGTTTTGCAGGGTAATGTTACCCAGCAGGGAGTGCTTACCGTAAACACAGAAACATTAACTGCGGGCGGTTATATTCTTGAACTGATAACCGATAAAGGTATTTTGAGCAAAGCGTTGGTGAAGTAAATTAAATTTCAATACATAAATAAAAAAAGGCTACAGAATATTCTGTAGCCTTTTTTTATTTTCAGACTTAATGATTTTATATCCGAATCATGAGGTACATATAGCTCATGGGTTTGTTTTTGTATGCCCATTCATTTACCAGAAAGGTACGGCCCGAATAGCTGAAAATACCTATCTCTCGCATATACTCCGTATTGGCCAATTCGCCCAGAATTTTTTCCGAAATGTCGAGGTTGTAGTATAATGGAAAAGAATATTCGTTCAAACTGGAATAAAAACCTTTCAGCATCCAATTTCCGCGGCTATCTTTTTGCATGCCGCTATACATATAATTGGATTTCACGAAGTAGCTGCTTTCCTGTTTGGTCCAATCGCCAGCATAGAGTATTTCCTTTCCACGGGTGAAATATTTTTCAGCATTCTTGGTTTCAGGGTAAACACTCATGGTGTAATTATTTCCTCCTTTGGTGAAACTCAGGCACTGGAAACGGCTTTCGTGCTCATTCACGGATTTTGAAAAAATAATTGTTGCGTTATTTTTTTCTTTATTTCCAATCACGTGAATTACTTTATCCGGGAAATCATCTTTCAAGGAAAATGTTTGAAATTTTCCCGAGAGTTCTTTTTCGGTTAATGGAACCCCCAGCGCGAATTCATATAACAGGGCTTCATTCTGGCTTGGATCGCTAATTCCCTTCTTCAGCAGTATGGTAGCGCCGGAATTTGCCATGTAAATACCTACAACTGATTGGATTTTGGGGTCTGATACATGAAATACAACCGTATTTTCTACTATTCCGGTTTCGGCATTTAATACGTTTAGTTTCGTATTTCCCGTGTTCCTTTCATGCAAGTAAACATAAATTTTACCATTAAAAGGAAACGCATTTATAAACTCCAAACCTTCTGTGTTTGGCACATAAGATTGAAGCAGTTTGTTATTTAAATAATTGTACAAAACAAACAAATACTTACTGTGGGCCGCAATAATTCCTTTGTGGGGAATAAAACTTTTACTTAACGTATGAGGTTCTTCTTTTTTAATTTTGGCAGACGAATAGGTCGTGAATTTATTTAAGGGCACATCATAAATACGCATATATGCCCAATCCTTTTTTTGAATGGAGGTAACTTTTATGGTATCAATATCTGTGTCAAAAATACCATTCAATCGAATGCTGTCGCCCACATAGGGCAGTTTATATACTTTTAAACTCAGCGGAGCGGGGGCTTTGTAGTTTTGGGGTTTCACACACCGCACTGAATATCCGTCGTAAGCCCTCACCGGAAAATCAAATACAAATCTGTCGGGAAGTATTCTGGCTTTACACATTTCTTCCTTAACTAATTCATTTACATGTTCATAGGTTTCGGCTTTATATACTCTTTTATATTCAGCGGCTTTCGTGTAAATATTGAATAGGGAAGGATACTTACGGTCATAATTAGCAAGAAATCTATTTATCATCCACCATGAAGTGCCATAGCCTTCATCTTCAAACGCAAATTTTTTAGTGGAAGAGTTAAAAACAATTCGTCCTGCAGCTAAAGCATTAAAACCACTCTCGTTTCCACCTTTTGCGCAATCCAATACCCATGTATCGGATTCAGTAAGAAAAGTAACCAAACTGCCGCTGTAGGTTTTATTCCGGTTGTTTTCCTGCGCCAGATTTTTTACATCGGTTTCGTTCGGTAACTTCCATCCTTCCGGAGCTATTCCGCGATTATCTATCACTGCATACCAGTTGTACAGTTTGCCATATTTTTTCCCTTTAGTTACATTAAATTCATAGTAACACCAGGCCGGTTCTCCTTTTTGATTTGCATCCAGCCATTCATTGAAGGTTTTACATTCTCTTATCGTGTCTCCGTTTTTAAATTTGGAAACGTCCAAGTTTTTGGCCATCCACGTATTCCCCAAATAATCATCGATGGTGGGATATTCCTGGTTTTCAATATCTTTTACTTGGGCATTTGCAGTAATAACCGTCAGTATGCCTATTAAGAGTAATAGTTTTTTCATGTTTGTATTGCTTACAACTTCAACTGATTCAAAAGTGGCTTTTCAAAAGTGGGAAACCAACTGTTTATTGTGAACGGTTGGTTTTGTTTTATAAAACGAAAAAAGACCTCCGTGGTGGGAAAAGTTTAACTCTGTCAGGTCGTTTTTAATCTTTAACACATCGAACAGCTAAACCGTTATTATATTCATCAAAACGTTTTTTTAAATTCCCGTCGCCCATATTAACGTTCCAACTCCAAGCATTTATTCCATTTCCAGTGGCAGTGGATGACCAAAAATATCCTAATATTCCTAAACTCATAAATTTACAATCAGCTGCTGTATTTGACCCTAACATTACACCGCTTGGTAATGCATTAAATCCGGTTTCGTTTGTTCCCGCTTCTCCACGTTCCCAGCCTGTTTTGCTCTTTATTTTTTTTCCTGCATTGTACCAGCCCCCACAATGTTCTGTGAGGGTTTGCCAATCTTCGTTAGTAGAAACATGCCAGCCATCAGGGGCTAATCCTCTAGGGTCATTAACGGCAAAAAAGTTATATAATTTACCATATTTACTACCGTTAGCCGGGTTAAAATCATAATAACACCAGGCAGGTTGTTTGTTTTTTGAAGCCAATGCCCAATCTGCAGCTGTTTTGGCTTCCGGGATTTTTTCACCGTTCCTGAAAGTGTTTATATTCAGGTTTTCAGTCATCCAAACCTGGCTTCCAATCGTTACCGAGTTGAATGGAGGCTCAACGTTGTTTTTTATAGTGTTTTTAAAAGCCGTAAAAGTTATAAAAACAATAATAAGACCTATTATGAATTTACTTTTTTTTATCATATTTAAATTATTTTAATTCCAACAATCAAAAATGAAATTTCGTCAGTTGGTTACCAATTATTTTTTGTGAACGGTTGATTTCGATTTATAAAACGAAAAAAGCCCTTTCTTTCGGAAAGGGCTTTTTCTAGTTAAGGGGTGTAATTTCTACATGTATTTAGAAAGTTTTACGGTAGTTCCGCACATGCTGTCTTCAATTGTAAAGAGTGTTTTGGTAGGCTTGCTTCCGTTGCTCAGCGATACTTTTTTACCCACTTCGCAAGAAAATGAAGTGCTTCCGCCTTTTTGAAGGGTTACATGGCCCGTTCCGGTATGAATGGTTACCTCAGAACCGGTATCATTTAATACTTTCATGGAAGCTACTACAGGCGTTTCAACCACGATGTTGTTTTTAGGAAGTTCGTTTCCTGCGTTCAGTGCGGCTACGCTTAAAAAAGCGACTGCCATAATTGCTACTTTTTTCATGTGTTTCTTTGTTTGATTATGTTATCAAACTTAGTTAAGTTGATTTACTAAATCCAAATCTGTTTTGTGAACGGATGGTTTCAGTTTATAAACGGAAAAACAACAGATAATTTTAAGATACAGGATGCCTTTTACAGGTTCTTTTTTCGATTTTTTTCAAAATCTTCAAAAATCATTTTACCCAAATTGTCGGGGCTGGTGTAGTACGCCTTTCCTTTGTTCAATTCGGTGAAATCACGTACAAACTCCTGAAGGTAAGGGTCAGACGCAATCATAAACGTGGTTACTTTTATTTTTTTTCGTCTTAAATCCAACGCAAGGTGAAGGGTTTTATTTAAAATGCGTTCATCCAATCCGAAGGAGTTTTTGTAATAACTGCCGTCGGCTTCTTTCAGGCAGGTTGGTTTGCCATCCGTAATCATAATGATGCGTTTGTCGGCCGTTTTCTTTTTGCGCAGAATATCTTCTGCGGCTTCGAGACCCGCTACCGTATTGGTATGAAAAGGACCCACCTGAAGATAAGGCAGATCTTTGAGTTCAATTCTTCGGGCCTCATTTCCGAATACGATAAAGTCCAGGGAGTCTTTCGGGTATTTGCGTTTGATGAATTCCGCCAGTGCCAACGCCACTTTTTTGGCCGGAGTAATCCGGTCTTCGCCATACAAAATCATACTGTGCGAAATATCAATCATGAGTACCGTGGCGGCAGATGTGCTGTAATTTTGTTCATACACTTCCACATCACGGGCCGATAATCCGGTGTTCAGATTACCATTGTTAATCCAAGCGTTTTTCAGACTTTCGGTAAAGGCAAACCGGTCGGCAGAGTCGCCAAACTCATAAGGCCTTACGCCTTCGTTTTCATTACTGTTATTTCCCCAAAAAGGGGTTTTATGATTTCCGGGACTTCCTTTTTTCAGCTTACCGAACAAGTCATTTAACGCTTTGGTGCGGAATACTGAATCCGTTTTGGGCGTGGGTTTATATCCGCCCTTTTCGGATGGGTTTTTCTGTAAATACCCTTTTGATTTAAGTTCTTCAATAAAATCTTCCATTGTATAAGCCGAATCAGTCAGGGAGTATTTTTCATCCAATTCGCTGAGCCAGTCCAATGCTTCATCCGCATCGCCCGATGAAATCAGGAGCAGCTCCATAAATATGGAAAACAGCCTGTCGAAAGGCTTTTTATCGGGTTCCCTGTATTCGGTGAAAATGTAACTTTCCATAATGCAATGGCTGTAAAAGTAACGAATAAGAAGTTGAAAAGTTTGTGAAGGCAGGTTGTTGGATTATGTTTGTGCTATCGCACCATGAAAGGGGATAAATACATACATATTTTGTCAGTTCTGCTTTTGTTCTCCGTGGCAGGGGTATGGCTATTTTATCTGAAGGCCGAAACCGGAATTCATTGGGATGAACCCTGGCAGCAAAATTTAGGGGCAAAATCGTATGCGTATGCTACCGGAGAGTCTGATAAATTGTTGCACATCCAAAACCGTTATCACGGCGGAAGCTTTGAAACCCTGGCCGAATGGATTTCAAGAAAAACCCATTCATTTTCGTTTACAGAAAAGGTGAAAGTACGCCGAACGGTACTCGTGTTTTTCTTTTTGGCCGGAGCGCTTGCATTGTATTTTGCAGCCCTGGAACTGACCCGAAAATCGTGGGCGGGCCTGTTATCATGGGTTGTTTTGTTTTGCACCCCGCGAATCATGGCACATGCGGCTTTTAACACCAAAGACATTCCGGTATTGGCGGCAGCCTGTATTTTTTTATGGTCAATATTCGCATTCAAAAACCGTCCGGGATATCTGTGGGCGATTGTTTCGGCCGGATCTTGCGCCTTGATGATTTCGCTTCGCATACCTGCGGTGTACACCCTGTTAATTTGGGGTATGGTTTGGCTCTTTAAAACGGCAGACCGGTCATTAGACATTAAAAAAGCGATAGGAATACTGTTTGCTTTTGGAATTACGGCTACGCTTGCCACCGTATTATTTTGGCCGGTTCTTTGGCATAAACCGATGTTTCATTTTGTAGAAGCTTGGCGTTTTATGAGCCGTTTTCCCTGGGATAATCCGGTGTTATTTATGGGTTCATTTTACCAGGCGGCTGATTTGCCCTGGTATTATATCCCTTTTTGGGTTATAATCACCGTGCCTCCGTTGTGGTTAATCGGTGTTTTCTCGGGTATGGTAATTGGCGTTGTAATGCTTTGGAAACGCAAGACGGAGCCCGCCTTGCATGTGGTTGTATTAATGGCCTTTGTGTTGATTCCAGTTCTTGCGGTGATTATGTTGAAATCCGTGGTTTATGACGAATGGCGCCATGTGTTTTTTATATATCCCGGTATGATTCTGTTGGTGGTTTATGGCGTATATCATTTACTAGAAATTGTCAATTACAAAAAAAACGTTGTGTTTTTTTTACTGTTTCTGGCTGCTTTGCAGATTGCCGAGTTTGTATTATGGTCATCAAAAAATAAAGAATATACTTATCTGTATTTCAATCCGGTTTTTCGTTCTTATGCCTGTGGAAACATGGAACAGGATTACTGGGGTTTATCTTACAAACAAGCCAATTCGTATTTGTTGGAACTATATAAGCATGAACCCTTACACATCGGCTATGTGCATACTCCGGGTATTTATAATTTTTGGAATCTGCACGATTCGGATAAAGCGAAATTAAGGCAGGTGCCCTATCACGAAGTAGAATATTTAATCACGAATCATAGGTTTGAAAAGGAAAGTTTTAACTTTGGAAAACTGCTTTTTTCAAAAACAGTAAACGGATGTACCGTGTTTACCATTTATCATAAACCCCATGCCGAATAAACAACAATACTCATTATCCCTTTAAAATAAGATTAAAAAGTGGCTGAAAGCTCAGAATACCTAAAAATTAAAGAATACGTAGAACGTTTTCTGACTGAAAATCTGGCACCTGAATTATATTACCATGATGTGGAACATACCAAACAGGTAGTTTCTGCCGTGGAAGAAATCGGAGTAGGGGAGGGATTAGATGCCGAAACCATCGAATTACTGAAAATTGCAGCCTGGTTTCATGATACGGGGTACACTAAAAAGTACATAGGACACGAAGATGAAAGTAAAGAAATTGCCCGTTCATATTTAAGTGCTATCGGTTATGATGAACATAAAATTCAAAGAATATGCAGTCTGATAGATGCCACCCGATATAAACATGAACCCGAAAACATTGAAGAAGCGTGCTTATTGGATGCCGACCGGCTCAGTGTGGGTAAAGTTTCGTTTATTCTAAGGGGGGAAAAACTACGGCGTGAATGGGAAATATTCATGAATAAATTTCATTCAGATCAGGAGTGGTACGAAGTGCAGGTGAATTACCTCAAAGAAACCGTATTTTACACTAATTACGCTTATAAAAACTACACCCTGCTGAAGGATAATAACATTGAAAAATTTTATATCCTTCGAGAAAATGCGACTCCCGAAAGTATAACAACCCGAATCCGGAAAAAAACACTCAAACGGTCTAAAAAAGTCGTGAAAATTCTTTGGCAACTGCTGGCTATCGGCTTGTTGTTTTCATTATCGGTAACCTTTACGGTTTGGGGTTTTCAGGAATATTCTTTGGTTACGGGTTTGATTGCGGGTACCATTATGGGGCTGCTCTTGCGTTTTTTTGAAAAGCCTTATGAAACGGCCGTGGAAAAGAAAATTACCTTCCCGTTCAGCATTTTTGCCCGTACGCTTATTCTGGTATTTTTATTTTTGGCGTCCATCGGGTTTTCGGCAGTTATCTATGCCATTTTACTTTCGCGAAAGCCTTCGGCAGAAGTATATGCAGATAAAATTGAATTTGTATTCAGCACGCCGGAAAATATATTTCGTTTTTTGATTCTGGCCTTTTTGCTCAGCTTCTTATTCAACTTTGTAAAATTAGCTTCCCGCATTCTAGGTCCGCGTGTTTTGCGTAATTATATGCTGGGTAAATATTTCAGGCCGCATAATGAAGAACGGATATTTATGTTTATCGACATCAATTCATCCACGGCATTGGCAGAAAAACTGGGTCCGCATAAGTATCACCTTTTGCTCAGTGATTTTTTCAAAGACATATCTTCTGCCATAGAGGATTCAAAGGGCGAAATTTACCAGTATGTGGGTGATGAAGTGGTGGTAACCTGGAGCATGAAGGATGGGATAAAAAAGAATAACTGTGTGCGCTGTTTTTTCGACATTGAAAAAAATATAACACGCCTCAGGCATCAGTATGAAAACAATTATGGAATCCGTCCGGATTTTAAAGCCGGGTTACACGGCGGAAATGTGATTACGGCCGAAGTAGGACAGATTAAAAGTGAAATCGTATTTCATGGCGATGTGGTGAATACCAGCGAACGCATATTAAGTCAATGCCATCCTTTAGGAAAAAAGTTTCTGGTGAGCGAATATGTCATCCGCAAGCTGAATCTGTTGCCCTACTACGAGGCGGAATTTGTAAGTGCCATCCGTTTGAAAGGGAAAGGCAGCGAAATGGGTTTATATTCCATTCGTGTAGCCGAAGGGGTTTCTAACCGGCTTTCACGGCAAGCTTAAATTCCGAAGTGGCGTGGAATGTAATTTCGGGGTAATCACTTTTGGCCATATTCAGCATCCAGGCCGAAGGCGCTAAAAATACAGGGTTATTGTCTTTGTCATATGCAATCTGCCCCTGTTTTGCCCGAATGAATTCATTTAATTTTGTTTCATTATCGGTGGTTAGCCACAGCGCTTTATAGAAAGCCATTGAGTCAAATCTACACTTGGCTCCGTATTCGTGTTCCAATCGATATTGTATTACTTCAAATTGAAGCTCGCCTACGGTTCCTACCACTTTACGGTTTCCGGGCTGCATCAAAAATAATTGTGCTACCCCTTCATCGGTGAGCTGCATGATTCCTTTTTCTAGCTGCTTGCTTTTCATGGGATCCATGTTGATGAGTTCGCGGAAAATTTCGGGCGAAAAACTCGGAATTCCCTGAAACATCATTTTTTCCCCTTCCGTAAGGGTGTCTCCGATTTTAAACGTACCGCTGTCGTATAAGCCGACTACATCGCCTGGCCAGGCTTCGTCAATTACGTTTTTGTCTGATGCCATAAAGCTGGTCGGATTGCTGAAACGCACGTCCTGATTGAGCCGAACATGCCGGTAAAATTTGTTACGTTCAAATTTTCCGGAGCAGATGCGTAAAAAGGCAATGCGATCCCGGTGACGCGGGTCAAGGTTGGCGTGAATTTTAAACACAAACCCCGTAAACTTAGGCTCTTCGGGTTTTACTTCGCGCATATCGGTGTGCCGTTCTATGGGCGAGGGCGCAATTTTAATAAAGGCATCCAGTAATTCCTGCACCCCGAAGTTGTTTAGTGCCGAACCGAAAAATACGGGCGCAATTTCGCCCGAGAGGTATTTTTTTACATCAAATTCATCATACACCCCTTCAATAAGATCCACATCTTCGCGAAGTTTGGTCGCGGCACTTTCGCCTATGGTTTTGTCCAAAAGGGAATCATCCAGGCCGGAGATTTCTATGATGTCTTTTTCAATTTTGGTTTTATTGGCTTTGAACAGGTTCAGGCTTTTTTCGTACATGCTGTATACACCCTGAAATTTTTGTCCGATGCCGATAGGCCAGGCAAGAGGACGCACTTTGATGTTCAGTTTACTTTCCAGTTCATCCAGCAAATCAAATGGGTCCTGTCCTTCGCGATCCATTTTATTGATGAATATGATTACCGGTGTGTTCCGCATACGGCATACTTCCATCAACCTTTCGGTTTGGGCTTCCACTCCGTTTGCGGCATCAATTACCAGAATTACACTGTCCACGGCGGTTAGTGTCCGGTATGTATCTTCAGCAAAGTCCTTGTGACCGGGCGTGTCCAACAGGTTGATTTTCATTCCTCCGTATTCAAAAGCCATCACCGAGGTGGCCACAGAAATGCCTCTCTGCTTTTCAATCTCCATAAAATCGGAGGTGGCTGTTTTTTTGATTTTGTTGTTTTTAACTGCACCGGCAGTTTGGATGGCCCCGCCAAAAAGGAGCAGTTTTTCAGTCAGGGTGGTTTTTCCAGCATCGGGGTGACTGATGATGGCAAATGTTTTCCGCTTGTGTATTTCTTCCTGAAGTCCCATTCGGCAAAGATATTTTATTAATTTAAGTTTGTTTTTTTTTCTTTATTAATATATTTTTGAACCCAATCTTAACATTTCATAATTAAACTCTTACTCAAAATGGGAAACTCTACCCTTTTATTCCGAAAGGAAAAATTGTGTTTACAATCACCTGGATTTATTTTAAAAAGGGTGAATCTGATTTTTGTTTTTTTGATATTTTCTCTTGTAAATTCAAATGCACAAAAAATTTCTAAAGTAGAAATTACGGAAATCAAAAAGGGAGAAAATGTGGGCTCTTTTGCGTTGAAACTATATGATTTTCCAAGAGAGGCATCAACCGTTAAGCCCTTCGTAAACCGAATCAGTTCTATTTCAGGAGTGATCTCATTTAATGTGTTGTCCCATCCTGCCGAAAAGCCGGCTCAGGCGATATTAAAAGTACAGGAATCTGATTTGGAACATAAAATACTTAAAGAAGTCCTGTGTGAACTTAACGCTTCTTCATACATATTCAGAAAAAAGACCTTTTCTGATTGTAATGCATTAATTATTAACAAAAAGTAAATATGAAAAAGCTTTCTTCTTTGCTTTTTGCAATGGTTATTACCTTGGCAGGATATAGCCAGTTGACCTCACCAGGTGCAACAATTGTTCAATCCACGGTGTACACTAACGGTGCCGTGAACGATCCAATTTTTATTTTCTGTAATCCCAATGCTGCCGGTCAGGTGGTTTCGCCCAGTCTTACGGCAACACCCACCGGTGGGGTAGCCGGATGGACATTTGCCTGGTTTACCTATAACGCAGGTACGAATAGCTGGAATCCATTATCGGTTGATATTAATGTGCCTACATCAACCATATCGGGGTTAACCACGGGCGGATACCGTGTGGTCATCACGGATGGAAATGGGAACAACGTGGGTTGTTTCAGGGCATGGGTTTGGAATAAACAAAATACAGTTACAATCAATCCTGTAGCAGCCGGCTGTTCTGCTTTTGACCTTACCGGTTCTTTAACTACGGATGATTATTTGTCTTACTATAATCCGCCTGCAGACCCGTTCATTATTGGTCCGACTACGACAGTAACCGTTTGTTTTACGGCTCCACATACATATGTTTCCGATTTGGGCTTTTATCTTGTTGGACCGCCAAGTTGTGGAAGTCCTACAATACCCCTGGCGCCGCACCCTGAATTTATTAATTCAGCTAACGGATGTTGTTGCAATGGTGGAGACAATGTTAATAATCTTTGTTTTTCCACCAATAATACCAACTTACTTACCGTTTGTGGGGCACCAACTCCTCTTACCGGTACCTATGGAATTTATGGTCAGGGAACTCCCAACAATTTTAATACGAATAACAATAACTGGTCTCCCATTTTTGGCTGTGATGCCACACAAGGAGGGTGGAGAGTACAAATTTATGACTGTATCGGTGCAGATGTGGGTACTTTAACAAATGCCACCATCACGTTTACGGGCAACTCAGTTTGCGGACCTTCTTCCATTACCTATAATTCTGGAAATATCAGCTCGACTATCAATGATAACTCATGTACACCTCAGTCTGCTTCTATTTATACAGTGCCCTCACCGCCTAATTTTCCTGTAGCCAATATTTTATCTACTACAACATATGCATGGTCATCAAATCCTGCGGTAGCGTTTCCTATCCCTACGGGTGGGAGTGCCGTGTTACCCCAAAATATCAATCCACAACAGGATACGTGGTTCTATCTCACAGCCACCAACTCGTTCGGTTGCGTTACGGTGGATTCCATGTTCTACGATTACATTCCTCCGGTTCCTCCGGTTATCAGTGCGCTGCCTACACCCATTTGTTCCAATGGAATTCCCTTTGCGCTTTCAGCTGATGTGGCGGGTGGAACCTGGTCAGGTCCTGGAATTATTGACCCTGTTAACGGGATTTTCAACCCTCAGGTTGCCGGTCCGGGTTCGCATCAAATTACGTATACCACGCCGCCGCCCTGTGGTGCCCCTTCATCTGTTACGATTAATGTTTCGCCGGCGCCTAACGTGAATTTTACATTCACAGATTCGGTCTGTTCGTTAACCACCGTGCTCAATGCCGGAGTATCAACGGTGGCACCTCCGGGAGTAATAGCCGGTTATGCATGGGATATAAATGGCGATTTACAGCCCGACTTCACAGGGATTTTACCTACCCAGTCTGTAACATTTCCCACTCAGGGAACATATCCGGTTACGTTATTGGTAACCACGGCGCAAGGATGTTTTGATACCATCACGAAACCGGTTACCGTGTTAGAAAATCCCACAGCTTCTTTTACGGCTCAGCCCACATCCAATTGCGGTGAACCGTTCACGTTTGACGCGGCGGCCTCCCAACCGGCAGGCACATTAACGTATGGTTGGGATTTTACCTCAAACGGAAGTGTTGATCAGTCTGGTACTTCAGCCACTGCAACGCATCAATTTGCAGGACCTGGTACATATACGGTATCGCTAATTACTACCGGATTAGGAAACTGTAGAGATACGGCTCAGACAAGTGTTACTGTTCATCCCAAACCGGATGTTTCATATACCGGTCCGTCCACTTTTTGTGGAACGATTGTACCCATGGCTTCAGAAGGACAGGTAACCGCACCTTCTACCATGGATCAATACACTTGGTTTTACAATGGTCAGCCTGTAGGCACCGGACAGAATGTGCTTCAATCGTTCTCAGTTTCTCCTTCGACAACCGTTACCGGTTTTGTGGTAGGTACCACATCCAACGGATGTGCCGATACGGCTTCGTTTTCTGTGGATTTAAAACCCAATCCGATATCCGGATTTACATTTAATGATAATTGTATCGGGCTCAATATTCCATTTGCCAACGATTTACAATGGAACGGAACGCCCGATCCGGGAACCACGGTAAATTATTCCTGGAATTTCGGTGATGGACAGACTTCTACGGATGAAAATCCTTCAAACACATACCCGTCACCTGGAGTTTATACGGTTACATTAATTTCAACATCTAGTAATGGCTGTTTGGATACCACTCAGGCTTCAGTTACTGCAAGTATATTACCGATGGCAGCATTTAATCCTTTCCCTCAATGTCTACAAAATGTATTTTTTGTTTCAACTATGAATGGAAATGGCGTAAACTCATGGTTGTGGGATCTTGGAGATGGAAACACCGCGGCAGATTCGAGTTTCATGTATGAATATGCCAATTCAGGAACATTTGATGTTACTTTAATTGTTTCTAATGCAGAGGGGTGTTCCGATACAGTAACAGCATCAGTTGAAGTGGTAGCTTCCGTGCCTTTAACGTCTTTGGATATTCCTAATATTCTTACGCCAAACGGTGATAATGTGAATGATGAAATTGACATTGACCAATTGGTGACCGAGTGCGATGAATACGAAATTTTGATATTCAACCGTTGGGGACTGCGTGTTTTCAGACAAGAAAAAGGAACAGAACCGTTCAAGGGATATCAACAGGGAGGAGGAAGACTCACGGCCGGTGTGTATTTCTACACTTTCCGCTCCGGCGAATTAGAAAAGAACGGTACCATTACCATTGCATACTAACATTCATTGATTATTTTCAAGCCCCGTTTATCGGGGCTTTTTTTTTGAATACAGATGAAATACAAGATTACATACACCCATCCGGCATCCCGTCAGATTCAAGTGGAAACGGAAGTGCATTTTCATGACAATGAACCCAGAGAAGTGTGGCTTCCCGTATGGAGACCCGGCCGTTACGAAAAAGCCGACTTTGCCCAATATGTTTCCGGTTTTCAGGTGCTGGATGCGGAGGGAAATTCCCTGAAATGGGAAAAAACAGCTTCCCATGTATGGAAGATTTTTTCGGATTGTAAATCCTGTATAATCCGTTATCGTTTTTACGCCGGCATATTAAACGCCGGTTCCACCTGGGTTGATGAATCCTGCCTTTACATTAATCCCGTAAATTGTCTTTTGTATAAACCCGGTTCGTTGCATGAACCTTGCGAATTGCGGTTAAATGTGCCTGATGATTATCAGTTTGCCACGTCGCTTATATCGGTCGAAAGGGGTGTTTTTCAAACATCCGATTTTCATGAATTGGCAGATTCACCCATTATCGCGGCCGATTCGTTTACGCATCTGCAATTCAAACAATCCGGTATCAATTTTCATTTTTGGTTCCGAGGCGGAAATCCCGATTTGGAAATCATTCAGCCCCACATGCAGCAGATTATTGCCGTACAGTTAAAAACCATGGGCAGTTTTCCGGTAGATACCTACCATGTGCTTTGCCATATTTTGCCCTATGCTGCCTATCATGGGGTGGAACACCGCGCTTCAACCGTGCTCACTCTTGGGCCTTCCGATAAATTCATGGACCCCGAGCTGTACATGGAATATTTGGGCGTTTTTTCGCACGAGTTGTTTCATGTCTGGAACGTGAAAAGTATTCGCCCTGCCGATATGCTGCCTTATGATTATAGCAAAGAAAACTACTCAAGACTGGGGTATATTTACGAAGGAGTAACCACATATTATGGCGATTTATTCTGCATCCGTAGCGGTGTGTTCGATTGGGAATTTTTTGCCGGAATTTTGGAAGAATGGCTTACCCGTTATTATCACAACGAAGGCCGAAATGTGTATTCCGTTTCCGACAGTTCTTTGGATACCTGGATTGACGGATATAAACCCGGAGTGCCCGGAAGGCGCGTGAATATTTATAATGAGGGAGCTTTATGTGCCTGGATGGCCGATTTGAAAATCCGCCGGAATACCTCAGACCAACAGTCTATGGATGATGTAATCCGCAAATTGAATGAAGAGTTTGGTAATCTGGAAAAAGGCTATACCCGCAATGATTACAAACGTATGATAGAAGAAGTATCGGGATGTGCAATGGATGATTATTTTTCTGATTTTGTGGAAGGAACCACCGACTACGGACAATGGTTAAAACCCCTTGTGGAACATGTGGGATTGGAAATCCGGGAAGAGAAAAATACCTCCGTTTTAGCGGCAGATTTTGGGTTTACGCTCAGGGTAGAGAATGAACGATATTATGTTGCCCAAATAGCTACAGGTTCTCCTGCGTATGAAGCCGGCTTCGCTTTGCAGGATGAAGTACTTCTTGTTCAGGGGGAAGCTCCCGACATGAAAACCTCCGAAATGCCAAAAGAAATTGAAATACAGCTGAAAAGAATGGGGCAGGAGAAAACCTTTCTGTTGATGGCCGACGGCAACTCGTATTTCAATACGGTGCGGGTTGCCAAAAAAACAGATGCTTCCGAAAGTCAGCGTAGGGCTTTCGCCCTTTGGACCGGCGTTTCCTTTTAACGGGAAATTAGTCCACGAAAACCATCCAATGCTGGGTATCTTCCAGGGTGCCGCTGCGGATAGATTGAAGTGTGCTGCCTAATTGGTTCATGATGGAATACTCGCCCTCAGGACTATACGTTCTTCCGTCAATAGACACTTTTTGGATAGGAATTACCGCGGCAGCCGTTCCCGTTCCGAAAATTTCGGTAATACTGCCGTTTTTAAAGCCGCTTTCCAGTTCTTCCACAGATATTTTTCGTTCCTCGGTAGGAATATTCATGCGTTTGGCAATGGATAAAATGGTATCGCGGGTAATACCTTCCAGAATGGTTCCCGAAACCGGAGGCGTGGTGAGCACCCCGTTGATAACGGCAAATACATTCATGGTTCCGCTTTCTTCAATGAAAGAATGGGTTTTGGCATCGGTCCAGATTACCTGATCAAATCCTTCCTGTTGGGCCAGATGGGTGGGGTAAAATGCGGCTCCATAGTTACCGGCACATTTAGCATTTCCCGTACCGCCTTCGGCTGCCCGGGCATATTGTGTTTCCACTTTTACGGATAAGGGTTTGGAGTACATGGGCACGGTAGGACAGGCCATAATCAGAAACAGATATTCTTCGGCAATTTTAACTCCTACACGGGCTTCGCTGGCAAACACCAACGGACGCAGGTATAATGCACCGCCCTGAGCAGAAGGAATCCATTCTTTTTCCAGATGTACAAAAGTAGAAACCGCTTCTAAGAACAAGGATTTGGGGATTTCGGGCATACACATGCGCTGCATGGAACGGGTTAGGCGTGTATGATGGTCTTCGGGTCTGAAAACATAGGTACGTCCATCCGCCGTGTTAAAGGCTTTCATACCTTCAAAGACCGACTGGGCATAATGTAGCGCCAAGGCAAAAGGACTCAGGGATAAATGTTGGAAGGGAATGATTTTTCCTTCGTGCCATGTTCCGTTTTTGTATTCGGCCACAAAGAGGTGGTCTGTATGAATTTTACCGAAAACGGGAGCGGTGAGGTCGGTCTGAGGTAACAGACTGACCGGATTTTTCTCAATAGTAATCATAAGCAATCGCAAAAACGGCGCAATATCCGAAAATCAGCCGACTAAACGGGGAACTGAAAAAAAGTTAGATTTTTTTTCGTTAACCCGATTCTTTTTCAAGAAATCCTTTTACTTTTGCAGCCCGTTCATTGAACAGGTGTTGGTGAGATGGGTGAGTGGCTGAAACCAGTAGTTTGCTAAACTGCCGTACGGGAAACTGTACCGCGAGTTCGAATCTCGCTCTCACCGCCAGGGTTTTTCGGTTCCGGGAACCGGATGCGTATGAAAGTACAGAACCTAATGATACCTTTCGGGGTGTAGCGTAGCCCGGTTATCGCGCCTGCTTTGGGAGCAGGAGGTCGCAAGTTCGAATCTTGCCACCCCGACGAGTGAAAAGCCCACCAGCTTGCTGGTGGGCTTTTTTATTGGATTTTCCGGGCCAAACTTGTTTGAGACCGGAAAATCCAATAAAAAAGCAGTTTTGCGAAGCAAGACGGGCTTTTGGCTCGTATCCCCCCTTATCAAGATCATGTAATAATCTTGCAGTTTTGCGAAGCAAAACGGGCTTTAGACTCGAATCCCCCCTCCTTATCAAGATCATGTAATAATCTTGCCGTTTTGCGAAGCAGAAAGGACTATTGGGATTCAATTTCTATAATTTGAATGTGGAATGTACATAAGCTCCGAAGGAGCGGCATATATTTTAATTGCGGAATCTAATTCCGTAGCTAAGTGCTGCTGGGGTGCATAAACCATTTTATGTCGCCCCTCTGGGGCTTTTATTTTATTGGGGAACATATTTTCTACCAATATGCCGCCCCGCTGGGGCTTTGCATTGGATACCAACTTTGTAAATGTTTCTTTTGTCTGTAAGGAGTAATCAGAAAGTGCGGGTTTTACGGATAATTATAAAATATGACAAGCTCCGTAGGAGCGGTATATTACTAGATTCGATTGTATTCAATTTATTAAAGCTCCGAAGGAGCGGCATATATTTTAATTGCGGAATTTAATTCTTCGGCTAAGTGCTGCCGGGCTGCATAAATTATTTTATGTCGCCCCTCTGGGGCTTTTATTTTATTGGGGAACATATTTTCTACCA
>JAKRSD010000008.1 GCA_022402535.1 Flavobacteriales bacterium | reverse complement strand
GCCCGTCACGCTGCCCGTGCCGTCGCAGTTGTCCGTCCACGTCAGGCTGGTCATCACCGGTACCGAACCGATACAGGCTACCGTGATATCCGCGGGAGGCGCAGCAAACGTGGGGGCGACATTGTCGTTGATGGTTATGACTTGTTGGCATGTAGCGAAATTCCCACAATTATCTTGTATTCGATATGTACGGGTTATGACTTCGGGACAAGTCTGATTATTGGAAACTTGAGAAAACAATTCAAATGTTGCCGGCAGAAGAGTGGAATTCGTTGCCGATGCTGAACCGCCAGCTGCCGTAAATGCCGCAAATGAAGCATAAGGAGCTGGAATTCCACTACTACATTGTAGGCTTTGTCCTGGAGGACAAGTCATTGAAACAATACCATTAATGATATTGACTGTTAACGTTGTTGTTGTAGCACATAAACCTGGTGTCGGGGTAAACGTATAGGTGGTTGTAGCCGTATTGTTGATTGCAGGTGACCAGGTTCCTGTTATGCCGTTCTGGGAGGTTGTGGGCAATGCCGGTATTGTTGCCCCTGCGCAATAAGGACCAACTGCAGCAAATGTGGGAATTACCCCTGGATTAACCGTAAAACATTGTTGTTGCGTATAGGTACACCCAAAATTATCTGTTACAGAATAAGTATAACATGGATTTCCGGGAGCTGTGGGAGAAACAGTCGCTTGTGTACCATTAATACTAGTTAGTCCGGTGGCAGGTAGCCATCCTTGTGAGACAATTGTTGGTGTAAATGAAGTATTGGCAGGAAGAGTGGATGGTGCAAAATTCAAATCCCAAGAAAAAATATATCCATTATCCAGTGCTAAATTATCTGTTATTTGAATCGTCCAATTCCCATTTAATGGACACCCAATCAAATTGTTCCAATTCCCGTTTGCCTGATAAGTTCCAGGATTAACCTGAGTAACATTGAAGCTTACATTGCCTGTTGGATCTGTATAAACGGGAAGAAATGTGGTATTAGCAGCGTTGTATATGAAGCCATTGGTTGCAGTTGGTGAAAAACAATAGGTAAGGCCTGTTCCAGGGGTTGTATTACCACTATTATCGTCAATAGGAAGTCCTGTTGCAACCGGATTGCCCAAAATATAATTAACATCGGGCATAGTTACATAGTCCACCAAATTTATACTCTGACCATTCGGACAAATTAATGCAATATTTAAGTCGCCTAAATAGGAATGTTCCATATTTAAGCATATGTTCTGGATTTGAGATGCAGAAGTTATCGTCTGACTGGATGCATAGCAATTTACGGATATCGGACTTTGATACGAAGCTCCTGTCCCATCGGGAAGAAAAACTGTACCACTTACAGGAGGTGTACAATTTTGAACAAATGGAGTTGGCGATACAGTAGCGTTAAGTGTAGTTGATTGCCCCGCACATATTGGATTAGGATTTGCTGTAGTATTTATAACAGGTGTGGTGGATACCTGAACCACTCTATTTATAAAATTCGCATTCTGACAACCATTAGGGTCTGTAATATTTAAATTTACAACATACCCCCCCGGTTGATTGAATGTATAACTAACATTCGTTCCGGTTGCCGTTGCTCCATTGCCAAAATTCCAAGTGTAAGTTGCCCCTGTTCCGCTATTTGAGAAAGTTCCAGAACCTACAAAATTAACGGTCTGCCCCTGACAAATTCGGATTACCCCATCCCCTTGTGGAGCTGGACTTGAACTAACCCAATTACTTGTTATAGTTTGACAAGGCTGAATACAACTAATGGTAGCCGCCCAACCAGGTGCTGTAACACTTCCATCTGAAGTAAACTGAAACGTAAGACAGCCTGAAGGATTTGCCGGTGTTGCCTGAACCATTCCCGGCGAATTGGTTCCTGAATAAGTTCCCAACGTAGGAGAAGAGGTATTGGGACCATTATATATAGTGAGAAAATCCCACCCATTTTCAATATTGAAAGCTGAAAAATTTACTTGAACCCTTGCACCAGGAGTTGAAGGACATATCGTATAAACCAAATTTTGATTATTACCGTAATCACTACCATTTCCTCCACTGTCGAAAAAATTTCCACTACACGCATTTATGGTTCCATTTATCATACTTCCCGGAGGAGGAGGAGCTGCACAGGTAACCGTCAAATTCATACAGGTAGAATTCGAAACACAAGGAAATTGATCTATCAAAACTTGAACATTTCCTGTATAGGTTGCGACCCATGTAACCTGAGACTGAAGACCACAAAAGTCGTCACTATACCCTAATACCGTGTTTCCTGCAGCATTGTATAGAGTAATCTGAGAATCAAAGGTTGTACTTCCACAGGTTGAAAATGTATATGTATTCCCAGCCACCACAGGAACTGTGACATACTCTCCCCCGTAAACACAAAATGTAGTGGCGCTACCTGGGCAAGGAGGATTGTTTGTCGTGTAAAAAGCATTATTAAAAGCGCATTGTCCCAATCCGAAAATAGGAAAAATACAAAACAACAATATGAAAAGTAATAATTGCCTCATCTTCAATTTACAATTTCATAAAGATCCGGCCTTTCCAAAATTTTGTTTCGTTTTTCAACGGGAAGAGCATCAAAATCAATTCTTTTCACAATAAGTTTATTCTTTTTTTTGTCAGGATTCATGTACATGTCATGAAAAATCTCCTCTTTTCTTTCAACCGGGACCGTTATCCCCATGTCCTCAGCAGCTTTAATTGAAATTAAAATATTTTCCCAATAAGTTATTTGTGACAGAATTTCAGATTTATTTCGGGTATATTCATATTCAGATAACTTCACTTCTTCGCGAGCTTTATTCTTAATATTCGAGTTTGACTGAAAAGGGATAGTTTTATCTATGAATTTATTTTCAAGCAACTGTAATTGTTCTGTTAATTTCCAGATTTCAATTTCCACTTCACCACGAGTCGGAGGCGCTTCTATTATTTGTTGGGCATAGATGTTTTTACACAAAATCAATGAGAAACATAAACAAAGTATAAACTTTAACGAATTCTTTAACAAGATTCCGATTGAAGAATTGAAGCTCGTAAAGGAAACAGACTCTGACATGTTAGAGGTGCGGTGTTCTTGATTACTAAGGGTCAAAAATGAATAAAAAAATGAGCATATGCAAAATAATGTTAAAGGCTAAGAATATTAAATATTAACATTTTAACCCGATATGTATAAATTCTAGCCACAGCCAATTGCAACTCAATTGCATTTTATGCACCTTTGCTGTAAATTGAACTCGCCTATAATCATATTGAGTATCCTGTTCCTAACCGGCTTTTCCGGTCTTATCTTTTTTTTGTTTGATGAGAAAACGCTAAATAAAATAAAGGTTCCGGGACTTTTATTTGCATTGGGTACGCTGGCCGGAACCGTTATGTTTCATCTTTTACCCGAACATTTTTCTACACATACAGATATCTTAAATTTTCTGGTTTGGGCAGTTCCCGCCTTTTTGGTTTGGTATTTACCTTCTTTTATTATCAACAGAAATAAAAACACAACGCCATCTGTTGCCGCCCTTTTGCTGGGCGATGCAATCCATAATATGGCCACATCCCTCTTGCTGGTTTCGGTGTGTATAACCCAGCCCGGTTCTGAATGGATGCTGTTGCCTGCTATTCTACTCCATGAAATACCCCACAAAGCCGGTAACTTCGGAATCCTTCATTTTTCCGGACTAAACAGAATAAAATCACTGCTGCTTGTCCTGTTGAGCTCTTCTCTATTTTTCTCGGGAATGCTCTTGTTTATTACGGATTTACACATTAACCGTGAATATGTGGTGCCCATTGTCGTGGGAAGCCTATCTTACACTTTTGTTAGCGGATTGGTTCATGAATACAGAACGACTTCTGTCGGTAAAATGCTGCTATGGGTTACAGCCGGTATGCTGTTTATGTTTTTGATTCATTTTTCTTCGGGGCATAATCATTAAGTTGAATACCTTTGTGCGGGTATGAGTAACGCTGCGGAAGTACTTAAAAACAAAAAACTCCGGATAACACCTGCCAGAGTGCATGTGCTGGATATCTTTATCCGCGAAGCGGCTGCCCTGACCCATGCCGAAATAGAAAAATTACTTATTGATGATTTTGACCGGGTTACTTTGTACCGCACTTTAACTTCATTTTTAGAAAACGGACTGATTCATAAAGTGCCGGATGAATCAGGTATACAGCGATTTGCCTATTGTAACCATGAGCACCATGAACATTCGGGAGCCCATTCTCATACCCATGTTCACTTTTTTTGTATGCAATGCAGTAAAACCACCTGCCTCGACGATATTCTGATTCCGGCAATCAAACTGCCTGAAGGTTTTGTACAGGATGAATCCGTTTTTCTGGTAAAAGGACTGTGCCGTAAATGCTCAAAAAACAAGGCGGAATAAAACCGTTTTCAGCTCTTCCACATTGCTCACCACAACATCTGATGCGCCAAATGCTTTATTTTCCTTCGATTCAATATCGGGCATAGCAATCACCTGCATCCGCGAAGCCCGGGCTGATATAACTCCGTTCACAGAATCCTCTACCGCAACGCATTCTGTAGGCGAAAATCCCAACAAACGGCAGGCTTGCAGATACACCTCAGGGTGCGGTTTTCCATAAGGGAATTTTTCTGCAGAAACTACAGTATTGAAATACGATTTCAATCCTGTTTTCTCAAGAACCGTATTCACCACCTGCATAGGCGATGAAGTTGCCACTGCCAAGGGTATATTTTTATCTGAAAGTGTTTTTACTATATCAAACATTCCATCCACCGTTTTGCCATCTTCCATAATCAGTACACAAACCGCATCAAGCACTTCACGGGTAATTTTTTCAACCGAATAATCGGCATCAAAATCTTTTAAAATTTGTTTTACGACCTCATCCGTACGTAAACCCATCAAACGTTTGCAATCATCTTCCGTCAGCAGGATTCCATAATTACCAAGGACTTTTATTTCGGCTTTTCGCCAAAGCGGTTCACTGTCTATCAGCACGCCATCCATATCAAAAACAACCGCTGATACTTTTC
Organism: Flavobacteriales bacterium; assembly: GCA_022402535.1. Taxonomy (GTDB): domain Bacteria; phylum Bacteroidota; class Bacteroidia; order CAIKAF01; family CAIKAF01; genus JAKRSD01. The sequence continues at coordinate 24,813 of JAKRSD010000008.1, read as the reverse complement.
TCATTCCCAAAATTTCCATATTGATTTTTTTCTGTTTTCTGTGCTCAGATTCATCAGTATTGTTTTCACATCCGATGCCTTTTCTGGTCTCATTTTGATAGACTCCAGCATAATGGCAGTTCGCTCAGCATTTGAATATTTTGCGGGCGGCTTTTTAAACCGGGGTTTTGCACACAAATAGGAGAGAAAAGCAAACCAATCTTCCGGTATTCGGGAATGGGGCTGCAAAGGCATCGAAATCATAGCCTGCTCCAATAATACAGGAAAACCTTCCTGTTCTTCAAAGTCGTACATGGGTTCTCCCGTGAGAATTTCATATACCACCACCCCAAGCGAAAAAAAATCGGTCTGTGGACCAATACATTCCGTCATACCCAAAACCTGCTCGGGAGCCCCATAAATAAAACTGTACAAGGAATCGGGATAGGTCAGTTTATCCCAACGGGCTAATCCAAAATCGATTAAAACAGGCCTCTCCGGCATATTTCCCGAAGTATTGGGCCAGATAATATTAGACGGTTTTATGTCACCGTGAATAATGCCTCTGGAATGCAAATATTCAAGAGTTTCCAAAATCTGAAAAAGGGCTTGTTTTAAATCTTTCAATTCAACCGCTTTCAGATTAGTTTCTTTGAGCGATTTACCCGGTATGTATTTTTTAACAATGAAAGTTCCTCTTTTTTCTGTGATAAAATCGAGAGAATCCTGAATATCATTTCTGTTGAAAACATATAAGGCTTCTGCTTTGAAACGAAATTCTCCTGTTGCCCCTGCACGTTTCGCGTTAAACAATTTGATTACCACGGGTTCTGATGTTTGAACATCAGTACCCAAAAAAGTGGTACCGAAACGGCCCATAGCATTCAGGGTATGGTTTGGTGAAAACCGGTACCGGCTATTTTTACCTGTCAATGTGATTAATTCAGACATTTTGCATGTAGATTTTTTGCAAAGTGACAAATGAAACTAAATCTATTATATTTGAAACAATCAATCTTATTATTTATGTTAAAAATGCCCCGAATCTTTGCACTCCTTTTTCTTTTATTTTCCTTCTCGGCCAAAAGCCAGGTGTTGGAGTCTTTCACCTTTCATTACGAGCTTTCCCCTCAGCAGGTTGACAGCTTTTACACGGCGAACGGGCTTCCGTCCATTATTCTGCCCCAACAATTTGGGGTAAAAATTTACAGCGTGGTGTATAATACCGTGAGTTACGACGGGGTCACACCTACCATTGCCTCCGGTCTGGTTACTATTCCCGTGAACAAGTCCTGCGCTTCTCCTATTATCTCGTATCAGCATGGCACCATACTGAAAAAAACAGATGCGCCTTCTTATTTACTGGGTGAATATATAATTGCTGTGGCCATGGCTGCAGATGGATATGTGGGAGTAATGCCCGACTATCTGGGACTGGGTGTATCACCCGGAATTCATCCTTACATCCATGCGCAATCTGAAGCTACTGCCGTGGTGGATATGCTAAGGGCTGCACGCGAACTTTGTGACCTCATGGATGCTGAACTGAACGGACAGGTTTTTCTTACGGGATACAGTCAGGGCGGACATGCCACCATGGCGGCCCACCAATACATTCACGAAAATTTATCACAGGAATTTAATGTGACGGCCTCGGCTCCCATGTCGGGTCCATATAGTTTGTATGATGTGATGACAGAGTTAATCCTGAGTGATGTACCTTATTCAAATCCGGCGTATTTACCCATGATTATTATGACTTACAGAGAAGTATACAATCTTTATCCCAACCTTTCGGATGGCATCATCAGTCCCTACGATGTGCTCTTGCCCGATTGGATCAGCGGATTGTATTCATCCTCTCAGATTGACTTTCAAATGAACCAAATGGGAGCTAATCCCCCTAAGCTCATTCTTCAGCCCGCCGTACTGGATAGTTTTATAGTGGACACGCTCCATCCTATGCGGATTCGCTTAAAAGAAAATGATGTATATAAATGGGTACCTGAGGTTCCTGTGAAGTTTCTGTATTGCATGGGCGATGAACAGGTTGCCTATCAGAACTCAGAAGTAGCCTTTAATTATATGACGCAGGCCGGTGCCCAACAGGTATATGCCGAAGTGGTCGATTCCACATTAGGGCATTTTGATTGTGCTCTATATGCCATTGTGAATATGCGCGGATTTTTTGAACCCATGCGTCACGATAAAATTCAAATTTTTATATCCGATTATCAGCCTGCAACCGGCGCCCAAAGCCAGAACGGAAGTGTTACAGTTTCCATAGTGGGAGGACTGGCTCCTTTTCAGATAAACTGGAGTAACGGAGAAACCGGACCTACTGCCGTCAACCTTTCACCGGGGAACCATACGGTTTCGGTTACCGGCGCTGAAGGATGTATAGAGACACTTAATATCACCATGAATATCGGTTTCGGCATTGCAGACGAAATGATGACTGAAAATGGATTATTGTTTCCTAACCCTGCCACAGAATGGATTAGAACCAAACAGGCCGTGGGGGTATATTCGATTGAGGATGTTTATGGCAGAACGGTGAAAAATGGAACAAATACAACCGAAAATGAAATGATTTCTATTTCGGAATTGGCAAGCGGTATATACTTTTTTGTATCGGAAAATAATAAGACCCGATTTGTAAAACAATAATGATTTATGCTAAAAAAAATAGGACTTTTTTTAGGTCCTCTTTTATTTATACTAATTGCACTGACCGGGGTTTCAGGCTTCGAAGATAAAGCCGTTTGGGTAATTGCCATTGGCGCTTGGATGATCGTGTGGTGGTCAACCGAAGCCGTTAACATCTCCGTTACGGCTTTGCTTCCACCCGTGCTTTTTCCGCTTACCGGCGTGTTTGAAATAAAACAAGCCCTTGCCCCCTATTCCAGCCCGATTGTATTCTTGTTCATGGGAGGGTTTATGTTGGCCGTTGCCATGCAAAAATGGAATCTGCATGAACGGATTTCACTTCATATTCTGAAGCGGTTTAATGCCAATGCATTTGTCCTTGTGCTCGGTTTCGGAATGGCTACCGCATTTATGAGTATGTGGGTCAGTAATACGGCCGCCGCATTGATGATGATGCCCATTGCGATCTCCATTATTCAAAAAATCGGAAAACAGGCCGAAGGGAATTTTTCATTGGTATTACTGCTTGTGATTGCTTATTCCGCAAGTATCGGCGGAGCGGCAACCATTATCGGTACTCCGCCCAATGTGGCCTTTGCCGGTTTATATGCCGAACGCTACGGCACATCGATCTCTTTCGCCAATTGGCTGATAGTGGGTATTCCTTTCAGCATGCTGTTATTGTTGGCTATGGTTTATATTTTGGGTAAATGGGTGTATCCGCTTAAAGGAATTCAAACCAAAACCGCAGAAGGAATCATTGATGAACGATTACACGAGCTGGGAAAAATCAAAGGCGGTGAACGCATGACGGTGTACATTTTTCTGTTCACCGTAAGCAGCTGGGTACTGAAAGATTTCATCATTTCCATTACAGGTCTAACGGGAATTTCAGACTCATTAATCAGTATTGCCGGCGGCATACTCCTTTTCACCATTCCTATCCATTTAAAAAGTAAAGAAACTCCGCTTGATTGGGAAGACACCAAAGAAATTCCGTGGGGAATATTACTCCTTTTTGGAGGGGGATTAAGCCTGGCTGCCGGAATGGAAAGTACAGGTATCGTGAGCCGTTTAGGTACCTGGGTCGCATCAAACGGAACTTCATCTGTATTTTTGCTTTCGTTGTTATTAGCCCTAACGGCTTTGTTTGCCACTGAACTCATGAGTAATGTAGCCTTGGTAAATGTCTTTATCCCCGTGGTTTTTGGAATTGCTGATGCGGCAAAAGTCAGTCCCGTTCTGTTAGGAATTCCTGTGGCTTTGGCTGCCAGCTGCGCTTTTATGTTTCCAATCAGCACCCCGCCTAATGCAGTAATTTTTGGAAGCGGAAAAATTAAAATCGGTCAAATGGTGAAAGCCGGAATTTTAGTGAATATAACAGCCATCGTAATTATTCAGTTTGTGGTTTGGCCTCTCATTAAAGTGTTTCTCATATAACTGAGTAAAGTTTTACCTTATAATTAACAAGTCAAATATAGATATCACCTATATTTGTGCATGACAATTACACAACTTGAATATGCCGTAGCATTAGACACTTATGGGTCTTTTGTATCTGCAGCAGAACACAGAAATGTGACGCAACCCACGCTGAGTATGCAGATTCAGAAATTGGAAGAAGAACTGGGTATTAAATTATTTGACAGAACTTCTCAACCGATAAAGGCCACACCCGAAGGCAAAAAAATCATTGAACAGGCCCGGATTGTTTTGCGCGAATCGAACCGGATTTATGAATTTGTAAACGAAGAAAAACAAATCACTTCCGGCACCCTGAAAGTGGGCATAATTCCCACGATTGCTCCGTATCTGCTGCCACCGCTTATTAACAGCCTGAAAGACAAATTTCCGGATTTAAAGCTTGAAATCAGCGAACTCACTACTTCCGTTATCATTGACAGAATATACAACAACCAATTGGACTGCGGCATATTGGCCACTCCGCTTGGCGATGACAATCTTGCGGAAACACCCTTATATTATGAGCCCTTTGTGGCGTATGTATCACCTACCCATTCCATGTTTAAGAAAACGGTGTTGAAAGCAACCGATATAGACACGGAAGATTTATGGCTGATGAACGAAGGACATTGTTTCAGAACACAGGTCCTTCAGATTTGCCATGAACAAAGAACAAATAAAGATAATGCCACATTTACCTATGAAGCCGGTAGTCTGGAAACGTTAAAGAAACTGGTGGAAATCAACAATGGATATACCTTGTTACCCGAACTTTCCGTAAAAGATTTTGGCATGAAACAGATGAAAATGGTGCGTTATTTCAAAAGTCCTGAACCCGTAAGAGAAATCAGTATCGTTACCGGGCGTCACTTTGTAAAGAAAGCGCTGTTGAATACCCTAGCCGATGAAATTAGACTAACCGTTCCCAAAAAAATGTTGTTATCCAAAGGAAAAAAAATTCCCGCAGTGGAATAACTGCGGGAATCTACTTTTCATTTACTCCGGCTTTTTACAGCATCCCGGCAATGTTTTATACACCGATTCATCGGCCTTCATTTCATCGGCATCGTACCCCAATCCGGTAATTACTTTGCGGATTTTTTCAGGGTCTGATTTGGCGGTGTTATATTTAACCGAAACCACTTTGTTGGTCATGTCTAAAACAGCTGACTTCACCCCTTTCGTATCTATGAGTCGTGTTTCAATTTTCTCTTTACACATTTCACATTGGGCACTGGTTTTAATTTCTATAGTTACCCATTCCCCTTTGTTTTTTTTCTGAGCCAAAAGACTTGTACCGGCTAATAAAAATAATGCCGTACTAACTAACATAACTTTTACACTTTTCATGATTTATTCATTTTTTAATTAATCAATTTTATAACGGAATCCCACATAAGCCATGGCGCCAAAAATAGGTCCCCACACGCGCGATGCATCAAAACCCGGACCATACGGATCAGATGCTCCGATAATCGGATTTTTCTGGCGGAAATCGTTTATATTTTCTCCCCCCGCATATATTTCCCATTTTTTGATGGATTTTGAAATGTGGGCAAAAAGGGAGGGAAACACAGGACTTTTTTCTGACAAAGCCAATCCCGTTTCCGGGTCGGTCATAGCAGGAAGTCTGGATGTTCCATTCACCTGAAGTGTGATATCAAATTTCCATCCGTGCTTTTTTAAATCATAAGAGGCATTAAATAATCCCCTCCAGACCGGCACATAAGGAACCTGTTGCATTCTTCCGTCAAACATAGCCATTACCCGGTTATATTTACCGATAACTTTGAGTTCAAGCCCCCTTTCAGGTTTAACCAAAAACTCAAGCTGGGCGGCATGTGAATTGGCTCCGTTCCTCAAATTATAAAATGTAACTTCCGACTGGTTTTCCATATCCACCAGCACTTTGTTTACAAAATGAGTAAAGAAATAATCACCCGATATATCGGCATCCTTACCTCCTATTTTAAAGCCATAACATATACCTCCACCAACGTTCCAGGATTCTTCTGCTTTCAACGGTTCAATCACTTTCATTTTGCGCGATGAAACCAAAACGGCCGGATTTTCAGCAAACACATTGGCCGTCCTGTAGCCTCTACCACCGGATGCTCTCAGCGTCAACGTTTCCAAAGGCGTGTATTTCAGATGTAATCTGGGAGTGAAAAAATGGCCATAGACCGAGTTAAAATCATAACGTACTCCGGCAACCAATGAAAATCGCTCCAAATATTTGTAATTATACTCAAACCATGCTCCGGGAACTATTTCCGTGCGGCTGAGTGCCGTATCTCTGAAACGTTCGCCTATATCGTCATACATCATCGTTATACCTGCTTTCCAAATATGATTGGTATGCACGATGATACTCTGCATCAATCCGTTTACATAGGCAGTACGCTGTCTACCGTAATAGTCCGATTGACCGAAACGGCCTATCTGATCATGATACATTACGTTACCGATTAATCCGATGCTTTTGTAAGGTTTTGTAGGCCACAAAAAGCCAAATTTCCCAAAACCCTCAAAACGGTTTGTGTTCACTGTTACACCATACAATGCAGGATTATTCTGCCCTTTAGGCTGACGGAAGTAATCTCCCTGACCACCTTCCCGGTTTTCCAAAAGAGCCTTTACCCCAAGCTGGAATTCAAATTTTTTACCTGACTCATATTTCCAGCGGTGCACCCCGTTAAACTGCCTGAACCAGGGAATGTCCAAAAAGCCATCACGATTCCGGTCATTTTGAAATCTGAATATACTTCCATGCAATTGGGTCATTGTACTCCATTTTTCGCCGGGTAAACGGTGCGCCACGGCAAGATTCAATTCTGAACGGGTCATCATATTAAAATATCCGTTCAGATAGAGTCTTTCGGCATTCCATGGTTTTTTGTATTCTACGTTGATGGCCCCTGACATACTCTCGTAACCGGTAGCCACAGAACCCGGTCCTTTGGAAACCTGAATACTTTCAATAAAAGGTCCGGGGATATAGGCCAGTCCAAACGAATTTGCGAGTCCGCGAAGTGCAGGAATATTTTCAGCGGTAATCGCCACGTATCTGCCATCCAACCCCAAAAGCCGGATTTGTTTTGAACCCGTAACCCCATCAGCATATGAAACATCGGCTAAACCATTGGTTTCAAAACTTTCGGATAAATTGCAACATGCCGATTTCTGAAGTCCGGCTTCATTGATTATAGACGAAATTTGCGCTCCGTTACCTCTGGCTACAGCATCTTTCTCTCCGGTAACGGTTACATTATCTAATGTTTTTCCGTGTTTAAGTTTCACCTTCAAATATTCTGAAGAAAAGGGCGGAAAAAGTGTATCATTTTTATATCCGATAAAGCTGAATACCAAAGCTGTGGCATTATCAGGAACAGTGATGAGAAACTCGCCATTTGCATTGGTTGTAGTCCCCTGTAAATCAGGAAGAAAATAAGCATTACTGCCTGTAAGTAATTCGCCGTCATCGGCGCATTGTACCACACCACGCAGTACCTGCTGAGCATGAGAAATGCTTGTTATTCCCAGGCTCAATATTAAAATCGATATGATAGATTTCATTATTACTAATTTTAATTAAACATGTTTACAATCAGAGCAGCAAGGCTTCAGATTCTGTAAACGCAATGTTTAACTAAAATCGTTTTTCCTGAAGGTTCAATGTAATCAGGAATTTCAGGAGGTTTTGTGCTTAAAACATACGCCAGACGTGAATCCGGTCCGCCTGTTAAAAAATAAAAAAGGGTATCTGTAAAATATTCTGCCGCAAAAATCTGATGAAACATCACATTGAACTGAGTTCCGTGATATGCCCCCGGCATTTTAACTTCTACTTCGTTATCTTCACAACAGGATTTGGTTGGAGCAGGTTCTTTTTCTTTCAGCTTACAACAGGATTTAGATTCCGCATGACAGGATTCCTTCTGAAGAGAAGTTTGGGCTTCTTCCGTTTCGCACGTTTCACCCAGCAGATGATTTACTACCAAACTGAAATTTTCAGATGTGGAGCAATAATGCACGTTAAGGCAAAAACCTACATTCCCCCAAAACAGGAAAAACACAAGAAGTAATGCAATTGCCTTTCGAAACATGATTCAAAAGTAGTATAAATAAAAAAAACAGTGCTATACAAATCAAAACATCGGGTTAAATTCTATTTAATTTTTAAAAAACAGCATTAACAGTAAACAATTTGGTTAAATATTTATTAATAGCATGGTAATCAAATTAAGTAGTATTAATTTCGCATCCAATAGTATTACTATCAAACAAAAAATGCACACTTATCCCGCATATATATCACTCAAAATTGAAGAGCCCGTATTCTTAAAAGACCCCATTCTTTCTGAATTGGGCATAAAAATTATTTCAGAAGGCATCTTTCTGATGAAAGAGCAGGGATATGAAGATTTTACTTTTAAAAAGTTGGCGAAAAAAATAGAGAGTACAGAAGCATCTGTGTATCGTTATTTCGAAAACAAACACAAACTCTTATCATACTACTTTGTTTATTATTGGCATTATACGGAGCATAGAATAGCCTTTGCAACGGCTAACGTAAAAAATCCGGAAACCCGTCTTAAATCTATTCTTCAGATTCTTGCAGAAGATCCGCCTTCATCAGAAAATCAAATCATAGATTTGGTCACACTCCGTAAAGTTATTATTGACGAATTCCCGAAAGTATATTTGAATAAGGCTGTAGATAAAGAAAACAGCCAGGGTGTATTTAAAGTGTATAAAAGAGTTTGTAAAACAATGACCGATATCCTTCAAGAAATTGAACCGGATTATACCTGGTCCACACCATTGATTTCAACCGTTATGGAAGCCATTTACTTTCAACAGTTTTATGCAGGCCACCTTCCTTCGCTTACCCACAAATGGAAAAGTGATAAAGAATTGGCACAATTTTTCTTTAATCTGATCACCAAAACCGTTAAATCCGATAAAAAATGAAGCCTGTTCAACGTTTAACAAGACTTTTAAAAGTTTATCAACGCCAGATCGGCATCATTTTACTTTTTGCGGCCGTAGGGGGAATCATAGACCTGTCCCTACCCTTGGGAATTCAAGCCGTAATTAACCTGATTATGGGCGGACAGGTTTCAATATCCTGGATTATACTTATTCTGCTCATTGTGCTGGGCATCTTAGGTTCGGGATATCTTCATATACTGCAGATGATGGTGGGTGAGCATATGCAGCAAAGTATCTTTACCCGGGTTGCCTTTGAATTTACTTACAGACTTCCGCGAATTAAGCCCAATGCATCCAACAAAGAATGGCTCCCCGAACTGGTAAACCGTTTCTTTGACACCATTTCGCTGCAGAAAGGAGTCTTTAAACTGCTTTTTGAAACCTCTAAAGCGGCTCTGCAAATCATTCTGGGTCTGTTATTACTGACCTTTTACAACCCCATCTTTGCCATTTATGCGTTTGTAATCATTTCTTTATTGTGGCTAACCATCAAACTCACCGGAAAAATCGGTTTGGATTCCGGGCTCGAAGAGTCTAAATACAAGTATAAACTGGTACACTGGCTCGAAGAAGTGGCCCGAACTTCCGATACGTTTAAACTTTCGGGGATCAGTGATTTACCCATAAAGCATACTGACAAAAGACTGGTTTCTTATTTAAAATCGAGAAATAAACACTTCAAAATCCTGGTTATACAATACGGAATCATGATTCTGTTAAAAGCATTGGCTGCGGGCACTTTACTTTTTGCCGGTGGATTTATGGTAATGGAAGGGCAGCTGAATTTGGGTCAGTTTGTGGCAGCAGAAATCGTAATCATTTTGATGATCGGTGCATTGGAAAAATTAATCCTATCTGCAGATACCGTTTACGATGTGCTTATTTCAGTTGAAAAATTAGGAACCGTAACCGATTTTCCACTTGAAAATACTGACGAAAACAATCCAGAAAAATGTAGGCTTGCTCCCCCGTTTGAAATAGAAATGCGTGAATTGGCATTGGACTTTAACGACAAGAAAAACAGCCTACTGCAAGATATCAATCTACATGTGATGCCTGGAGAAAAGGTAGCACTAGTGGGATACAGCGGATCCGGAAGAACCACACTTTTAAAAGCCATTGCGGGTTTTTATCCGCTGAAAGAAGGTAGTCTTTTGATAAACGGCTTACCGGTTCCTGAACTTGAATTAGCTAAATTCAGATTATATATCGGAGACGGCCTGCAGGCGTTGGATATCTTTGAAGGAACGGTTCATGAAAATATATCGCTCGGAAGACCTGGAATTACAGAAGAGGAAACGAATGAAATGCTCATTTCTACCGGAATACGTGACTACATGATTGCTAATGGCATGAATATGCAAACCCATTTATTTCCTACAGGTAAAGGGCTACCATCAGGATTGCAATACAGGCTCATTATTGCCCGTACATTTTGCGGAAATCCCGGACTGGCATTATTGGAAGACACCGTAATTCCAATTCCGGCAAAAGAAAGAGAACAACTGTTGGATATGATTTTCAATACCAAAAAGCAGGTTACCATGATCGCTTCCACCAATCGAAAAGATTTTGCCCAGCGCTGCGATAAAATCATCTGGCTCGACGAAGGCAGAATTAAAGCCATTGGAAAGCCCGATAATATTATACATTCAATTCCTCAGGAACTTTTATTCTAAAAACTATGCTCAACATTTCAAATGAAAGTATACAGGGAAGATTAAATTCGGAAAATCTCACTTCCTTTCAAAAATTAGCCTATTCCAAAATCGGACACAGGCCGGCACGCATGATTTGGGTATTTTTGGTTATCATAACTATCGTTGCGTTTTTGCCATGGACTCAGCAAATCCGCTCTACCGGGAAAGTTACCGCGCTAAACCCTGAACAAAGACCACAAACCGTAAACACCATTATACCCGGTAAAATAGTAAAATGGTACGTGCAGGAAGGCGACTACGTGGAACAAGGTGACACGCTGGTGCAGTTTACGGAAATCAAAGATGAATATTTCGATCCTTTACTGCTCAATCGTACTGAAAGTCAAATTAAAGCGAAGGAAGGATCCGCCAAATCCTATATGGATAAAGTGCAGGCGCTAGACGGCCAGGTGGACGCCCTGAACCGCACTAAGAGAATTAAATTACTTCAGACCCAAAACTATGCCCGGCAAACCATCCTAAAAATGGAAGCCGACAGTAATTCATGGGTTGCCGCACGCAACAATCGCGAAATTGCAGAGCAACAGCTGAAACGAAATGATGAGCTTTATAAAAAAGGATTGAAATCACTCACGGAGCTTGAGTCTTTCCGATTAAAAGCCCAAGAAACAAAAGCCTATGAAGTGGCAGCCGAAAACAAATACCTTACTTCTAAAAATGAGTACCTGAATGTTATTGCTGAACTTGAAAGCCTTGAATTTCAGTTTAGGGATAAAATAAGTAAAGCCGAGTCTGATAAATTTACTGCAATGAGCGATTTGTTTAATACGGAGAACGACATCACCAAATTGCAAAACCAGCTTTCTAATTACACGGTACGTACCGGAAACTATTATCTGCTTGCGCCTCAGAATGGGTATGTTACCCAGGCCTTAAAAGCCGGTATCGGTGAAACCGTGAAGGAAGGAGATCCATTGCTCACCATTATGCCCAAAGATTTTGAACGGGCCGTAGAATTGTTTATCCGCCCCATTGATCTTCCGCTGGTGAAAAAAGGTGATAAAGTACGTTTTATATTTGACGGTTGGCCGGCTTTTGTATTCAGCGGTTGGCCCGGAATGTCTTTTGGTACTTACGGAGGCGAAATTTTTGCCATTGACAATTTCGCCGGGCCTGACGGCATGTATCGTGTACTGGTGAAAGAAGACCCCAACGAACCCGCATGGCCTGAGGCCATAAGACCTGGTGGTGGAGCCATCGGCTATGCGCTACTGGGTGATGTCAGAATCTGGTTTGAAGTATGGCGGCAGATTAACGGATTCCCGCCCGATTTTTATCGGAACGGAGAAAAAGAAACTACAGAAAAACCTAAGAAGTGATGCGCATAATATTGACATTGTTCATATTCATTCCATGGTTGAGTGTGCAGGCACAGGATACCCTGTCGTTGGAACAATATATCAACAACCTGAAATGCTGTCATCCGATTGCCCAAAACGCCGATCTGCTTTTAATGGAACGAAAGTTCAATACGCTGGCAGCCCGGGGAGGTTTTGACCCTACGGCAAATGCCGATTTCAGCAGAAAACTATTCGATAATCAAACCTATTACCAGCATGTAAATGCTGGGGTTTCAGGCTTTATTCTTCCGGGAGGAATCGGCTATCAGGCAGGGTATGAACTCAACTCCGGCGTTTACCTGAATCCGGAACAACGTAATCCCACCAACGGATTGTTTTACGCAGGCATCAATGTGCCGCTGCTTCAGGGTATGATTACCGATGTGCGACGTACCGCACTTCGTCAGGCTCAGGTTTTACAGCTATCCGGAGAAGAAGAAAGGCGGCTTGCATTGAATGAATTACTCTTTAACGGATATGTGCAATACATATACTGGCAGGCATACGACGAATTAGAAAAACTCTATGAGCAGCAGGTAATCTTTACCCGCGAACGGCTTGAAAATATCCGAAATGCCATACAGGCTGGCGACCGGGCCGCTATTGACACTGCAGACGCCAATGCCATGCTGGCCAATTGGGAAATTGGTTTGGCCGAAACCCGGGCCCTAAAAATCAAATATACTTACATGATTGTAGCCGATCTTTGGAATGAAGATGGAAGCCCGCGAAACACGGAAACACTGCCTATACCCGCAAGGATCAATGAGGAAAGCCTTTCTCAAAAAGTACAGATTCCCGAAGAAAAATCGCCCCTGATTCGGATTGCCGAACTCAAAACGGAATTTGCCCGATTGGACAAACGCCTGAAAGCGGAATACCTGAAACCTAAATTAAACTTAAAATACAATTTCCTTTACGGTAATCCACAGGTAAATAACACACTCCCCGTGATGTTTGAGAATTATAATGCGGGAATTAACTTTAGCTTTCCGCTGTTTTTAAGAACCGAACGGGGCCAATGGCGTGCCGCCGAAGTAAAATGGAAAATGGCTCAGATTGACCGCGATTTTAAAGATATCCAGCTGCAGAATAAAATAAAAGCAGCCATGCTGGAATTAGTGCAAAACAAAGAACAGGCTGTGCAATCCGAGAAACTGGCGAAGCTTAACTTTGTACTTTCGAAGGCAGAACAGGAGCGTTTTGATGCAGGCGACAGTAACTTTTTCAATCTATTTCTGCGCGAAACAAACTATGTAAACGCCGTGCAGAAAAATATCAAAGCATTTGCCGATTACAAAATCAGCCTGCTGAAACCCCGCTATTTACACGGAAGTCTGGCTGATTAAAAAACCAAAACAGGACTCAACATTATGTTGAAGTAATTATTTCGCCGACTTGTTAGGCATGCATACCTTTTTCATATATTTGAAAAAAATAAAGTATGTATTCCCAAGTACTTACCGACCCCATTCTGTTAGTCGCCGTTCCGCTGTTTGTTCTCACTTTTCTGCTGGAAGCTGTTTTCATTACCCGCAATTTAAAAAAGGAATATAACACCAAAGACGCCGTAGCCAGCGTAACCATGGGTATAGGCAGCGCTTTCATAAACACGGGATTAAAAATCCCGGTTTTTATTGTTTTTATGTGGATATATGAACACAGGATATTCACGCTTCCACCTGTTTGGTGGGTGTTTATTTTATTATTTTTTGCAGACGATTTTTCATTTTATCTTCATCATAGAGCCTGCCACGGAATCCGCCTGTTCTGGGCAGCACACGTAAATCATCATTCTTCGGTAAATTATAATCTGGCGGTGGCACTCAGGCAGTCCTGGGGCGAACTGTTTCACAAATATATCTGGTGGTTATGGCTTCCCCTGCTGGGTTTTCATCCCCTTTGGATTTTCACCATGATGAGCATAAGCCTTGTTTATCAGTATGTTTTGCATACAGAGCTGGTAAATAAGTTAGGGCCGTTGGAATGGATTTTCAACACGCCCTCGCACCACCGGGTACATCATGCAAGTAATGTACGCTATCTCGATAAAAACCATGCGGGTATTTTAATTATCTGGGACAGGCTGTTTGGCACATTTAAAGAAGAATCGGAGCAAGAAAAAGTGATTTACGGAATTACGAGCAATATACATACTTACAACCCTATTGAAATTGCAACCCACGAATACAAAGCACTTTGGAATGATGTAAAAAAAGCACCGGGATTAATAAATAAACTCCGGTATCTGATTATGCCTCCGGGGTGGAGCCACGATGGAAGCACCAAAACATCTAAGCAATTACAAAAAGAAGCGGGAATAATCTAAATTTCTTTCGGTTAGAAATACCACATTTTTATGGTAATTTTTTTGTTTCCCTCCAGGGTAAACTTGGCATCCTGATATCTGGGTGGACCAAATCTTCCACGGGCATCGTTTGATGCTCCGGTTCCTTCGAGCGGAATACCCAGAGCATTCGTTTTCATTTCGCCGTTACAGTCTTCATCATGAAAAACAGAAACGGCATAAGTACCCGGGGGTAAATTATCAAAGAAATACGTCACCGATTGGGCTTTAATCGGGTCTAACTTACCCTTTTTTAATGCTTTTTCAGGCTTATTGGGAAATCCATCTTCCGTATTATAAACTGAAAATAAAAGACAACCCGATGTGTTTCTCAAATTGCTTACATCCACGGTTAATTTGTTTTGACTGAAAACAAACCACGGAAAGCAAATGACAAAAATTGAAATGAAGAATCGTTTATGAAGCATGTGCATGATTAAACAAAAAACAAGCCGGAGAAATGTTTAAAAACAAATGGTATGGGTATTTATTTATTTTTTATCTGCGGCAAATTCAAAACTGTTTAAAAACAATTCTATGTTTTTATGTTCTTCCGGGCTTCCTGTATAAACCACATAAAGCACGGCTAGATGATATTCATTGACCCAGCCGCAAAGCAAAATTTCTTCCCCCTCAGCCGTTTGCCATTTCTCACGGATTCCTGCAGATGCAGCCGAAGAAGGGTTCTTTAAACCGGTTTGAGTATCAGATGCCGATGTAACACCAATAAACTCTTTCAGGTAATCTAAATATGATATAAACAGCTCTTCACGCTCCGAAATTTGAGTTCCGGTTAACGGTTCTAAAAATTCCACGGCAATCAAATGATAAGCAAGCCCTTCTTCAGCCCATTCGCCTATGTACATGGCAGAGCCGTCATCCGAAAAGGTAATCTCCCAAGGTTCTACAATTTCCGGCAAGGAAACAGAGCAACCCGTATTTGCAATCATTTGTTTTTTAAGGTATTGGGCATTCACCGCCAAAACACTGAAAAACAATAGTGTGCAAAAAATCAATTTATTCATAGAGCCTTTTTTTTAAAATTTGAAACGGGCCTGAACCCTTAAATCCGTGCGGTTTGGACCCAGTATTTCCGCATTTCCGCTACCGATTCTATCTTTCCCCACAAATGAAGTATTCGCTACTTTTAACCATAAATCGATATTTCGGAAAACTTCATAACGTGCAGAAATATAATATCGTACACCTTTATCATAAAGCGGAACAAATCCATAGTAGTATAAAACATCCGACTCGTAAGCATAAATACGGGTATCAAATCCGTCGGTATGAAATACTTCAAAGCGTGCATTTACGGTAAATGGTTTTTTTAGAGAAGAGTATGAAGCATCTGCATAGGCCATATATCCATTTTCGGGAGTGTTAATTCCTTTTCGGAAACGCACCCACTCTGCCCTGGCCTGAAATCGCCAGCGGGCAGAAGCCAACCAGTTTACATGAAAACGGAAACGGCCCGTTTCCCTTTCCTCAATGGGTTTTACGACTCCACCGGCCAAATCTCCCGATACATTCCGCGGCTTCATGCGTTGGCGATACCTGAAATAAAAATCTAATCTTCGCGCCGGCCTGAAACTGATTTGCCCCAACACATCATAACCCGATGAAGGGGCATTCGTCTGATAACGCAACCACGGGAAAGTGAACACATCCATATAACCCGATATGCTTATTCCTGCAGATGGCTTACAATCCAACCCAAAATAAAAACCATGTTCACCTCTTCTGTCGGCCGATTCGCTGATGGCTGCCGAATAAAACGCCGTGTAGCGGTTGTTGAAATACCGGTGATATAAACTCACGGAAAGAAAAGTGACCGGCTGTCCCTGAATACCGTTTACAACGGCAAATCCTCCATTTGAAGAATAGGCCGCTTCACCAAAAAATGAAAAGTTTTTAAACACATAATTGTAATGCAGTCCTACATTACCCAGCTCTCTGCCACGAAAAGCATACAGTTTATATAAATCTTCGGACGGGTTTAAGCGGGCTCCCAATTTGGTGTAAACCGCCGTAACGCCAATTTTGAAATTCTTATACCGGTAAGAGGCGTTTCCGCCCGAAATCCATTCACTTACTTTTCTTCTTTTCGCATTTTCTGTAGTCGTTCGATGTAATCCAAACAAAGGAAGCGAGGAAATTTCCAAATCTGCCTCATTGAGCGAATCTTCTACGGCAGATAGATTTCCGTCCAACATTTTATAAGAAGAAAACAGGGTGACATCCAATCCTTTTACTGGATTTAAGGTTACTCCTCCGCCCCGCAAAAACTGGCTTTCATTCACCGAGGTATATGGGTTCAGTCCCACCCCGTTTCGGCTGATATTGGTTCCGAAAGCCGATTTTCCGAAAGCCAACCCGGTCCAGAAAACAAGTCCCTGCCCAAACTGGGCTTTAAAATCGCCAACGGCTATGGACTTAAAAATCGAAACATTTCTCACAAAAAGATGGGCTGAATAAAAATCAAACCCCTGTTTCTGGGTCCCTCTGAAAAAAGCCTCCCCGGCATCTTTATCAGCCGTAAACCCAATACTGATTTTATCGCGGTAGCGATAGCGGTATCTTAAAAACAAGGCAAACGGAGAACCTAAAAATCCCTTTTCAGGGTCTTCGCGGTTTAAGGCATATCCGCGGGCTTCCTGCATCGTCTGTCCGTATCGAATGAACAACTCATTTTTTGAACGGGTAAAATAATATTTAAACGGGGTTTTCCTTTTTTCTTCCACCGGTTTTACGGTAATAAAAGGCATCAGGGAACGAACGATTTCTTCATCAAATCCTTTGATGAGTGATAATTCAAATACAGAATATACCGGACGGTATTTCTCCAGATATTCCCACCAATTTATAATTTGAAAATCGGTTAAAAAACGAAACTTGTCCAAGTCTTCCCGCTTTGCCGAATTAAGATTAAGAGGCGCTTCATAAAAGTCAATCAAATCCTGAAAAAGCGTGGTAAAGTCAATGCTTCCTTCGGTATTTTCAGCAATGGATTCCACTAATTTTTCTATTAGCAGATCACGCTCGGCATCTTTCTGCACATTTTTAGGTTTTTGCGCCATGCTTGAGGTTGTAAACGCTAGCAACAGAAACAACAATATGCCAAACCGGAGCCTCATTTTTTATCTGCTTTTTTGCCCGAAGCGCCCGGAGATGCGTGTTTCACTTTTTTACCAAAGGAAAAACTCATGCCTATCTGCGGGCTGAAACCCAATACCTGATGATAAGCCGCAGATAAATCTACTTTAGCCAATTTATAATTGAACCCAAAACCGAAAGAGCCTCCCAAAGGCCGGCTGCTGAAGCCTCCACGAATTAAAAACAAAGGAACCGGAACGTATTCCATTCCGAATTTCACATTGGGTTTTTGTTCAGGATCAGCATCTACTTCAATGGAAGTGGTTACTTTTTCGGCCCAAACGTATGCCAATCCGAAACGAATAATCATTGGCAGTTTCTGGTCCTGGTACGGGGTTATCCTCATCCGTACAGGATTTATGAGATGAAAGGCTACCGAAAGCTCACGGTTCACACGGCCTAACACGCCGAGTTCTGCACTCATCGACGAAGAATTTCCATACCCGTTTCCGATAAAAATATAGTGGTAATTTATACCTACGCCGGCAGATATATGTGGTCCGAAACTCTTGGCATATCTAACTCCCACAGCATTTCGGTTAAACAGTCGATATCCAAACCGGGATAATGAAAGTCCGAATGTTCCCGTTTTTTTCAGCGGATAGGCAAAATTGATTCCGTAAGAACCCGTCTCTGCCATAATAAACCGATTTTCATAATAAAGCCCTGCGCCGGCCTGTTCCATAAAACCCATGGCTCCTACATTATTATTCACCGACCATAAATCCGTAAACGTAGATGCGGCTCCTCCCATACCCGTGGCTCTGGCTCCGGGTGCAAAAAATTGAGCATGCAGCGCAAGAGGCACCATTGCAAGCAGCCCGAAAAAAAGCATTCCGTATAGGAAACTTTTATTCATTGTATGGAACTAAAAAAGAATAGGTTAATGAATCAAAGTTTTTAACGGAATCCAACACTTTTGCTTTGAGTCCCGCTTTAAAAACGTCCATTTTATGGGCAACAGACTCATCATAAGCCCCTAAAAAAGAAGCGGCAAGAATACCTGCATTTCCAGCACCGTTAAGTGCCATAGTGGCTACAGGTATTCCGTTGGGCATCTGTAAAATGGAAAGCACACTATCCCATCCGTCAATGGAATTAGACGACTTTATGGGTACTCCGATTACAGGAAGGCGGGTATGTGAAGCCACCATGCCCGGTAGATGAGCAGCGCCACCCGCACCGGCTATAATTACTTTCAATCCTCTGGATGCGGCATTTGATGCATAATCGGCCATACGTTCGGGGGTTCTGTGAGCAGAAACAACCGTTATTTCAAACGGAATTTGTATTTCTTCCAAAAAATCTGCGGCCGCTTTCATCACATTAAAATCGGAATAACTGCCCATGATAATTCCCACCAGTGGTTTCATTTTCTTATTTTTTTCAAACGTAAGAAAATTCTTTTGCACTTCAGGTTAATTGTAAATCCATCAAAACAACAAATGGTTTGCAAATTCACCCTTTTGGGTATTTCGTCCGCAGTTAGCCGGGAATACTTTTAACCCAAAAACGGGTTTATGAAGTTCACTTACATTGTATACTCAGTCGTATATTTTATTTACGCCGCATTGATTTTTCCATTCTTAATTCTGTTGAGTGAATATGTTGTGTTTCCATATAGCGAAGTATTAACGCTGGTTGCGTGTCCCGTCTTAATAGGACTTTTATTAGCTCTCCCCTTTAATCGGATTGCAGACAGAATAAACCGAACAAAAAAGTCGCACACGTTCAATTCAGTATTTGTTACTACGGCATTGGTGACATGGCTCGTGTATCTTGGCGCCTATCATTTGAATTCTGATAAATATCTGCTGATGATATATCAGCAACAGCCATTAGTGATTACCGACAACAAACCGCTCGACAAAACCTTTTATGGATATATCCGGATAGAAAATACCACGATAGAACCCAAACACAACCACATGTTTGTATACGACAAGCAAACTCATAATGTTGGCGCCAGAGGTTCGTATAGAGGAGGAAGGCAAATTCGGTTTATTGCCGCTCCGCTCACCCCATCAAAAGAAACAACCTACAAAGGGTTTAATTATTGGGCAACCGCAAGAACTTATGCTCTTGAAACACGAGAATTCACAACCCATTCCGAAAATCCTGAAGTAATGACCGGATTTGTACAAAAACAGACTTATGTCAGAAAACATTTTCTTAATGCCACAAAATCAGGCCCAGCGGGCGAATACAAAGAAGCTGACGGCAAAATAACGTTCATAGAGCCGGTAAATGAATCTATGGAAGAATTAAAAAACACCTACAAAATTCCATTTTACATATTAATGTTCATTCAACTTACGCTAAGCGCATTAATTTGGAAAGCGCACTCAAAATCCATTAAACGCGAAGTCTGTTGAATTACGCCAAACTGAACAGATTGATATATAAAAAAACACCATTCGTAAAGTAAAAACTCACTTTAGCCAAAAAGGATTGGGGTTAATTGTATTATTTGTTTAATTTGAGGCAAACTTTATAGCATTATGATCTGGAATAAACTTAAAAATGAATTTATAGATATCATTGAGTGGATTGATTCCTCCAATGATACCATGGTGTATCGCTTTGAGCGCTATCAAAATGAAATTAAAAATGGAGCCAAACTTACCGTAAGGCCCGGGCAGGCTGCCGTTTTTATCAATGAAGGTAAAATAGCCGATGTGTTTCGCGAGGGCATGTACACACTCAATACAGAAAACCTGCCTATACTAGCCACGCTGAAAGGCTGGAAGTATGGATTCAACAGCCCATTCAAAGCGGAAGTGTATTTTGTAAAAACTACAGAATTTGTGAATCTGGGCTGGGGCACACAGAATCCGATTCCGAAAAGAGATCCGGAATTCGGTATGGTCAGGCTGAGGGCTTTCGGAACGTATCAGATAAAAATTTCGGATCCGGGGCTGTTTATTGAAAAAATTGTGGGTACCGACGGAAACTTTACCCAGGAACAAATTACCGGGCAGCTGCGCAGTATTGTTCTCACCCGTTTTTCCGATTCACTGGGCGAACTGCAGATGCCCATGCTTGACCTAATCACCCAATACGATGAAGTTTCTAAAGCGGTTCAGACTAAAATTAAACCTGAATTTGATGAATATGGCATCGAACTCACGAAATTCTTGGTGAACAACATAACTCCTCCCAAAGAAGTGGAGGAAATTATGGACAAACGCACTTCAATGGGAATCGTAGGTAATATGCAGCAATACACCCAGTTTCAGGCTGCTAATGCCATGGAAGCTGCAGCTAAAAACCCGGGAGGCGATGCAGGTGCCGGTATCGGCATGGGAATGGGGTTTGCTATGGCCGGGCAAATGGCACAAAGCATGAATCCGTTAAATCAGCAAAATCAGGCTAATCAGGCAGGAAATCAGGCCGTGCCTCCGCCGCTTACTCCCGTTTCTTTCCACATTGCCCTAAACGGACAACAGGCAGGTCCATTTGACATGAACACCATTTCAAACATGGTGAAATCGGGCCAGTTAAACGGAGATACCCTGGTGTGGAAACAAGGTATGGCCGGATGGGAAAAAGCCTCTACGGTATCAGAAATTTCAGCTTTACTCAATCAGGTTCCACCTCCTGTTCCTCCTCCTATCGTTTAATTTTTGTAACCCTTTGAAAAAATTAAGTGATGACAGAAAACACAAACCCGTTTAACGAAGCAGATTCCAAAATAACGGGCGAAATAGCCTGTATATCCTGCGGTGCATCATTAAAATATAAACCGGGAACCGACCATCTATCCTGCGGATTTTGTGGAGCAGAGAATGAAATTCCACTAGTTCCTAAAGAAATTCTGGAGTTAGATTTTAATGAATACCTCGAAAAATTTGAATCGGCAGCTCCTGTAACAGAGGTAAAAACCGTGCAGTGTAAAAACTGTGCGGCCACTACTTCTCTGCCGCCCAATGTTACGTCTATGGATTGTCCGTATTGTACCACTCCATTGATTGTTGAGCAGTGTAAAGTAGAAAATGTAATTACGCCCCATGCTCTTGTTCCTTTCAAACTCAACGCCAATCAGGCTTCAGAAAAATTTCGAAGCTGGATTAAAGGATTATGGTTTGCTCCGAACAAACTGCAAAAAATGGCCATGGTTACAGACACCATAAGAGGAATTTACACACCTTATTGGACCTACGATGCCAATACGCACACGTTCTATGTGGGACAACGCGGTACATGGCACTACAGAACGGTGAGTTATACAGCGGTTGAAAACGGAAAAACCGTCTCTAAAACCCGGCAGGAAAAATATACGGTTTGGACCATGGCATCAGGAAAAGTGGATAATATTTTTGATGATATTCTGGTTAATGCCTCCAATTCCATTCCGCGTAATATGGCAGATGGTATTGAACCTTGGCCATTGGGCGATTTAAAACCATTTACACCCGAGTTTTTAAGTGGATTTTTATCCGAAAAATATCAGGTAGATTTAAAAAACGGCTTTGGAATTGCGAAGTCCAAAATGGAAAAAGAGATCAATCAAACCGTATGCAGAGACATCGGTGGCGACGAACAACGGGTAATATCCATGAACACAGACTACCGAGATATAACATTCAAGCATGTACTGCTACCTATTTTCATAAGCGCTTACAAATACAATAACAAGGTATATCGCTTTATGGTGAACGGTGCCACCGGAAAAGTAAAAGGCGAAAGACCCTGGAGTGTCGCCAAAATTGTACTGGCCGTATTGGCGGTGCTGGCCGTTATCGGAATCATCGCATTAATTATGAACGCGACGAAGGGTTAATTTTCGAAGAAAGAAAAACACCAATAATGCATTCAATGCATAAATAACTAATGCGGCCACATAGGGCACCCGGAAATCGAATCCATATAACGAACTTCCGATAATGGGTCCCGAAGCACGGGCTAAAGAACCGAAGGATTGGTAAATTCCCATTACCAGTCCTTTTTCTTTTTCAGGGGCAATCTGCGAAACAATTGATAATGCGGAAGGACCCACAAAACCATTTGCCACAGCCAACATAAAAAGCAACAACAGCTCAAGGGGAATAAAATATTCATAGGGTACAAACGGAATTCCGACTACCGATAAACCGAGCAATATATTGCCCCAGAAAATCAGTTTTCGTTCACCGAACCATTTATTAAAAACGCCGATTAACCCGCCCTGAACAATGGCGGTTGAAATTCCGATGAATGTAAAAATCAACCCGATTTCTTTATCGCTGAACCGGTAATGCTCTTTCCAAAGCATGGTAGATGGAATCTGAAAGAGAAAAAAACCGGCCACATATATGAACCCGATACACATGATCATGGCCAGCAGAGGTTGTGAAAACACATATTTATAATCCTTAACAGGTAAAATATTTATTCTGATTTCAGTTCTTTTTTCTTTGATGGACTCCTTCAAAAAGAAATAAGCCAAGGCCAAATTGAGAACACACAGACCGGCACAAAACCATCCGATAGATGCGAATCCAAAATCTTCCATCAGAAAACCGCCTATCGGTGGACCGAAAATAAATCCCAATCCAAAAGCAGCACCTATCAATCCCATAGATTTAGCCCGGTCTTTGGGTTCGGTAATATCACTGATATAGGCCTGTGCGGCAGAAATATTCCCCGATCCTATTCCACTCAGCACCCTGGCAAAAAGCAGAATTACAATTCCTGTTGAAAATGAAAACACAATATAGGCCACTGTGGAAATCAACAGACTGACCAATATGATAGGCCGCCTTCCATATTTATCGCTCAGGCTTCCCCAAACGGGAGTAAAGAAAAATTGGGACAGTGCAAAAAGGGTTACCGGCATACCCACCATAAAATTGGAATGGGTCATGTCTTTTACATAATTAGGCAGAATGGGAATTACTATACCGAATCCCAATAAGTCAATAAAAATGGTAAGAAACAGAATAAATTTTGCCGACTTAAACACGGATTATCACAAATTGGTTAACGTAATTTTCCACCCTATTAATTGGATACAAACACCTTTCTTATTGCTTTATTACCCGAAGCAGAAAAGGTAATGATATAGTATCCACTATTCCATGATTCTGTATTAATCTGCAGATAATTTTCACTCAATTCAGATGGATTCAACTGTTTTTTGAAAACTGTTTTACCTGTAATATCCAAAACATCAAGGGTGGATTGGCTATCTACCTGGTTCCATAAAGCCACAATAAATCCCTGTGTATATTTTATTTCAAATGCAAGAGCGTTATTTTCAGCAATGGCAGAATTGTCAATAACCACACAGGAGTCCACATAAAAGAATGAAACCGTATTGGCGGCCGTATTCGGTACAGCCAATGTATCGTTTGAGGGGTTAAAATAAATATCCGCAGGATTATTTATACCGACACTGAACAAGGCAGAAATTGTCGTGAGCGTAGAATCAATTTTATGAATTTTATCTGTTCCCCATTCGGAGATTAAAAAATTCCGACAGCGATCCATTACCACACCGTCAATATTGGTTAGTGAGGTGGTTTTAATTGTGGTAAGTGTGTAATCCGATAATGACACTTCTATCAATTTAGCATTGCTTCCCCAGGTACAAAAAACAAGGCGGTTATATAAGCTGTCGTATAAAATACCGTTCGGCGTGCTCACCGTATTGGACACAACTGTCGTAAACGAATTGCCCGCAAGATTTACTTTATAAATTCTTTTAGCCGTAAAATCCGTTACAAATAAATTTCCAGAAGTAACGGCGCAAATTCCGTTTAAAAAAGAGGCTCCGGTAATACTTAGATTAAAAACTTCTGATGCGTCAGAAAGGTCGTACCCTTTAACTCGTTTATCATCACATACATAAACAACTCCGTTCCGTTCTGCCAAACCATAAGGCGCGGTAACCGCATCGGTAAATAACGTGGGGGATTGTCCAGGCACCACAGACAATAATTGGCCTCCGTTAGTATTAGAAACTATGTATCGGTTACCCACAGGGTCAAACTCAACACTTTCAGGACTATTATAGGATTGCGAGAAAATAGCCTTATAAGAAAGCATTAAAAGGATTGAAAGAGTACATTTAGTCATTGTGTCAGGATTGAGGGGCAAATGTAACTAAATAGGTTTCCTTAGGATAAATACGGATAAAATAAAAAGAGCCTGTCTGAAAATCAGACAGGCTCTTGGGTTT
>JAKRSD010000007.1:263914-265429 GCA_022402535.1 Flavobacteriales bacterium | reverse complement strand
TTCTTTCTCGATTTTATCGAAAAAAACGGTCAACGTATTTCAGGCATTGACAAGAAAATAATGTTGAGACATAAGAATCAAGAACCATGAGCCAAGAAATGTGCTGATGAATCAATGTGCTGATGATTGTGGGTTAATTCCTGATAACTAATAACAGATAACCATTAATGATAACGAAGCGAAATAAATCAGCACATCAGCAAATAAAACAATCAGCACATCGATTCCTCTCCCTTCGAGTTTAATTTGCCCGTTCCTTCGCAAATGACCTCATGGCAGCGAAATAAATTAGCACATCATCCGGAGCGCAGCGGAGCATGGAGCGATAGCGGAATAAATTACCAAATTACTTCACCAACTTCCTCTTCAGGCTTTTGCCGTGTACCATCTGGCCTTTGTCAATGCCTTTACGCAGTTCTTTCTGCACTTCTTCGGGTAATTCGTGCACGGTTTTGCATTCTTCGCTGCAGCATCCGTTATATTTTTCGGCACAGGTTGTACATTGAATAAACAACAGATGGCAACCGTCGTTTTTGCAGTTGGTGTGTGTGTCGCAGAGGTTTCCGCATTGGTGGCAGTTGGCAATGATATCGTCAGAAATACGCTCTCCCAGACGGTCGTCAAACACAAAGTTTTTACCGATAAATTTATTTTCGAGTCCTTTCTGGCGCACGTTGTTCACGTAGTGAATGATGCCCCCTTCCAGGTGATACACTTCTTTAAAGCCTTTGTATCGGAAATAGGCGCTGGCTTTTTCGCAGCGGATACCCCCCGTACAATACATCACCACCGGTTTGTCTTCTTTGCCCTTGAGCATATCCAACGCCATGGGAAGCTGCTCCCGGAATGTATCCGAAGGAATTTCGATGGCATTTTTAAAGTGTCCCACTTCGTATTCGTAGTGGTTGCGCATGTCAATCACAATGGTATCCGGATTTTCGGTGAATGCGTTAAATTCTTCGGCTTTCAGGTATTTTCCGTTGTTGTGTACGTCGAACCGTTCGTCTTCAATGCCGTCGGCCACAATTTTGTGGCGCACCTTGATTTTCAGTTTCAGGAATGAAGTGCCCGATTCATCAGCGGCTGTGTTCAGGCGCAGGCCGTTCATGGGCGGAAATTGGTACAGGTAATTTTTCAGTTCCTCAAAATGACTTTGGGGGACACTGCATTGGGCGTTGATACCTTCCGTGGCCACAAAAATTCTGCCCAGCACGCGCATTTCGGTAAACGCGGCAAACATTTCATCGCGAAAAGTTTGTGGATTTTCGATCGGATGATACGAATAAAACGAAACCGTGATTCGGGGTTCTGTTTCGGCGGCTAAACGCTCCGCCAACTCTTCTTTGGAGAGTAAATTATATAGTCTCATAATCTGTGTTTTGTCCCGCTTGCCTGGCAGGTAATTTCACAGGACAAAGGTAATACGATGAAAAAAAGAATGAATAAAATTTTAACAAAAATTTGCATATTAAGAGAATAAAACACAAATTTGGAATACAAAACCATAATTTATGA
>JAKRSD010000007.1:251658-263814 GCA_022402535.1 Flavobacteriales bacterium | reverse complement strand
CCTACAGACCTACAGACCTACAGACCTACAGACCTACAGACCTACAGACCTACAGACCTACAGTAAAAGAATACGGGTCTTTGCGCTTTCAGCAGGCCTGCTGTTAAATGTAAATCTAATGGGCCAGACTCCAATTATCGGCTCAAGCACCACTGCTGCCCCTACGGGCTTTAATGAGATAATTACGACTAATATCTACCAGCAGGGACCCCGAATCGGCATAGGCTTAAACAACCCGTCTTCTCTGCTTACGCTTTCTAAAATAGTATCTACAGGTTCACAGGGCGACACATACTCCGGTCAGTCGGCAGCCATCCGTTTTGAGACCAGAAATCTGATAAATCAGTGGCGTTATTGGGATATACAGGCAGGAGAGCGTTTTACGGTAAGAAATCTCACCGACCCCAATCTGCCGTTAACCCCTCTAACCATTGCACTCGGCGGGCAGATTGACTTTATGGATAAGGTGTATCTGAACCAACAGGGTGTTACTGGCAATAATAACAACAAGCTGGGATTTGTTGTTAATAATACCAATAGGCAGATAATCTGGAGTTCATTTACTTTCAATACGGGCGGCGATAACGCAAATATTCCTTTAGAATTTACATACGATGCCAATAGCCCGGGTGCTTCGGACATTAATGTAATGACGCTTATGCCCAACGGGCAGGTAAGAATAGGCCCCAAAAACACCTTATTTGAAAATTACACGACTAATTCCACGGCGAACAATAACCAATCCATGAGGTTAACCGTAAAAGGAGGTGTCGTAGCCACCCGTTTTATTGCCACCACCCAAAACTGGGCTGACTGGGTTTTTTACGACCGTTCAAAGAATCCGTCACTTGAGGATGAAAAAGAAAGTATAGAAAAACACTGTACACTGATAGGCGTGCCCTCAGAAAATGAGGTAAAAAACGGAATGGATTTGGCTGAAACGGATGCGATTTTACTCAGTAAAATTGAACAAAATTATCTTCATGACATTCAGCAGCAAGAATTGATAAATAAGTTGCTTCTAAAAATTGATAATCTGGAAAAGGAAATTCAAAGGCTTAACGCTAAAATTTCAGATTCAAAATGAGAAATATTTTATTAAACATATTTCTATTAGCGTGCTTAAATTATAGTTTAAATGCACAGGTGTCTGCAAATTTTTCTGACCCGTTGCAGGCTGCGCAAAATCTGGTAGGAACTAACGGTGACATAGAAATAGTAAATGCGGTTTATTTTGGAGGTACAGAATGGGATGGAACACCTTTTAATTTGGGACTTTTTAGCAATGGGCAAAACTTTATAGGATTTAATGAGGGTGTAATATTAAGTACAGGCTCAGTTAAAGTTTCAGAATGTTTAAATCAAGCAGGGCAGCCTGCACCCTGTGGGCCGCAATTTTGGCGTACTGAAATCGCAACCGGCTCAGGCTTGTTTGATTCGGATCTGTTCTTAGCTTCACCGGGCACTCAGTTTGACCCCGCAATTTTTGAAATAACATTTAAAGCACTTACGGAAAAAATAACCTTCGAGTTTGTATTTGCCAGTGAAGAGTATAATGAATTTGTAAATACAGGTTATAATGATGCATTCGGTTTTTTTCTTAGTGGACCGGGTTTAACAGGTCCGTTTTCCAATAATGGAATAAATCTAGCTATAGTGCCAAATACAGGTGGTAGTCCAATAAATATAAATAACATAAACTTAGCCAATAATAACCAATATTATATCAATAATAATTGTTATGCTTTAGCCAATGACCCTTTAGCCTGTAATTTTCCGTTGTTTTCGTATGATGGATTTACAAAGATACTTAAGGCGGAAACAAGAGGTCTTATTTGTGGAGAAATGTATAAGCTGAAATTGGTTATATCTAATATTCAGGATAATCAGGTTGGTTCTGCTGTGTTTTTAAAAAATGGTTCATTGTCAGGAGGGTTAGATGCAGGTCCGGCAAATGCAGAACCTGATTTAATGTGTGAAGGTTCTTTAATTAACCTGAGTTGTCCGGGTAGTACTAACTACTCTTATACATGGTTTGCAGAGGGCACGGGACAACAAATCGGTACAGGACAAAATATTTCTCACATGGCAGCCATTAACGAATTGCCTTATTATGTTTTGGTACAATCTCCGGATTTATGCCCGGAGGGTATTAAGTTTTATACAGATATAACGGTTCACACACCGTTTAACAACCCACCTTATACGCTTGGTATTGATAATACAGGAGAGTTTATTTATTACGCTACAGGCACTGCACTTGTCGGGCAGCCTTTTAGCTTTGAGATTTTTTCATACGATGACCTTAATGAAAATGTTATATTAACCCATAATGGCATACCACAAATACTTAATGTTAATGAATTTGATAATTATACTATATTTGGAAAGTCTCATAAAAGCCTTAAAATTCAAGGTGCATTAACTCAAGGTGAGTATCCTTTTACTGTGAGTTTTTATGACGATAATATTTGTAACTCTTTAATAAGCACTTATCAGTTTAAAATCATTGTGGTTTGCCCGGGTTGCCCGGTAGACATTTATTATGAAAAAAGAGGCGGGGCAAATCCTCCTTTGCCTTCGACAACAAACGCTGTTCAATTTATAAAAGCCGGCAGAAGTGTTGACCCCAATCAACAGGACGGGCCTGTAATTGTAAACTCAAACCAGAATATTTCTTTCAATGCAGGAACGGCAATTTACTTAGAAGACGGATTTTCAACAGAGTCGGGGGCATATTTTTTAGCTCAGATAGAGCCGTCTTCCTGCATAGACGACTGTTCTCCCGAAAATTGCTGCAGGGATGAATTTACAGGATTTACGTTTACAAATATTCCTAATATTCTCACACCTAACGGAGATGGTGTAAATGATGTTTGGTTTGTGGCAGACGAAAATAATTCATTATGTGCTTTTAATATCATGGGGTTTGAATTGGATATATATAAAGGCGAAAACGCATGGGGTAATAATGTGTTATCCATGCATGAGAATTCCGACTACTGTTGTGCTTTTACCTCTCCGGGTCCCGGTCAGCCGGGTTATTCTTCCATATATTGGAACGGCAGGGTGCAAAACACGGGTAGTCAGGTTATTGACGGGGTTTATGTTTACACGTTGAAATTAATCGGCTGCCGCGGCGTA
Organism: Flavobacteriales bacterium; assembly: GCA_022402535.1. GTDB lineage: Bacteria > Bacteroidota > Bacteroidia > CAIKAF01 > CAIKAF01 > JAKRSD01. The sequence continues at coordinate 260,670 of JAKRSD010000007.1, read as the reverse complement.
GAAAAGTGGTATAGTGGTCAAATAACAGTTGTCGGTAATTAACCATTTTGTATTATGAAAACAAAACAGAATTTAATCTTGTTCGTATTTGTGGCGTTTTTTTTCGGATGTGAAAAAATCGGTGTGGACCCAAATCCGCCCGGTCCGAACCCGGCAGATGATCCCCGTCTTAAGTTTAAAGGCGTGTATAACATGACACAACTTGAAAACGGGATAAATTATACCATGTCAATTGATACGTTAGGGGCATTTTGCAATAATTGCGACTCCATAAAATTTGAGAATTTTGCTAATTTATTTTATTTTAATTCAAAGTTTATTAAAAATAGTAATGTAAATAAAATAAGTTATTTTCCCAATATCCCCATGGTAGACAAAAATGGCAATCGATGGAAGTTGTTTCCTACAGGTATTTCCGACCCTCCAACCCATTGTAATGCGCTTTATGGGGACTCTATAAAAATTTGTTTCAGCTTAAATAATATTCTTTATTATTTTGAAGACGGTGTGCCCTACCAGAATCTTAGCCTTACCCATGTGGGTGTAAGGCAATAACAACTAAAACGACAGAGGTATGTGTTTTAAGTTTTGGAAAATTATTTGGATTGTTTTTTTACCGATTTCTATCATGGCACAAAACCATAAAGGGATAGAGGTTTCGTTATATGGTGCAGGATTGCTTCCTCTCGGCAACCTCGCATTTACCGGGGGCCTAAAAAACAGCAATTGGGAAAATTACGCCAAAAGCGGGGGGTATGGGCTTGATGTATCATATAGAATTAACCGGTTCTCAGCCGTAAGTTTCGGTATAACCCACACGCTTTATCATCAAAAGTATTATGATATAAACACGCTTAACACACTCTTCACCACACAAAAAAACATCCTGCGTTTTACGCCAGGTTTTTATCTTACTTATCCCGTAAAATGGTTCGAACCCCGTTTAAATTTAGGATTTTCCAGCGGCCTCATGTTCCGAAATAGTACCTTTTACAATGCTCAGGAGCAAAAATCTTTGGCAACGCTTCATCCGTTTTCCGTTTTTGGATTCCGTATGGGACCTTCTTTACATTTTTTTCCCATGGAACGCGTTTCACTGTTTGCCGGGGTGCATTTTAATTATGCCGGTGCCCGTTTTTATAAATATTTCTGGGAAACCGACTTTGTTAACGGTAAAAAAGAGAACACGGAAAAAACAGGATGGAATCCACCCCAAACCACAGAAGATCCTAACATGCCCTATAATTTTGCCCTTCCGTTTTCTAATATCGAAATTACGGCCGGTGTATCTTACCGCATCCCCACTTCGCTCAAAAATAAGTAACCTCTCCGTTTAGTTATTTCTCCGTTCAGATATCTTCTTTTTTATGATTTTTGCCCCCATGTTGTTTCCGCAAGAAAAAATAGAGGTGAACGAACACGGAGGAGAGTGGGATTATCTGCCCCATTTTTTGGATGAACCCGAAGCAGAGCGTTTATATAGAAATCTGCAAACCCAGCTTGCGTGGAAAGAAGAATCTATCCGTTTGTTTGGCAAATGGATCATGCAACCCCGACTCACGGCTTTGTATGGCGAAAAAGCCTACACCTATTCAGGCAGAGAAATGCAGCCGCTGCCATTTACCACGGATTTGTTATACATCAAAGATAAAATTGAACAATATACGGGTTGCCGTTTCAACGCCGTGTTATGCAATTTATACCGCAATGGGCTCGACAGCATGGGCTGGCACAGCGACGATGAAAAGGAATTAGGCAACAATCCCGTGATTGCTTCGCTTAGTTTGGGAGCAGAGCGAAAATTTAGATTAAAACATAAAGATAACCGTGATATTCCTGTACATAAAATCGCATTGGGGAACGGTTCTTTGCTGTTAATGAAAGGTTCTACGCAGCATTTTTGGAAACATGAAATTCCGAAAGAACCGAAAGTTACGGCACCCAGAATTAACCTCACGTTTCGATATATAACATAAAAAAAGCCACCCTTACGGATGGCCTTTATGAATCATTCTTTTCAGGAGATTATACTACCTGAATTTCTTTTACTTTTTTGGGCTGTTCGGCTCTTTTCAGCTGTACAGTCAGCACCCCGTCTTCGTATTTAGCCTCAATACCTTCATCATGAATGTTTTCGGGCAGCGAAAAACTGCGCTCAAAGGACGAAGCTTTAAATTCCCTACGCGTAAATTTTTCGTTTTTCTCTTCTTTTTCTTCCTTCATTTCACCTTTAATGGTCAACACATGGTTTTCCAGTTTCAGGCTGAAATTTTCTTTTTTAAATCCGGGAGCTGCTACTTCCAAACGGAATCCCGTTTCGGTTTCAGCCACATTAATGGCCGGTGAAAATCCGGAATTAGCCAAAAATGGATTCAGGCCCGACTCAGCAAAGTTTTCGAAAAAGCGATTAAAAACGGGAACTCCCATCATTTTGTTTCTGGATGAATACATGGTGTTACAATTTTGATTAGACATGTTGTTATATTTCATTTGCTTTTGTCTTTTCAAAGGCTGTTCCAAATGAACTTAGCTGTCTAAAAGACAGGTAATTGGGGTTTTGTAAGACAAATTGTCTTTTGTGAAATATAACACCAGTCAAAATGACGGAATTTACATGCTGAAAAGCCGGATTTGTATTCCTTCTGGATGGTTTTTGGGAATAAAACGTGCATTCAGGTAAGAGGGAGGTCCGATTACCGGTCGGGCATCGTTTGAAAATCCCATGGGTTCTGTGGGAATGCCCATCCAGTTTTTATCGAGTTTTTGGTTGTCGTTCACATCATGAAAAACCGTAACGGCATATTCGCCGTCCTCTTCCACTTCGGTTTCCCATTGTATTTCGGGAATTCGGGCTTCTATAATTTGCCAGATATCCGCCAATTCATGCCGGTCGGGAAATCCTACTCCGTTTTTAAATAAAGCGATGAAAATGTGCCCTTGCGCCTTTTTAATATTTGTAATGGTTACCTGCAGTTTCATGGTTTATAATGATGTTTAAACCATACTTTCATAAATTCTCTTTTCAGAACAGCCAACGAGAGTTCATGATTAATGACAGGCGATTGCATAAACTGTTTTTCGGGTAAATCTACCCGGTACAAAAAACGGCTCAGATATTCCGGATTTTGCCTCTCCATCTGTTGCAGTTTTTGGGTCAAGTAATCCATCCACACTTCATAACCCACAGGAGGCGTTTCATCGGGCCACTCAATTCCACTTAAATCGGCATCTTTTTTCAGCTGCTGCATCGTCCTCAATACCCATTCGGGTTGTTCCAGAGCGTTTGACAGGGGAATGGGTAATTCAGAATCGTTCATGCGTTGAATTTCGTTGATCTGTTTCGCCACAAAGTAACGCTTGTTACAAGTATCAACCACTTAAATGTCTTACTTTTGCACCGCAATTTTTTACAATGAACCAGATTACAACCGATATATGCATTGTGGGCGCGGGTCCTGTTGGGCTTTTTGCCGTTTTTGAAGCGGGATTGCTCAAAATGCGCTGCCACCTGATCGATTATCTGCCCCAGCCGGGCGGTCAACTTACCGAAATTTATCCTAAAAAACCGATTTACGATATCCCCGGCTATCCCTCCGTATTGGCGGGCGAACTGGTGGATAATCTGATGGAGCAGATAAAACCTTTCAATCCAACCTTTACGTTGGGCCAACGGGTGGAAACCTTTGAAAAATTACCCAACGGCGATTTTAAAGTAACCACGGGAGAAAATACCGAAGTAATCTGTAAAACCGTGGTCATTGCCGCTGGATTAGGCTGTTTTGAACCCCGAAAACCTGCTGCCAAAAACCTGGAAACGTTTGAAGGGAAGGGGGTTTCGTATATGATTCTCGATCCTGAAAAATATAGAAACAGACGAGTAATTTTAGCCGGTGGAGGAGATTCAGCCTTAGATTGGGCCATTCATTTAGCTCCGATTGTGGGCGAACTTACGCTGGTGCACCGCAGCGAAGAATTTCGCGGAGCGCCCGATTCCGTGCAGAAAGTATATGATTTGGCCTCTTCGGGGAAAATCCGCCTCATTTTAAATTCCAACATCACCGAACTCAGAGGCAACGGTGTGTTGAAAGAAGTGGAACTGATGGATAAAGAAAAAAATGCTTCGGTAATTGAAACCGATGATCTGATTCCACTTTTCGGACTGAGCCCTAAATTGGGTCCGATTGCCGATTGGGGATTAAATCTGGATAAAAACGCCATTGTGGTAAACACCGAAAATTTTGAAACCAATATTCCCGGTGTATTTGCCATTGGCGATATCAACACCTATCCGGGCAAACTGAAACTGATTTTATGCGGTTTCCATGAAGGGGCGCTGATGGCTCAGAAAGCCCACGAATATGTGTATCCTGACCAAAAATTAAGCTTTAAATACACCACCGTAAACGGAATAAATCCCTTTTAATCATGCCCGAATTTTGTCATGTAACCGTAATCGACCGCGAAGGCGTGCAAACCGAACTGGACGTTCCTACCGATGTTTCTATGAACCTGATGGAAGTGCTTAAGGGCGAAGGGTATCCCATTTTGGCTACCTGTGGAGGCATGGCACTTTGTGGAACCTGTCATGCCTTGGTGCTCGAAGGATTGGATGAACTGCCCCCGCGCACCGAGGAAGAGCTGGATATGCTCGATACACTGCCCGAAACATTTGACAACAGCCGCCTCTGCTGCCAGATTAAAGCCCCCGCGCTTCCCGAAAAAATCACGGTGCAGCTGGCAGCCATTGAAGATTAAACAGAGTGAGAGCGAAGAACGAGAGCGAAGAACTTTGCCCAAAACAGATATTTGACCCCGGAGGGGTCACATATTTATAGAAAGAGATTCCCCGTGAAAAAAGCGACCCTGGAGGGGTCGAACAACATTTTATTAGGCATTTCTATTCCGACAAACCCCAAAATTTGTAAACAACCCTGCTTTTCATTTTGCGTAAAACACATCAAAGGGCATATTCCCTCCGTAACTAAAATCGATGTGTTATGAAAAAAGCATTACTCTTTTTATTGTTGTTGACCTCAAAGGGTCTTTATGCCCAGAAGCCGGGGTATACTGATGCGTGTAACGAAAAATGTGTTTTGGGTTATCATGATATTATAGAAATCTGTTATTATGAAGATTTTGAAGGATGTGAACCTATGAAAAACACCGTATTTGGCCTTTTTAGATATGGTGAAATCATAGGAATGAAAACCTCAGATGAACGAGGTGAGTTTGTCATTCCGCTTCCCGATTTTCAAGAGTCTGATTATTATTCTTTACATCTTTTTTTGCCCTACGAAAGACGAATCTGCATGATGGGTTCAAGTAAAGACACACTGATTTTTCAAAATCGGCCGGAGTCTTTTAAGAAAAAAATTTATTGTATTGAGCATAAAGAAAATGCAGAAGTTCAACCAAAAGAATTGATTACTCTCCAAAAAGAAGTAAAGGTTTTCCCCAACCCGGCCCGGGATTTTTCAACTCTTTTGTTTGATGAAGCCTTCTCCGGCACAATTCGTGTAATAAACACAACAGGAATATCGTTATTTCAAATATCGGTTGAATCTCAACAAGAAATCAGCATTCCGCTACAGAATATCAGCGGTCTGCATTATCTGCAGGCATTCAACCGACAAGGTTTGCAAGTATTTTATACAAAAATAATTGTGGTTCCTTAAAACCTCAAGCGCCCTCTCTAATCTTCCATCGCCCCCAAAGCCGAAGCAGCAATGTTTCGGCTTTTTTTATTCCACCGGTTTCGGTACCGAAACTACAATTTCATTTCTTCTTCCAAAGAGCTGGAATGGCGGATTATAACCAAGAAATCGATAATTCCCGACGGGTGTAATACCTTCTTTGGCTAATGCGTTTTCCAGTTTTTCGGTGTAGGATTTAATGCGTTTATCATTCGCAAATCCTCCGAACCTTATCACCGCCACATATTCCGCATCGCTGGTGTGTATTTCAATGTCTCCGTTTTGCGGTTTGGGTAATGATTCTTTGCTGAACCGTTCTGGCATCACAAAACTCATGGCTGATTCCTGTGTGCCGATATCCATATGCACCGGGCTGGTCATGGCAATTTGTTGGTTGTTTTCATTGCCTCCGAATATAAATCCGGCCAGTTTACGAAATCCGGGATTGGCCAATTCTTTATAATTGGAAGCTTTCATTTTTACCGTGGCCATTAAAGCCGGCGGATAATAACGGATTTCAAAGTCCTTTACACGTTTTACTACCGTGTACTTTTGTTTTTCGGTTTTAAATAGGGAACTCATACTATACAATTGAATGCCGCCAAAAACAATGGCGATAGCGGTTAATACAATAAAGAGAATTTTCATGCAGATTACTTTCAAGAGTAAACAATATGCATGCCAAATAGTTTAGATTTTGTTTTGCTTCTATACATTCGTAGGATTTGCGAACTTTGCCGCAAAGCAAATTTTGCATGAAACCGGATTTTACCCGTATTAAGCCCGATAAGTTTCCCCGAAACCCCAAAGGGAAAGTCACTTTTGATTCCTTTTCCACGCCCGAAAAAATTGAAGGGAAGCAGTTTTTTACGTTTTCTGCTTTTGAAAATTCAGAATTACACGGATTTTCAGCCGGGATTGCTCCATTTCTCAGAGGACCGTATCCCACCATGTACACTTCTAAACCTTGGACCATCCGTCAGTATGCGGGATTCAGTACGGCCGAAGAATCCAATGCTTTTTACCGCCGTAACCTGGCTGCCGGGCAAAAAGGACTTTCTGTAGCGTTTGATTTGGCCACCCACCGGGGCTACGACAGCGATCATGAGCGCGTGCAGGGCGATGTGGGAAAAGCCGGCGTGGCGATAGACAGCGTGGAGGACATGAAAATCCTTTTCGATCAGATACCGCTAGATCAGATGTCGGTTTCTATGACTATGAACGGCGCCGTGATTCCCATCATGGCCTTTTATATCGTGGCTGCCGAAGAACAGGGCGTTTCTCCCGAAAAGCTCAGCGGAACCATTCAAAACGATATTCTGAAAGAATTCATGGTGCGCAATACCTACATCTATCCGCCCGAGCCAAGTATGCGTATCATTGCCGATATTTTCCGTTATACCACGGAACATATGCCCAAATTCAACAGTATTTCCATTTCGGGTTATCACATGCACGAAGCAGGCGCCACGGCTGATTTGGAATTGGCTTATACGCTCGCCGACGGAGTTGAATATATACGTGCAGGATTAGCTTCAGGGCTTACTATTGATCAGTTTGCTCCCCGTCTTTCGTTTTTCTTTGCCATAGGCATGAATCATTACATGGAAATTGCCAAACTGCGGGCAGCCCGTATTTTGTGGGCTAAACTGGTCAAGCAATTTAATCCTCAAAGCGATAAATCGCTCATGTTGCGCACCCATTGTCAGACTTCAGGATATTCGTTGACCGAACAGGATCCGTTCAACAATGTGGCCCGCACCGCCGTGGAAGCCATGGCGGCTGTATTTGGCGGCACCCAATCGCTGCATACCAATGCGCTTGACGAAGCCATAGCCCTGCCTACCGATTTTTCGGCCCGCATAGCCCGCAATACCCAACTTTTTATACAGGAAGAAACCGGAGTAACCCAGGCTATTGACCCTTGGGGGGGAAGCCGTTATGTAGAGCATCTTACGCAGGAACTGTGCAACCGGGCCATGGAGCTGATTTCAGAAACCGAAAAATTGGGCGGAATGGCCAAAGCCATTGAAGCGGGAATTCCCAAAATGCGGATAGAAGAAGCTGCTGCACGTAAACAGGCCGGGATTGATTCGGGCAGCGAAATCATTGTGGGGGTAAATCAATTCACTTCGGACGAAGAAACCCAGATAGATGTGTTGGATGTGGATAATCAGGCGGTGCGCAAAAAACAGATTGAACGTTTGGAACATATTCGTGCCACCCGCAACGAACAGGCTGTTTTTGACGCTATGGATGCCATCACCCGCTGCGCCGAAACGGGCGAAGGAAACCTGCTTGATTTAGCCGTAAAAGCCGCCCGTGTAAGAGCATCGTTGGGAGAAATTACCTATGCCATGGAAAAAGTATATGGCAGGTATAATGCGTCTACTAAAGTAATTTCCGGGGTGTATTCAAATGAAATTAAAATGGACGAACACTTCAAAAAAGCACTGGAGTTATCCGATACATTTGCTGAAAACGAAGGTCGGCGTCCGCGCATTTTGGTAGCCAAAATGGGGCAGGACGGTCATGACCGCGGTGCCAAAGTAATTGCCACTTCTTTTGCCGATATGGGTTTTGATGTGGACATCGGTCCCTTATTTCAGACTCCCGCAGAAGTAGCCAGACAGGCCGTAGAAAATGATGTGCATGTGTTGGGCGTATCTTCATTGGCTGCGGGGCATAAAACGTTGGTGCCCGCCGTAATAGAAGAACTGAAAAAATTTGGCCGTGAGGATATCATGGTTATTGTGGGTGGAGTTATTCCCAAGCAGGATTATGATTTTCTCCACAACAGCGGCGTCACGTTTGTGTTTGGTCCCGGAACCCATATTCCCAAAGCTGCCTGCGAAGTGCTGGAAAAGCTGATGAATAAATAGCGGGTGTGAGTGGTTTTAAAAAGTTTTATGGAATTTAGGGTCTAAGTTTCCATTAAAAAAGATTTTCATTTCTATTTCTCCGACCCCTCTGGGGTCGATTTTTCTCTTTGCTGCAGATTCAATAATTATCTGACCTCTCTGAGGTCATCAGGGGGAATCAATACCCGTAAATAGGGGGCATTTTGTTTAAGACGAACATTGCCTGAATATATTACCATTGACCCCAGCAGGGTCAGATAACCTTAGCATAAATTGATAATCCGAAATACGACCTCAGCGGGGTCGGATAACCTTAGCACAATTGGGCATTCCAAATATCGACCTCAGCGAGGTCGGATATCATTAGCATAAATTGATATTCCGAAAAACGACCTCAGCGAGCTCGGATAACCTTAGCACAATTGGGCATTCCAAATATCGACCTCAGCGAGGTCGGA
>JAKRSD010000007.1:248295-251558 GCA_022402535.1 Flavobacteriales bacterium | reverse complement strand
TATCATTAGCATAAATTGATATTCCGAAAAACGACCTCAGCGAGGTCGGATAATGTCAGAATGATATTCCAATAAATCGATCCTGACTTTCATCGTCGGGAGTCGGAAATATTGACAATATGATAAATTTAGTTTCCACAAAACATTTAAATTTGTTTTATGGCAGATTCATATAGAAAAGTGTATTTGCACATAGTTTTTGCGGTAAAGCACCGAAAGGCCCTATTAGAAAAAAGTTGGCGTGAAGATTTATTTACCTACATGGCAGGGTCTTTAAAAAACAGGGGGCATTATCCGTTGGCTGTAAACGGCTATGTAGATCATGTTCATTTGTTTTTTGATTACAACTGTAAAGAGCTTATTTCTGATTTGGTGAGGGAAATCAAGAAAAGTTCGAATCAATATATTTCAGAAAATAATTTATGTAAATCAAAGTTTGAGTGGCAGAATGGTTATGCCGTATTTTCGAACGGATATAGAGAAAAGGATATTATTATCAAGTATATTCTAAATCAGGAGAATCATCATTCAACGCGTTCATTTAGGGATGAATATTTTTCCCTTTTGAAGAAATATGAAGTTGAATTTAAGGAGGAGTATGTTTTTGATTTTTTAGAGGATTTATAATTTCCATTATTCTTGATTGTCTGACCACTTTGAGGTCAGCAGGTTGAATTCCTATAAACGCACTCAGCGGGGTCGGATAACCTTAGCATAAATTGATAATCCGATTACCGACCTCAGCGAGGTCGGATAACCTTAGAAAACGATTGAAATTCGCAATATCCGACCCCTCTGGGGTCGATTTTTCTCTTTGCTGCAGATTCAATAATTATCTGACCTCTCTGAGGTCAGAAGTTGAAAATCATTTTATGCAAAAGGATATAATTATTTCTGAACAATACATTGCCTGAATATATTACCATTGACCCCAGCGGGGTCGGATAACCTTAGCACAATTTGATATTCCGAAATACGACCCCAACGGGGTCGGATAACCTTAGCACAATTTGATAATCCGATAAACGACCTCAGCGAGGTCGGACAACCTTAGCATAAATTGATATTCCGATAAATGACCCCGATATTTATCGTCGGGGCCAGATAATATTTTACACCGCTACAGGCGCCTTAATATGCGGATGCGGATCGTAATTTTCTAACGTAAAATCGTCAAACGTAAAGCCAAAAATATCTTTCACCTCCGGGTTCAGTTTCATCGCAGGCAGCGGACGACATTCCCGGGAGAGTTGCAGTTCCGCCTGCTCCAGATGGTTGCTGTAGAGATGGGCATCCCCGAAGGTGTGCACAAAATCACCGGGTTTCAGGTCGCATACCTGGGCTACCATTAAAGTAAGCAGGGCGTAAGATGCAATATTAAACGGTACCCCCAAAAAGATATCGGCGCTACGCTGATAAAGCTGGCACGACAGTTTACCGTCTGCCACATAAAACTGAAACAGCGAATGGCAGGGGGGAAGGGCCATGCGGTCCACATCGGCGGGATTCCAGGCGGTAACCATGAGCCGGCGCGAATCCGGATTTTTTTTAATCATGGCAATCAGGTTGCTGATCTGGTCAATGGTACCTCCGTCGCGGGCGGGCCAGGAACGCCATTGGTAGCCGTACACAGGACCCAGTTCTCCGTTTTCATCGGCCCATTCGTCCCAGATACTTACACCATTATCTTTCAGGTATTGGATATTGGTTTCCCCTTTCAGGAACCAGAGCAGTTCGTGGATAATGGAACGTAGGTGCAGTTTTTTGGTGGTTACCAGCGGAAAACCCTCCTGTAGGTTGAATCGCATCTGATAACCGAATACACTTTTGGTGCCGGTGCCGGTGCGGTCTTCTTTATACGTTCCCGTTTCCAGCACGGTACGCATGAGTTGATGATACTGCTCCATATTTTTTATTTGAATGCGATAAAAGTACAACTTTAATACACATACTTTTTTCATTTACCAAGAACTGCACATCGTGATTGAGTTAACTTTTGTTTAAACCTCTTAAATTTTATTTCCCACAAAATCAGCACATTGTACTATTTATTTAATAAAAGGTTTGTTAGTTTTAAAAAAACGTTAATTTCGCTATTCCTTTAACTCATAGTCAGCCCGATTAAAGAGTATCAGTTATTTACGAATTTACCCTTGAAAAAGGGGCTCTCATGCACGGCCAAAACGGGGAAAAGGAAAAATTTAATCATTTAATCTCTGTTTAAACATGAAAAAGAAAATTGAACAATTCAGTTTGTTGACAAAAGGAAACAAAACAGTAGAGAAGTTTTTCTTCTCTCTATTCGTATTAACCTTTTTACTGCCTTTTAGCAGTTTCGCCCAAAAGGCTCAGGGTGAGCCCGGGAAAAGCACTTACACAAGAGCTGAAATTTCTGCTTTAGATCAGAAAGAAGCCGTAATGCTTCTTGGTAAGGATTTAAAAATTAGAGATTTGGTGCAAGACCAAAAATCTGGCGATAATGGAACTGCATTTTATTTAAGTGAGGCTGATTTTTACAATGCAACTCCCGAAAAAAAATTGCACATACTCAGTAATTCGGATAAGTATGTAATTTATTCGGGTAATACTAAGCCTCGTGAAACGATTACAATTTCAAAAGAAGAGTTTCTTTCGTTGCCTGAGCACAAAAGAAATGCTTTAAAGGAACAAGGTAACCTCATCATCAAATAAATTAGCAGTTATGAATCAAAAGATACCTCAATTATTCAAAGGGCTCCGAAGAGTTCTTGATAATACGGTTCGTATGAGTCTGATGAAAGTTACCTTAATTGCATCGGTTCTTGTACTGAGCTACCAACAATCACACTCACAGTGTAATAATCTAACAGCGTTTGGGTCAGGTGCGGCACCTGCAGCTGGAGCAACAGTCACTCTTACTACTTGTGCCTACGCAGGAGAATATTCTACAATTACTGCAGTAGCGGCAGCAACCCAGTATATTTCTACCTCTACGGGGGGGGCTGGTAATTATATTACAATTCGTCAGGGTACACCGGGCGGAACAGTAATTGCCCATGGTCCCAGTCCGTTAAATTGGACTTCTACGGTTGCGGGAACGTATTATCACCACGTAAATACAAATATTTCTTGTGGTACAGATGCGTCATGTCACACAAATACCATTCAAAGACCGATTGTTCCTGCCGGATGTAATAATCCAACTGCATTCGGATCTGGTGTTGCTCCAGCAGCTGGAGCAACAGTCACTCTTACTACTTGTGCCTACGCAGGAGAATATTCTA
>JAKRSD010000007.1:0-248195 GCA_022402535.1 Flavobacteriales bacterium | reverse complement strand
CAAACTCTTCCTGTGGAACAGATGCCACTTGCCATACGAGTTCAATTCAACGCCCTTTGGCTCCTCCGCCAGGCTGTAATAATACATCAGCATTTGGATCAGGTGCGGCTCCTGCAGCCGGGGCAACAGTCACTCTTACTACTTGTGCCTACGCAGGAGAATATTCTACAATTACTTCGGTTGAAGCTTCAACTCAGTACATTTCCACTTCTACGGGAGGTGCCGGTAATTATATTACCATTCGTCAAGGTACTCCCGGAGGTACTGTAATCGCGGCGGGGCCCAGTCCATTGACCTGGACTTCTACAGTAGCGGGTACGTATTATCAGCACATTAATACAAACTCTTCCTGTGGAACAGATGCCACTTGCCATACGAGTTCAATTCAACGCCCATTGGCTGGCTGTAATAATACGACGGCGTACCTTACCGTCACTGCGCCGGCTGCCGGAGCAACAGTTACTGTTTCCACATGTATATTTGCGGGAGAATATAATACGATAAACTCGGTTGCTGCGGCTACCCAGTATATTTCTACGTCTACGGGTGGTACAGGCAACTTTATTACAATTCGTCAGGGTACTCCCGGAGGGGCTATTATAGCTGCGGGTACCAGTCCATTAACCTGGACTTCTACGGTCGCGGGTACGTATTATGAACATATCAACACCAATTCATCTTGTGGAACAGATGCTACCTGCCATACGACCACAATTCAACGTCCGTTGGCAGGTTGTAATAATGCCTCTGCATATGGTACGGCAGTTCTTCCTTCTGGAGGAGGCTCTGCAACAATTGGGTGTAATTTTGCCGGGGAATATGGAATTTGGACCGGAGGTGTTGCCGGGGTTGTTTTCACAACGACAAGCACCGTAACGTCAGACTTTATAACCGTGAGAGAGGGTACTCCGGGTGGGCCTATAGTTGCCGCCGGCACCCAACCTGTGGTTTGGACTGCTCCGGTTACCGGTACATACTATATCCATGTGAACACCAATTCATCATGCGGAACTGTAAGTTCTTGTAGAGATATTACAACATCAGGTCCGGCTTTGCCTCCACCAGCAAATGATGCCTGTTCAGGAGCCACTACGCTTGCCTGTGGAGCAAGTTTGTCCGGCACAACCGTTAACACCGTTCTGGAAACTTCTCCGGCAGGTTGTGCTTCACAATATGGAGTATGGTACACATTCACAGGTGACGGACAAGCCACAACAATCACGAGTACAGCTTCTTTTGACCATGAACTAACCATATTGTCTGGAAGCTGTGGCAGTTTAACGTCTATTGCATGTGTTGACTTATCATTATCAACAGAAACATATTCGTTTACAACAGTACCCGGTGTCCAATACTATGTTTATGTAGCACATTGGTCCACAAGTTCTACCATAACAGGTACATTTACTATTGATCGTACCTGTACACCTCCTCCACCGGATCCATGTGCCAGTATTGGAACCCTTTCCTGCGGTTCAACACAAACAGCAAATATTACAGCTGGAGTCGGAGTGTGGAGTTTAGGTCCATGGACCACCCCGGGTAGAGAAGCGTTATATACTTTTACTCCTACTCAAACGGGGCAGTATTCCATTACGGTAAATAATTTTACTGGAGGTTATTTTGTGGATTTATTCTTCAAAGCAGTTTCTTCCGGATGTAATGCTACTGGATGGAATTATGTAATTGATTTTGGTGGTACTGGTCAAAGCCCAACATTTACCCTCACTGCAGGTGTGGCCTATTATATTTTATTTGATGATGAAGATATTAATGCAAGTTCATTAAACTTCACATTGAATTGTCCTCCTCCGCCTCCTGCCAATGATGAAATTGCGGGTGCTATTCCGGTAACCTGTGGTTCAACCACAAACGGAACCAGCGTAAATGCCACACAAGGCATTGACGAACTCGGAACCTGTGTTACCTCAAGCCAGCCTGGAGTGTGGTACAGTCTTACCGGAACAGGAAATCCCATTACCATATCTACTTGTGGTGGTGCAGCCTGGGATACCAAACTCAGTGTTTTCACCGGCACCTCCGGCAGTCTTACCTGTGTAACAGGTAATGATGATGCCTGTGGATTACAGTCTTCCGTAAACTTCACCTCCATATCTGGAACCACCTACTGGATTCTGGTTCACGGCTTCGGTGGAGCTACAGGTACCTTTGCATTAAACGTAACTTGCGCTCCATCTACCTGGGTGGGCGGAGTATCTGCCGACTGGCATACGGGTGGCAACTGGACTTCGGGTTCGGTTCCATTAGCCGGTACGGATGTGGTTATTCCTAACGTTACACCGAACTTCTTCCCGTTAATCAGTACACCGGTTACGGTTAACGACCTGACGATTAACACAGGCGCTACGGTATCCGTGGCACCCGGTGCGGGTCTTACCTTAGACGGAACCATGACCAACAACGGTATTTTCACTTTACAGTCAGATGCTTCAGGCACCGGCTGGCTGGATGACTTTACCTTAGTCGGCACGGTAGTGGGCAATATCCGCGTACAGCGTTATGTGCCGATCGGCGTGGCGGGCTTCCGTCAGCTGGGTACTCCGGTAACACTCAACAGCATTTCTTCGGTAATGAACTTCACGCCTGTGGGTAACCCGGGCTTCGTGATTCCGCTTTCCGACTGTAACCCGAACTGGGTGGCTTTCAACTCGCCTTACGGCAACTGGATGCAGCTGGTGGAGAACGGTCCCGTGCAGTTTAACTGTTACCAGTCTTTATATCAGGTGCTCACTTCGGGCAATATGACCCGAGGCCGCGGATACTATATGGATGTACCCGGCGGTACCACGCTTACCTTCGTGGGCGCACCGAACACGGGTCCGATCAGTGACTTCACGGCTACCCATGCCAACGGAGCCGTAACCAACGGCTGGAACATCGTGAGCAACCCGTATCCGTCTCCGCTGCGTTGGAGCACGGCAGATGTACCTGCGGGCTTTGACGCCATTGCTCAGGTATGGGTAACGAGCGGTACGTACTTAGGTACATTCCAGCCCGTAGATCCAAGTACTCCGGGACAGGGTATTGCCATCGGTCAGGCCTTCCAGCTGCGCGTATCCACACCGGGATCTTCGGTTCCGTTCAGCGTGAGCAACGCCAACCGTACCACGGCCCCTCCTTCGTTCCTGTTTTCGGGTAACGACCCCATGACTCTGAACATAGATATGAACAAAGGCAGTCATGCAGACTTAACGAAAATCCGTTTTGTAGGAGATGCAACTCCTGCTTACGACGGCATGTTTGACTCGTACAAAGTACTGGGCAATGCCAATCAGCCGATGGTGTACAGCATCCTGAATAGCGAAAACATGTCTATCAACAGCTACGGAGCCCTTACAGATGTTTATTCTGTAAGATTAGGCATCAAAGCCGGAACCGCTGGCGAGCACACATTCGTATTCAGCAATATGGATCAGTTCCCTGCCAGCACGCTGATTTATCTGGAAGATGCCGAAACGGGTATCTGGCAGAACATGCGTGCCAATGACACATACAGCTTCAATGCGCCCCAGGGCACCCACAACGGTCGTTTTATAGTTCATTTCTACCCTCCTGTGGATGTTAATACCACAGAGGCAAATTGTACTGAAACCGGAACGATTGAAGTTGTTGAACATACTCCGGCAGAATGGAATTACAGTCTGTCTGATGTTCAAAATAATATAATCAGCAGCGGAGCTCTGAATGGAACAGTAACGGTAAGTGATTTGGCCATTGGAACGTATGAACTTACTTTAACGGAAGTAGTAAGCGGTTATTCATCAGTTGAGTCGGTTACAATTAACGGTTCAGCAGGTGTGGTTGCTCAAGCAGCTGCTTCATTAACTACAGTTGAAGTGGGTCAGCCCGTTCAGTTTAGCTCAAATGCTCAGAACGCCGATGTATTTAAATGGAATTTCTCTGATGGAATTCTTTCAGATGAGTCAAATCCTGTTCATATGTTTGCCTCTCCTGGTACTTACAAAGTTGTTTTAAATGCAATTAATTCATCTACATCCTGTTCTGCTGAATCTGTAGTTATGATTAACGTAACTGAGGCATCTACTTCATCAGTGGAAGAAATGGATGCTGAAGACGTGAAGATGTGGAACGTGGAGAACACGGTATTCATCAGCTTCGGCAGCGAGTGGGCCGGTAAAACCACCTTCACGCTGTATGATGCGGCCGGCAAACGGGTAATGAACAAACAGCTGAATAATGCCCAGGGCACGGTTACGGTTGACTGCGGCGTATTGGCTGCGGGAACATACACCGCCGAACTGAGCAACGGCAAAAAAGTAGTTACCCACAAAGCCGTGATGGGTATTAAATAACCTTTAAAGTACTGTAGAAAATGAAAAAAGTAACAAAATCAGCCCGTAGAGTTCTTGCCTTGTCTATAGTGCTGGCAGTTCTCGGTACGGGCACAGTACTGGCCCAGGGACCATTGCCTCCGCCACCTCCGCCCACGCAGGTTCCCATTGATGGGGGCGTGCTGTTGTTGGCTGCGGCCGGAGCTGCCTACGGTGCCAAAAAGGTGTACAACAAACGAAAACATAAGGCAGAGTAAATCTTCCTTGAGTAGAATACAAAACCCGGACTTCAACCAAGTCCGGGTTTTTTTATGCGTTTCCCGTTTACCTATTTGATAATTAGTTAATTTTAGTCTGTAATTCAGATAGATTTCATTTACCCTTAACTCGAAATCATGAACGGCCGCCTGTTGTGTACTGTAATCGTGATGCTTTTTATCACAAGTAAATCCGTGTATTCACAAATATTTCAGGATGTGGCGGCTCAAAAGGGCATTCAGGTTCAGTTTAATTCGTTTGAGCGGTTTGGAAGCGGAGTCAGTTTTTATGATTTCGACCAGGATGGTTGGGATGATTTAACCTTTACGATGGAAAATGACAGCATCCGGTTTTATAAAAACACGAATGGCAACTTTGTACAACTGCCATCTTTCATTTACGGTGCCGGAAGGACCAAAACCGTTTTATGGGTAGATTATGATAATGACGGGCATCTGGATCTGTTTAAAACCACATACGAAGGATCGTACAATCTGTATAGAAACAATGGAAACTTTCAATTCACGGATGTGTCTGTACAGGCGGGTTTTGATATGACCTTCAGCAATACTTACGGCGCCGCTTTTGGGGATTATAATAACGACGGGTATTTGGATTTGTATGTGTGTAAGTACGAATTTTTGGGAGACACCAGTCTATTCCACAGAAAAAACCAGTTATACAAAAACAACGGAAACGGAACGTTTACCAACGTAACCACACAAGCGGGGGTGGAGAATGGTATTCGCTTATCCTTTATGCCCGTTTGGTTCGATTATAACGAGGACGGATGGATGGATATATATATCATCAATGACCGGGTTCCTTTTGAAAACACATTGTACAGAAATAACGGTGACGGTACCTTTACCGATGTCGCCCCTCAAACGGGAACTTTGCTTACCTCACAGGATCCGATGACGAACTCAATGGCCGATTTTGACCACGACGGAGATTTGGATATTTACATGACCAATACAGGAGTGCCCGGTAAACATGCCAAACTGCTGGTAAACAATGGCAACCAAACCTACACGGAGCTCGGTCAGACCTACGGCGTAGATATGAACCATTGGGGCTGGGGCGCCGTGTGGGTAGATACGGATAACGACTCCTGGGAGGATTTATACGCTTGCACGGCCGATCCTTTGATTATTGCTACTCAGGTAGGGAATAATTATTATCACAATAACCAGGGACAGAATTTCACCTTATCCAATGCCCAGTTTTCAATCAATCCGGGCATCCGTAGTTACAGTGTGGCCAAAGGCGATTTGAATAACGATGGTTTTTATGATCTGGTGGTTCAGAATAATCAGCCGGCTAACGCTTATTTATGGCAGAACGCGGGCAATGCGAATCACTATGTGAAAATGACTCTACAGGGAACGGCTTCGAACCGCATGGCCATAGGGTCTTATATCCGGGTGTATAGCGGAGGGAATTGTTATATGCAGCTCACCCATTGCGGCGAGAATTATCTGAGCCAAAATTCACAGCATGTGATAATCGGTTTGGGTACAGCTACTCAGGCAGATTCTATTGTAATTAAGTACCCAAGTGGTCACACAGACACCTACTATAACATACCTGCCGATCAGCATTACTATTTTACGGAAGGTGAAACGTATTTTGCCCAAATACAACCGTTGGGCAATACGGTGTTTTGTGAAGGCGGAACAGTAGTTCTTGATGGAGGAAGCCATATCGGCTATGTATGGAGCAATGGGGATACAGATAGTCAAGTTCAAGTAAGCCAGACGGGTTATTATAGCCTTGTGGTACAAAATCAGTTTGGGGTGTTTTCCCAGCCCGATTCCGTATACATTTTTGTGGCTGAAATCCCTGATTTTACTCCCGATTACACTCAGCCGGGATGCTTTGGATTAAGTGACGGGGCGATTATGCTGGAAATTGACCCCAGTCCACAAACAGCTTTTGAAGTGATGTGGAACACGGGTGCAGAAGGGGTATTATTATCGGGAATCCCCGCCGGCAGTTATTCCTACACCTATACCGATTCTGCCGGTTGCACCTTTGGTGATGCGATAGAATTATTGGAACCCGAGCCATTAAACGTGTTTTGGGAAGCCGTTCAGGCTACGCCTTCCACTCCGGGTAGCATTGAGCTGCTTATTAACGGAGGAACTTCTCCTTATCAAGTTACTCTTAATGATTCCGTGGTATCCAACCCCATAACCGGTTTAGCTCCCGGAGAATATAACATTACGATTACGGATGTAAACGGATGCATATACTCTACATTGATTACCGTAAACGGAGTTGGATTTTCTGTTCAAGAATATGGGGAGATCACATTATTATTATATCCCAATCCGGCCAAAAGCAATACTCTCGTTTGTCTGCAACTGGATTATGATATGGATATATTTCAAATTAAATTAACTGACATTCTTGGGAAAATATACCCGATAAAAGAGTTTAACAATTCTACAGACAAGGCTTTTATTATGATTCCTGATGTTTTGCCGGGATATTATTTTTTAAAAACCTATACAGCCCAAGGAGTTTTTACCCATAAAATATTCATTTCCCGTTGAAAGTAAACGTGGCATATCTGAACATGACAGGCTTCTTAGGGATGCTCATGTTTTTCAATTCTGTGAAAGCACAGGATTTTTCTAATATGGCCAATGCTGCAGGGTTGAATGTAAATCTAAATTCGCCCATGGATTGGGGAAGCGGAGTCAGTTTTTATGATTTTGACAATGACGGATGGGATGATTTAACCTTTGGTATGGAAGACGCGGCCATTTTATTTTACAAAAACGTGAACGGTCAATTTGTTCAATTACCCACGGTTGTCCCCGTTATGGGCAAGGTAAATCAGGTTTTGTGGGCAGATATTGACAACGATGGAGATCAGGATTTTTTTGTGACGATCATAGACCAGCCATATAAACTCTATCTAAATAACGGTAATTTTGCATTTGCGGATATTTCTATGCTGGCCGGCTTGTTTCAGACAAACCGCAGGTCATATGGAGCTTCATTTGGTGATTACAATCACGACGGATATTTGGATTTATATGTTTGCAATTATGAGTTTTTTGGCGATACAACCCTTGTAGACCGATATAACCAACTCTATAAAAACAACGGTAACGGAACCTTTACCAATGTTACCCTTCAGGCAGGAGTGGGCAACGGGATAAAAGCCAGTTTTCAAAGTGTCTGGTTCGACTATAATCTGGATGGTTTGCTTGATTTATACGTAATCAATGACCGGATTTTTTGGGCCAATGCTTTATATCAAAATAATGGCGACGGAACTTTTACGGATGTTACCATGATTTCAGGGTCTGATTTATTGGGCAATTGTCCTATGTCAAACTCTATTGCCGATTTTGATAATGACGGAGATTTTGATATTTATGTTTCTAACTCGGGTCCGGGAACAACTACAGGAAAACTGTTGGTGAACAATGGCAACGGTACATTTACCGAAAGTGCCCAATTGTATGGGGTAGCCATTGATAAATTATCCTGGGGTTGCGTTTGGTTTGATGCAGATAATGATACCCGGCAGGATTTGTTTGTGTGTACCGCCAGTGCCGAAGGTTTGCCCCAAGTGGTCAATTATTTTTATAAAAACACAGGGTCAATTCCCTTTGTGTTACAGAATAATATTTTTCTGAATAACCAGGCAGTCAGAAGTTACAGCGCCGCGCGAGGAGATTTTAATAATGATGGCAACTATGATTTGGTTGTGCATAATAATATTCCTTCTAATGCTTTTTTATGGCAAAATTCAGGCGGCACAAACCATTATATAAAATGCACACTCAGGGGAACGGTTTCCAATAGAGATGCTGTCGGGTCTTTAATTCACGTGTATGCCGGAGGTCAGGTATTTACACACATGACAATCTGTGGCGAAAACTATATAGGCCAGAGTTCTCAGCACTATATTTTGGGCTTGGGTCAATCGGTTTCGGCCGATTCGATTGTGGTAACTTACCCAAGCGGTCACAAAGATTTTTATTACGATTTACCCGCCGATTCGCACTATTACTTCACGGAAGGAGAAACCTATTTTGCCCATATTCAGGCATTGGGTCCATTAATTTTTTGCGAAGGCGAACAAGTGGAGTTAAACGGGGGCATGCATTCTGCTTACTATTGGAGCAATGGGAGCAGTTCTCCCCAAATTTCGGTAAATCAGTCGGGATTATTGTATTTGCAGGTTCAGAACCAATATGGCATTCTATCACAGCCCGATTCGGTTCAGTTGATGATGCACTCCCCTCCTGATGCGGTTGCCGATTATGTACAACCTTCGTGTTCTGGATACTCGGATGGCGAAATCAATATTTCATTACAACCCGAGGTTTTAATTCCATATGAAATCGTTTGGAATACGGGTGTAACAGGCTCTTTAATAAACAACATAACGGAAGGGTTTTATCACTTTGTATATTCTGATTTGGCGGGCTGTACCTTTTCCCAAACACATGAATTAATTGCCCCCTCACCGATAGTTGTATTGTGGGAAACTACTCCGGCCCAACCGCAACAACCGGGACTGGTTTCATTGATTATAAATGGAGGCACGCCGCCCTATACGGTTTTGTTTGATTCGGATACTGTTTTAACTACAGATATTAGTTATACCCAACCCGGAACAGGGCTTTTAAAAATAAGAGATAACAATCATTGCGAGCACTCTCAAATGCTGGAGTTGCCGGGTTTTGGCTTTGGAATTCACACGAATTCAGACTCCTATTTTACCGTGTTCCCTAACCCGGTTTCAGATTTTAAAGTTTACATAGATTGGATTGGGAATACAGAAAATGTAGTCATCAGGTTAACAGATATTATGGGCAAAACGGTATATCATGATGAGCGAAACACCTTTCAGCCCGGGTTTAATACCATTCAGCTTCCGGAGTCATTAAATCAGGATATCTATTTCATTATCATTGAAACAGAATACTTGCGTTCTGTGTCTAAAATCCTGTTAAGGGAAAAGTAAATCAAACGGTAAGGCTTATAATTTTTAGTTAAATACATGCGTTTGCAATAGTTTTTCTTACTTTGGTGCTGTAAATAATTGACCAGATGAAACCTATTACTCTTTTCCTTAGTCTTTCCCTTTTGGCCGGCTTAAGTTTTGGCCTTACTTCAGAAGTAAAAGCACAGACTCCTTTTTTCGGTTCAGATGCCAGTGTGGTTCCTGCATTAGGTGTTCCTGTTCCTACATTCTATAACAAAGAGGATGTGAAAACCTATATGCGCACGTTATTGAGTACGTATCCGCAGCCGGGTTATGTATTACCCGTGTCATTGCGTGGTGGCACCAGTGAAGCTTCCATTGAATTACTCAATAAGCGTTTTCCGGAGTTTGTCGGTCTGCAGGGCGAAAAACTGGTAGATGCCGTTTTTGCATCTCCTTACCGCTACCAGGAGATGATGAGAGATGCTATGGCCATACGGGATTTTTATCATCCGGAATGGCGCCAGCAACGCAGCAAATAACAAGATGTATACAATCAGTAAACCGGTTCAGCCATGTTCCGGTTTTTTTATTCGCATACGACTGTGTTTGTATTATCGGGTGTAGGCAGTTGTGTATTCACTGCCCGGAAGATTAATAACCCGCCCAAAAGACATAAAAACAAGGCCGTAGCGGGTTTATAATAGTTGCGGAAAAGTTTGAGAAAATACCCGGAAAAAAAGTACGTGGAAAACATGGCGGGCCAGGTAGCGATTCCAAAAATGAGCATGTACAAGGCCCCTTTTTCGGGCGAACCGGAAGCAGTGGCTCCGGCCAGTGCCGCATATACGGCTCCACAGGGAATAAATCCGTTCAGCATACCCAAAAAGGGAAGAGCCCAGGTGCTCTTTTTGCGAAATAAGGCTCCGCTCCATTTACGCATAAACTCGGGCATACCCCATGCATCGGCTTTGCCGGTAATGAGTATATATAACCCATAAATCAACAACAGAATTCCGGCAATCATCGTGAACCATTTTCCGGTGAGGGCAGATAAAATAAAGCCGCCGGTGCCGAACAGTAAACCGAGCACAGCATACGAAATAATTCTTCCCGTGTTATATAACAGCAATCCGCTCCATTCTGACGTTTTGTTTTGTTTGTTGAAAGGCATGGCACAGATAAGCGGACCACACATTCCCGTGCAGTGAACGCTTCCGATTAATCCGGTGATCAGGGCAGCCCAAATCATGCTTAAAAAAGTGTCAGGGTATCTTCAATCAGGTAATGGCCGAAGGCATGTTCCCATTCTATGGCATATTTCCAGAAGCCAAACTTTAAATCGTTTTTAGCGATGGATATTTCCCCATTGGCCGAGTTTTCAAACGGGAAGTTTTTATCCAGCGAAGCATCGGAAGGTCGCAAAAAGCGGATCTCTCCTTTTAATCCCGGTTTTTCATAAATATCAGAGGGAAGAATAAACTGCACGGCCTCATTATCCTGATTGATTTTTATGAGCCGTTTGTAAGTGCTTCCCAGCTCACGCTGATGCATACGTTCATCCTGCATTTTTTCAGCTTCGTAGTAGTTTTCCGTTTCCAAATCCAATGTCTGCTGAAAACTCATTACAGCCAAACTTACTATACCTGCCACAAAGAGCAGATAAACAATTACGATTCTATATCCCCAGTTCATATCGTTTCAAAATTAGGGTTTATTTACCGGTCCAAAAAAGGTGATTTCGGACTCTTCGATTAATTCATTGTCTTTAAACACTCCCAGTGTTATCGGCACTTTAATGCCCTGTATTTGTTCTTTTTCTAAAGTAACCAATACAGTAGCCTGACCTACATCGCCGCCCTTGAGCTCGTGCATGGAACCGATGAGCGTGAGTTTTCCTTCCGGTTTTAATAAACGCACTTCGGGCGTAAAATCATCGAAAATCCGGCTGGAAAATTTGATGGTATAAATATTACTGATGTTACCGTTCGGTTCGGTCTGATAGGTGCTTCCCGGAGCTCTCAGAATAGCTACTCTCATAGGGGAGCGGGTAAGCAGCAGCGTGGTTACCACCGAAACCAGAATCACCAAAATGGAACTATAGGCAATAACCCGGGCATTGAGTTTGAACTTTTTACCCTGCACAATATTTTCCATGGAAGCATAACGAACCAAACCTTTGGGCTTTTTGATTTTCACCATGATGTCGTCACAGGCATCTATACAGGCCGTACAACCCACGCATTCCAGCTGGGTACCGTTCCGGATATCAATTCCGGTGGGGCAAACATTCACACATTGTCCGCAATCGATACAATCGCCCAGCGGTTCGTTGTTTTTGTTTTTCTTCGGATTACCCCGTTTTTCGCCCCGTACATGATCATAAGCTACTACCACGGATTTATCATCCAATAACACGCCTTGCATACGTCCGTAAGGACAAACAATGATACATACCTGTTCGCGCAGGTAAGAAAATACAAAATAGAATACCCCGGTAAAAATCAACAGGGCCGCAAGTACGCCGATATTAGCAAACGGTCCGTCGGTGATGTATTTGTATAGTTTATCCGTACCGATGATGTAGGCCAGAAAGGTATTTGAGATTAAAAAGGAAACCAAGAAAAATATAACATGTTTAAGCAGTCGTTTGCCTATTTTTTCACTGTTCCAGGGCGCTTTATTCAACGCTTTTTGGCGGGTATAGTCGCCTTCAATCCAATATTCAATCCGGCGGAAAACCTGTTCCATAAAGATCGTCTGGGGGCAGACCCAACCGCAGAAGAGCCTTCCATAAATCACCGTAAAAAGCGCAATAAAAATAATCCCGGTAATCATGGAAAGAGTTAACAGAAACGTATCCTGCGAGCCGAAAAAAACACCCATGAGAATAAACTTACGCTCAGGGATATTAATCAGCATCAGCGGATGGCCGTTGATGCGAAGAAATGGTCCGGCAAATAATAATAACAAGAGAACCGCACTCAGTGCGGTTCTGTAATTTGTAAATCTTCCTTTCGGTTTTTTGGGATTCACCCATACTCTTTTCCCCCGTTGATCTACGGTGGATATGGCGTCCCTGAATTCTTCCGAGTCTATGATGACATCACTCATGATGGTCTATTTTTCTGTGGTAACACTATCCGTTTTAGCCGTGTTTGTACTGTCTGCTTTTACCGATACTTCAGGAGTGTATAGTGTGCCTTGTGGTTCTTTGGCTCCCGCAGGATTGCTGCCCTGCAGGGTGAAAATATAACTGGTAACTGCTTGTATTTCGCTGGGTTTCATTTCGTCTTTCCACGAAATCATTCCTTTTTCAAGCACACCATATTTTATGGTTTTAAATACCGATTTAAAATCGCCGCCATGAATCCAATAGGCATCCGTAAGGTTTGGACCTATACCTCCCTGACCCAAATCGCCATGGCAGGCCGCACACACTTCTATGTATTTAGATTTTCCTTTGGCCAGTGCCGCATCATCGGTAAGCAATTCCACATTGGTTTCGTCCACCTGATCGGCGGCCGTTTTACGGTATTCAGCCAAAGCTTTTTCAGCATTTTCCATTTCTGCATTATACTCGGCCGTCTGCGAATATCCTTCGTTCCAAAGTGGGGCAATATGGTAATTGATAATGTAAAGTACACTCCAGAAAATGGTGATGTAGAACATCCATTTCCACCAGGGCGGAAGGTGGTTATCCAATTCATGGATGCCATCATAATCATGGTCGAGCAGGATGTCCGCTTCTTTTTCGATGGGTTTGGAATCGGTAAGTTTCTGCATCAGTTTAGACCAGGCACTGGGTCGGTTAACAATAGCTTTCACTTTTGCTTCGGCTTCCGGAGTGGCCGATTTGGCGATGATGCTGAGTTGATTTTCAACCAGTGCTTTAAGCAGGTTGTTCATGGTAATCACAAACAGCAAGAGCACTAAGGCTTCAATCGCAATAAATACCCACAAGGCGGTTACGGCAAATTGCTGGTCGCCACTGGCCGCTGCCGCCGCCGGTGCGGCTTGTGCCGCTTCTTGTGCTCTACCCTGCACCGAAGCGACACAAAGCACCGACATGGTCATTAATACACTTTTTATGGCGAATGAAATATTTGAATATTTTTTCATGACAGATTCAGTTTTGTGTTAGGAAATCAAATTCTCGTCGTCCTTCAGCGGAATGTTTTTTAATTCATCTATTTCCGCCTTGTTCATGCGATACACATAAATCAGCAGACCCGAAAAAAACAGGAAGAAAATAACCAGTGAAAACAATCCGAAAAAGTCCATTCCGGTTTCGTTTTCTAAATAATATTTAATGTTCTTCATCATGGCTGTTTCGTATTACTTGTTTTCACTTACGGTTTTATCTTTGAGTTTAATATCTGTGCCCAAACGTTGCAGATAAGCAATAAGAGCCACAATTTCTTTATTGTCCAGACGGTCAATGTTTCTTTCGGCCATATCGTATTTCACCACATCGTCATTCATCAGGTTTGCGGCAATTTTTTCGGCCTGCAATTTTGCATCATCCACCGCCACTTGGTCAAACCCATCGGGATAAGGCACACCCAGTTTTTGCATACCGCGGATTTTAGCAGGAATTCCGTCCATTTTAATTTCTTTGGTATATAACCAGGGATACGCCGGCATCAGACTGCCTTTAGAGGTCAGGTTGGGATCGGCCATGTGCTGATAGTGCCAGCTATCCGGATATTTACCCCCTAAGCGATGTAAGTCGGGACCGGTTCTTTTGGAACCCCATAAAAACGGATGGTCATATACAAATTCGCCCGATTTGGAGTATTCGCCTTTGTAGCGGATTACCTCATGACGGAAAGGTCTTACCATTTGTGAGTGACAGCCCACACACCCTTCGCGGATGTAGATATCTCTACCCTCCAGTTCAAGCGGAGTGTATGGTTTTACGGATGCAATTTTGGGTACATTGGATTCAATCATAAAGGTGGGAACTAACTCCACAATACCTCCGATAAGAATCACAACGAGTGATAAAATCAAAAGCTGAACAGGACGACGCTCAATCTGACGGTGCCAGTGTTCGCCCTTGTGTGCTCCACCGAATGCACCCAATGCAGGAGCTTCTGCTTCTTCATCGGCCTGAAGACTTCCTTTGCGGGCTGTCATCACCAGGTTATACCCCATAATGATTGCACCGGTAAGGAAAAGGAATCCACCGAATGAACGAAGGATGTACATGTTTTTGATGGCCAACACGGTTTCTAAGAAGTTTCCGAAAACCAGGGTGCCATCTTCGTTAAAACGGCTCCAGTTTAAACTTTGGGTAAACCCTGCCCAGTACATAGGAACAGCCCAGAAAATGATACCCAACGTAGCAATCCAGAAGTGGAAATTCACCAGTTTAGCGGAATACATTTCGGTTTTGTACAAACGGGGGATGAGCCAGTATAACACCCCGAATGTGAGCATTCCGTTCCAGCCCAGACCGCCAACGTGTACGTGGGCAATTGTCCAGTCGGTAAAGTGGGAGATTGCATTCACATTTTTAAGCGACAGCATGGGACCTTCAAAGGTGGCCATACCGTAGGCGGTAACGGCTACCACCATGAATTTGAGTACGGGATTTTCGCGCACGCGGTCCCAAGCTCCGCGCAGGGTCAACAGACCGTTGATCATACCTCCCCAGGAGGGAGCAATAAGCATAATAGAGAATACGGTACCGAGGGTTTGAGCCCAATCGGGTAATGAAGTATATAACAAGTGGTGTGGACCGGCCCAGATGTAGATAAAAATCAGGGCCCAAAAGTGAATGATAGACAGTTTATATGAATATACAGGTCGGTTAGCCGCTTTGGGAAGGAAATAATACATCAAACCCAGATAAGGCGTGGTAAGGAAAAACGCCACCGCATTGTGTCCGTACCACCATTGTACCAAGGCATCCTGTACCCCCGCATAGAGCGAGTAACTTTTCAGGAAGGATACAGGAAGTTCAAAAGAGTTTACAATGTGCAGCACCGCCACGGTAACGAATGTGGCAATGTAAAACCAAACGGCTACATAAAGGTGACGTTCGCGGCGTTTGATGATGGTCATAAACATGTTCACCCCAAACACTACCCATATAAGGGCAATGGCTATGTCTATAGGCCACTCTAACTCGGCATATTCTTTCGATGTGGTGTAGCCCAACGGTAGGGTCAGTGCGGCAGAAACGATAATCAGCTGCCAGCCCCAGAAGTGAATTTTACTGAGGGCATTGCTCCACATGCGGGCTTTCAGAATGCGCTGAAGCGAGTAATACACACCCATGAAAATACCATTTCCCACAAAGGCAAAAATCACCGCATTGGTATGCAGCGGTCTGAGCCTTCCGAAAGAGGTAAACTCCGTATGGAGCAACCAGGGCAAATACAATTGCAGGGCAATGATAAGCCCCACTAACATACCCACCACGGCCCATAAGACGGTGGCAAAGGCAAACATACTTACGATCTTATTGTCGTACTTGAACTTTTCCAACTGAACGGATTCGTTATTCATTTGATTCGGATTTTTCGTTTTTTGATACAGGTGTTTTGGTGATATCTGGGCTTGAGGGGCCTTTTTCGAAGAGGATGCGCACCGCCGGTGAATAGTCATCTTCATACTGACCTGTTTTCACGGCTCCTATGAAAAATACGAGGAAAAGAACCGCTACGGCAACGCTGAAAATGACAAGTATGAATATAGCACTCACGGGATGTTAAAATCTGGACACAAATTTTTAGGTTTTATTAGTTTTTGAGAATGACATAGGTCATTCAATAATATGATATAAGTCAGGTTTTGGTAAGGCTATAATTTCATTTTGCGGGCCACCATATTCACCGCGAGGGTAACAAAACTGACTACCGTAATCGAACTCATCGGCATCAGAATAGCCGCAGCCACAGGGGTTAAGCTGCCGGTAACGGCTAAATATAAACCCACGGAATTGTATAAAAAGGACAAAGCAAAACCCGCTTTTACCACATTTAACGAACTTTTAGTGAATTGCATGAACAACGGCAATCGCGAAAATTCTTTTCCATCCAGAATGGCATCCGAGGCGGGAGTAAAGGTGTTCAGGTTGTCGGAAACCGATATGCCGATGTCTGCCGTTTTCAGCGCGCCTGAATCGTTCAGTCCGTCGCCCGTCATCATCACGATGTTACCGGAATCCTTTAATTTTTGAATATGCACCGGTTTTTCTTCGGGAAGGGCTTTGAAAACAAATTCCGTTCCTTGCGGAAACAACCCTTTCAGCCTTTCCTTTTCGCCCGAATGGTCACCCGAAATCACCGAAAATTGAATGGATTTATCAAACTGCGAAAGGGTTTCTTTTAGCCCGTTCCGGTATTTGTTTCTGAAGATGAAGCCTCCTTTGTTTTCTTCGTTTATTTTCACCCAGACCAAGGTTTGTTCGCTCAGTATATCGGGCGTTTGAATGCCGCACCACCCTGCAGATCCTACCCGGATTTTTTTGCCCGAAATAATTCCTTCAAGTCCTTTCCCTTCGATTTCCATAAACTCTTCCACCGGAAGATTTCCGGGGCTGTTCAAATAACGGAACAGATTGCGGGAAAGCGGGTGACTGCTTTGTTTCAGTAGTGAAGCCGTAATTTCTGTTTCCTCAGCATTCAGGCTGCACGCATATGGTTCAATTTCTTCTTTTCCTGTTTGGGTAATGGTTCCGGTTTTGTCAAACACGGCATGATTTACCGCTGCCAGGGTTTCCACCGCAATGGCATTTTTCAGAAAGAAGCGGTTTCTGCCCAGAATGCGAAGCGTATTTCCGAGTGTAAACGGCGAAGCCAGTGCCAGTGCGCAGGGGCAGGCCACAATCAGCACGGCCGTAAAGGCATTCCAACCCGTAGCCCAATCGCCTTTGAATCCATAAAATCCTAAAGAAACGGCAGCCATCAAAAAAATGGCGGGTGTAAAATATCGGCTCAGCCGGTCGGTAATGCCCTGTATTCGGCTTTCGCTTTTTTCAAAGGCTTTGTTGTTCCATAAATCTGTCAGATAACTCTGCGAAACATCTTTTTCAATCTTGAGCAGCGTAGCCTGACCGGTGTTTTTTAAACCGGCAAAAACTTTGTTTCCTTCGATTTTTTTCACGGGTTTGGATTCGCCGGTTACAAAGGCTGCATCAAACAATCCCGAAGGACTGATTAATACCGAATCGGCCGGGCAGATTTCTCCGTTGCGAAGGCGGATAATATCCCCCCGCTTCAGATTGGTAATGGGTTCGTACCATTCCTTTTCCCCTTCTATTTTTTCGGCAGAAACAGGGAAATACGATTTATAATCGCGGTCGAAATTTAACCCCGCATATGTTTTTTGTTGAAATGCCCTTCCGATAGACATAAAAAACAGCAGTCCGCAATATGAGTCTAAGTAGCCCGGTCCTACATCGGTAATTATTTCGTATAAACTGCGTAAAAAAATCACGGCCAAACCGAGCGCAATAGGCACGTCGATATTAAGGGTTTTTATTTTTAATGAGGCCCATGCCGAGCGGAAAAATTCCGGTGAAACATAGAGAATAGCAGGCAAAGCCACCGCAATATTCATGATCCGGAAAAACAGGGAATAGTTTCGCTCCTCGGCCAGCGTAGGGTCAAAATATTCAGGAAGCGTTAGCAGCATGATGTTTCCGAAGCAAAATCCGGCTACCCCGATTTTGTACCAACGGCTGTAATCTTTTTTGGGTTTATTTTTTTTCTCCGAAATTTTATCGAGTCGTATGGCCGGTTCATAACCAATCATAGCAAGCAGTTCAGCTGAATCTTTCAGACTGGTTTGGGTGGTGTCCAGCATCAGCGAAACTTCTCGTTTGTTAAAATTTACCGTGGAATGACGAATGCCGGGATTCAGCGTATTCAGATTTTCTAAAATCCAAATGCAGGAACTGCAATGAATGGAAGGAACCTCAAGGGTGATGCGTAAATTTTCTTCGTCTTTATAATCGGCCAGTTTTTCGGTGATTTCTTCACTTTCCAGATATAAAAAACGGTCTCCGGTTTTTGCCTTGGGCGAAGTGCCCGGGGCGGTATTCAGTTTGTAAAAATCGTCCAGCCCGTTTTCGGTAAACAGCGCATACACGGTTTTACACCCTTCGCAGCAAAAAGGTTTTTCTTTATACAGAATCAACTCATCCACACATAAATCGCCACAATGCGTGCAGGATGTTTTTTCAATCACGGGTCCGTGGGGTAGATTCATCGGACAAAATTTTGATGCAAAGTTGGGACATATGTCCCCCGTGAATCAATGATTTTAGTCATGTTTGAAACCAGATTATGCAAGTTTCTTTGATTTATGAAAGGATGCGTTATATTTGGAATCTTGTAATCAGCCGGTTGTGTTTGAGATCGGCGGATCATTTTTAATTTGCCTATGAAAAAAGCAGTACTCTTTTTTGCAGTATTCTGTATTTATGTAACGTTGAAAGCTCAGGAAAAATGGACCCTGACAAATGATGCGTTATCGAACCGTTCTTTTATTGAAAATAAAGGCCAGTTTGACGACCGAAATCTTCAGAATATCCCCATTCTGTATGCTGTAGACCACGGCTCGGTACAGGTATTTTTCACCCGTGACGGGATTACATATGCTTTTTTTAAAACCGAAAAAAACTACGAGCGTAAAAAAGGACAAAAAGGAGTTCCGCGTCTATTGGTTGATACGGACTTCATTCACGTGAAATGGGAAAATGCCAATCCCAACCTGAAAGTTACAGCCAAAGAACAAACGGCAGATTACCATACCTATCCCGTCAAAAAGGGTGGGGTGTATCAGGATGTAAATGGTATTCGCGGATTTAAAAAACTGATTTACCAGAATATTTATCCCAAAATCGATTTAGAATATACTTTTCACAAAGAAGAGGGATTAAAATATTCGTTTGTTCTGCATCCGGGCGCAGATCCGTCGCTCATAAAACTGAAAGTGGAAGGAAACAGAAACGTATTTGCCGATGATAACGGAAATGCGCATATCGCCACTAAATTTGGAGATATTATTGACCACAAACCCTATTCATTTGTAGCATCAGCTCCCGCTAAAGAAATTCCTACCGAATATGTATTGGACGGACAGGTGATTTCTTTTGAACTGGGACCCTATGACAATAAACAAAAAGTCATATTAGATCCCTGGACCATAACCCCCAATGCGTTTTCTAACTCAAATAAAATTTGGGAGATAGAAACTGACCAAAACAACAACGTATATGTGTATGGCGGTGATTCGCCCATGAGACTCAGAAAATACAATGCGGCAGGAATCCTTCAGTGGACGTACAACACTCCCTGGGACACGGCGAATTATTGGGTAGGAACATTAAAAACCGATTTGGCGGGAAACAGTTATATTACTTCCGGAACCAGCGGTACGGTGAGAAAAATTAATACCGGCGGAACCATGGATTGGAATGCCGCTAATAATGGTCCCATCCCTGAAATAGAATTCTGGAATCTCACGTTCAACTGCGACTACACCAAATTATATTGTGGAGGTATGCGGGCGGCAAATGGAATTAACATTGCTTCCTATCGCGGAACCGTATTTGAACTCAGCATGGCCAATGGCCAGATTGTTCAGTATAAAGATGTGGGTTTTAATACCGGGGGATTTATTCCCACCATTAAGGAAGTGCGCTCGGTGGTATATTCTCCCAATCAGCGTATTTACTACCTCACGTTAGATTCAATCGGCAGTTTGGATGCTGCATTTACACAGCAGTATCAGGTTTCATCCGGGTTTAATTTTACCTATGGAATTCCTGCTTATGGGGTAACCAATCAGGGAATACATGCCATAGCGGCGACTACCGATTTTATATACACGCAAAACGGAAATACCCTTCAGAAAAGAAATATCGTAAATGGTGCCATTATATCTTCTGCGCCCATCCCGGGCGGAATTTCCAATACGGTTCCTTTTGTGGGCGGAAATACACCGGGAAACAGCGGATTGGTAGTGGACAGCTGTGGAAACGTGTATGTAGGTTCGGCCAACGGAGTATATAAATTCGACGGAAACCTTTCCCCGTTGGGTTCTTTTGCAACGCCTGCGGCAGTATATGATGTAGCCATTAATTATAATGGTGAAGTGGTAGCCTGCGGAAACAATTTTATCACTTCCATAGGCAATTTATCGCCTTGTGATCCGCCACCGGTGGTTTGTCTGAACTGTCTGGAAATAACACCTGCCGGACCGTTCTGCTCTACGGACGGCCCCGTGAATTTAACGGCCAATAATGCCGGCGGAACCTGGTCAGGACCCGGAATTACCAACGCCTCGTTAGGAACATTTAATCCCACAGTTGCCGGAATCGGAACTCATGTCATTCATTATACTTTGCCTAACCCGTTAAGTTGTGGGCAGGATTCAATCACAATTATAGTGAACGACTGCTCTACGCTTGTGGTTTGTTTGGATGCCAATGGTAATTTTACGGTTACCAACGGCAATGCCCCTTACACCTGGGAAAATCAAACTACAGTTCAGGATTGCAGCGCCTGTTTGTTCGGGTGTCTGTTTCCTACGGGCTGTGCGGTGAATGTGCTGGCATGGACACCTTTTGCCACAGGGCAGAGTATTCCGCCACCTGCCAATTATCCCATCCGACTTACCGATGCTGCCGGAAACCAGCTTGTTATCAATAATGCACAGGAGGTTCAGCCCTGTGCGGTTTGTCCTCCTTTATCGGTAACGGTAAGTTCGCAGCAAAACATAACCTGTGCCGGCTTATCTAACGGGCAGGCCACCGTATCGGCCACAGGCGGTAATGCGCCTTATACCTATACATGGCTTCCCGGTAA
This sequence comes from Flavobacteriales bacterium, assembly GCA_022402535.1. GTDB lineage: Bacteria > Bacteroidota > Bacteroidia > CAIKAF01 > CAIKAF01 > JAKRSD01. The sequence goes on along the minus strand of JAKRSD010000007.1, from coordinate 226,839 downwards.
TCTGAATGGAGCTTCGCAGTCCGGGTTATCGGTGGGTAATTATACCGTAAATGTGACCGATGCTGATGGATGTCCCGGCAGTGTGTTGGTTTCTATTACCCAACCGCAGCCTTTGGCGTTAAACGTAAGCTCTACCGAAACTTCGTGTACCCAAAACACGGGAACGGTTTCGGCCAACGCAACAGGAGGCACGGCATCGTATACCTACCAATGGGAGCCGGGTGCATTAGCAGGACCCGTTCAAACGGGACTGGGTGTAGGAACCTACACGGTTACCGTTACCGATGCCAATGGCTGTAATGCTTCAGCCACCGTGAATGTAAACACGCTTAACGGACCGCAGGTTACCATAACTTCTTCTACGGATATTACCTGTTTTCAAGGCGCGGATGGAACGGCTACGGCTGATGCCTCCGGAGGCACAGGAACGCTTTCTTATGTATGGACCCCCTCTGGAGGGAATTCACCTACGGCATCCGGACTGAGTGCGGGCACCTACACGGTTACGGTTACCGATCAGGCAGAATGTAGTGCTGTGGCTACCGTAACCCTTACGGATGGACCGCAGATTAATTTGGAATTAAATGGCGCTCCCGCCGATTGTGGAGCTTCAAACGGAACGGCTGAAGTTGCCGCAAGTGGAGGTAACGGTGGCTTTTCGTATGCCTGGAGTCCTGCCGGCGGAACCGCTGATGTCGCCACGGGTTTAAGTTCCGGAAATTATACCGTTCTGGTTACCGATGTTGAAGGGTGTACCGCACAGGGGGATTATACCGTTGGCGTTATCGTTACGGATTCTACTCTGCAGGTAAGTGTGGACGTAATTCCGGAAAGCTGCCTCGGTAATGATGGAATAGCCACGGCTATCGTAACGGGAGGACTTCCGCCGTATACATTCCTTTGGAATGGGGGTATAAATCCGGATTCGGCCACCGTGGTGGGATTAACTGCCGGAAATTATATTGTGGTGGTAGGAGACCAATGTTATTCCATTCCTGTTAATGTGGTGGTCGATCAGGCATTTTCCATTCCCTCCAAAGAACTTCCCAATATCATTACGCCTAATGGCGATGGGTATAATGATGCCCTGAAAGTGGGTAATCAGTTTGATGCGGCGGATAACTTCTTCTGTACAATTTACAACCGTTGGGGAGTGCCCATGCACAAAACGGATGACAAAACCATAAACTGGATTCCTTCAGCGAAAATCTCTGACGGGGTCTATTTCATTGTGGTTACCTACACAGATTGTACGGGTAAAAGAGAGAAAATTTCTTCTACTGTAACGGTTTCAAAATAAAAGGAAAGAATGGTTTAGTAAAGCTTAGCAAAGCGTTTTAAGCCCTGCTTATCGCGCACGATAACTTTACGGCCTTCAATTTCAATCAGGTTTTCTTCTTTGAGTTCGGCCAATAGACGGATCAACGTTTCCGTGGCTGTTCCTACTAATCCCGCCAAATCTTCGCGCTTTAGGTTTATGGTGCTGCGTCCGTCTTCCAGCCCATCTTCACCGTAGGTGTCGCTAAGCGTGAGCAGCGTTAATGCTACGCGCTCACGTACGGTTTTCTGGGCCATATTAGTCAACGATTCTGTCATGATATCCAGCTCGCGACAGGCTTCACGGAGTACTTTTTGGGCAAATGAAGAGGACGTAAATAACGTTTCCAGAAAAATCTGTTTGGGGATAAAACAAATGCTGCAATCTTCCAGGGTTTCTGCCGAAACCGGATAAGGCTCCTCGGCCAAAATGGCTCTGTAACCCAGTAAATCGCCTTCTTTGGCAATACGGATGATTTGTTCCCGGCCATCTCCGTGGCGATACACTTTTACTTTACCATGATGAATACAAAACACGCCATTCGGACGGGAACCCTCGTGTATAAAGACATTTCCTTTTTTGTATGTAATGCAGGATTTTCCGTTTGAAATTTTTTCAAGTTCTGTAGCACTCAAACTATCGAACATAGTACCCGTTAACTTATTACAACTGGCACAACTGAGGGCGAGGGGTAGTTTCGATTCAGACATGGGTAGAATATTTGTAATGACACAAAAATACTAAAAACATGATAAAAGTCATTTTTTTTCATGTTGAATATCATCGTTTCTTTTTTTTTCATCGCCGTATCTTTGACCTGTTTAAAATATTGTCCTGTATATCAATTTGGTAACGTTGAAAAAAGAGAATTATATATCACCACTTCATGAAGAAAAAAGGGATTCCTTTGGGGTATTGATGTACGCAATCGAAAGTCTTTCTCAAGATTTCAATCCTCAAAAACTGACTGAGGTGAATCGATTATTTAAAGAAGTGGCCCAAATTGAAAAGCAGAAAAATGAAAAGCTGGAGCTTGAAGTAAAAAAGTTTTCAGAACTGCTCAATGCGTTAACCCATAACACCCCACATGCCGCCGAAGAAAAAATAGCACCTCTCAACACCGGTATGAACTTGAATGAAATTAAATCCCTGCTGGATAGCATACTGAAAGAAACGGCCGGGTAAACCTTCTTTTTTTCCTTATTTTGTGGCTTCAATTTGTTGCCATGAGCTCCCCAAAAACATTGTTTCTCATTGATGGATTTGCCATCATTTACCGGTCTTATTTTGCTTTCATCAATAATCCCCGCATTACTTCCACCGGGATGAACACGTCTGCCATATTCGGCTTTACCAATACCCTGTTGGATGTGATTCAAAAACGCAAACCCAGCCATTTGGCTGTGGTGTTTGATCCAAAGGAAGAAAAATCGGTGCGTACGGAGAACTTTTTAGAATATAAAGCCCACCGTCAGGAAATGCCGGAGGATATCCGCAACTCCATCCCTTACATCGAAAAAATGATCCATGCCTTTAATGTACCCTTGTTGGTGTGTGAAGGATATGAAGCCGATGATGTAATCGGCACGCTTGCCCAAAAGGCCGAAAAGGAAGGGTTTACGGTGTATATTATGTCGCCCGATAAAGACCTTTCGCAGTTGGTTACCGACAATATTCTTTGGTACAGACCCGGCCGCATGGGAAGCCCCGACGAAGTATTGGGCGTAAAGGAAGTATGTGCCAAATTTGAAGTGGACAATCCGCTTCAGGTAATAGATTTGCTTGGTTTAATGGGCGATTCGGCTGATAATATTCCGGGCATTCCGGGAGTGGGAGAAAAAACGGCCCAAAAATTCATCAAAGAGTTCGGATCGGTGGAAGGCTTGTTGGCCAATACCGATAAGCTGAAAGGCAAAATGAAAGAAAAAGTGGAAGCCGGTGCAGAATTAGCCGTGCTTTCCAAACAATTGGCCACGGTAATTTTGGATGCTCCGGTGGAATGGAATGAGCGAAGTCTGTTGCTCGATCCGCCCGATAAAGAAAAAGTATCGGCACTCTTTGCCGAATTAGAATTTCGGGGTATGAATAAACGGGTGTTTGGCGAGGAATTATCTGCCGGCGTAAAAACGCCACCACCTACAGCTTCTTCGCCCGCGAGTATGCAAACCGGCCTTTTTGACGAAGCTCCGGAAGAAATGGAAATCGCCACCTTTCAGACGTTGGATGAAAGCAAGGTTTCGTATAAAACAGTCAAGGCCCTGCAGGAAATTCAGGCTCTGGCCGAGCGCATGCAGCGCGAAGATTTTTGTTTTGACACGGAAACCACATCCATTGAAAATATGGATGCCGAACTGGTGGGCTTATCCGTTTCGTTCTCTCCCGGTGAGGCTTTTTATATTCCTTTTCCTGCCGACAGGACAGAATGTGAGAATATTCTGGCATTTTTTAAACCGGCTTTTTCTTCATCAAACATTTCCAAAACGGCCCAAAATATTAAGTACGATTTGGGGGTATTGGCCAATTATGGCGTAAAGGTATCTGCCCCCATATTCGACACCATGCTGGCTCATTATCTGTTGGAGCCCGATATGCGCCACGGCATGGACTTTTTGGCGCAGACGTATCTGCATTATTCGCCGGTTTCCATAGAAACGCTGATCGGGAAAAAAGGCAAGGAGCAAAGCAATATGCGCGATGTGAATATTGACAAAATTGCCCCCTACGCCTGCGAAGATGCGGATATAACGTTGCAACTGAGAAAGCAGTTTGAACCCCGTCTGGATGAAACAGAAACCCGCGAAGTATTTGAAACAGTAGAAATGCCTCTGGTTCCGGTGCTTTCGGCTATGGAACGCGAAGGCATAAAAGTGGATACCGATGCACTGGAAAAGCTGAGTGCACGGTTTACGGAAGAAGCCCTGAGCTACGAAAAAGCTATTTTTGAAGCGGCCGGTACAGAGTTTAATATTGCCTCTCCCAAACAGTTGGGCGAAATTTTATTTGATCGGCTGAAATTGGATCCCAAAGCCAAAAAAACCCGGACGGGACAATACAGCACCAACGAAGAAACACTGAGCAAACTTTCTGGTAAACACGAAATCATTGAACATATCCTTTCCTACCGCGAAGTACAGAAACTCAAAAGCACCTATGTAGATGCGCTGCCTTTGCTGATTCATCCCAAAACGGGAAGAATTCATACCGACTTTAATCAGGCGGTGGCAGCTACGGGCCGGTTGAGCAGTACCAATCCCAATTTGCAGAATATTCCCGTGCGCACGGAAAAAGGACGCGAAATCCGCTCGGCTTTTGTGCCCCGAAATGAGGAATTTACTTTACTCAGTGCCGACTATTCGCAGGTGGAATTGCGCATCATTGCCGCGCTCAGCGGTGAAAACAATATGATTGAAGCGTTTAAAAATCGCCTGGATATTCACACGGCTACGGCGGCACGATTGTACGGAATTGATATTTCGGAAGTAACGCGGGAGCAACGCTCGGCGGCCAAAACAGTGAATTTTGGCATCATTTACGGCATTTCGGCATTCGGTCTTTCGCAGCGGGTGAATATTTCGCGCACTGAAGCGGCTGAAATTATTGAAAGCTATTTTGTTTCCTATCCGAACATTAAAAAGTACATGAACGATTCGGTGGAGTTTGCCCGCAAACACGGTTTTGTGAAAACCATCACCGGGCGACGCCGCTATCTGAAAGACATTAATTCGGCCAATTTTACCGTTCGCGGATTTGCCGAACGAAATGCCATCAATGCGCCGATACAAGGTTCTGCGGCTGATATCATCAAAAAGGCCATGATCGCTATTTTTCAAGAAATGGAAGCGCGTAACATGCAGTCAAAAATGATTCTGCAGGTACATGACGAATTGGTGTTCGATTGCCACCTGAGCGAAATCGATGCACTCAAAGAGTTAGTGAAAGAAAAAATGGAAAGCGCCGTAACGTTGGATGTGCCGCTCGAAGTGGAAATGAATACAGGTTCCACCTGGCTGGAAGCACACTAACATATTTCAATAAAAAAGGACGAAGCACATGCATGCGTCGTCCTTTTGAATATTTTAATCTTGTTTAATTCCCTGTCAGACCGCCAAAAACGGTTTGCAGCAGATTGGTTACCTGTGCTGCAGGGTCTTTACGGATTTTGGCTTCTTCTTTTGCCATGATTTTAAATAACCCGTCCAGTGCCTTATTGGTTACATAATCTTTCAAATCGGGGTTTACGGCTTTGGGCAGCACATTTCCCTGCCCGAAAGCCCCTCCCAGAGCGTTGGCAGCGGGGGCATATTTGTTATAGTTGCTCCACAGCGGATTCCAATATTTGGTAATCTGCACTTTGTCCAGCGCGGTTTTTACTTTAGGCGCAAAGGCATTGTATAGTGGCTGACGGGTTTTATTTTCCAGAAATTTGGTGGCTGCATGATCGCCGCCCTGCAACAGTTGCAACCCATCCTGAATATTAATGGATGTGATGGCATTGATGAAAATGGGCGTGGCTTCTTTGGCTGCCGTTTCGGCTGCGCGGTTCAGTTGCATCACAAATTTATCGGATTGCGATTTCAACCCGTATTTATCCGCCAGCGATTTTACAGCTTCTGCTTCTTTGGGGAAAGGGATAAATATTTCGGGATTTTTGTAAAAACCATCCAGTTTGCTGGTGATGCCTACCGAATTTTTGGCACTTACGGTAAGCGCCTCTTTCAATCCGTTTACAATCTGGTCGTTACTCAATCCGGCTCCCAATCCGCTTCCGCCGGAATTGCCGGTTACGTTGTTCAATATATTGGTAACCGTGCCTCCGCCGGAGGGTTGGGTATTATTAGGCTGCGTATTTGTGGGAGTGGTATTGTTGGGTTGCTGGGTGTTCCCGCTTCCGCCCACTTGAATTTTTTGAGAAAAAACGGAAACCGTAGTAAAACTTCCGGCAAGCAAAAGGGTGAAAAAATAATTCGTTTTCATGATTTTGAAATTAATGCAACAAGTTAGGCAAAAAACCTGCCAAACAAAAAATGTGTTACTTCGTCACGAAAAATTCACTCCGTGAAAAAGCATATTCTTGTACTTACCTATTCACAAACCGGTCAGACTGACGACATCGCCGGACAGATTATAAAACCCTTTTTGGATTCGGATAATTTTGAAATTCATTACGAAAAACTCAAACCGAAAGTGCCTTATCCGTTCCCGTGGTCTGGGCTGGAGTTTTTTGATGCATTTCCTGAAACTGTTCAGGAAGTTCCCATGGAGCTGCAAGCCGATACCATTCCCGAGCATGTGAAGTGGGATTTGATTTTGGTGGGTTATCAGCCTTGGTTTTTGTCGGTTTGCCGGCCCGTAAACAGTTTTTTGCAGAGCGAAAAAGCGAAGCAAATTTTTAATGGAACACCCGTGGTTACTTTTTTGGGGTGTCGCAATATGTTTGTGAATGCCCAGGAAAAAATGAAACGCCGCCTTCACGGACTCAATGCCCGTTTGGTGGGACAGATAGCGCTTGTGGATAAATCGGCGAATCTGGTGAGTTTGGTAACCATTTTGGCGTGGATGCTTAAAGGTGTACGCGAAGGATTTTTGGGAATTTTTCCGCGCAGTGGGGTTTCGGAACAAGAGACTATGGGCGCCGAAAAGTTTGGAAGAATTATCCGAAACCGCTTGGAATTAGGTAATTATGAAGGCATGCAGGACGAACTGCTTGCGGAAGGTGCTATGGAAATAAAACCCTCCCTGTTAATTATGGAATCAAGGGGCGCCAAGAACTTCCGATTTTGGGCACGTTTTGTTTCGGCAAAAGGAGGTTCAGGAAATCCAGCACGGTTTGGCAGGCTCCGGCTTTTTATGGTTATTTTACCTTCGGCAATTGTAATTCTTACCCCCATAACCACCATATTAAAATGGATAGTAAGTATGGTGAAACGTAAACATCTGCTTGCTGAAGCCGAATATTACAAGAGCATTCGATTCCGGGGTTACGATTTGTAAATTTTTAGGTAAGGGTTTTATTATCCGTGTAACATTTGTTACCGGTTTCTTGGGATTCCATTCATAATCTTGTCGTTTAATTATTGATTATGAAAAGTAAAATTTTACCCGCCTTATTTCTGCTGCTCTTTAGCATGAATTCAAAAGCCCAGGAATCCTTTGAATATGATTTACAGTTAATACCGGTAAGTATTCCCGGTTTTCCGGGTTTGCATTCTTATGCATTCGGGCAGTACAACGGCAAGTGGGTTTTTATAGGCGGAAGAAGAGACGGACTGCATGCGCGTCAGCCGTTTAATTCGTTCCCTGCAGCACAAAACAACACCGATATTTTTGTAGCCGATGTGCAAACCCAGCAGTATTGGAGTGCACCGCTTTCCTCTCTGAGTACGGGTTTACGCGAGCAGTTGCAGTCCACCAATATGAATTTCTTTCAGGATGGAAACACGCTTTATATCCTTGGCGGATACGCATATTCTACCACGGCAGCCGATCATATCACGTTTCCTAATCTCACGTCGGTGGATGTTCCGGGGCTTATTCAGGCGGTAGTGGCCGGTACCTCTATTACGTCTTATTTCAAGCAAATTTCTGATGAAAATTTTGCCGTTACGGGAGGACATCTTGGAAAAATCGGGAATACCTTTTATCTGGTGGGCGGACATCGCTTCGACGGGCGATATAACCCTATGGGCAACCCTACCTACACGCAGACTTACACCAATCAGATTCGTAAATTCACCATTGATAATTCGGGTTCACAACTCAGCATAGCAAACTATACCGAAATAACCGATCCGGTTCACCTTCACCGGAGAGATTATAATCTTTTACCTCAAATTTTTCCTGATGGAACACCCGGATATATGATCAGTTCGGGGGTGTTTCAGATAAATGATGATTTACCCTTTTTATATCCTGTGGATATTACAGAAACAGGGATTACCCCGCAAACCGGTTTCAACCAGTACCTAAGTAATTATCATAGTGCTGTTGCCGCTTTGTACGACAGTGCTGAAAACAGAATGCATAATCTCTTTTTCGGGGGAATGAGCCGTTATTATTATCAAAACGAAACCCTTATTGAAGATAACCAGGTTCCGTTTATAAAAACCATAAGCCGGGTTACCCGCTTTGCTGACGGTACTTTACAGGAGTTTAAATTGCCCTTGGAAATGCCTTCACTGAAAGGAGCCAGTGCAGAATTTATTCCTAATGAGCAATTACCCGTTGCTTTTTCAGATATTGTTAAACTCAATGCTATTACCGCTGATACCTTTATTATTGGTCATATCGTGGGTGGGATTCAAAGCACTACACTGAATCCCTTTGGCGACAATCAGACAGCCAATACATCGGCCGATAATACGATTTATGCCGTAAGGCTTATTAATACCTCGGTAGATCATACGGCATTACCTGTAAATACAAATCCGTTCGATTTTACCATTAATCCCAATCCCGCCCAGCAGGACATAAGGATTCAATACCATTTGAAGGACCCGGCAGAGGTACATTATTTTATCACCACGGCAGACGGCAGAATTGTATCTAACGGTACCTTGGGAAAACAAAGCGCCGGAAACCATACGCAGGTGTTTTCGTTGCAGGAAGCCGAAAACGGACAGGTGTTGTTTGTATCCCTGGTATTCAATAATCTGTATTACGTTACCCGAAAAGCGGTTTTACAACGCTAAAAAGTATATCTAAGTTTCAAGAGGGTTTTCGAAAGAAAGCCCTTTTTTTTTGACTTGATTTTTCTAAAAATTCAAAAATACCCTTCAAAACGAAAGGTGTTTTTGAAAAAATAGATATAAAATATCCAAAACCTGTTAAAAAATGAAGGGTATATTTGCCATAAATATACTTTTTTTACATTTGCACCTATAAAATTTACACCTGAATCATTTTATTTATGTCATCACAACGTTTTGAGGCTTTACAAAAAGTAGTCAATCGCCAGATTCCACAGTATGGCGGAGCGCAGGAACATTTTTCTGAATTTTTCGGAGAAAACGTGTTTGGGTTAGATAAACTCAAACTCGCACTCTCTTCCGAAGCCTGGGAAAATCTGGAAGCTGCCGTAATCCGGGGCGAAAAAATCAGCCGCGAAACCGCCGATGCCGTAGCCGCCGCCATGAAAACATGGGCCATGGGCAAAGGCGCCACCCATTATACACACTGGTTTCACCCGCTGCGTGGCACCACCGCCGAAAAACACGATTCCTTTTTTGAATTAGCCGGAACCCAGCCGGTAGAGCGTTTCCGTGCCAGTGCCCTCGTACAGCAGGAACCCGATGCATCCAGCTTTCCGAGCGGAGGTATCCGTACCACCTTTGAAGCCCGCGGTTATTCGGCTTGGGATCCTTCTTCTCCCGCTTTTATATATGAAGTAGCCGGAGCCAAAACGTTGTGTATTCCTACCATATTTGTATCCTATACGGGCGATGCCCTCGACCATAAAGCCCCTATGCTGAAAGCCCTTTTGGCCATAGATAAGGCGGCAACCAAAGTGGCTCAGTGGTTCGATAAAGACGTAACCCGCGTTACTGCTTCTCTGGGCGCCGAGCAGGAATATTTCCTTATTGATAAAGCCCTGTTTCAGGCCCGCCCCGATTTGGTGATGCTGGGCAAAACCGTATTCGGACATTCACCTGCCCGCGGGCAGCAGCTGCACGACCATTATTTTGGTTCCATTCCGCGCCGGGTTACGGCCTTTATGCTCGATTTCGAAATGGAGTGTATTCGTCTGGGAATTCCCGTGCGCACACGCCACAACGAGGTGGCTCCCGCCCAGTTTGAGGTGGCTCCCCAGTTTGAAGAAGCCAACCTGGCCAGCGACCATAACATGCTGCTGATGGATGTGATGGAGCGTATGGCTGACCGCCATGATTTCCGGGTGCTTTTTCACGAAAAACCCTTTGCGGGCGTAAACGGAAGCGGAAAACATAATAACTGGGCACTCAGCACCAACACTGGGCGCAACCTGTTGGCACCCGCCAAAAAACCGAAAGACAACCTTCAGTTTCTTACGTTCTTTGTAAACACGGTGGCTGCCGTACACCGTTGGGCCGATTTGCTCCGTGTAAGTATTGCTTCTGCCAACAACGATTACCGACTGGGTGCTAACGAAGCGCCTCCGGCCATTATATCCGTGTTCGTAGGTTCACAGATGCACAAAGTGCTCACCGAGTTGGAAAAAAATGCCAACCTGCAGTTTGATAAAGGGGATAACCTCTATCTGAAACTGGGCATCAACAAAATTCCTGAAATTATACTCGACAATACCGACCGTAACCGTACTTCTCCGTTTGCCTTCACCGGAAATAAATTTGAGTTCCGTGCCGTAGGTTCCACGGCCAACTGTGCCCGCCCCATGACCGTGCTGAACACCATCATGGCGCAGCAGTTGGAAGATTTCTACAACGAAGTGGAAAAACTGACCGAAAAAGGCAAAAAACGCGAAGTGGCTATACTGGAAGTATTGCGCAAACTCATCAAGCAGAGCAAACCCATCATTTTTGAGGGTGACAACTACAGCGAAGAGTGGGTGAAAGAAGCCAAAAAACGCGGATTGAACAATTTCCGTACTACACCCGAGGCCCTGAGGGTGCTTGAGAATAAAAAACTGACCGAAGTGTTTGTGAAGCAAGGGGTTTATACCTTCAAAGAACTGGAAGCCCGCTATGCTATTATGTGCGACGAGTATGTGATGAAAGTACAGATAGAAAGCCGTGTGATGGGCGATTTGGCCCAAAACCACATTATACCTGCGGCCATCAAATACCAGAACGAACTGCTTAAAAACTTAGAAATGAAAAAGCAGTTGGGCATGAAGGATGAAACCGTTACTTCCCTGGTGAAAGAAATTTCGGAGCGTATAGCCAAAATACGCACCCTGGCCGAAGAAATGCGTCAGGCGCGTAAGGCGGCCAACCTGTTGGAACATGAAGCCGACAAAGCCGATGCCTATGGCGCCAAAGTAAAACCGTATTTTGAGAAAATCCGCTATGAAGCCGATAAACTGGAATTACTGATTGACGACCGCGACTGGCCTCTGCCCAAATACCGCGAGTTGTTGTTTTTGAGATAAAAATCCCTCCCTACATCATACAAAGCCTCTTCCGCATGGAAGGGGCTTTAAATTTTAAATAACCACATAAAGCCATTTATTGCTTCACTATCTTTTTTGAAATGAAGAGCCCCTCTGAATTTGTAAAATGTAAAATAAACACACCCGGCATTAGTTTTTCAAGGGAAATGGAAAGTGTATTGGAAGGTCCAATAAAAATTCGATTCATAATAATTCTTCCTTGTAAATCAGTCAAATGACCATTAAGCGACACAGATAAATGTGTATTTGATATTTGTAGCACATCTGAAACAGGATTGGGGTAAACCTGAACGGAAGTTTGTATTGACGGTTCTTCCACATCCAGCCATCCGCAGGAAGTTATAAAAGGTTCAGGAAAATAATAATCCGGATTATTCAAGTATTCGTATTTCAAAAGAAATTCGTTTGATGGGCTGCAGGTAGGGCAATCTATTACTAATAATTGCCCCCTTTGATCTCTATTTGCAACACCCATTTTTTCTATTACTAAAAAAATAAGCGGCAAAGGAGATGTGTAATTAATCCAACCTGGAAAATCTGTATGAATACCTATCATGCTATAGTAACGAAGAGAATCATTCTGAACAGCTATTTTGCCTTTCTCCGAAATCTGGAATGTCATATAACTGCCTCCAGGAATCCAGTTATATAAAATTGTTTTGTCTCTCAAATGTTGAATTGTATCTCCTACTTCCAAACTAAAATTCATTAGTATGTAATCTTGCCCCCCATTGAATAAAAAGACGGTATCGCCTGCTTCTCTGGTCAACTGATTTCCGATTTTTTTGTAGGAAATGTTGTTTATCAGGGTATCTCCCCAGTATGTTATAATTTCTGAGTGTATATTCATATAACCCGGGGCAGGCCATAGGTCTTCCCTTACGCAATACCACCATTTGCTCCCCTCCGGGGCAAAAACCTGTGCCTGTGCCGCCCATTGGCAGCACACGAGAATGGATAATAAAAAGAGCTTTTTCATAGATTTAATTTTTTATAATTTTTTCGCTGAAGATGTTTCCGTTTGAATCGGTAAGGTTTAACACATAAATCCCGGAGGGTAAATGTTCCAAAGGCAGGATGGCAGTACCTGAAGGGGGTATGTAAATACCCTGCACAACCCGTTTTCCCTGTATGTCGGTCATAAATCCGTTGAGTTCGCTGCCGTGCACGGGGTTGTATACATTCAGGCGGTCTGTAACCGGATTGGGGAAAATACCCACCGATATTTCCCCGGGAACCGGTTCTTCGGTATCTAAAAACTGACAGCCCGGCACCACGCAGCCCCACTCATCGGTGCGAACCACCCACATCCTCTGCTGTTGGTTGCCCGTCAGGTTTAGTTCATCCATGGTTTGCCCTGCCAGCAGCAAACCGCCGTCAGGGAGGGTTTGTATATCATGAAATATATGACGGCTGTGGAGTTCGTTATATACATATTCGCGTTTCCAGATGACATCCCCTTGGGGAGTAATTTTAAAAGCCATACCCACGGAAAAATACATTTGATATTCATCCATAGGAATACTAAACCCTGAACCCAAGGCAATATTTCCGTCAGGAAATATTGCACCCTTACCCGCCGCATAACTCTTTTTATAAATGGTATCAAAAATTACGGTTCCTTTATCATTGAGATCTTCATCAAATAGAATGGCAATGGGTTTTAAATACCCATAAAATGGTGTTATATCGTCCATTTTTTGACAGGGAATGAGAATATTACCATCCTGAAGTTCAACTACTTCAAAACCTACATATTCAGATTTTGCAAAGCGTCCTTTTTTTACAATTTTCTTAGAACCGTTTTCATAGAATTTTACGAACAGCCCATTTGCATAAGGATTTGTCAAATCAGGTGCAATTTTAAATTCCTGTCCTGCCACAATATAATTGTCCGATCCTACAATATGAACCGAATTCCCCAGTGCATTTATCAGCCCGTCGGCTATGCCTGCGGTTTTTTTCCAGAGGAAGTTGCCTGCGCTGTCCACCCGCATCAGAAACATTTCGGCCTGATTCCATACCGTATTGTCCGACATAAACCCGTTGTCCTGATACCCGGTGAGTAAAAATCCGCCATCGGGATGAAGAATCAAATGCCTGACACCCATCTTGAGCCCGTGCTCATATTCCCTGCTCCAGACTATTTCGCCCATGGGGTGCAGTTTGAGCAGGTGGGTTCTGCGTATGCCCGCAGAGTCCTCACTCACCGCACCGATATACACAAAGCCGTCCTGATAAATAAAAGCATTGTTTACGGTATAAAAAACACGGCCCGGATACGAAATTTTAAAATACCAGGTAATGCCGTTTTCATACTCAAATTTGGAAAAAGTAAGCTCCTGAAGCGTGGTAGTAGGAAAATCGATCACACCACCCAGAAAGTAAGCCGAATCAGCATTAAAAGAAATAATTGAAGATATCCCTCCATTGGCATTTCCGTTGGGCGTATAAACCTGGTTGAGGGTGGACTGCTGTGCAGCAGCCCACCCCGTCCAGATAAAGGATAAAACTATGCCTGAAAGCAATCGTTTCATGGCACTCCTTATTTAATGATCAATGTACCCGACTCCAGCGTTCCCGTTTTTCCGCTCAGGCGATACAGGTAAGCACCAGACTTAAAGCCAGAAACATCTATGGTTTTAACACCTTTTGTGCCGTTCAGGCTTTCACTGAATAATACCCGTCCTTCCAAATCCAGAATTTCGGCCCAAAACTCGTTTCCGAGTGGGGGTAAGTCAGGCAGGATATATTCAAACACCACATACTCATTTCCGGGGTTCGGGTATACTTTCATGAGCAAAGCATCGTGATGGGTATTGCCGGTCGTTGAGTTCTTTATGGATTTAGGCTCGGGTTCTTCGGCAAACAGGGTATGATCTATGGCATACCCGTAAAAAAACCGGAGGATATTGGCGGCTTCCGTATGTCCGGCCATTTTGCCCGATAGGGCAAAATTCAACAGGGTAAGCTGCGCGGCAGTATCCAACGCCCAATAGTCCTGCCCGAAGCCAGCAAGCAGGGTATATAAATCTTCCCGGCTGTTTAAATCGGCGGTGAGTTCATCGGGCAGTTTTACAAACGAATCCCGGATAAGCTGAATATCGGCCAGGGCATCACCGTATGCAGTATTAGCAGCGGAGAGGTCAGACTTTTGCAATTTTGCAACGTAGGTTGTTTTCCGGTTTACCCAGGCCAATGCACTGTCAGGCGAATAATCTGTTTCATCACTCAGATAGTGGTGTATGATTTCATCCGCTGCCGTTGCCCAAACCACTGCCTGCTGCGACATGGCTGCCTCCAGATCGTCCTTGAGGGTACGTGCGGTGTTTCCCGCCAGCAGGCTTATCATCCAGACGGGCATGGGAACCGGTTTATTTTCCAGATAAGCCAAAAAGCGGCGGTCTTTGGCACAATGCGGATTGGCCATAAACACTTCCAGCATGAGGGCGTGGGGCAGTACATCAGTGCGCTCCGCCACCCCGTAAAGCACTTCCATACCCAAAAACGGAGATTTGGCCAACAACTGATTGCGGAGTTCCCAGGCCTGGGCAGGCCAGCTGTTCTCCACCTGCTGCAGCGTACTTTGTGTATTGCCGCCGTTCAGCAGATTGTCATACACATAACGCACATCGTCGTAATTACTTTTGGCTGAAAAAAATTCGGTTTTGGAGACAGTGATCTGTTTTCCCAGTTTGCTCGGGCAGGACCCGGAATTTAAGGGTTCGTTAGAAAACTGCAACGTAACATTATTCAGCATGATGTTGGTAGGCTGCACAATGAGCGGGGTGCTTGCCGGGTTATGGTGTACATAACGAATCAGGTTCTGCCCGAAATTGGCTATATGCCCCAAGGGGTCTGTAGTTACGGAAAAGGTGTTGCCGGCGGGGTTGAAACTAAAATTTCCGTTACCAAGATCTATCACAGAACCCTGATTCTGTCCCACGGTTCCATTTACCACCATCAGGTCGCGCCGGTTACCGGTGTGGGTGTTGCACTTGTATTTCAGGCCCTGATCGGTATTGCCGCCTCCCCAGCTCCAGTTGGTCAGGGCTGAGTTGTTGGCTATGCGCAGGTTTTCGTATTTATTTCGGTACACCTCGTTCAGTGCGGGTCCCGTGTTCACGTTCATCAGTCCCATAAGCAGGTAATTTTGGGCCTGCGCATGGGTAGAATAGAAACGGTTACCTTCTATCTTAAAGCCCGTGCCGCAGTTGTTTTCCATTCCGGTTGCTGTTCCGGTTACATAAAACGGATTAATGTTAAACGTACTCCGTGTAACCTGAAAATTATTCACCCTGTCAGAATAAATACCGTAAGCACAGTTTTCAAAGTGGGCGGAATCCACCCGGTAAGGAAAAGAGGTGCCGTTGGTGGCATGAATGCCGTAATACAGTCCTTTGAAATAATTAGGCTGCTGCTGTGAGGGCGGGCAGGGAAATATGCCGCCCGGAGGTGCGGTACACAAGGGAATTACCCTGAAGTTGGCATTATGGGTATATATTCCTTTGGGCAGCGGAGCCGTGCCGTAAAGCCCGGTATAGGTAAACTCAAAGGTGCATCCCTGAAAGGAGGTTCCGTTCACGTTCCATGCGGTTACCATATTCGTGCAGTAGCCACCGTCATTCAGCGGTCCGTCTATAATGAACGTACAGTTTTTAAATGTACTTTTTTCGGCAAAGGGATACGAAATGAACTCCACGGAGCGGTGATTGTTGCGGAATATGGCATCGCTGGCGGTAATGATACCCCCGGTTTTGGCATAATCATTAAACTTCCAGGTGGTTACTGCATTACGTGCATTTTCAATAACAGCCCCGTTTTTAAGCACCAGATGCGCCTGAGGGTAATACCCGCCGCTGAGGGTTTGCGCCACGGATGAATTTCCATAGAGTTCTATGCCCTGCCAAACATAGCCGCATGCGTTGGTAATGGTGCCTTCGTCCACCACTAATTTAGCTCCCGGCTCCACGGTAATTTTTCCGTGTTCGGGCATATTCAGGCGGCATCGGATGGTAAGCGTGGCGCCTGTTTTAACAATTAAATCCTGATCGAGCACTATGGCCTTTTCCCATACCTCATTTGTATTTACGACATAAGGAGCCTGTTGCGGATTTTTCTGACAGTTGGCCAGAGTCATTGTATGTGGATAATAATTAACTGTATTGTTAGAAAAATTGAATCGATAATCATTTTCTAATAACATTCTCATTAGCCCAATTTGTTTAGGACTCATGTAATTCCAGTCGGGTGCACATTCTCTATAACCCATAACTAAATTAGGACATTGAGGCTCAGGTATACCATGTGGGCATCCCGGGAAATTAATATAATTATTGGGGACACATCTGCTTTTATCATTAGGTGTGTCATCTATTTTATCACCATCAAAATAAGTAGTTGAATTTAAAAATGTGTGATCTAAGCCTAAAGCATGTCCTAGTTCATGAAGAACGGTTTGGTCTAAAAACATTGTTTTCCAATCTTTTCCATAAACTGTAAAATATTTACCCTCTACAATCCCTACACCCCCCCCTGCTAAGTTTGTATTAGTATTACCAATAAACCAAACTATAGATCTCTGTCTTCCATCAGGCCATAGTTGATTTATCTTTGAAGCTGTAAAATTCATTGCCTGAGTATGAGAAGTTACATTTTCGAAAGGAGTTTCAACATATACAACATCTTTTAATTTAATTCTCAAACCCCAATCAGACTGTTCTGTAGTCGGATTGGGGTTTGAAACTGATGGTAAAGGATTGCTAGCCATACGAGGATTATAAAAAGTATCAAAATAATATTGTAATAATCCTTGATTTAAAACTTGATTAGAGAATTGTTCTTTAATTGTATCACCATTGTGACACATTATAAAAACTGTAATATTTATCTCAAGTTGTTTAGATTGTGAAGATGGTGTTAAATACCCTGGAATGTATTTTAAAACATCAAAGCAGCCTTCTCCGCTTCTGGTATATGAGTTTTGGGGGATTTCGTTGTTTTCAAATCCACATTCAAATTCTTGTGTGAATGCAACTTTCAAGAAAACTAAATTATAAACAACAAATAACGAGAGAATTACCCCCCCCCCGTTTAACACTTGTTAAGATTTTTTTGAAATGTTTCATAATGCTTTAAGTTTTGGTTAATAGGCGCAATTTAAGAAAAAAGATACTTGCCTTCAGCAGGAACGCTAAAATTAATATTCACCCTAATTCCCCCTATCTTTGCCCCATGTTACTGAAAACGACCAAACCGAATGTACGCAGTTTCGACAAGGACGAACTCCGCGAATTCTTTAAAGAGCGCGGCGAAAAAGCCTTTCGGGCCGATCAGGTGTACCAGTGGGTTTGGCAGAAACATGCCAAGTCGTTTGAACAGATGACCAACCTGCCCAAAGATCTTCGGGCTTTTCTGGAAGAACATTTTCTAATTACCGAACTTCACACTTCCGACTGCCAGCGCAGTGCCGACGGCACCGTAAAATCGGTGTTTTCACTTACTGACGGCAAAACCATTGAAGGGGTGCTCATTCCCACCCCCAAACGCATGACGGCCTGCATCAGCTCACAGGCAGGCTGCAGCCTCGATTGTAAATTTTGCGCCACGGCCCGCCTAAAAATGATGCGCAACCTACATGCCGATGAAATTTACGATCAGGTGGTGGCGATTAAAAACCAGGCAGAAGAATTTTACGGAAAACCGCTCACCAACATTGTACTCATGGGAATGGGCGAACCCCTGCTAAACTACAAAAATGTAGCAGCCGCCATAGAGCATATTCATTCGCCCGAAGGGTTGAACATGGCCTACAAACGCATTACCCTTTCCACATCGGGCATTGCCAAAATGATTCATAAACTGGGCGACGATGAAGTGAAATTCAAATTAGCCCTTTCCCTGCATGCGGCGGATAACGAAAAGCGAAGCAAAATCATGAGCATCAACGACACGAATCCGTTGGAAGATTTAGCCGCCGCGCTCAAACATTATTATGCCAAAACGGGCAATGCCGTTACCTATGAATATATCGTATTTAAAGATTTTAACGACACGGTGCAGGATGCCCGCAATCTGGCGCGTTTCTGCAAACATATTCCATCCAAGGTAAATATCATAGAGTACAACCCCATTGAAGACGGCGAATTTGAACAGACCACCGAAGAACGCCTGAATGCCTTTGTGCAGGTCTTGGAGCGGGAAGGGATCGTAGCCAAAGTACGCCGCAGCCGCGGAAAAGACATTGATGCTGCCTGCGGACAATTGGCCGGGAAGAAATCTTGATTTTATTGCCAGCCTCCGCCAGTTGCTTTATATAAGTTGATGATATTCAGGAAACGGTTTTTGCGGATTACCGCGCTTTCTAATTCTGCATCCAATACCGATTTTTGGGCCGTAATTACATCCAAATAATTGGCATATCCCGTTTTCATCAGATTTTCAGAAATTTCCACCGCATTCTGCATCACCACAACTTCCTCCCGTTTCAGCGAGTCTCTTTCGGCCAGCATCTGTGCCTGGTTTAGGTGTGTATAAACTTCGGTGTATCCTGTAAGCAGTGTTTTTTGATATTCGTAAAAAGAAATTTTGTTTTCGGCTGCTGTGCGGTTAAAATTTCCCTGTATTTGAGCCCTGTTCAGCAAAGGTCCCGTAAGTCCGCCGATAAACCCGAATGCCAGTGATGCCGGAATATCAAACAAAGAGGTGGCACTGAATGAATTCAGCCCGAGATTCAAGTTGATGCGCAGGGCGGGCAAAAATTCGGCTCTGGCTGATTTTACTTCTAATCCGGAAGCGGCTAGTTCTTTTTCGGCCTGAATTATATCGGGGCGGTTGAGGAGCAGTTGGGAAGGAATGCCCACTTTAGGATTTACAGGCACATCGTACCGGCTAAAGTCAGTAGTGCGGATTACCGGCTGCGGATATCTGCCCAGCAATGTATTGAGTTGATTTTCAACCAACAAAATATCTTGTTTTATCGCCGGCTCCAGTCCTCGGGTATACAAAAGCTGGGCTTTGAAGCGTTCCACGGCAAGTTGGTCTTCGCGGCCGGCCTCTTTTCGGGCCAAAACCACTTGAAGCGCCTGCTCCTGCAGTTCAATGTTTTTGCGGATAATGAGTAATTCGGCATCTAAAGCCAACAGTTCGTAATAGAGAGAAGCCACCATAGACGTAATAGAAGTACCCAGAGCTCTTTTGCCGTATTCGGTGGCCATGAGCCTTTGTTTGGCGGCCCTTTTCCGGTTTCTGAACTTGCCCCAGATATCAATTTCCCATGAAGTATTAATTCCCAGAAGCAGGTTGGGCACGTAAGGCTGTGCAATACGCTGTTTGTCGTTTATGTTTGGCGAAAGGTTGGTGTCGAAATTTCCCACGCCTTCCATGGTATAATCGCCATATTTTTGAATGCTGCCTGAAGAAGCAAGGTCTAATGTGGGAATCTGATCGCCTCTTTTCATTTTTAAAAAAGCGTGTGCCATATTAATCCGTTCCACGGCAATCAGCACATCGGGGTTGTTTTTATGGGCCTCATTAATGAGCGCCACAAGCAGTGGATCCTGAAAAAAATCCTTGGGTGACTCAATACCGATGGTTGTCGTATCGGTTGGCGTTCCGAACGATTCCGGCATTGATTTCAGTTCGGGCAACTGTATCGGCTTAAAGGCTTTGCATCCTGTGAACAGGGCTGCCGCTAAGGCAATAAGCACTACAAAATGGGTGATATGTTTTGTTCGGGTAAATGACATGTTCAGCGTTATTTTGATTTTTCTGATTTGGAAAATTTTTCGGAAAGGGTAGCGAAAAGGAAATACAAACCGGGAATGATGAAAATACCGAGCAGGGTACCCGTGAGCATTCCGCCGGCGGCGGCAGTTCCGATGGAACGGTTGCCCATGGCCCCTGCTCCAGAGGCAATACAAAGCGGAATAAGACCGGCAATAAAGGCAAAGGAAGTCATCAAGATCGGTCGTAAACGGCTCACGGAGCCTTCAATAGCGGCCATAAGAATAGAAAGTCCTTCATTGCGGCGCTGTATGGCAAATTCCACAATCAGGATGGCGTTTTTCCCCAACAGGCCGATGAGCATTACCAGGGCCACCTGTGCATAGATATTGTTTTCCAGTCCAGCGAATTTGAGCGTTAAAAAGGAACCGAACACCCCGGCAGGCAGGCTTAAAATAACGGGCAAAGGCAGCAGGAAACTTTCGTACTGCGCGGCAAGCAACAGGTAAACGAAAACCAGCGAAATAATGAAAATGATACCGGCCTGATTTCCCGATAGGATTTCTTCGCGGGTCATTCCGCTCCATTCGTAGTCGTAACCCTGAGGCAGCGTTTCTGCAGCCAGCGTCTGAATGGTTTCGATTACGTCGCCGCTGCTATATCCCGGCGCTGCATCTCCGTTTACCATGGCGGAATTATACATGTTGTAACGGGTAATCTGTTCTGGTCCGTAAACTCTTTCCATGCGAATAAACGTAGAGAAAGGAACCTGTTCTCCCCTTTCGTTTTTTACAAAGAGACGTAAAAGGTCGTTGGGCGTATTCCGCGATTCAGGGTCGGCCTGAATCATCACTTTGTACATCTGGTTAAAACGCACAAAATTGGTGGCATAAAAACTACCGATGAGCGTTTGCAGGGTACTCATGGCATTATCTACCGAAATGCCTTTTTTAGCAGCCATGTCATAATCAATATGAATCAGATATTGGGGAAACGAGACGTCAAAACTGGTAAAAGCGCTTCCGGCCTTTTCGGTTTTCAGCAGGTCGTTGATGAAGGTATTGGTTACTTCGGAAAGTTTTTCCAAGTTTCCGGTTCCGGTTTTATCTAAAATCCGAAGTTCAAACCCCGAGGCATTTCCGAATCCGGGCACCGTGGGCGGCGGAAAAAACTCAATCTGCGCATCTTTGATGTGTGCGGTGCGGGTTTTCATTTCTTCCATTATTTCAGTGATTCCTGCATCTCTTTCGCTCCAATTTTTTAGGTTTACCATGCCCATTCCGTAAGAGGAACCGGCCGTTTCGCTCACCAGGTTATATCCCGACAGGGTGGAAATATTTTCTACTCCATCCATGGTTTTGATTGAGCGTTCAATTTCTTTCATCACATTTTCGGTACGCTCAACCGTAGAACCCGAAGGCGAGGTTACATTTACGTAAATCATACCCTGATCTTCCATAGGAATAAACCCGCCGGGTAATATTTTAGAAGTGCCGTAAGTGGCCAAAAGAAAAACCACCAGCATAATCACCGTAATCGGAATTTTGGGTGCTGTTTTGGAAATGACGGATTTGTACTTGTCCGAAAGTTTATCATATCCGAAGTTGAACTTTTTGAAAAACTTCGAGAGCATATCATTCCCCGGAGGATTGTGTTTTAGTAAAATGGCGCAGAGAGCCGGAGTCAACGTAAGGGCATTGATGCCTGAAATAACGATGGAAACGGCCAGCGTGAGGGAAAACTGACGGTAAAATACCCCCACGGGACCGCTTAAAAATGAAACCGGAATAAATACGGCAGACATAACGAGCGTAATGGCCACAATGGCGCCGCTGATTTCTTTCATGGTTTCCACCGTGGCATCCATGGCATTCATATGTTTTTCACTCATTTTGGCATGCACGGCTTCTACCACCACAATGGCATTATCTACCACAATACCAATGGCCAGTACCAAGGCAAAAAGCGTTAGTAGGTTTATGGAGAATCCCATGGCCTGCATAAACCCGAATGTTCCAATAAGAGAAACGGGTACGGCTAGGGCCGGAATGAGGGTAGATCGGAAGTCCTGAAGGAAGATAAAAACCACGATAAAAACAAGAATCAGGGCTTCAATCAGGGTTTTGATTACTTCTTTGATGGAGGCATCCAAAAAGCGCGATACATCGTACGCATAGTTGAATTTCATGCCCGGCGGAAAAGATTCTTTTTCCAGTTCTGCCATGCGGTTTTTAATGTTTTTAATTACCTGACTGGCGTTAGATCCTGGTCTTTGTTTAATGAGAATGGAGGCAGAAGGTTTTCCGTCGGTTTGAGAAACCATCCCATAGCTCATAGAACCGAACTCTACGTCGGCAATGTCTTTCAGACGCAAAATGGCCCCGCTTTCGGTGGCCCGCAAAGGGAGGTTTTGGTATTGTTCAGGAGTGAAAAATTTCCCCGAATAGCGTAATACATATTGTAGGTCGTTGGGGGTTTTGCCCGAACTTTCTCCAATTTTGCCGGGTGCGGCCTCCACGTTTTGTGCACGAAGTGCCTGCACTACTTCGTCTGCCGAAATATCATAGGCAATCATTTTTTCCGGATTCAGCCAAACCCGCATGGCATACTCCTTTTGTCCAAGGATTTCTGCGCGGCCTACGCCGTCAATCCGTTTCAGTTCCTGAATGATATTGATGTCCGTAAAGTTGAAAATGAACTGTTCATCCATGGCGGTATCTTCACTCATGATATTGAGGTACATCAGGATACTGTTTACTTCTTTTTCGGTACTCACTCCGGCGCGGATTACCTCTTCGGGCAGCTCATCCAACACGGTGCTAACCCGGTTTTGAACACTTACGGCTGCAAAGTCGGGATCGGTGCCCACTTCAAAAAACACGGTAATCATGGTTATTCCGTCATTTCCGGTAACGGTAGACATATAGGTCATTCCGGGCACACCGTTTATGGCCCGTTCCAACTGCATGGCCACCGATTTGGTGGAAGTTTCGGCATTGGCACCCGTGTAGCGCGCCGTAACAGTAACCGCCGGGGGCACAATATCCGGGAATTGGGTAATGGGAAGCGTAACTAACGATATGGCTCCCACCAAGGTAATGATGAGCGAAATAACCAGTGATAAAACGGGTCTTCGTATAAATTTTTCAATCATGTTTCAATAGGTTGAAGTCCGGTTACAGACCCGGAATTTCTACTTTTTCTGTTACTATGGTTTGTCCTTCTTTTACGAGCTGAATGCCTTCCAACAGGACTTGGTCAGCATTGGTTAAGCCTTCTTTTACCACAATAAGGTTGCCGATGCGGCGTCCCGTTTTAATAGCCTGCCGACGCACGGTATTATCTGGTAAAACCACAAAAACATAGTTTTTGTCCTGTTGCTCAGTAATGCATTTTTGTGGAATCAGCAGGGTGTTTTCTGACGGAGTAAGAATCTGCAGTTTTCCTGTTGCGCCATGTTTCAAAATTTTCTCAGGGTTTTTGAAATAGGCTTTAAACGCAATGGAACCCGTTCCTTCATCAATTTCGCTTTCCGCATTTTCAATTTTTCCAGGGTATGGATATTTACTTCCATCAGAGAGAACCAGATAAGTCTCTGTATGTTGAACCTGATTATTTTTGATCATGGACAGGTATTCATTTTCTGAAATATGAAAATAGGCATATACTCCCTGAATTTCAGAAACGGTGGTTAACAGATCTCCTTCTTTCAACAGGGAACCTGTTTTTAGCGGAATACGGTCAATTACGCCATTAAACGGTGCCTTTATTTTGGTGTACGAAAGTTGAATTTCTGCATATTCTACGTTTGCCGCAGCTTCTTCCACTTTGGCTTTGGCCGCTTCCAGTTTAGAGTTGGCCACATCGGCCTCCGAAGGTGAAAGTATATTTTGTTTAACCAAAGAGGCTACCCTTTTTTGTTCTACTTCAGCCACGTTTAATTCTGCTTTGGCGTTGGCTAGCGTAGCTTTCATGCCCATAAGGCGGTTGCGGTATTCGGCATCATTTATATAAAAAAGCAAATCTCCTTTTTTTATTTCCTGCCCTTCTTTCACATAAATTTTATCTAAAAATCCACCTACCCTGAGCCTGATTTCAACATTATTTTCAGCTTCAATATCTGCCACATACTCATTCACTAATACGGTATCTTTCAATGCCGGACTTACTACTTTAAACTTTGAAGTAGCTATAGTGTTTGATTTTCCCGAAGAGCTTTCGCAGGAATACAGACCAACAAATAATACCAATACAACCAAAAGGCGTAAATAATTCATTTTAAATAAATTAATGATTAAAAAATAAAAACGAAAAAATCCTTGTTACACAAGGGTAAAGGGCTTAAAAAGGCGTGAGCCTAAAAATAAAATTGTAATAACCCGGCTTCGCCGTCAAGTTATTTTCTTTAAAAAATAAAAAATTGGAGTGATTTATTAATTGAATTAATGAGGAGTGAAATGACCCCACTAATTCTACTACGGAATCCTGCTTTAAAAAACGGCCTGATTTTCTGCGGTTGTTTTCAACTCTTCGGGTTCTCGATAAAATAAGGCGGTTGAATGTCCAATCTTCGTAAATGATATCGGAGTGATTGTCCGAAACATCACCCAAATGCGCATCACATATTTGCGTTTCGTGGGAAATGACGGTGGTTTCTGCCATTTTTTCAAATGGACTGAGAGTTCGGCAAAAGGAGATTCCCGATGCCAAAACCGATAGAAACAAAAATGTAAAAATCCCCTTTTTCATTTAGCGAGCCAAAAGTACTACATTCAGTTTTTATAACACGTTATCACCCTATAGGTTTAAATATTCATTAACATTTGCGAGCAAATCGAGATGTAAAACGAACTTATTGGCAACCTTTTCTGTGAATTTAGGTTACTTTTATGAACTTAAACAATATTATTTTGAGATGAAAAGAACACTGATGACTATGACCATGGCCTTATCAACAGGACTATTATTTGCCCAATTGGAACTTCCCGTTCCCAGTCCTAAAGCCAAGGTGGAACAGCGTGTGGGTTTAACCGACGTAACCATCGAATATTCTCGTCCTGCTGTTGCCGGCCGTAAAATATGGGGCGGTTTGGTACCCATGGATAAAGTATGGCGCACGGGAGCGAATTCTGCCACAGCCATTACTTTTGGTAAAGAGGTAGAAATAGCCGGTAAAACCATTGCTGCCGGTGAGTATGCGTTGTTTACCATTCCTTCGGCTAATGAATGGACGATCATCATCAACACCAACGAAGGTCAAAAAGGAAGCACCGACTATAAAGAGTCGCTGGATGTGTTGCGTTTTAAAGCAAAAGCCACAGCCGCACCCGAATTTAAAGAACGTCTGGAGTTTACGGTTGATCCGGTTTCGGATAATGAAGGAATGGTGCATATCACCTGGGAAAAAACCCGCGTAAGTTTTGGGTTTAAAACCAATTCCGTGAAAAACGCCGAAGCCAATCTGGCGGCGTTTGAGCGCAAAACCGGCGGTTTGTGGTACGATCTGGCCCAGGCTGCCCGCTACAGCAATGCCAACGGATTGAATGCCGATAAAGCCTTGGCGTGGATAGATCAGTCCATCAGCCTGAAAGATCACTTTTTTAATAAGTGGGTAAAA
Source organism: Flavobacteriales bacterium (assembly GCA_022402535.1). Lineage (GTDB taxonomy): Bacteria > Bacteroidota > Bacteroidia > CAIKAF01 > CAIKAF01 > JAKRSD01. The sequence goes on along the minus strand of JAKRSD010000007.1, from coordinate 201,075 downwards.
GCCCAGATTCTGGCTAAAAAAGGGGATAATGCCGGTGCCTATCAATGGGCTGCTGAGGCTAAAGCAAACGGTGAAAAAAATCCCAGCGGTTTTTATGATGCCTATAAAGCAGAAATTGAAAAAGCGGTGATTGATTGGGCTGCTTTTGCCCCCAAAGGGAAAGGAAAAAAATAATTCCAATCGCTTTATTTAATAGAGAAAGAGCCGGACATGTCCGGCTCTTTTTTTGTTATTGAAATGCAGGGTTCTTGGGTCTAATGTCCCGTTACGGTTACATCTTTAATTCCGATAGTTTCTACTGTTATGCCCCGATTGGGTGCCGAATGATTTTTGAAATCCTGTATGATTTCCAATACATCGTAATCAATGTTTTTCGATTTAGAACCGTCAATAATTACGGTACATCCGTTAGGCAGTTTGTCTAACGTAAGCTGAATGCTGCCTTTGTTTAAAAAGGTAACTTCTTCCGATAAACGAATCGTGATTACTTCTCCTTCTAGTTGGGTTTCCGTTTTGTAGGAATATGAATGTTTGTAGTTTTTACGAAGAATAAAGAAAATCGCCACCACCATTCCGATTCCTATACCTTTTAACAAATCGGTAAATAAGATGGCCACCACGGTTACCACAAAAGGGATAAACTGATCCCAACCCAGTTTGAACATGGATTTATATAAAGACACTTTAGAAAGTTTGTAACCCACCATCAGCAACACGGCTGCTAATGAAGCCAGTGGAATAAAATTAAGATAATACGGAATAAACACCGCCGATAAAAGTAAAATGGCACCATGTATGATTGTGGCCATTTTGGTTTTTCCGCCCGATTCGATATTGGCCGAGCTACGCACAATTACCTGGGTAACGGGCAAACCGCCTATTAATCCGGAAACCATATTTCCGATGCCCTGTGCTTTAAGCTCGCGGTTGGTGGGTGTATTGCGTTTATAGGGGTCGAGTTTGTCGGTTGCTTCTACGGAAAGCAGAGTTTCCAGACTGGCAATAATAGCCAGTGTGAAAGCCACTACATACACATTGGGATTGCTGAATGCACTGAAATCGGGCATACGGAAAAAGCTGATAAATTCCGAAGGTGAAGACGCCACCGGCAACTGAACCAGGTGTTTGCCGGCCATAACCCATTCGGGAGCCACGACTCCGAAAATTATATTCAATACAATACCTGTGATGACCACAAATAAAGCTCCCGGAAGAAATTTAAACAGCCCGATTTTTTTCATAAAAGGCCGGTCAAACAACAGCAGTAATCCGATGGAAACGACAGAAATAATAATTGCCCCTACGCTGCTGTATCGGAATGCATGATAAATTTCGGTAAACGTATTGTGTCCGTCTTTTTGCAGAAAGGCTTCATCGCCCATAAAATCTTCATCGTAGCCCAAGGCATGTGGAATTTCTTTGAGCACCAGGGTGATTCCTATGGCTGCCAACATGCCCTTAATCACGGAAGAAGGGAAGTAATACCCGATGATCCCGGCGTTTACAAAGCCTGCAATCAGTTGTATGGCCCCTGCCAATACAACAGCCAAAAGAAACGCTTCAAAGCTCCCGAGGGTTGAAATGGCGTTAAGTACGATAACCACCAACCCGGCTGCCGGTCCTGAAACTCCCAATGAAGAACCGCTGAGTGCACCCACCACGATACCACCCACCACACCGGCGATAATGCCGGCAAACAGATAATCGGGTTTGCCGGTAGAGGCCAGGGCCACACCCAGACAAAGGGGCAGGGCTACCAGATATACCACCAGACCGGCGGGCAAATCGGATTTGAAATTTTTAAACAGGTTGAAGTTATTTTCAGCCATACAATTTTTATAAAAATATTTTGAGAACCTCTATTTCACGATCCCTTTGTCAAACACATAAATTTTTTCCATTTCGCTGTCGCCCGAAACGGTAACATGTAAATCTTTCAGAATTCCATTGGCTACATCGTACACTAGCCCATGCACCTGAAGAAATCTGCCGTTTGCCCATGCATTTTGCACAATGGAAGTTTTGCATAAGTCATATACCTGCTCTATTACGTTGAGTTCCACAAAACGGTCGGCACGGGCTTTATCATCGTTTATGGCATCCAGTTCATCACGATGAAAACGATACACATCTTTAATATGGCGCAGCCAGTTATCAATAATTCCTACAGATTTGTTTCCCATAGCGGCAATTACTCCGCCGCATCCATAATGTCCGCACACAATTACATGGCGTACTTCGAGCACATTTACCGAATAGTCGAGCACACTGAGCATGCTCATATCGGTATGCACCACCATATTGGCAATATTGCGGTGTACAAAAATTTCACCCGGGTCGGTATTGGTAATTTCATTGGCGGGCACTCGGCTGTCCGAACACCCTATCCACAGAAATGGCGGCTTTTGCCCTTTTGATAAATTCTCAAAAAATGCAGGATCACTCTCTAGTTTGGCGTTCACCCAATTGCGGTTCCCTTCAAATAAGTTTTGATACGATTTTGGCATAAATACATAATTTTAAATGAAATAAATAGCCCCTACACGGGCGAAAAAAGAAAACGAATACTTGGCTTTATGCCTCGGGTGGAGGTGAAAACCTGAGGTCCTGACAAAGAGAATAATGCACTTCGACAGATTCGGTAACAGAGGAAATTAATGTTTCAGAAAATCCGAAAGATTCCCACATGGGAGAATGAAACCAGTTCACGTGGTTTTCATTTAATTCTTCCGATAAACCGGAAGAGGTATTGTCGGGTATTTGAGTGTTGTTTTCGAGTAGCCAGTTTGCTACCGCTTCTAATATAAAGTGATTGTCGAACGAAGGGTATGATTTTTCAGAAGATTTGACTATGCTGTATGGATACTTGTGAGAGGGCACCTGTGCGCAAAGATTCAGTATCAAAATCCCCAAAATGAGAGATATGACTCTTTGAAATTTATCAAAAGCGTTACGGTTCGGTTTGTTCATTGGTTTGGTAAAGGTAAAAGAAAGAACATTCACTTGAACAAATTTCTGTTTTTCGAACCATCAGTTTATCCCAATCTTAAGGGTTTTTGAACCAGGACGAATAGAACACGTAATTGTTGGCAATGCGTTCTATTTCGCCTTTAACTAGTTCGGGGGTAATGGATTTCACTTTTTTGGCCGGTACGCCGGCATACACGCTGCCCGATTCTACCCGTGTGCCTTCAAGCACTACGGCACCCGCCGCAATAATACAATTCGATTCCACCACCACACCATCCATCACGATAGCTCCCATACCGATGAGAACATTATCATGAATTGTGCATCCATGCACCAGGGCCCTGTGTCCTATCGACACATTATTCCCAATGTTAAGCGGATGTTTTTGGTAGGTGCAATGAAGCACGGCGCCATCCTGCACATTTACACGGTTTCCCATACGGATATAATGCACATCGGCCCGTACCACAGCGGTAAACCAAAAGCTGCATTCTTGGCCACAAACCAAATCTCCAATCAGGGTTGCATTTTCTGCCACGAAGCAATTATCGCCCAAAACGGGTTCTTTTTTGTTAACCGGGATTATTGTAGCCATAATTTTATAATTTTATCCGTTCAAAATTCGGTTTCAAAAGTAATGAATACACGGCTCCGGGGGGCAATTGCCTTTTTCTTTCTGATAATTTCATCTATAAGCTTACAGGCCCAGGAATGCGGCTATGTGTATGTTTCCCCTAATGGCGCTAACAGTGGTTCTGCAGGAACGCGGGCCAATCCGGCTTCTTTTACATACGGATTAACCTTGATGTCGCCCATTAATAACCACATGCGCATGGCTCAGGGAACATATACCATTAATGAACCCGTAACGCTAACTTCAAATTACACAATTGAGGGTGGTTTTGAGACGGTTCAATGGATAAAAAGTAATACCTACCAAACGATTATACAGCGCTCTGCGCTTAATGTGGAACCTTCTCCAAACCGTATAACCGCTTTCAGGGGAGTCAATGCAAGTGCTTTCCGGTTACAGGATTTAACCATAACCGTTGCCAATGCCACCGGAAACGGCGTTTCTGTTTATGGTATTTATCTTAACGGATGTTCAAATTATAACATTACCCGATGTCAGATTATTGCCGGAAACGGTTCTCCGGGCTTACCCGGCAATGCCGGAGCACCGGGTGATAACGGCGCACCGGGCGGAGCCGGTCAGCCGGGCGAAGGGGAAGGCACCTGTTGCCGCGAGCCAGGCTTAGGAGGTTCCGGCACTTTTCCGGGCAGCTTTGCCGGCGGAAACGGTGGCATGGGTGGTCAGGAAGGAGGATATCAAACAACTACCGCATTGGGTTTTTGTGTAGTAGAACCTGGAAGTGAATTTTCAAATCCCGGCGCACCCGGTCTTAATGGGCAGGGTCCCCAAGCCGGAACAGGCGGAGTGGGAGGTATCGGGGTTTGTGAACTTACGTACGTAAATACCAGCTGTATAGCCCAGATGATAAACCACGGTGCATCCGGTGCAAATGGGGCGGATGGATTGCCGGGTGCTGCCGGGGCACAAAGTCTTGGGGTTAACGTAGGAGGATATTTTTTGCCTACTACCGGTTTTACAGGCGCTAATGGTGCTAACGGAACCGGCGGCGGCGGCGGTGGCGGCGGCGGTGGAAAAGGCTGCGAACCTGTAGCCATTAATCCGCTGGGTTGCGCAGTAGTATATAACACTGCAGGAACCGGCGGTGGTGGCGGTGGAGGCGGAGAAGGCGGACAGGGAGGCTATGGCGGTCTGGGAGGCTCAGGCGGAGGCGGTTCCTTTGCCGTATATGTATGGAATAACGGATTTAATGGATATCTACAGGATTGTACACTACAGGCCGGTCAGGGTGGCTCGGGTGGAATCGGGGGTGCCGGTGGTCCGGGCGGACTTGGCGGAGCAGGGGGTGCGGGCGGACGACTGGGTGATGCGCCAAACAACTTTAACAGCTGCAATAATGGCGAAGGCGGAAACGGCGGAAACGGTGGCAACGGCGGACAGGGCGGTCAGGGCGGTCAGGGTTCAGAGGGTTTGTCCATGACTTTGTTTCAGACCAATACCGGCGAACCTGTTTTTGTGGTGAATAACAATAACCCCGCGGAACCTCCCATTTTTGTCAACCATTTTGGTTGTACAAACAGTGATGTCATTATTAGCACCACGGCCAATGGAATTCTGAATTGGCTCTTTGATTACGCATCTACTCCTTCCTTCGGAAGTGCCGCGGTGGATACCGTATCGTATTTTCTCCCCGGTTTCAGATCGCTCACCTTGTTGGCGGACGGAGTTCCTTACCGCTATTCCAATTTTGTAACCATCCGCGACCCATATACACCGCCTGTCATTCAGGCAAGTCAGGAAACCATTTGTGCGGGAGGAAGCATCACGTTTACCACCCAACCGGTAGCCCAGTCTTATCAATGGACTTTCCCCGGAGGTTCTGTGCCCGGTTCTTCAGCACAAAATCCGCCGGCAGTAACCTTTAATACGCCCGGTACATACGAAATTCAATTGGTCACCACTTCATGCTGTGGAACACATATCACCAAAAAAACAGTGAATGTGATCAACAGCGTTACGGTAAATCTGGGATCCGATATTGGCATCTGTTTCACCGATCCCCTTCCGATATTAAATGCAGCAAATCCGGGGGCCACCTATAGTTGGACCAAAAACGGAGCGCCATTCGGTGGAAATACACAAACGCTACAGACGAACGGAGAGGGAACGTACGGCGTAACGGTTAGTTATGGCGGTTCATGTGTGGGTTCCGATCAAATTCAGGTGTTGGTGGCATCCACATTACCGATCAACCTCGGTGCTGATACGGCTATCTGTATCAGTTCTCCGTTTCCGGTGTTAAATGCGGGATTTGCGAATGCTTCTTTATATCAATGGTCGTTCAACGGTAATCCCATCGGCATGAACAGTCCCTTGCTTCAAACATCGGCTCCCGGAGTATATGCACTTTCTGTAACCAGCAATACCGGTTGCCTGGGAACGGATACCTTGCTGCTGAGCATCAGCGATCCACAGGTGAACCTGGGCCCCAATTTATTAGCTTGTTCCAACGAAAGCTTCCCGATTTTGAATGCCGGTAGCCAGGGAATCAATTACCAATGGACGGTAAACGGAAATCCAACCGGAACGAACAGCCAGTTTTTACAAACCACAGTTGCCGGAACCTATCAGGTAAGCGTAACGAATCAGTTTGGATGTACAGCTGTTGATGATATGGGCCTTGTGGTGGAAATAGCCCCTACTGCGAATTTTACGTATCCGCCCACCGTGCAGGTAGGACAGTTGGTAAGCCCCGTAAACACCAGCAATCCGTTGAATACATTAAATTACTTCTGGAATTTTGGAGATAATTCTGCGGGCACTCCCGGTCAAAATGCCTCGCATACCTACAATGCGGCAGGACTGTACAGTATATTCCTGCTTGCCGATAACGGAATATGCAAAGACACTTCCATACAGCAGATTAATGTGTTGTGGGACTGTCCCACAATCGGCCTTTCGGCTCAGTTTGATGCCACGGATACCGTGTATATGAGTTTGTCGGGGGTGGCACAGTTTACCAATCAAAGCACTAACGCCGTTTCATATTTATGGAATTTTGGAGACGGAAGCGGATTTACAACGGCAGCAAATCCTTACTATGTGTACACGGCTCCTGGAGTATATACAGTAACCCTAACAGCAGTGAATTATAACTGTACCACTACTGTGCAGGGAACTGTTGTGGTCATTGCCCAGCATGATGCTTCATTAGAGGAACAAAATCTACTTTCCTCATTATATCTCTTTCCCAATCCTGCTTCGGATAATGTAACACTCACCTTTACGCCGGATTGGCAGAAAGATGTCCGCCTTACGTTGACGGATATGTCAGGCCGGGTGTTAAGAAGTCAGACGGCACAGCCTATGGAGGGTGTTTTGGAAATCGATTTACAAGGACTTGCCTCCGGTATGTATTTTGTAACCCTCACGTCCGGCGGAAAATCGAAAACACTGCCGTTAATCAAACAATAAAAAAATGAAAACTCCGGCAATCATATACGCAGAATCTACCCCGAATCCGGCTACCATGAAGTTTGTGGCCAATATCTTCCTTTTACCCCAAAACAGCGTGGAATACACCGATATTTCGGAAGCCAAGGATTCTTCGCCGGTGGCAGAAGCTTTATTCGGGTTTGAATTTGTCCGTTCGGTTTATATCAATAATAATTTTATCACCATCACCAAAAAAGAATTTACCTCCTGGTCCGAAATTATTCCGCAGGTACGTGAGTTTTTGAAAAACTGGATTGATGAAGGAAAAGACATTGTAACCGTAATGCCGGCGAAAAAAGAAACGACCATTCCCACTTCGATTCAGGATATCAATGCAGCCGGCGTAGAAGGGCAGATTATGGATATATTGGATGAATATGTCCGCCCGGCTGTAGAGGGAGACGGAGGTGAAATTTCGTTTGTGTCTTTTTCCGACGGCAAAGTAACCGTTCGCCTTGCGGGTTCATGCAGCGGATGTCCGTCATCTACCGTTACATTGAAAAACGGAATTGAGCACCTGCTGAAAAAGATGGTGCCCGGGGTGGAAGAAGTAGTGGCCGAAAACGCCTGATTTTTCTTACAACAAATCGGAAACCTTAGCGAATGCGGCTTCAAGCCCGTCGGGATTTTTTCCACCGGCAGTGGCAAAAAACGGTTGTCCGCCTCCACCGCCCTGAATTTCTTTAGCAATTTCGCGGGTAATATTCACGGCATTCAATCCTTTGGATGTGATTAAGTCATCGGAAACAAATACGGAAAGAAGTGCTTTTCCCTCCACCGAATTGCCTAAAACCGCCACCAGATTCTGCTGGTCGCGTTTCCATTCAAAACATACATTTTTCATGGCGTCGGCGTCTAAATTTACTTTCGCTGTAAGCAGGCGGACTCCGTTTACTTCGTGTGTTTTGGTAAGTAAATCTTTTACGGCAGCCGAAGCTTCTTTGGCTTTGTAGCTTTCCACGGTTTTGCGCAGTTCCGAAATTTCTTTTTGAAGATTTTCAGCCTGTTTTATGGGATTTCCCGTACTTTTTAACACGGATTTTAATTCCTGCAACAGATTGAGTTCAGACAGCACATGATTTTCTGCGCCTACGGCGGTAACGGCTTCAATTCTTCGGATTCCCGCGGCTACCGAGGCTTCAGAAATAATTTTGAAATAGCCGATTTGTCCGGTATAATTCACATGGATTCCCCCGCAAAGCTCCACGGAATAATCTAATCCAAACGATATTACGCGCACCTCATCGCCATATTTTTCGCCAAAAAGAGCCATTGCTCCCAGTTTTTTGGCTTCCTCAATCGGCACATTTCTTCGCTCTCCTTTTTGAATGTTTTCGCGGATTTTGCGGTTCACCAACTGCTCTATTTCCAGGATTTCTTCCGCAGAAAGTTTGGAGTGATGCGAAAAGTCAAAACGTAACCCCTCCGGATTTACGAGTGAACCTCGTTGTTCTACGTGAGTTCCCAACACACTGCGCAATGCGGCATGTAACAGGTGTGTGGCACTGTGGTTATTGGCGGTAAGAATACGGTTATGGGCATCGGGTTTGGCCGTAAACACCGCTTCCGGATTTTCGGGAACCTGCTCACATATATGAATGATCAGTTCATTTTCTTTTTGGGTATCGGTAACCTTCAGTCTTTCGTTGGCCGATTCCAATACACCGCTGTCGCCCACCTGTCCGCCGCTTTCGGCATAAAAAGGCGTTTTATCGAGTACGATATGAAACAGGTCTTTTCCTTTTGCATTCACTTTCCGGTAGCGCAGAATATGGGCTTCACATTCCAATTGGTCGTACCCTACAAACTGAGGCTGCGAATATGGGCGAATTTCTACCCAATCGCCTGCTTTAATTTGTGTGGCTTTTCGCGAGCGTTCTTTCTGTTCTGAAAGGCATTTCGTAAATCCTTCTTCATCTATACTGATGCCATTTTCGGCGGCAATGAGTCGGGTAAGATCTACCGGAAATCCAAACGTGTCGTACAGTTCAAACACTTCGGCTCCGCCGATCTGTTTGTTTTCGGCTTTTTCCATCAAAAAGGCCAGGCGGGTAAGCCCTTTTTCGAGTGTGCGTAGAAATCCGTTTTCTTCCTCGCGGATAACTTTTTCTATAAAATCTTTCTGCTGAATCAGTTCCGGGAAAGTGCTGCCCATATTTTCCGCCATGACGGAAACCAGTTTCCACATGAAAGGCTCACGGAAATTCAGATAGCTGTACCCGTATCGGATGGCGCGGCGAAGAATCCGGCGAATCACATAACCGGCACCTGTATGGGAAGGCATTTGTCCGTCGGCAATGGCAAAAGCCACGGCACGCACATGATCGGCTACCACCCGGAATGCCACATCGGTTTTTTCCGTTTCGCCGTATTTAATGCCAGACAGCTTTTCGGTTTCGCCTATGTAGGGACGGAAAACATCTGTATCGTAGTTGGAGTGTTTTCCTTCAATGGCGCGTACCAGACGTTCAAAGCCCATGCCCGTATCCACATGTTTGGCAGGCAAAGGGCTCAATTTGCCGTCGGCACTGCGATTGAACTGCATGAATACGTTATTCCAGATTTCAATCACCTGCGGATGGTCGTTGTTTACGAGTGTTTTTCCATCCACCCGGGCACGTTCTTCATCCGTTCTTAAATCGATATGAATTTCAGAACATGGGCCGCAGGGACCCTGATCTCCCATTTCCCAAAAGTTATCTTTTTTATTCCCTTTCAGAATGCGGTCTTCGGCAATATGCCGCTTCCAGAAGTCATACGCTTCCTGATCGAAATCTAAATTTTCGGAGGCATCTCCTTCAAAAACAGTAACATAAATACGGTCTTTATCGAGTTTGTATACTTCGGTAAGCAATTCCCAGGCCCAGGCAATGGCTTCTTCTTTGAAGTAATCGCCAAAACTCCAGTTGCCCAGCATTTCGAACATGGTATGGTGGTAGGTATCGTGGCCTACTTCTTCCAAATCGTTGTGTTTTCCGCTTACACGAAGGCATTTCTGTGTGTCGGCCACACGGGCATATTCGGCGGGTGCGTTTCCTAAAAAAATATCCTTGAACGGATTCATCCCCGCATTGGTAAACATCAGGGTGGGGTCGTTTTTCAAAACCATAGGTGCTGAAGGAACGATGGTATGTCCTTTGGATTTAAAGAAATCAAGAAAAGTCTGCCGAATTTGGTTGGAAGTCATGATGTACTCAAAAATAAGAGCACAAAAGTAGGAATACCGTTCACAAATAAAGCGATACGTAAACGAAAAGAAGAAGATTAACGATTAAAGGCGTTCATGGCATTTTGGATGCCTCCCAGACCGAACTCTACCACGGCTTTTGCCGCATTTTCAATAGCAAGTGCGATTACCGGTTCTTCTTCGGGTTTCCATTTCCCCAGCACATAATCGCTTTGCCTTCCCTTGGGAAAGTCGCTTCCGATGCCGATTCTCAGGCGGGGATATTCATTGCTGAGCATCAGCTCATTAATAGATTTTAGGCCGTTGTGTCCTCCATCTGAACCTTTGGGTTTAAGCCGTATTTTTCCGGTGGGAAGTGCCAAATCATCCGTAATCACCAAAAGATTGGAAAGGGGTATTTTTTCTTGTTGAACATGATGTTTAACGGCTTTACCGCTCAGGTTCATGTAGGTAACGGGTTTGAGCAGGATGAAAGTTTTTCCTTTGATTTTCAGTTCAGTACGATAGGCGTGGCGGTCAACAGAAAATGAAGAACCCTGCTCTTTGGCCAAAAAATCAACCACATCAAAACCAATGTTGTGGCGCGTGTGTTCGTATTCGTTGCCAATGTTACCCAATCCGACGATCAAAAACTTCATGGGAACAAAGGTGATATTTTTTTTAAAAGCATGGAAAGAACAAGGATTGTATGCATGCATCCATTTTGTGGATTGCTTATCTATCAATATCTTTGGCGGCTGTTTTAAAAACTTCAGCTCAATCGCGAATTATTAAATAGTTATCTTATGAAAAGGAAATTTATCCCATCATTCTTTAGCACGACAGGAAAAGCCATATTTAGGCTTTCGCTTACCTGTGTGCTTATGATTTCGGCCGGTACCATTTCGGCTCAGCTTTCAGGAACATATACGGTACCGGGAAGTTATCCCACGCTTGCAGCGGCAGTTGCCGATTTAAATACGCAGGGTGTTGGTGCAGGAGGGGTTATCATCAACGTATCTGCCGGACACACGGAAACATTAGGCGCCCGTATAAGTCTTACGGCCACAGGAACGGCGGCAAATCCAATTATTATCCAGAAGTCGGGGGTTGGTGCCAATCCACTTCTTACAGCCTTTGTGGGAACTAATTTGGCAAACAGTCAGGAAAGAGACGGTATGCTAAGTTTGGAAGGAAGCGATTGGGTTACTGTAGATGGAATTGATTTTCAGGAAAACCCATTAAATTCAAACGATACTGAACGTATGGAGTATGCAATTGGTTTATTTAAAGCTTCAGCAGATAATGGAAGCCAGAATAATACCATAAAAAATTGTACGATTACGCTTTCTCGCGATAATCAAGGTGCATCAGGCGGAGTTTGGCATCCCGGCTCTAACGGAATCGTGGTGTTGTGGTGTACCGCAACGTCCAATACCGGGCTCACACCCACACTTCCCGAAGGAACAAACTCGTTCAATAAATTTTATTCCAATACCATTCAGAATACTCACAGAGGAATATCCTTTATTTCATTTTCTGCGCCCTCTCCTTTTACCTTGGCCGATACAGGTAATGACGTAGGAGGCAGCTCATTATCAACAGGAAATATTATTAGAAATTTTGGAGGATCAACAGGTTCTACTCTGGGTACAGATGCATGCTTTGTAAATAATCAGTGGGATTTTAACTTTTCCAACAATACCATTAATAATAACGACGGAGGCGGGGCAAATCATCCTAACTCGCTCTATGGTGTGTGGTTGAATTCATCATCTACCAGCGCCAGTGCTAATATCAATAACAATACCATTACGCTGAAAGCATCCGGCACAACCCAGCAGGTTACCGGAATTTACAATCAGGCGGGTTCTACTCCGGCAGGAAATACAATTAATATCAACAACAACACATTGTCATTAGAGTACAACACGGCTACAACCGGAGCATTTCATGGAATATGGAATGCGGCCACACCTGCATTTTTGAATATGAACAACAATGTGATTACAGGAATGTCTTATGGTAGTTTAGCTACCTCCGGTACCGGAGTGAATTACGGAATTCACAACAGTGTGAGCAATGCGGCCATGAATGTAAACTGTAATAACAACTCGGTTCAAAACATAAGCCGTTTGGGAACCACAGGCGGTACTACCATTGGTATTGCATTTACGGTAGGAACAGGAGGCATGAATGTTAAAATAAACAACAACGTAGTAAACAACTTAACTATTGACGGAACAGGAACTACAAGTACTTTGTATGGAATTCAGGCTTCAACCGGTAACATAGTGGTTGACAGTAATACTGTGAGTAACCTCTCCTGTTTAAAAACATCAGGAACAGGTCTTTTATTTGGTATTTACAATATTTCTTCACCCGTAAATGAAAATTATAACTACAACACAATTTTTAATATAATTCATAACGGAACTGGAACAACCTACGGTATAAATACCAATACTGTGACAGGTACAAGAACAGTTTCACACAACACCATTTATGGAATATCCACTAATGGAACCACTGTTGCAGGAATGGTAATGACGACCAGCTCTCCCAATGTTTTCAAAAACAAAATTTATGATGTGCAAAGTACATCGTCGGGTGCTCCTACGGTTTCTGGAATCATTTTATCCTCTTTGGGTACAGCAGGACAGGCGAATATATATAACAATTACATTGGAGATATAAAAGCGCCTAATGCAAGCACTTCTTCCGCTACTTCCCCTACAATTAGAGGAATTAATATTACAGGTACTACGGCTAATTCGCAGGTAAATGTGTCTTTTAATACGGTTGTTCTGAATGCATCTTCTACCGGGGCAAACTTTGGAACAACAGCCTTGTGGGTGACGACATCTACAACGGCCACCACATTCAATCTTACCCTGAGGAATAACATTTTGGTGAATAATTCTGTTGCCGCCGGTACAGGATTTTCTACAGCTTATCAGAGATCTTCAACGGCATTAGCTAACTACAATTCGGCTTCAAACCGAAACCTGTTATATGCTGGTGTTCCCTCGGCTTCAAATCTTATTTTTTATGATGGAACAAATGCTGACCAGACCATTAATGATTTTAAAACAAGGGTAGCTTCTGCGGATGCAAATTCCATAACTGAAAATCCAAATTTCTTAAGTTTGGTAGGTTCTGCGCCCAATTTCTTACATATTAATCCATCAATTGCCACTCAAATTGAAAGTGGTGCTGATAACATTACCGGTATTGTGGATGACTTTGATGGGGATATTCGTGCCGGCAATCCCGGATATACCGGAACGGGTTCTTCACCGGATATTGGAGCTGATGAAGGAGAGTTTTTACTTTCAGACCTATCCGCTCCACAAATATCTTATACACCCCTTTCTTTCACCTGTTCTACAGGAGATCGTACCCTCACGGCAATAATTACTGATGCATCAGGAGTTCCCGTTTCAGGTTCTTTGGTTCCAAGAGTTTACTACAATAAAAATGGTGGAGCCTGGTTTTCTCAGCCCGGTACTTTATCTTCAGGAAATGGAATAAATGGAACTTGGACATTCGCCATTTTAGCATCCGATTTAGGAAGCCTTGTTGTTAGTGATGTGGTAAATTATTATGTTATTGCTCAGGATATCGTTGCTACTCCAAATATTAGCTCAACGCCTTCTGGTGTGGTGGCAACAGATGTTAATACAGTGGTTACTCACCCTGCCACCTCAAACAATTATTCTATAAGCCCTACCCTTTCAGGAATATATTCTGTAGGGGTAAGTGGAAACTATACAACCCTGACTGCAGCGGCGAATGCATATAACACCTCTTGCCTTTCTGGCCCAGTTGTATTTGAATTAATTGATGCGTCCTATCCGTCTGAATCATATCCGATTACGATAAATAATAACAACTTTGCCAGTGCAGTAAATACGTTATCTATTCGTCCTGCGGCTGGAAATACTGCTTTGATCAGCGGGAATTCAACCTCAAGCATCATATTATTAAATGGAGCAGATTTTGTAACCATTGATGGTTCTAACAACAACGGAACAGACAGAAGTTTAACTCTTGAAAATACGGCTACTGCTGCAGCAAGAAGTGTAATCACTGTTTCGAGCTTAGGCACTAATGCAGGTGCGACAAATAATACAATTAAAAACATTAAAATTATTGGTGGATCAAATACAGCAGTAACCAGTTTCGGAATTCATGCTGCTAACAATTCATTAACTAATACTGCAGCAGGGGATGATAATGATAATTTGCTTATTGAGAACAATGAAATATGGAAAGTTCATTATGGTATTTATGTAGCAGCAAATGCCACGGGACGTAATGATAATCTCCAGATAGTTGATAATATTATTGGTTCTAGTATTATTGATAATTATATTGGAAACAGAGGTATTACTGTTGCACAAGCTAATGGTTCTGTCATCTCAAAAAATGAGGTATTCAACATTATCAATCCGGCGAACAATCCGACTGGAATTTTTATTGGAACCGGCGTAATTAATACAGAAGTTACTAAAAACTATATTCATGATTTGGCTTATACCGGCACAGGCGGATATGGCTCAAAAGGAATTAATATCCAAACAAATACTGCAAATTCTAATCTGTTGGTTTCAAATAACATGATCGCCAATCTCAATGGAGACGGATGGACAGCCGGTATACCGGGAGATATCAATGTTGGAATTATTGTAGGTATTACTACTTCACAAAGCGGTATTAAAGTATATAACAACTCAATTAACTTATACGGAGATCAACCCCGGGCAGCTACTGCCACCGTTTCAACAGGTATTTATGTTGGCTCAAACCAAACAAATATTGATATTCGGAATAATATATTGTCAAATGGTATTGTAAACCCATTAAATGCTGGGGCAAAATCGTATGCTATTTACAGCAACTCCGCCTCATCCGCATTTTCAAATATAAACCATAACAATTATTACGCATACAATTCACAGGCATTCACAGGATTCTTGACTTCTGACAGAGCCACGCTGGCAAACTGGCAAACTGCAACAGGACAGGATGCCAACTCCGTGAACATAGCGCCTGTATTTACTTCTGCCACAGATTTACATCTTCCTGCTGCTACCAATATTTCATTGATTGATTTAGGTACCGTATTGGCTGAAGTAACCGACGATATAGATGGCGATTTACGCGGAACAACTCCGGATATGGGCGCTGATGAATTTGCCAACTATCCGATGAAACCGAATACTCCGCTTCAGGATTCGTTAGTACCTTCATGTACCAATGGTACTTATGTGTATGCCGTCGGTTCACCTGAAGCCGGGGTTGAATGGTACTGGCAAACTTCATCTAACGGTACAGATTTAACTTCACCGGCTACGGATTCATTAGTTGTATTTTTAAATGACACATACTATATCCGTGCTTACAATGCCACTTTGGGTTTATGGTCAACTTTGTCGGATTCCGTAGTGGTTTCGAACATTGCGTCAACCCCGATTACCATTTCTCCTGCAGGGCCGATTACCATTTGCCAAGGTGATCCTTTGGTGTTAAATGTGGAGGGTCTTTCTGCCGGTGCACCGGCAGTAATTACTCAGTGGAACTTTAACACCGATCTGCTTCCGACAATTGGAGCCGGATCTGTTTTAGCAGTAGGAGGTACTACTCAAACCTTAGTTTCTGGTGCAGGTTCTACAGATTTGGTACAACCCGGTCAGGCTTTAAATACTACAAGTTATCCTGCACAAAACACAGGCTCAGGTACTGCGGGAACCCAGTTTAACATCAGTACTGCGGGTTATACGGATTTATCTTTCAGCTTTGATATCCGTTTATCCAATACCGCTGCCAATACGTATTTGGTTCAGTATAATCCCGACATAACCAATGGTTTATCTCCCTGGATTTCTGTAGATACCCTGATATATTCGACAGGTGGTGTATTCATTAACAATCAAGTGATTGACTTTTCCGTTCATCCTGCTGCGAATAACAATCCTAATTTGGGTATCCGTGTAGTGAGTGCGTTTGATTTAGCCAGTGGCACTTCTTACGTGGCGGTTAACTCGGGTTCTACTTACGGAACCGGCGGAACAGCAAGATTTGATATGGTAACCCTGACGGGAAGCCCCTTTGATTACACGTTCCTTTGGAATACAGGAGCCTCTACACAAAGTATTACACCAACAGCATCAGGTACCTATTCGGTATTGGTAACATCTCCCAATGCCTGCCCGGGTAATGCCAGTGTGGATGTAACTATCAATCCTACATATGTGGTTCAAACCAATCCGCAAATTTGCGATAACCAAACGTTTACTCTTTTTGATGGTACCATCGTTTCTACTACAGGTACATATTTTGAACAGCGTTCAACAGTTGCAGGATGCGACAGTATTATTGTGGTGAACCTTACCGTAAACCCAACATACAACAATACGGTTAATACGTCAATCTGTTCAAACGAGACCTATACTCTTGCCAATGGAACTGTGGTAACCACAGCGAATACTTACGTGGTTACAGTTCCTTCTGTTGCAGGTTGTGACAGTACGGTAACGGTTAACCTTACTGTTTTACCGGCTCAGCTATTTACAGCCAATGAAACCATTTGTGCAAACGAAACATTCCAACTACAAAATGGAACTTCGGTAAATACTCCCGGAACGTACACGGTTACTTTTGCCTCGGCAAACGGTTGCGACAGTACATTTGTAACTAACCTTACCGTTTTGCCGGTCTTTACCAGCACCTTAAATCCGGTAATTTGTGCAAATCAGTCCTACACCATGCCTGATGGTACTACGTCCAGCACAGCGGGAACATATGTATTCCCATTCAACGCCATTAACGGATGTGATTCTACCATTACGGTGAACCTTACCGTAAATCCGATATATACAACCAATGTAACGGCTAATATTTGTCCCGGCGGTTCTTACACACTTGCCAACGGAACCGTGGTTAACACCACAGATATTTATACCGTAACCGTTCCATCAGTGGCAACAGGCTGCGACAGTACGGTGATTGTTGATTTAACTGTGAGACAAAATTACAATGTAACCGTTCCAGTTTCTATCTGTCAGGGGCAGACGTATACGCTGGTGAATGGTGCTACCGTTTCTACCCCAGGTAATTATACAGCTGGTACCAGCACAATTTATGGCTGCGACAGTGTGGTAACGGTTACTCTTACCGTGAATCCTGTATTTAACAACACCGTAAATGCTGCTATCTGTGCTGATGCATCCTATCTGTTACCTGATGGAAATACGGTTAATCAGGCAGGAACTTACACGTCAAACCTTCAAACGGTGAACGGTTGTGATAGTATAATCGTAACCAACTTAACCGTGAATCCTTTGCCGGTAGTGAATCTGGGTAACGATATTGCTGTTCCTAATCCTCCGGTGATTTTGAATGGCGGATCGGGAGCTGCTTCTTATTTATGGAATACAGGAGCCACTTCCCAAACTATTACGGTTACCCAAAATGGTACATACAGCGTAACGGTAACAAACTCGTTTGGATGTACTGCTTCGGATGAAGTGAATGTAAACTTCACAGCATCTATAGCTTCATTTGGTGCAAACGGAGGTTCTGTGGATATGTTCCCGAATCCGGCCAGCGATCGCTTTACGATTCAGATTACCGGAAACACCGGTAACGGCATCCGTATGGATATTCTGAATGCCGTGGGTCAGGTGGTGTCTACCGAGTGGATCGGAAACGCTTCTGAAACAGTTACGTTTACGACCGATGTTCAGCACCTTGCTGCAGGCACTTACTTTGTGCGCCTTACAGGAAGTCAGGCTGAAGCCACACTGAGACTGATTATCGCGAAATAATTAAGTAAAAATTCAAATAAAAAGGCTGTCATATTTCTATGGCAGCCTTTTTTATTTGGTGATAGATATTGTTTAATCCACGATCTCAAATCGGATGTTTTGAGCAGTAAACGATACATTCCGTCCCACGGAAACATAATATTTTGCTTCAGGAACTTTGCTTAGCAGTTCGAAATATTCCGCACTTCCGAATTTGATTTTGAGGGTTTTTATAAATTTCCCGGGTTCCATCTGATTCCACATTTTTCCATCATATACAAAGGCTCTTCCGCCCGCATTTTTCATATCCAGATTCTTCATACCGGGTTTATCCATTCTGTCATATCCCTGATTTTTTTCAGAGGTAGCTTCTGCCATATTCAGATTCCGGATTTCATTGCCCGAACGGGTGCTGCCGGCTCCCGAAACCGCTTTCATGTCTTCGTATTCCTTTTTAGAACTTTCTTTCATGGGAATAGCATCTGAGCGTCCCTGATTAAACAAAACAGGACGTGGCATGGTAGGCGTAGGGGTTCTTACGAGCTGCTCTTCATCTTCCAGAATCAGATAACTGGTATAGGGTGTAATAATGCCATACTTTCTGGAAAGGGCGACAATTTCGTTTTTCAACTCTTCATTTTCACCACGAAGACGAATTTCTTCCAACATCCAGCCAATTTTGCGTGTGGCCCATAAGGTGGGTATAAAATCATGCTTATTTCCATCGGGTATTACCGCATTTTTGGTGAATGAAAAGGGCGCCCCTTTCACTTTGCCGGTTACGGTAATTTTAATGGGACCCGGTTTGTCAAATTTGCCGAAAAGGGTAACCGAAGAACCTGCAAACACATCGGGTATTTCGCGCGGATATATTTGCGAAACGCGGGCACTGCCCTCCACATTCACTTTGATATCCGTAAGCACGGGACGGCTGAGTTTTTTGTAGATATCGGATATTTTTAGTTCCATATCTTCTTCGGGGGCTATATAGGTGCAATAGCCTTTGGATTCATTGCTGATTTTTTCTAGCAGTTTTGTGTGTAAATCATTTCCAATTCCTATGGAGAAAATACGTGTTCCGGATCCGGTTTTTTTCCGGATTTTATTAGTCAGCAAATCGGGTTGTGTTTCGCCAATTGTGGGTTTGCCATCGGTTAAAAACAACACAATATGTGGTCGGTTAGCATTTTCTTTTTCGGCCAATGCCAATTCAAAAGCTTCGTCAATATTGGTTCCGCCTACTTCCTGTAGATTTTTTACAAATTGTTTGGCTTTGGCATTGTTGACCGGAGTGTTGGGTACTCTTTTGCCAAATAGAGCCTCCGCTTCGGTTGAAAAGCGGATTACTTCGAAATAATCGGATGGTTTTAATTTATCCAAACAAAAAATCAGGGCGTTTTTGGCCTGTTTTATTTTTTCGCCCGACATACTGCCCGAAACATCTAAGATGAACGTGATGTCTTTGGGATAGTTATCTGCCGTTTCATCTAAATACCCCGGATTTAAATCCATAAAAAGGAAACCATCTTCACCAGCTTCTTTGTGTGCGAGCAGACTGATGCCCAATTTATCATCTACGGCAGAAACATACAATCTAAAATCGTTATCGGGGGTAAAATCACTTGCACTGAACTGAAGCACCGTTTTATTCGCATTGATTCTGTCTGTATTCATTTTGAAGGTAGGTGAATACACCGTTTTGATGGCTGATGACGCTTCAGCGGAAACCCGGATATTTATTTTTTGCAACTTTTTTGTGGTTTTACCCTGTCCGGAAACGGGTAGCGTATATTCCCACAAATCGCCCATTTTGGGAAGCGTTTGTGTGAATGTGATGCGTGTTTTTTTCTCGGAACGGGGTTCAATTGGGAATATGCGGATCCGAAACAGATCGGCACCTACGTATTCCAACAAAGCCGGGTCCTGTTGTTTTCTTACGATGCTCTCATAAATCTCTTTTGCTTTTCCGGCGTCCATTAATTCGGCTCTGGTCATGGTGCCGTTCACATCCATCATAAAATCTTTAATTCCCGAACCTGCCGGAACAGGGAAAATAAACCATCCTTCGAGGCGTGCCTGAGAGTTGTTATAGAATGTTTGATTGAGCGTGGTTTGCGCAATTCCGTTACGGATGATTATATCGGCATCATACACCCTGGACTCTAAAAGGTAGCGCCCCGCACCCGGCGATTGTGGGTTTTGTGGATCGGTAATTATGATTCCTCCGGCAATTCCCTGCCACACGATGATCAGCAGAAGTGCGGCGGTCTGAATACTTTTTTTCATAAACATAAATAATTAAAACCGCTGCCCTGAAATAAGGCAGCGGCCGGTGAAACATCAGGGTTTTGGAAAGGTGAATCCGAGTTTTTCTGCACGTTCGCGCATGGCTGTCGTCATAGCTGTATTGAGCGAGTTTTGTTGTCCTCTTTTTTTGTTTTCGGCAGTTATATATTCGCTGCGTTTTTTATTCAGCTCTTGAATTTCAAGCTGAATTTTGGTTCTCTCCTCAGCTTTTTTATCCACATACGCTTTTATTTCATCTTTTGATTTTCCTTGCAGTTCAGAGGGCAAATCTTCTTTTTTCATTTCTGCTACTTTCACTTTTTCATTCTTTACGGCATCTACCAAGTCCCAATCATCGGCTCTGTATGCGGCGCTTGATTTTGTAGCGGTTCTTTCGGCCATATTGGCCGGGCTGTATCCGGCGGCATTCAAATCCTGAGCCTCCTGATTAGCCTTTTTGGCCTGTCCGAAAGTCCCATACCCGATATAGGTGTTATTCAGTTTTCCATTCAACTCGTTTATGGTTTTGTCGTAAGGCGTTTCAATATATGCCGTGGCCTGGTTGTGGTTTATGTTGAAATATTTTCCATCGGCCAGATCGGCCCCCTCTTTCCAGAAAGTACGCACACCTTCGTTATAGTCTCCGCAGAAAATGGTGTTTACTGTAATCCCGTTTTTTATGGCTTTAGCACAAGTTTCTCTAAAGTCTACTTTACCCTGATTGAACATTTCGTTTCCGGCGATATAAATCATTTTTAAATCGCGGTTTGAGGTAGACCAGCGCAGTTCTTCCGTGCTTTTTCCGATAACGGCTCCGCAGTATTCATGACCGCCGTGTGTTTTTAAGCCAAAAAGAGCTTCCGAAATTTTGTCAAGGTCTTTAGTAAGCGGAATAACCTGCCGTATATAATTTACCGAAGCCGAAAGGTTGTCATTGCCATACTCATATAAGGCAATTTCTATTTCGGGCGCCCGGCCATCGACTCTGGCAGAGGCCATTTCGTTTACAATATTCCAAAGCTGAGATTTTGCCTGGTCTATCAGCCCGTCCATACTGTTGCTGGTGTCTAACAGCAGGGCTACCTGAATTTTTCGTTGGGCAGATACATGAACCGAGAAGAATAACAAGGCGGTGATAACGGCCAAAAATTTTGAAGTTCGCATAACAAAGATTTTTTAGTTGAACCTTTGTTACACGGCATAACGGATAGGGTTCAATCCGAAAAGAAAAAAAACTGAAAATAAGTTTGGGATTATTTTCCGGGTTGCCAGTCTTTTCCGTAGTTCGGAAGGGTATACGCTAAATTATTATACTCGCTCTTTTCCCATTTTTTCAGGGCGGGAATGCGAAGTGCCGATGCCGTAATATGGGTATCGGGGTCGCAGATACAATCATATGCTGTAAATGAAGGCATCATTTTTTCGGCTCCTGACCCGAAGAGATAAAGTTTTCCTTTCGGCTTTTCTATAAAAAGGGAGCCTTCACCGGCGATAAAATTGAGTTGATTGCCGATTGCCTCTCCTTGAAAGTTATACAATCGGGTAAATACTTCCATTCTTCGGGCATCAATCATGGGAATGAGCATATCAGTAGGGTTTACCGGATTGTTTTTGGCCAGAAATGATTGCACCATGCCTTCAAAGGTAGAAATGGATAACAACGGTTTTTCAGCAGCATAACAGATGCCTTTTGCCGTAGCCATGCCGATGCGCAAGCCTGTGTAGGAACCCGGTCCGGCACTAACGGCTACAGCATCCAAATGTGAAAAAGAGAAATGATTTTTTTGGAGAATATTCTGAATCATGGAAGCCAACACTGAGGAATGACTGTTTGATTCGGCAGAAACGTCTTCAGATAAAACTTTTTTTCCCCGGCAAAGCGCCACGGAACAAACGGGCGAAGACGTTTCGATACACAGAATCAGCGGTAGAGTTTCCATGCCTCAAAGGTAAATAATGCCGGCAAGTAGCATGGTTTTTGAAAATAGCGGTCCGTTTTTTCCCCGTTATGTACTTTTTTTCTTCATTTGCCCCATGGCTACACATGTTGTTTACCTGAGTTACGACGGACTTACCGATCCATTGGGAGCAAGTCAGGTGTTGCCCTATATTTTAGGAATTGAAAAATCGGGTTACCGATATACGGTAATCAGTTTTGAAAAACCGGAGCGTTTCGGTGCAGGAGAAACCGTCATCCGTAAACAATTGGAAGATAAAAATATTCGTTGGATTCCGCTGACATACCATAAATCGCCGCCCGTATTTTCTACGTTATGGGATGTAAATGCTCTTAAAAATGCTTTAAAAAGGTTGTATGCAGAAGATGCCTTTCAATTTTTACATTGTCGGGGATATATAACTCCGTTGGCCGGTTTAATGGCTAAAAGGAAATGGGGCGTTCCGTTTATTTTTGATATGCGTGGTTTTTTTGCCGATGAACGGGCTGATGCCGGCATGTGGAAAAAAGACCATCTGTTGTATGGCAGTGTGTATCGCTATTTTAAGCAGAAGGAAAAAGAATTTTTACGCGAAGCGGCTCATACCGTAGTGCTGACCCATGCCGGAAAAAAAATAATTCAAAGCGGCGGATTAACCGGAAATCCTCAGCATATTCCGCTATCGGTAATTCCCTGCTGTGCCGATATGGATTTTTTTGACTACTCAGGCGTTGATTCGGATGAAACAATATCCCTGCGAAATCAGCTCGGTGCAGAGGAAATCACCTTTATTCTGGGATATTCAGGTTCCGTAGGCACCTGGTATATGTTGGACGAAATGATACAGTTTTATAAAAAGGTGTTGGAACTCCATCCGGATTCTTTGTTTTTGTTTCTCACACGCGACGATTCAGAAATTCTTTTTGAAAAAGCGAAAGAATATGGTGTCCCGCCCGACAAGATAAAGGTTCAGTCGGTTAGCCGGGAAAAAATGCCGGCTTGGCTTTCTGTGTTTCACGCGTCGGTTTTTTTTATTCTTCCTTCTTTTTCAAAACAGGCATCTTCTCCCACCAAACAGGGCGAGTTGATGGGGATGGGTATACCTGTGGTTTGTAACAAAGGAGTAGGTGATACAGAAGAAATTGTGCTTAATTCACAATCAGGAATTGTGGTAAATGAGTTGGGTGATCAGGGCCTGGCTCAGGCTGCCATGCAATGTTTAGCAAGCACTTTTGATAGAGAACTAATCCGCAAAAATGGGATAGAAGTTTACAGCCTTGAGTCGGGAATAAAATCTTATTTGGCGATATATTCAGATTTACCGCGGGAGTAATTCAAAATTAAAATCGTCATAAAAAAGGGCATGAGCGGAATTTTATAACGCACCAACGCCCCAAAATTAGCCGACGTGAGTCCGATACTAAACGCAAGGAATAAGGTGAATATCAGACTCAGAATTAAAAACGGATGTGAAAATGTATTTCCGAAAAAACCGAATATTTTACGCCTGAATAATCCTACGATAAGCATAAACAAAATGATGGTATTTTCTATACCGGAAAGCACCATGGTTGGGCTACCGCCCGATTCCCATAAATAGGGCCTGAGCAACCCGGCTTCCAAGGCTTTGGGTATTTTGCCGGTAACCCCGGCAAGCGTAGGTTCAAAAGTGCCGATATTAAAACTATTGGCTCCATAAGCTTCTTCGCGAAGCAAATCCTGCTGAATAATGGCCGCTTCCACAAAAATGGAATCGGCGCTATAAATACCAAATAATTCTCCGTAGGTGGTATATAAGTATAGAAACCCAAAAAACGAACCTATGCCAAAAGCCGGGAATAACACGGCTTTTACAAATCCGCTTTTAATTCGGGAAACCCGTTGAAAATTAAACCAAACAATCATTCCGGGAATTAATGCCAGCAGAAGATAGGATTTTACCTGATAAATGGCCATGGCAGAAAAGGCAATAATGGCAAAACGGGAAATAGAAATACGTACTTTTTGAATCGCCACTTTTTCAAACATCACCACAAGCCAGCATATACCGGTAACCGCAATGGTGTCTTTCATAATTCCGGAACCCCAGAATGCCACTGAAGGAGTAAATAAAATGGCATAACGCAGAATCGTGCCTTTTTCAGGGAAATAGTTGCAAACCAATTCATACAATTTAAACAAAGGGGTGTAGGCTAAGCGGGCAAAAATGATATTAGGCGCCACCACACTGTTTCCCAAAAAAATCTGAAATATGGAAGCCACACGGATTACAGTGAAGTTAGCTTCTTTTTTAACCATCCAGGTGGGCGGGTAGCAGGTTTCCGGGTTGAAATAATTGTAGTACTTTTCAACAGTAATTGGATTTAGAAGCAGATCGAAATAACGGCCCGGCGAACTGAAAAATAAGTTTTTCATGGCTATGGCACCCTTGTGATACGAAAGGGTATCACCGCCGTTATAATAATAAATGAAAATTAACAGGAACGAAATCACTGCAAACAGCTTAAATGCCATTCCGCTGAAATAGTACTTGTAGTGTGGATGAAGCGCCGACATTTTCTTGCTTTTCTGGCTGGCTCCTGCCAAAAAGCCTAACACCAGAAACGAAGAAATTACAAAGTCAACAACACCAATTTGTGGGTTATACACACAAGACATGCGGCGAATATACGATTAGTAACGGTTCTCTTACTCAATATGCCCCGGGTTTAAATCATGCAGATTACGGTCATTCCATTCATGGTCGCAATCAAAGCAACGGAACTCATTGTAATAAATACCCGGTTCGGGGGGTAAAGGCAGCACACTGTCTGAGCTGCATTCCGGACAATGTGGGATTTCTGCTAACAGTTCCTCATTTTTTCCTTCTTTAAACGATTGGAAAAGTGCGCTTGCTTTTTCAAAATCATCAGGATGTACATTTAGTTTAACACCGCCTATAGCCTGGGATGCCATAGGATGAATACTCAA
The DNA here is from genome assembly GCA_022402535.1 of Flavobacteriales bacterium. Taxonomy (GTDB): domain Bacteria; phylum Bacteroidota; class Bacteroidia; order CAIKAF01; family CAIKAF01; genus JAKRSD01. The sequence continues at coordinate 175,848 of JAKRSD010000007.1, read as the reverse complement.
AAAAGTATCGTCAGCAAGAAAACAGGTTACCGAATAACTCTCCAGAAAGGATTTGAAAATAAGCGCATCCAGTACATTATAAAATACGGCAACAGTAACGGGAGCCAATCGTTCAGGATTTTAGTGAAGAATTCTGTCCGGCAATTTTGGCACATCCGGTAAGTAGAATAGCCATTCCGATCAGTAAAAAGGGAAGAATGTTTAATTCAGAAACAATACCCAATACGGAAGCGGTGAATACGATGGCCAAAGCGGCAAAAAAGTATCCTAAGAAGTGTCTGGTTTTCTGTTTCATATGAATGAAATTTTCACCAAAGTACAGATTTTCACCCCATTCACCTAATTCTTTTTTTCGGCAAACCAGCGATCGTGTTTCAATATTTCCTCTTCCATGGCCTTATATACCTTGTCTCGAAGAGCAGGAATATCTTCTTCTCCCAATCCTTTTGTTTCAAAAGGAGGTAGAAACCGGATTTCGAAAGTGCCCGGCATCAGAATTTTGGAATTCATCCGATTAATAAAACGTGAATTTGTGGTAACCAATGCCAACACCGGAACCTGTTCTTCAATGGCAATCTTAAAAGCTCCGTCATAAAACTCTTTCAACGGGTTGGGAGTACGGTTGCGGGTTCCTTCTGGAAAAAGCCAGATACTTTTTCCTTTTTCAATGGCTTCGGCCAGTTCTTTTTTGCTTTGTGCGCGGCTTTCTTTGCTTTTACGGTCCACAAACACACTCGACATGGCAAACAGTTTATTGAAAAAAGGCACTTTCTTAATTTCAGCCTTTGCCAAAACCCGTACATTGGGATACACGGTTACGGCACCAATCATCATATCCAGAAAACTGAAATGATTATTGACCATTACGTAAGGTTTATTTTTTTGATAATGTTCTCTGTTTACAAACCGGTAGCGGATTCCCGATAAAAACATCCAACTGGCCGACCAGGTATGCAGCACCCGTATAAAGTAATATCCCGCTTTTTCCGTGGAAAAAAATACAGACAAAAATACACTGGCTAAAAACATTAATATCAGCGTAATAAAGTAAACGGTGTAGGAGTAGATACTATAGGGAATGCCAAAAAATATACGCACTGCTCTTCTCATTGAGATTAAAATTATGAATTTTGTACGAAATTACTTCTTTTGAATCAAGGTAAGCTCATTATTTTCTCAGCACCCAGCGGCTCCGGAAAAACCACCATTGTAAAAGAAATGCTCAAGAAAATTCCGGAACTGGCCTTTTCGGTTTCAGCATGTACCCGCCAACCGCGCGAAGGAGAAATTCATGGGAAAGACTATTATTTTATTTCGGAAGAGGAATTTATAAAAGCCATTGAGAATGATGAATTTGTAGAATGGGAGATGGTGTATTCCGGGAAATATTATGGCACATTACGCTCCGAAATTGAGCGAATCTGGAAAGAAGGAAATCATGTAGTTTTTGATGTGGACGTAGAAGGTGGGCTTAGCCTGAAAGAAAAATTTGGCGAAAAAGCCTTAGGTATTTTTGTGATGCCGCCTTCACTGGAAGTGTTGGAAAGCCGTTTGAGGGCAAGAGGTTCCGAATCCGAAGAATCGCTAAAAATGCGGGTAGATAAGGCCGAGGAAGAATTAGAATACGCAGGAGCATTTGATATTGTGATTCAAAATAATGAACTTTCAATAGCCTTACAGGAAGCTGAATCCGCCATTCGACGTTTTTTACAAGCATAAGCCTGTTAGTTATATCTTATCTGTTGGCATTTCCTCTTGCCATTTTTTTGCACTTTTGCCCAATAAAATCACGTTTTGGGAACACTTTCTGTCATCATTCCGGCTTACAACGAAGAAAAAACCATACAGGTCATTCTCGCTAAAGTTTCTGCCGTAGAGTTAATCACAGGTTTCACCAAACAAATTGTGGTTGTCAATGACTGCTCGTCAGACAATACCATTCAGAAGGTGGAGGAATACTGTACCCAAAATCCCGATGTGGACATAAAACTGATTTCTCATCCCGTAAACCGTGGTAAAGGAGCTGCGTTACACACGGGTATCCGCGAGGCTAACGGTGATTATGTGGTCATTCAGGATGCGGATTTGGAATATGACCCCAATGAGTTTAATATTTTACTTAAACCCATAGTAGATGGTTTTGCCGACGTGGTTTACGGCTCACGTTTCATGGGCGGAAAACCCCACCGGATTCTGTTTTTCTGGCATAGCATCGGAAACAAGTTTTTAACGTTCCTTTCCAACGCGTTTACCAACCTGAATCTGACCGATATGGAAACCTGCTACAAACTTTTCCGTGCCGATATTATCAAGGGAATTACCCTGAAAGAAAACCGCTTTGGTTTTGAACCCGAAGTAACCGCCAAAATATCCAGGGTAGAAAATATCAGAATCTACGAAGTAGGAATTTCATATTATGGAAGAACCTATGCCGAAGGAAAAAAAATTAACTGGAAAGATGGTTTCAGGGCCATATATTGTATCCTGAAATATAACATATGGTCGCGTTGATTACACCAATTTTACAGGTTTATCGTTACTGATATTAACTAAATGTGCAGAATTTGAAAAAATACGGCATACTCCTATTCATTTTTGCGGCGTGGATACATTCGCTTCATGCCCAATATGATGTGAGTATGAAGTATAAAATTGATTACTTGGTAAAAACAGTGTTTCTGGGTTCTTCAGATGTGATGGTTTCCAACATTACGTTCAACGGGGCCAACCATGCGCTGGGTTATTTTTCTTATCCCAACGGTAAATTGGGTATGCCCGACGGTATTTTGCTTACCACAGGAAGTATATACGGATCCAAAGGTCCCAACAATAACCCGGTGATGGGAACGGATAATAACCGACCCGGAGATGGGCAGTTGACCAAAATGGCCGGGAAAACCACCTACGATGCCGTATCCCTCGAATTTGATTTTTATCCGGTTTCCGACAGGATTGAATTCCGGTATGTGTTTGCCAGCGAAGAATACCTTGAATATGTAAACCGAGGTTTTAATGATGTATTCGGTTTTTACTTGTCCGGGCCCGGAATTAACGGCACTGTAAATTTGGCCAAACTGCCCGAATCCGACGAAATCGTATCGGTAAATACAATAAACGACAGGGTAAACGCCCAATATTATATTGATAACGGGTCTACGCTCGACCCCCGCGATAAAAGTGCTCAACTCAGATCAAAAGTATTTGACAATCAACTGCAGTGGGATGGTTTTACAACTGTGCTTACGGCCACCCACAAGGTAACTCCATACGCGAAGTACCGCATAAAAATTGCCATTGCCGATGCGGGAGATGGTGTGGTGGACAGCGGAGTGTATTTAAAATCAAAGAGTTTTAAATCGGTCGGAAAACAAATGCCGCCCCCGCCCGGATGGAAAGGTAATGCCACCTCCGCCAATCAGAAGCCCAGAAAACCCCTTCCCAGAGACATCCTAATTGAGTTTGATTTTGACAAATCCGTAATTCCGGACACCTCAAAAGCCAAGTTGTACTATATGTATAAAGACATCAAAGATTACAAAGAGGCTAAAATTGAAATTCGCGGTCACACCGATTATAAGGGGTCAGATCAGTTTAATCAGCGGCTTTCGGACAGAAGGGTTGCCGTAGTCGTAGATTATCTGATACGTCTGGGTTATCCCCGGGGAAATATTGTGGTACGGCAGGGGTATGGCGAAAAGGTACCCAAGTCGACCAACGAAACGGACGAAGGCAGACAACGCAACCGGCGCGTGGAGGTTAAAATACTCTGGAATTATTACCAGCCCAAAAAGTAGAACGCCCATCCACGGCGGTTGGACATTATCCCCAATTACTGAATATACTTTTGCGCCCTTAAAGCGCAATTCATGAACTATCCCCCAAAAATTACGGTAGGAGATATTACTATCCGCGACGGCTTTCAGCACGAAGAAAAATACATTTCTGCAGATGCCAAAGTATGGTTGGCCGAAGAACTGATTCTTGCCGGATTCAGACATTTGGAAGTAACTAATATGGGTAACCCGGTAGGTATGCCTCAGTTTAAAGACGCAGATGAAGTGTTTAAACGAATTCGGAGCAGTAAACGCATTGCACATCTGTTGCCGGAAGTTACCCTCACGGCGGTTACTATCCGCGAAAAGGCCATTGAAAGAGCCATTCGTGCTCGGGAAGAAGGTTGGGGGCCGGACAGAATTTTGGTAATGGTTTCTACCAGTGAGTCGCATCATAAAAAAAATTCAGGCCTTAGCCTGCATGATTATTGGAAAATGTGCGAAAAATATATTCCGCTCGCCAGAGAAGCAGGAATCAAAGTGAATGGAACCGTTAGCACCATTTGGGGTTGTCCTATTGAAGGTCCGACAGAACTAAATAGGGCTGTTGAATTTACAAAACGATGGTTCGAAATCGGAGCATCAGATGTGGAACATGCCGACCATGACGGTTCCGCTTCGCCTGACAGAATTTTTCGATATTTCAGTTTAATTCAGGATAAAATCGGAAATACCGAAAAGCACATTGTACACCTCCATACCACAAGAGGTTGGGGATTGGCCAATGTTTTAGCGGCTCTTCAGGCCGGAATGACAAACTTTGAAGCCACTTTGGGTGGAATTGGTGGACAACCAGCCAATTTTGTGGATGGAGTACCCGTAGCCGGCACCGGTGAATACTATTACAAAGACCCTAATCTTACGGGTTTGGTAAGTTCGGAAGATATGCTGGTGATGATGGATGAAATGGGAATTGAAACCGGTATAGACATAGACAGACTTTTGGAGCTGGGCAACATGAATGAACGGATTGTGGGACGAACCCTCCGGTCAGAAAGTATAAAATCAGGAAGAATTCCAAAGAATTTGAGTGGGCGATAAGGGGGTAATGTGTTTATTTGCAAACACAACACATGCCCTATGAGAAAGGTACTGATATTCTCTATTTTATTGATGTTTTGCACGGACGTTTTTTCTCAAAACACGCCCGCTCATGTATTTACTAAAGATTCGCTTGAGATTCGAAAAATATATGACGAAGTGTTGAAAAACGGGCAGGGATACGAATGGCTTCGTGATTTATGTCTGAATATCGGGCACCGGATCAGTGGATCTGAATCGGCTGAAAAAGCAGTATTCTGGGCAAAAAACATCATGGAGGGATTAGGACTGGACCGTGTTATACTTCAGCCGGTTATGGTGCCGCATTGGGAACGGGGTGCCCCTGAAATTGCCTATGTACAATGGGGAAAAGAAAAAATTCCACTCGAACTTTTAGCCCTGGGAAGTTCTCCCTCCACCCAAGGCACATTAACAGCAGAAGTCATAGAAGTTGCCGATGTGGAAGAATTGAAATTACTCCCCCGCGAAAAAGTGGAAGGCAAAATAGTATTTATTAATATGCCTTTCAACAAAGCGCATATACACACCTTTACCTGTTATGGTGAAAATTATTCTGCACGCAGGTTTGGTCCATCTGAAGCGTCCAAAAAAGGAGCCGTGGGTTGTCTGGTACGCTCGCTCACCCATGCCGGCGATGATTTTCCACATACCGGAAACACCGGTTTCGATGCCGGAGTAACCCCCATTCCCTGTGCCGCTCTGGGTACTGCATCATCACTGAAACTGCATGACCTGCTGAATTCGGGCAAAAAAGTTTCGATTTCCATGGTATTACATTGCCAATCATATCCAGAAAAACTTTCATACAACGTAATCGGTGAAATCCGCGGCAGTGAAAAACCCGATGAATATATTATCGCCGGCGGACATTTAGACTCATGGGACGTGGGCCACGGAGCCCACGATGACGGGGCAGGTTGTGTGCAATCTCTGGAGATGCTTAGAACCTTTAAGGCACTTGGATATAAACCCCGCCATTCCTTGCGAGCCGTACTATTTATGAATGAAGAAAACGGGTTACGCGGAGCACTGAAATATGCCGAAGAAGCTAAAAAGAACAAGGAAGTTCATTTGGCCGCTATTGAAAGCGATGCGGGAGGATTTACCCCCAGAGGCTTTACCTTTGAAAACAATATGAAAGCCGGCAGGGCTTTAATGAGTTGGATTCCTTTATTGGAGCCCTATCTCTTGCATCGTTTTATAGAAGGTGGAAGCGGTGCCGATATAGGCCCTTTGAAGGCAAACGGACCCGTAGCGTTGTTCGGCTACCGCCCCGACGACCAGCGATATTTTGATTATCACCATGCCGCCAGTGACACTTTTGATAAGGTCAATAAGCGCGAACTCGATTTAGGTTCCGCAGCTATCACGGCGTTGGTTTACCTGATAGACCAACATCCCTGGTAAGTTAATACAATCCGAATGCGGGTACTTCGTCAAAAATATCGGTGTCTTTTCCGATAAAGCCTACAGTGGGGCAGAAGTATCGAACCACAGTTACATGTTTTGAATTATTGGGGTTGTAAACAAGACTTTCGTCTACAACAGGATTTTTCTTTTTTTCTACATATTCTTCATACAATGCAAACCAATAAGGAAAAATAGACCCTATTTTCAGCCTATAATTATTTTCCATGGCTTTGTAAATAACAGACCTCGTTCTAGAAATAAATTCGCGGATAGGCATCTCTCTATTTTCATCCGCAAGATTATATAAATAAAATCGGGCACTGTTTAAATAGTCATTCATCGGAACGGCATCCCTTAATCCTCCTACCATACATGCACTTGCAGAGATATCAAAGTTTTCTACCATGTTGGAGTAATTTTGTTTAAGCAGTTCAGAGGCCCACCGATTTCCCGTATTTTCAAGTTTTGCCATGATATTGCTCAAGGTTGCAGTGGCATCGTAATAATCTAACTGATTAAAATTCATCCAGGAGCCCGAATGACAACAATCAAAACACACAAAAATTCTCACCCCTTTTTTAAATAGTCTCAGCAATACATATAATTCAAACTCGCTTAGGAATTCATCATATAATGCCACATAATTCAGGTTGATTTTTTGGTCGGTTCTGCTGCTTGTCGGAACAGATTCACCATGAGTAGAGAAGGTGATGGTAACTACATCTCCGGGAACAGCCTCAGAAGCTAATGTTAAAATACCGGAGATAATATTCAGATAGGTGGCATCACTGTCTTGTATCATCCTGTAGTTTCTGGAAGCATAATCTTTGGCGCCCCATGAACCCGATTGAAATTTCAAAATCTCTTTGAAAAACTCGCCTGATTCATGTGTATATCCTAATGGTCCGTAATACCCGTCCAATCCCTTACTTCTCAAAGTGTTTCTTAGCCTTCTAAAATCTTGAATAGACACAATCAGTGCCCGTCCGTTATTATAAAATCCGCTTGGATTGGGGCTTGCAGCTTCTTGTTGTGCTTGTACGCTCATAAATGGTATGATTAAGTATGTTATGCGGTAGGTTGGTTATTATCATCTAAATCCTGTGCAGGAAATTGATTATTGAAGTTTTGAATAATTTGATTCATTTCGTTGAGAGCCGTGCTTCTGAGAGCATCCTGTTGGTTGTCGGTATAATTTCTTGGTGAGATGGCAGCCGATCCTCCTTCGGTTGTATCTCCGTCATAGATTTTACGGCCATATTTATCTATTGTATAATTCCCGAACTCGTCTTTACCTTTTTTACCCATGTCAACGGCATTTCCGTCATCGTCCACATAAACTTTACGCCCGTCGGCATATTGAACAAAGTCTCCTTTTCCCTGTTCTGAGCCACTTGCCACTACTTTCATGGAATCAGGACCGTAAACGGGTTTTTTAGGCTTTTCCCCTCCGCCCTTGTTCGGGTCGTCCTTTTGGGTTTTTCCGGATATCTGCGAACGAAGCAGCTCTTCCATCAGTTCCTGCTGTTTTTCTTTGGGTAAACCGGAGTTTTTGATCTGTTGGGTAAGCGATTGATTGTTCTTCTGATTCATGGCCTGCTTGGTAATTTCGGCCGCTTTTTCCATGGCATGTTTCTGAGCCTCACCGCTGGCTTTTAAGCCTTCTTTTACTAACTCCTGAGTTCCCGCTAATCCGGTGGCATCGCGGAATGCATCATTTTTTGTAATGGCTTCTAAGGCAGCGGCAACTCCTCCATAAGCAGGGGCTTCAGGTGCATTTTGAATGTTCACCATAGGTTGGGCAAACTCCTTGGCCTGCAGGTTGCCTACTTCTGCCCGGCGACTGTCGGTACTGATCGTCTGAATTCCGGTAGGACTGTCCGGAATCGGGTGTTCTTCCCACTTCCAGAACCGGGTATCATCAATTTTTTCGCATGAATTACAGGCTCCCGTTACGGCCTCAGCAAATACGCCTTTAGTAGGTACACTGATTCGGAATGGAGCTGATTTGAATCCTTTTTCAGGCATGTAATGATACATCAGCAGAGATACTTTTCTTCCGTCGTCCAGCGTAACCAAATCATCATCGTAACGGAAGGTCGGATCTAAATTAAATCCGCTTGCTACCGGCATCACCATGGTGTTGCCCACAATGCTGATAATCCGGTTTTCTACCACGGAAGCCACACTTCGCATGGTAAAATCATTCGGACCGGGCTGTGGTTGTCCGGGAATATGCCGGTTCGGTACTTTTACCTGAATTCCATCCAGCATCATGTATCTTCTTTCAGGGCTCATGTAGTAAAACAGCCAGCTGTGGTATACCTCCAGGTTGTTGTTCAGGTGTTGAAGCAGTTCCACTCTGGCTCTTTCCAGTTCCTGGCGCGGATTTCGCATTTCTTCGTGCGTGAGCGGTGTGGGAATGTCGATACGGTCGCCCTGGGCCAAATCCAGCGGAGAAGTGAACTCATTAAACAATAACCCGCTGAATGTACGGGTGCGGTATCTTCCCGAGCCGCCAACCATACGGATACTTGTTCCGTCGGGCATTTGCGTGATGGCTGGCGTGTTTCCGCCTACATAGGCAATCTGGTAGGTCAGTTTGCTGATTCTTTCTCTGGTAATAGGAACTCCGGCAGGTTCATTATATGTTACGCCTACGGTTACTTCAGTTCCTCTTCCGGCACTTCCGTTTCTGAATTTGTCAATTTTAGGATTACTCCGGTTTAGTATTCTCAGCGAACCGGGAATGGGAAGTATGCCTTCCAATGAAAGAACCGTTTTGTCGATAAAATGACTGATCCAATCCGCAGCTTCAATTTCTTGCTGAAAAACTATATCTCTCTGTTCGCGCGGAGCGTTCAGTACGCGGTTTCTTATATGCGTCCAACCGGGAATAAATCCAATCTGCACTCTCCAATTATCCAAATCGGCGGGGTGATTCAGCAAAGCGGCTTTTTGCGCTTCTTCCAGCAAAACCTGAGGCGAGGTGATTCCGAAAATACCCGTTGCCGTGGTGGTCATGAGGGTTTGGAGAGTGGGGGTGTCGGCAGGATATATTTCTGCAGGTCGGGCTAAATGGCAACGCAAGCGGATTTTCACATCAATGTATGTGAAGCGCTCATCACAGTACCGTGTGGGCGGCAAATCGGCATAGGCTGTGGTATTAGGGCCTTCAATCCGGGCCTGTTCGGCTCTGGCTACGGCATCAAAACCTCTCAGAAACCATCTGTTTCCAACAGCTTTTACTAATATTTCGCGCCAGCGCATCACCTTGGCATTGTCAAACAATGTCATGGGCAGTGGGACAAACAGACATTCTTTTACATCGGCCAATTCGGTAGAAAGGGCAAAATGCCTTAACACCTCGAAATATTGAATAGTGATGGCATGGCAGTGGTTATAGTTAGCTACGGACTCAGTAGTCACGTTCATGCTTTCGCCCTGATTCACGGCTTGTATAACCGTAGAACGCTGAGAGCGTAAAGAAGAAGCACTCTGCATGGTTTTATCGCGCAGCTGTTGCATGGAGCTAGCTGCTAAGTCCCGGGATGATTGTTGGCTCGATTCGCTGCTGGCAGAGCTTTTTGTGTTGCTGATTCCGGCCGTTACGCTGGCAGAAACGGGAGATACCGGCGGCGTACCCATCGTGGCACTTATACTTTTCGTGGTGCTGTTGCTGTTGCTGGAACTGCTTCCTTCCAATGATTCATTAAGGGTAGATTTTACGATGTCTGAAACATCGCGGTCTCTGCTCAACGTATTCTGAAGTGATTCTTCCTGAGTCTGGTCTTCAGTTCTGGATGCCGATTCCCTTCTGTCCCAATCAAAAATGGCGATTTGCTTTTTTTGGCCGGGGGCCAAGGGAAGTGAATACAACAGGTCTCCCATGCTGTATCCGTCGGCACGCCATACCTGTCTGAATTCTAATATATGCCCGTGTGCAATGGTCGTTGCCTGAAAAGTAGTGGGAGTCTGATCCCAATCTACGCTGAATTCCATACCTAAACTTCTGCGTCCGCTTGCACCTCTGTATAGGGCATTCCGCTTACCCTCCAGGTCTGCAATCTGATTTTCCAGATTACGGATTTCGGTTTCGGAGCCGGCCATGGGTTGAGTAGGGGTGTTGGGATTAACGCCTTTACCGGCAAGTTTTTGCGTGTTTTCATAAACGGCCGCCGATTTATACCGCTGTAGGTTTAGCAGTTGACTCCTCAAATTGCGGAGCTGCTCATTAATTGCTTCTATCTGAAACAGGATTTCCTGCGATACTACTTCAGGGTCAGTGGTTCTGACAATTTTATAAAACGAAAACTCTTCCAAAGCCCGGTTGGGTGTGGTAAAATTCACACACGATCCGCCGATATCTTGTTGGTATTTGTTGTCGGGGTTCAGGAGATCTTCCATTTCGGGCAGTCTGTCTGGCGGAACTCCACATCCGCAATCGTCGTCGTCAACAGATTTATACGCTTCTACAGGATAATCCGTCACCACCAAGGTGAACTCGGGCAATTTGCCTTCTTGCGTCAGATTAATTTCAATGGGTTCATCATAGGCTGCACCCACCGTGATTTTGGCTCCAGAATACGATTTGTTTTGTACCGAAATCTGAAAAGAACCGAGTTGGTCGGTATGTGCAGTTAATAAGGGAAAGTATCGTCCTTCTTCTTCCGTTTTAGTATGATCCTGCACATAAATAATAAAAGTAGCCGCTTTGAAGGGCTCTCCTTTTTTATCAATGATTCTTCCTTTTATGGGATATTCTTTCAAGCTTTCTACTTTTTTAGGCATACTGAGGATTACAGTAGGTTCCTGAGTTTCTTCTTTCATATTCATATCCGGTTCTTTTATCGGTTTGTAATCAGTTATCAGGGTCGGGTTAAATTGGATTTGCCCCCATTCAACCATTTTAAAACAAAGCGCTTTGTCGTATTGCAAGCCCGTTTTTTCTGAAAGTAAAGAAACAGCAAGTGTTTTTTTGTCGGGAATTTCTAAAAATCCGGCTGTTTTAACCCCATTGCGCAAGACTAACCTGTACGGAAAATAAGATCCGATGCCTTCTACAACAGGAATTTGGACATATCCACTTTTTTCAAGAGAATATCCTTCGCCCGTGATGATTTTACCTGAAGCATCCGTAGCAAATACTTTAAAAGAAAAGCGTTGGAATTCAGAGGGTAATGTTAGATGTACTAAGAAATAGGTACTCATATTTGGTTTAACTATGTTTTCAAAAATTGATTGCCAAAGTAGTATTTGGGCAAATCAGGATATAGTCCACTTGACGAAACCGGGTTTTCGCTTTATGAAATCCTGTTTTTATTCAATAAAAGGGTGATGGGCCGGTTTAATAAGCGGATAAACTAAAAGAAATAAAAAAGCCGAAAATTTTTTTTTCGGCTTTAAATTGAGGCTGAATATAACGGGAACCTTAAGGCCGTGTTTTTTAAAACTGTACGTTTAAAATAAGGGTTTGACCATTACGCATCACTTCCAATTCAGTGGAATCTCCTTTTTTAAACTTTCCTAAAGCTTCCATATAACTTTTCATATCATGGATGGTGTAATCTCCTAAGCGGATTAGCACATCGCCGGCTTTTACTCCTGCTGCCTGAGCCGGTTTGCCGTCGGTTACACCATCGGCTTTAACACCTTGTCCGTCGTACATATAATCGGGAACAATGCCTAAAGTAACACTGAATCGGGGGGCTTTCGTACTCTCGGCTTCTTTAGTTTTTACAAAATCTAATTTGCCCTGACCGTCTAATGCCGTGATAAGGTCAATGATGAAATTTCCGATGCGGTTCATGCCTTCAAAATTTATTTTTTCGGCATCGTCGCTGGGTTTATGATAATCGGCATGGGTTCCGGTGAAAAAGTGCAAGACCGGAATATCTTTTAAATAGAAAGAAGTATGGTCAGAAGGACCGATGCCGCTTTCGGATGTTTTAATTTTCAAATTTCCGGCTTTCACGGCATTCAGGTTATTGCCCCACATAGAGGAAGTGCCCACGGCATTCACGGCAATCTGATCGTTTTCTAATCTTCCCACCATGTCCATATTAATCATGTAATTGGCTTTGGCGGGATCGAATAGCGAAGACTTTACAAAATCATTGGAACCCAGCAGTCCTTTTTCTTCGGCAGAAAAAGCCACCAGAATATAATTATTGTTTTTTGGACCTTTTTTGGCCAGGTATTTTCCTATTTCAATTAGCGCCGCAGTACCCGAAGCATTGTCGTCGGCTCCGTTATGAATAGCCGGTTCTCCATTGTACAAAGAACCTTCACTACCCCATCCTAAATGGTCGTAATGGGCTCCGATAATTACGTTTTGTGCGGCCCCATTGTCAATAAATCCGACCACGTTTTTTCCCTTCCCGGTTACCCGGTTGATTTTTATATTCAGTTCTATTTTTTCTAAAACAGATTCACTCAATATTTTGGGAAGCAATCCTTCGGCAAGTACGACCGGAATATTTTCGGGCTGTATATTTTTTGACAAGGATTTAGAAGGTGTTTCGGTGTCTTTGCGGTTATCAATAAAAATTACGGCCGATGCGCCTTTTTCTAGGGCCAGTTTTACCTTGGTTTCAGGAGCAGAATATTTGATGTGGGCCGAATGCGGGTGTATTCCATCAGGCGAAGAAAGTTCTATGATAAACACTTTCCCCTTCAGTTCGGCGTCTGAGAAGGCTTTATAATCATCGTATTCCTTTTCGGGATTAGTAATGCCGTAACGTACATATACTCCGGATCCGCTGTATGTTCCGTTTCCCGAAAATGCCATAGGCCAAAAATCGGAATTGAGTGTATAGTTTTTTTCATTTACTGAAAGTGTACAACTGTTGTCGGCCACCACTTTGTCGGTAAATTGAAAGGGTTTGAACCAAGAACCGTTTTCGCCTCCCGGCTTTACTCCCGCTTTTTTGAATTGGGTTGAAATGTATCGTGCGGCTTCTTCTTCGCCGGCGGTACCCGGAAGCCGGCCTTCCAGCTTATCGGAAGCCAGAAAATACACATGTTTTTTGAGTGATTCGGTTACTTTGGAGCCCAGATACTGGGCCGAAACCAAACCGTATAATAGAAATGCAGAAATGAATACCAGGCATCTGCGCATAAAAAAGATTGAACTATTCATGGCGACAAAGGTAAACCTTCGCTGCCCCTTCCGAAATACCTAAGAGTAGGGATTTTGGTGTTCGTTTTATTCCCCAAAAAGCATTTCCCGGCACTTTTCATGAGGGATTACTGACGTGATCCCACCTTTTACTCAGTCACAATAAAAAAGCATCTGCTGCGCATCTGCCTTTTTTTATTTCACCAAAAACACAAAGCAAGCTTTGGTTTTCTATGAAATAAAAAAAGCACCCTCTGGTGCTTTTTTATTTTTTCGTGGAGTCGGAGGGACTACTATACTCTAAATCATACCTTTTTATAATTCCTTTTATTTATGCGAATGTATGCCATATTTTCAATGAATATAAGGTATTTATGACAATCTGAAACAATTGATATAAATTGAAGTAGATTGAAACATGTGGACTAAATGTGGATTATATGTGGACTAAATCCATATATTTGGAGCATGGCAACAATAAATTTTTTCATTCAAAGTAAAAAGAGTCCCGCCGGCATATATGTACGACTAAGGGATGGGAGATATACTGACGCAAAAGCAAAAACAAGATTTGCCGTAAATCCAGAGCAATGGAGTGCCGCAAAAGGTCAACCCAAAAACCTTAATGATGTAGTAAATAAAAAACTCAATCAACAACTTTCAGATTTGAAAGCTGATTTATTGGCACACTTCAATAATAGTGTAGGGAAACAGGAAATTAACTCAAAATGGCTTAAAGATTTTATAAACCCTCCAGATAATGATGATAAAATACCAACTAAGCTAGTTGAGTATTTTGATTATTATGCATTACATAAGAAAGGAACAATTGAAAAATCGACACATAAAAAACTGATTGTAAATAAAAGACTGATTGAGCGTTTTCAGATTGATAGTAAACAAATTTACCATGTTAAAGATGTTAATGCGAACTTCAAACTAGAGTTTGAAAAATACTGCATAAGTCAAAACTATGCACCCAATACGATTGCCAGAGCCATAAAGTTTATAAAAACACTATGTTATCATGCACAATCCAACGGCATTGAAACACATTTCCAACTGAGTAACATAGCTGTTAAAATTGAAAAAGTAAAGTCAATATTTCTTAGCCCTGAGGAGATTCAAAAAATAGAAAATGTTGAACTGGAAGCCGAACACTTAGTAAATGCAAGGGATTGGCTAATTATAAGTTGTGAAACCGGGCAGCGAGTTTCTGATTTCATGCGGTTTACCAAAGATTTGATAAGAATAGAGTCGGGAGTCAAATTAATTGAATTTACGCAAGTGAAAACAGGTAAAATGATTGCTATACCTGTAAGCAAAAAGGTACAAAACATATTGGATAGAAGAAACGGAAATTTTCCCCGTAAAATAAGCGACCAGAGATACAACGATTATATAAAAGAAGTATGTAAGAAAGCCCAGATTAATGAAAAAACACAAGGTTCAAAACCTCATACCAACGGTAATGGAACTAGAAAAATGAAGGGGACTTTTGAAAAATGGGAGTTGGTAACGTCCCATATCGGAAGAAGGTCTTTTTCTACTAACTATTTTGGCCACATTCCGACCTCTTTGCTTATTGGAGTTACGGGACATTCAACAGAGAAGATGTTTTTAACCTACATCGGTAAAACAGAAACCCAGAAAGCTATTCAATTAGCCGAATACATAAAATAAACTCAAATATGGCAGACCCAATAAAAAGGAAGTTTAGCTTACAATTAAGCAACCCCAAAGACATTCAACTGGATGGGGAGTATTCATTTAGTGTTGGAGAATTTTCTATATATGAAATTCCATACCCTGTTTACCCTACAATCGGAGAACATGACTATCTAAAATGTGAATTTTGCCAAAATGCATATCAGAAGATATATAAAATATTGACTGATAAATATTTAGGAAATGAAAGCGTTGAAGGATTTCCAAATTGTTGCGAAGGGCATAAAAACCTTATTGGGCATAAAGATTTTGAGCGTAAAGATTTTGATAATTCGCCCCAAATGACTGCCGAAAAAGTAATTTTTACCAAACAGCACATAGTAAATAACATTAACACAAAAAATTGGGAAAAAACGATTAACGACTATATAGATTGGTGTGTTGAAAGTTTTGGAGAAATGCCCAGAAATTGCGGTTTACCTCTATTTCTAAATGATTATTACATATATCTAAAAGAAACCGTTGAGAAAATTAAGATTGATTCTGATAAGAAAGCAAAAATAATATCCTACCTAGAAAAAAAGAGAAACAATAAGCCTGTAAATATTGATTTTGAAGCTATTATGGCAATTTATGAGAAATGGTATCAGATGTTTCCTTTTCATTTAGCACCACAATTAAGTAGATTAAAAAACTCTTATAGAACTATTATACCATTTATTAAGGATACAGGGATTAAAAATGAGTTTACGGGAAGCGAGAAACTACGATATCATACAAAGGACACCTTATTAGAAGCGTTGGAAAATCAAACGGATTCAATGCTAAGACAATTTACCGAGTATAATCTAAAAAAGGTGTGGACGCTGAATGAAGCTAAACAGGCAAAATTCGACTTAATCATTACAAAACGAAAGCATAAGTTAAAAGAACCCTATAAGGGAAACCCGAATAATAAGGAACGCCGGTACGTTAAATTATTAAACAAATGGTATAGAGATGAAAAGGAATTTATTGATGAGTTGATTTCTGTATTAAAAGACCCGATAGAAGTCGATGTGAATAATGATAATCCGTACCCAAATATCTTTATATCTGTGAAGGGCTTTAGACTTTTTGAGGCATTAAAATCCGAATTAGTGAACGAAAAAACTAAATATTCGGATTATAGTTATATATATTACAAAATGTTGAATGATAGTTATTTACATAACATTAAACAACAGGGTTTTATTGATTTTTTAGATAAGCATTATGGTGCTGATTTGGGGGACAGATACTCTCAATTCAAAAGTAGAAATAGTTCAAACGCAAAGAAAGACATCATATACAGAAAAATAAAGAAGGATTTCAGATAATTTTTCTGTCCTAAAATAGGACAATAACGTCTTTTAAATAGGACGTGGCCTGTTATAAAATTTGTCGAAAGTATTCACAAATGAAACAGTCCACAATACTGCACGAATTAACCCCCGAAGAAATTTCTCGCCAATTTGAGAAACTCAATCAGAGTATCAGGGAAATTAAAGAAAAGTTTGAGCCAGTAAAACCTACTGAGTATTTGACACGCAATGAAGTTGCGACCATGCTCAAATGCGATTTATCAACTATTCACAATTGGACTAAGAAAGGAAAGCTTAAACCTTATGGTATCGGCAACCGCATTTACTATAAACGTAGTGAAATAGAAGCTGTATTAGTTCCTCTGGGCAATAACAAAACAGCAGATTAATGGAACATCAAAATGTTTTATCGGCCTTTGGGGAAAGGCAATTCAATACATTAGTACAAAGTGGGACAAATAACTCCCCAAAACAGACTAAAATTGTCGCCGGCGAAGGTATACCGATAGAAAAAGAAATCGGACTAAAAAATAGGGCTAAACGGAAAATGCTTACCCAAAAAATTTGCCTTAAACTAATTGATGTATCTGAGGCAAAACAAAATGAAAGGAGTAAAAAATCATTTTGGAATACATACCATTGCCAAAACAAATTGGTAAAAGCAAACGGTAGAATTTACGGAGATTTCTGTAAAAACAGATTTTGCACCTTATGTTCCAGTATTAGGAAAGCAGCCATAATTAACACGTATTTGACAGAAATATTGGATTGGGATAATCCATACTTTGTTACCTTAACCTGTAAATCATGCCCCGCCAAAAGCTTAAAAAACAGAGTTACTCAAATGCTCAGAGGATTTAGAATTATATTGGACAGAAATAAAAAACGCAATCAGAGGGGTACGGGTATTAAATTAGTAGGGCTGAAAGCATTAGAGTGCAATTTTAACCCAATCCGCAAAACGTACAATCCGCATTTTCATATAATCGTGGCTAATAAAGAAATGGCCGATTTACTAGTAGAACAATGGTGCAGCCTTTTAACCTCCAAATTTGCCACCAAAGCAGCGCAAAATGCCACCGAAATATGGGATAAAGAAAAAGCATTGATAGAGATTGTAAAATACAGCAGCAAAATATTTACAGACCCCGAAATGAAAAAAAGAGGAAAGTCGGGACAAAATCCTCAGGTATATGCAGCAGCACTTCACAACATAATAGAAGCATTTAGAGGCCACCGTGTTTTTGATAGATTTGGTTTCAATACAAGTAAAAAAAGCACCAAAGAGCCAAAATATATCGAGTTAAGCGATTACGAAAATTTGACTTACAGCATGGAAGATTTTGACTGGGTTTTTTCGGGGAATGATAAGAAATTAACCAACTATATGCCGGCGGCAAAAACGTTGGATATACTCAGCAACAATATAGATACGTTCAATGAATAAGTTTCCATGTTCCTAAATTGATATATTTGGAAATGAAAATTCCGGATATGCCACAAAAAGCCATACAAGCCTATATTGATACCATTTCTGACCGATTCAAAAGAGGAACTGCAACAGAACACTCATACAGGGGAGATTTACAACAGCTTATAGAAACATTAGTAAAAGATATTACCGCCACAAACGAACCCAAAAGAATTGCCTGTGGTGCGCCGGATTACATCATTACAAAAAAGGACATTCCGGTAGGGTATATTGAGGCAAAAGATATAGGAGTTGACCTAAAAAGTAAAACACTAAAAGAGCAATTTGACAGATACAGAACATCATTAGATAACCTCATTATTACCGATTATTTAGATTTTCACCTCTACTTAAACGGGGAGTTCACGACTTCGGTAAAAATCGGCGAAATCCAGAACGGGAAAATAGTACCGCTATCTGCAAATTTTGAGGCATTTGAACGCTTTATATCGGACTTTTGTCTATACATAGGCCAAACCATAAAGAGTTCCAAAAAACTGGCCGAAATGATGGCGGGTAAAGCACGGATGTTATCCGATGTAATTGAAAAAGCACTAATCGAAGATGAGGCCGAAAGCAACCAATCCGATACAGCCCTGCAAAGCCAGTTACATACGTTCAAAGAAATTCTGATACACGATATAAAACCCAAAGAATTTGCCGATATATATGCCCAGACAATTGCTTATGGTATGTTTGCGGCACGTTTGCACGATACCTCTTTAGAAACGTTTAACCGACAGGAGGCCGCAAACTTAATCCCCAAATCAAACCCGTTTTTGAGGAAACTCTTTCAGTACATCGCCGGCTATGATTTAGATACCCGTATTGTTTGGATTGTTGATGGATTGGCAGACTTATTCAGGGCTACCGATATAGCAGCACTATTAAAGAACTTTGGTAAATCAACACAAACCAATGACCCTATAATTCACTTTTATGAAACGTTTTTATCTGAGTACGACCCCAAACTAAGAAAAGCCAGAGGCGTATGGTACACGCCCGAACCCGTTGTAAAATTCATTGTAAGGGCGGTTGACGACATTCTGAAAACTGAGTTTGGTTTACCTCAGGGAATTGCGGACAGCAGCAAAACCAAAATAAAAGTTCTTCAACAGGGTAAACAAGTAGAAAAAGAAGTTCATAAAGTACAGATTTTAGACCCGGCAACAGGTACGGGTACTTTTTTGGCCGAAGTGGTGAAACACATTTACCAGAAGTTTGAAAACCAACAGGGCATTTGGAACACCTATGTAGAAAATCATTTAATACCCCGTTTGAACGGTTTTGAGTTGTTAATGGCCAGTTATGCAATGGCACATCTTAAACTGGATATGCTGTTGACCGAAACGGGCTACAAACCCACAACCAACCAAAGATTTAGAGTTTATCTTACCAATAGTTTGGAGGAAAGCCACCCCGATACGGGTACTTTGTTTGCAAATTGGTTAAGTGCAGAGGCAAACGAGGCAAACCATATAAAACGGGACACGCCTGTAATGTGTGTAATAGGAAACCCACCTTACAGCAATAACAGTACGAATAAAAATGAGTGGATACTTGACTTGATAAAAGTGTACAAGGAAAACTTAAACGAAAAGAAAATTAATTTGGATGACGACTATATAAAATTTATAAGGTATGGTCAACACTTCATTCAAAAAAATGGCAGTGGAATACTAGCTTATATTTCTAATAATAGTTTTTTAAGCGGTGTAACTCATCGTGAGATGAGAAAAAATTTGACAAATAGTTTTGACAAGATTTATATTCTCGACTTACACGGAAATTCAAATATTAAAGAAAATCAGCCAGATGGAAGTCCAGACCAAAATGTTTTTGACATTAAACAAGGGGTAAGTATCAATATATTCGTCAAAACTAAAACCAAATCAAAAAATTGCGATGTACTACACATCGACCTCTATGGTAATCGAAATGAAAAGTATCAATTTTTAATTGAAAAGAATGTTGCAGCAACTAAGTGGACAAAATTAAAACCTAAAGCACCATACTTTTTTTTTACATCTGATAAATTTGATGATTCTGATAATTACAAGCAAGGTTTTAAAGTGAATGAGTTATTTGAAATTTTCAACTCAGGCATAAAGACAGACAGAGATAATTTATTTATTGATTTTGACAAATCAAAGCTAAGTAACAGAATTAAAAAACTAATCTCTCATGATTTTGACGCTAACTTTGTAAAAGAATTTAAAGTGAATGATTCGGGTAGCTACAAATTGACGAAAGTAATAAAAGGCAAACAGCATAGTGAAAACCATCTTAAGCCAATACAATACAGACCTTTTGATAATAGATGGATATACTATGACCCTAAAATTATAAGTCGTCCTGCTTCTAAGGCTATGAAGCACTTAGTATTTGATAATAACCTTTCTTTATCATTAAAAAGACAATCTAAATTTGATTTCTCCTACTCATTCATTCATAGAAGTATCTGTGAGAGTTGTCTTTTTGAAAGCGCCTATGCAAATAATACAGAATTTCCGTTATATCTCTACCCCGAAACAGATGGACAGCAAACCATTGAGCAATCAACAGAAAGACAACCCAACTTAAATACAGAAATAGTAAAGCAAATTACAGCGAAATTGGGTTTAACGTTTACCAATGAAAAAGAAACGGACAAAGGCACTTTTGCACCCATAGACCTTTTAGATTATATCTATGCGGTTTTGCACTCACCAACTTACAGAGAGAAGTACAAAGAGTTTCTAAAGATAGATTTTCCCAGAGTTCCTTATCCCAAAGACAAAGAAACATTCTGGAAATTGGTAAAACTGGGCGGCGAAATACGCCAGATACATTTATTGGAAAGCCCCAGAGTAGAGCAATATATTACAAAGTACCCTATAAGCGGAGATAATGAAGTTACTAAACCCGTTTACATAGAAAACAAAGTTTATATAAACGATACCCAATACTTCGATAACGTGCCGCCAACAGCATGGAACTTTTATATAGGAGGGTATCAGCCGGCGCAAAAATGGTTAAAAGACAGAAAAGGCCGTGTTTTAGATTTTGAAGATATACTTCACTATCAAAAAATCATTGTTGCACTCTCCGAAACCGACAGGCTGATGAAAGAAATTGACAAAATCAATATTGAGTAAGTAAACACTAATACAAAGTGAATATGCAGACAGAAAATGAAATGTTTGATTTACGGGCTGAATTTGGCAAACATCTGGAAAGGATAGAAAGTGAACACATTTCCTTCTTTAAAGACAGAAAGCCGGCGCATAATGAGCAAAAACACGATAAGTTAGAAAATCACATTCTTTTGGTATGGGATAACTTAGGTAATGCAAAAATTGCCCAAAGAGGTGAAGAACTGCCAAATGGAGTTTATGAAAAAGTAGTTGAAGCCTTTCATGCGGTTTTCAGTAAGTAAAATTACCGACTAAAATCGGCCTATTTATAGATTGTGGGCTAAATGTGGACTTATATAGAAAACAAAAATCCGTAAACGTTTTATAATAAAACACTTACGGATAATTGTAGTGGAGTCGGAGGGATTCGAACCCTCGTCCAAACATGGAACCGATATGCTTTCTACACGCTTATCGCTTGTTTTGGTTTTCGAGATATAATTTGGCCAAACGCAGCCGGATCATATCCTTATTTCCGGTTAATCTCGCCTCATCGTCGGAACGTCCGATTTGGCCAACCCGATTTGAACGACGCCTCCTGACGCTAACCTACGGGTTCGGTCTGCGGGAAACGGCAAAGCGCACTAATCGTTTTGATTAAGCCGCCATTGCGTAAGAGTAGCTATTGCCACATAAAAGTTTGAACATTGATATTAACGAGGTTCCATCCAACCCTCGGCATGCTTACATACCCATTCGACACGCTGTCAAAACCGGTCGACCCCAAAGAACGTTGCCCCTGAAACGGAAATTTTTACATTAAGTTTCAAAAGGAGTGCGAATGTACGCTTAGTTTTCTAATTTGTGTTTGAGCATATGCTTTTCCATAAACCTTCTCACTTCCCGCGAAATGGCTTCTGCATCATAATTAAAATCTTTCGGGTAAATCGGTTTGCCTACGATTACTCTGGCTTTCCCTGGTCCCCCACCGGGATATAATACTTTGTATGTAAATGGGAGTCTTTCCAAATTGTCGGGCATAAAGACAGGTAAAACAGGCACATTGGCATCGCAGGCCAGTTTAAACGCCCCGTTTTTAAATTTTAATATCGTGTTTTTTTCAAAATTCATGGTGCCTTCCGGAAACAGGACGATATCAATTCCTTTTTTCAAATCACCCATTGCCCTTTGCATGGCTTTGTATGAGTCTGTCATGCTTTCGCGCCTTATGGGAATATGCGTTTTGGTAAACATAATTCCGAAAAGAGGGGTTTGAGCATGTTCTTTTTTAGCCACAAAATGAAAATAATGCGGCACCGTACCATACATTTCTAAAATATCCAAAGCTGAAGTATGATTTGGGCACCAGACAAAAGGTCCTTTGTTTCGGATGTTTTCCTCAAATACCGGAATGGTGCGGATTCCCGCCCAAAACAAGAGCCATGCTGCCCAAAACCGCTGCAATTTTAATGCAGTATGGTACAATGAAGGTCTGCTGAAAAGAAGTTTGAAAAAAGGATAGAAAAACACCAGGGTAACGGCAAAATTGGCAAAGAATAACGAACGCCATATTTTTATTACAAGGCTTTTCATGGTGTATCAGGTTGACCGTAAAGATAAGGCAAATTTTTTCCCGTTATCCGATACGTACGTGTTTAGCATGAACCGTGCTGCCAAAAAATAAAGGGGCATGTGTTTCAAAATCAAGAGCGTCGTCCGTGGTATAAAATGATTGGGATGCATTTTGGCTTAACCGGGTTTCCATTTCCGGATGACGCTTTAAATAATCGGCCAGACTTTCGGCCACAATGGCTCCCTGTGAAATAATCTGCAACGGATGCGGCAACATACGTTTAATCTGACTCATTAATACCGGATAATGAGTACAGGCCAATAATATCGTGTCTATTTTTTCCGACTGTTCCAACAGTTTTTTTATATCCTGCTCAATGATTAAAGAAGCGGCAGGAGTATCAAATGCATTATTTTCAATCAAGGGAACCCAAAGCGGACAGGCTTGCTGAAATACGGCAATATCCGGAAAAAACTTTTCGATTTCGAGTCTGTACGATTCCGATTTTACCGTACCCGGAGTGGCTAAGATACCCACGGATTTACTTTTTGTGTATTGCCCGATAACCTCAGCCGTGGGTCTGATAACACCCAAAACCCGATTGTCGGGAAATTGACGGGGTAAATTTACCTGTTGTATATTTCGAAGTGCTTTGGCCGAAGCCGTGTTACAGGCCAATATAACCAACGGACAACCCTGTTCAAAAAGCCACTGAACGCATTCCAGTGTATACTGATATACAGTCTCAAACGAACGTGTACCGTAAGGTGCACGGGCATTATCGCCTAAATAAATATAATCGTATTGGGGAAGTTTTTCGGCAATAGATCGAAAAACCGTAAGTCCCCCGTACCCGGAGTCAAATATTCCGATCGGGGAATGGCTCATTTTGAGCGGCTTCCGGAGCCGAACATCTCGTTTGACTTTTCTTTTACTTCCTGAATGATGCCTCCGCCCCGGTTATTGTCGTTTTTATCTTCAGGCTCGGCAGTGTTTGCTCCCGGTTCGTATCCCATAGAGCGGATAACCAAATCACTGATATCGAATTTGGCACTGGCATACATAATGGTGGTGGCGCCGGCTTTGTCAAATACAATTCCGTAGCTTTTGTTGTCAGAAACTTCTTTAATGGCATCGTATACCTTATCCTGAATGGGTTTTATGAGTTCCTGTTGCTTTTTGAATAAATCGCCTTCTTTTCCAAAGCGTTTTTTCTGAAGATCTAAAACTGCCTGACGTTTGTCATCAATTTCTTTTTCGCGTTTTATGCGCATATCTTCCGTCAATAGCACTTTTTCGGCTTCGTAGGCTTTAATATCTTTATCCAATGCCGACATTTTGTCTTCAATTTCTTTCTGCCATTTTTTGGCTACCTGGTCTAACTGAAATTTAGCCTGGGTGTATTCAGGTAAATTCGCCAATATATATTCAGAATCCACGTAGGCAAACTTCTGAGTGTAGCCGGCTGTCAGTATTCCGGCAAAAAGTGTGAGTATAACGACAAGTTTTTTCATGGCTTGTGATTTGTATAAAGTTACAATTAAAATTGTTGTCCGATCATAAAGTGGAAATTTCCTTTCTGGCGTTTGTCTTCCGGAGTACCCCGTACAGGGTCGAAGCCCCAGCCGTAGTCTACTCCCAATAAACCAAACATCGGTAAGAATATTCGAACCCCTCCGCCCGCAGAACGGTTTACCCGGAATGAGGAAAAGTCTTTAAAGTTTTCCCACGAATTACCTGCTTCCATAAACGCCAACACAAAGATTTTGGCACTCGGATTTCCTGAAATCAGGTAACGCAGTTCGGTCGTGATTTTGGTGTACACGGTGCCTCCGTAAGGATTTCCCGGGAAGCCCGGTGTAAGGGCGCCGTTTTGGTAGCCGCGTAGGGCAATTACTTCTCTTCCTAAGAACTGGTTTTGGAAACCTAAAGCCGATAATCCGTCTCCGCCCACCTGAAAGCGTTCAAACGGAGTGAGCGGAATGTTGGGATTGTATCCCCCTAAGGCTCCGAAATCGAAACGGTTAAACAATACCAGCTTTTTAGACAGTTTCTGCCCGCCGATACCCGTGAAAAATTGAGCGTTAAATTTCCATTTGTGATATTCCAGCAGTCGATTTCTTTCTTCCGCAGGCAGGTTAGCGTAATCTTTTTCAATCAGGTAAGAAAAGGGTGGTGTAAATTCTGAAGAAACGGAAATATTGGAACCGCGTGTCGGGAATATGAAATCATCGGTTGAGTTTCGGGATAAGGATATCTGAAAGGCAATTTTATGGGATGTACCATTGTCAAAGTCATTCGAAATCGCATAATTTCTCAGGTTGTATCTTTCCCATTTCACAAAAGTGAAGATATTAAAGAAGTCGTCAGGCCATTTTAACCGTTTGCCCACGCTCATCATCACACTCGAAGACTGTATCCGTCCGTTGTTGCTAGTGGTAAGGCCCAGGTTGTTTTGCGAGTGATATGCCGAAATACTGAATGCAATCGGTTTTTTCCCGCCCAGCCAAGGTTCTGTGAATGAAAAATTGTACGACTGAAAAAACTGTCCGTTACTCTGCGCCCGTATGGAAAGTCGTTGTCCATCTCCGGCAGGAAGCGGTTTCCATGCTTTTTTGTTGAAAATGTTTCGGGTGGAAAAGTTGTTGAATGTAACCCCGAGTGTTCCCACAATGGTGCGGTTACCATAACCGCCCGACAATTCCACCTGATCGTTGGGCTGTTCTTCCACCACAAACTCTAAATCTACCGTTCCGTCCTGGGGATTGGGCTTAGGAATTACATTCATGGCCTGCGGGTTGAAATAGCCCAAGGTGCCTAATTCCTGCTGGGTGCGGATAATATCGCTCCGGCTGAAAAGTTGTCCGGGTTTAGAACGGATTTCGCGGATAATTACGTGGTCGCTGGTTTTGGTATTACCCGTAACTGACACCCGATTAATGATGGCCTGTTTTCCTTCGTACACCCGGAACTCAATATCTACTGAGTCGCCTTCAATAGCCGTTTCTACGGGGGTAATATTAAAGAACAGGTATCCGTTGTCCTGATAAAGGGTGGAAATGTCCATACCTGCCGGATTATAGTTCAGCGCCATATCCAACTTTTCGCGGTTATATACATCCCCGCGTTTCATATCCAGTATTTTGTTTAAATCCTCGGTTTTGTATTTGGAGTTTCCGATCCAGTTGACGTTACGGATAAAATAGCGGCTTCCCTCTTCTACATTAATGTAAATGATCATATCGCCATTTACATAGCCGATACTGTCTGAAAGAATGCGGGCATCTCGATATCCTTCACGGTTATATAAAGCAATCAGCGCGTCTTTGTCAGTTTCGTAATCGGGTTCAACAAATTTGGATGATTTTAAAATATTAATGTTTGCCCTTTGTCTGAAATATTTGATAAGCAGCGGATAAAAGTCATATTTATCATCTTCTTTTTTAATGGCAGCAAAAGAGGCTCTCGGGCGGCTGATTAATTTCCAGAGGTCGTTATGAATTTGAAAATCCGATTTGCGTTTGGTGTTTTTTAGTGCTCTTTTCAGTTCATAATCTTCCACTTGGTCATTTCCGGTGATGATGATGTCGCCGATTTTTACTTTTTGACCCTTATCAATTTTTATCTCCAAGGTAACGGTGGGTGTGCCGGCCGTAGTGTCAGCAATTTCAACCAGATTAATGTCGGCCAGAAGAAAACCTTTGTCGTCATAATAATCTTTTATTTTGGCTTTGGTGCTCAGCAACAGGTTTGGGGTTACTACCTCTCCGCGGAAAAGTTTGATGATATCCCGAATATTATCCGATTCCGTTTTGTTGATTCCTTTGAAGGTAAATCGCGAAAGGCGGGGCCGTTCTTCTACATGAATGTTAACGAAAATTTTATCATCAATGATTTTGGTAAGGGTGATTTTAATATCTGAAAATACCTTTTCTGCCCACAATTTTTTGATGGCATTTGTAAACACGGTTCCTGGCATTTCTACCCTTTCTCCACGTACCAGGCCTGAGATGAAGATCACATAATTTTTGTCGATTTTATCTGAGTTGCTGCTAACCGTAATTTCGGCTATTTCGTATTCGGCACCGTGCCGGTACGAAACCGAGTTTTCACCCAACGGAACCTGGGCAATCGAGCTTAATGAAATCCATAAAGCCAAAGGGAGCAACAATAAAACTTTTCTCACGTATTCTCTAAAAAACAATTTCTCACAAACGTTCATCAAGCGGTTTTATTGTAGGTGGATGCATCAGGAACGGGTTTGGTTTCGGCATGCAGCTGATCGCCTGTTTTCCCAAATCTCCTTTCGCGTTGTTGATATTCAAATAAGGCTTTAAAAAAATCGTCTTTTCTAAAATCGGGCCAAAGCACGTCGGTAAAATACAGTTCGGCATAAGCCAATTGCCAAAGCAGGTAATTGCTTATCCGTTGTTCGCCACTGGTACGTATCATTAGTTCAGGGTCGGGTATTCCCGAGGTGGAAAGCGCATTTACAAAATCAGATTCGGAAAGTGTATCGGGGTTTAAATCTCCGTTTTTGCACTTTTGGGCAATTTCTTTCACGGCTTTTATGATTTCCCAACGTGAACTGTAGCTCAGTGCCAAAATCAGCGTCATTCGTGAATTATTGCGGGTTTTATCAATGGCTTTTTGTAAGTTTTCACGTGTGCTTTTGGGCAGCGAATCCAAATCTCCTATGGCTTCAAGCTTGATGGAGTTTTTCATCAGCGTGTCAATTTCGGAGTGGGTGCTGTCTACCAGCAAATCCATGAGGGCATTCACTTCGTCCTGTGGGCGATTCCAGTTTTCGGTGGAAAAAGCATACAACGTTAAATACTTCACTCCGATTTCTGCTGCAGCTTCCACGGTTTCGCGCACGGCTTTCACGCCGTTTTTGTGCCCAAAAATCCGCATCAATCCCTTCTTTTTAGCCCATCGCCCGTTTCCGTCCATAATTACGGCCACATGGCTGGGGATATTGTTGGGGTTTAAATCTTCTTTTCCTCGGAAAAACATAGCGCGAAGGTACTAAATCCCTATTTACGTTTTCCCGTGTAAGGGGATTTATATTTACTGCCGGTCCAACAGGTGGGATCCTTATCCTTAATTCGGAATGTTAGGTATAATCCCAGGTAAGAATACCAGTCGTTATTTTTGGCAAAACCGCGTTGCCTGTCGGTATTGTCTAACAGTACACCAATACTCTGGTCAGCCATTTCTACGGCGTTTTCTCCTTTTATGGCAACCACATCGGGGTGGGCATATCGTGTGCTTACATCATCCAGATAATCGGTAAATGTGTAGCGCATGCCCCATTCCAGCATCAGGGTGGCTCCTTTCCAGGGATTCCATTTTATTCCCATGCCAAAGGGAAGACAGGCGGTAATAGGACCATATCTTTTTCGGCCGGGAATTACGCCCTGTCCTTCGGTGTTCAATGTGGCAAGACTCACTTCTTCTCCGGTGGATAAGGTAGATCTTGGGTTAAAGTAAAAAGCGCCAACCCCTCCGAAAATGAAGGGCGTGAAATTGGCCTTTTTGCGGTTTCCCGGTTCAAACTGAAAAAAATTGAGTTCACCCTGTACAGAAACTTCAGCCATATAGGAACTGAATCTGAGGTTACGGGTGTTTTGGTATCCGTTTTTGCTTTTGGCGTCATCGGCCCAGATACGACCCAAAATTACATTTCCCCTCACGGAAAAGTGATGGTCAAAATTATGCCGGTAAAGAAAACCTACACCCGGCCCGGGAAAACGAAAATGTTTAGAAGGATTCAAATCACCCATGTAATACATGACACCACCCGTAATACCCATATCATTCTTTTGACCTCTTACCTGTAGAATGGTAAGCGTTGCGAGTACTAAAATGGATGCGAATCGAATCATGGTCTATAAAAGCCAAAATCCCAAACGGGATTTTAACATAAAGATTGCACGGGTAATCGGTTAGAAGAATTTTGGAACAGAAAGTCCTTTTTTGTTGAAACGGTAAGTCACATTCACGGTAAGGAACATGAAAGCATCCTTATCTTTCGGGTCTCCGCGTTGTTGACCCGCTACGTTACCACTACCGGGAAGGCCGTCACTCTGTCCGGTATATTTACCACTGGAGAAGTATGTTGACAAAGCCGGATCGGGAGAACCGTTTAAGTTGAACATGGCCGGATCTACATAATTGGTGCTCACATCATCGATATAATCGGTGAATGTTTTACGCAATCCCAAATCCAGACCGAGTTTCCAGTTTTTGTCGAAACGATACGTGAAGCCCAGTCCCATAGGAATAGAAACCTGCCAAAGGCTATACTCTTTCCGGTTGGGGATATAGCCCTGCCCTTCTGTACGAAGCGGTTTTAAGTTAACCCACTCTCCCGTATTTAAATTTTGTCCTTTTGGATTAAAGTAAAATCCGCCCACGCCCGCAAAAAGATATAGTCCTATATTTTTTTTGGCGCTGGGTTTTATGCCCGTAAGCTGATAACGGTTTTTTGGAGGCGTATCTCTCAGAATGTGTACCTCAAAGGCGGTGGCAATTTCTACAATGGGAGTTCTGAAGTTCAGGTTACGTTCAAAACGGGGCTCTTCTTTGGTCCATTTGTCATCGCCTCTGAGCCAGCCGTAGCTAACCGAAACGCGCTGCGCTACCCACGGATGATAAAAATATCTTCCGCCAATGGTCATTACGGGGCGTGTTGCCTGAATATCCAAGTCTTTCGCGAAGTTTGTACCGATTTGGTTTGCTCCCCCTAAGTCGCCCAAAAAGTTGGTAACGCCTACCCCGGCATACACCTCAAAATAACCCATATTGGTCTTCTTTTTGGGTTTAATTACGGATTTTGTTTTTTGTGCATTCGCCATGCCGAAAATCAGCAAAAAGGAGAGTGCTATGGTAAGTATTTTATGCATAATCAAATCGTTTCGGTTTACGAGCCGTCAACAAAAGTAAATAAATAGATTTAGTTTCCAAATTTAATGGTGTTGCGCATGTCGCTACCCCACAAGAGTTTAGTGCGTAATGTGCTGATATAATCGTGTTCATTCAGCCTGACTATATTAAACGTGAATGTATTTTTCTTCACCGTAATTTCATCTTCGGTAGTCAGATTCACAAAATTAGAGTCTAAAGATGCCAGAAAATGTCCACTTCGGCTGTGTACTTTCAGCTTGATTTCACTCGAATCGGGAATTACAATCGGTCTCACGTTCAGGTTGTGTGGCGCAATGGCCGTAATGGCAAAACTGTTACTTTCGGGCATAATGACCGGCCCTCCGCAGCTTAAATTATAGGCCGTGGAACCCGTAGGGGTGGAAATGATGAGTCCGTCGGCCCAATACCGGCTAAAGAAACGGCCGTTAACGGTTACATCTACCGTAATCATGCTGGAAGTATCGGTCTTATTCACGGTGAGTTCATTCAAACCGTATGCATTGCCCGTAAAAATATCGGAAGCCGAAGAAGAAACGCGGATCATGGTACGGCGGTCGAGGCTATAGTTTCCTTTTTTCAGTTTTTCCAGCGCGGAAGAAATTTCATCTTTTGAAATGGAAGATAAAAATCCGAGCCTTCCGATGTTTATTCCCACTACGGGAATACCCGAATCCTGAATGAGCGGCAGTGCACTCAGCATGGTACCGTCGCCGCCTATACTGAATAGATAATCCGTGTTTTCGGCAATTTCAGCCGGTGTGGAAACACAGCGTATATCGTCCACGGCATCCAACAACGGAAAAATAAGCGCGGAATAGGGCGTATACACCGCAATTTCTGCTTCGTGTTTTCTGAGTTGTTCCACCAGAGAAACCAGATAGGGGATATAAGGCTCGTCAATCCGTCGCCCATAAAGAGTTACTTTCATAAATTCCCGTTTGGGAACGCGAAGTTACATATTTAAAAAGTTCATGAGCATGTCGTATCGGTTCTTCAGCTCATCATCAAACTGGGCCTCATGGTACAGGGCCTTAATTTTATAGTCGAAACGCATGAACGCATTTTGAATGGCGCTCAGGTCGGTTTTGTTGATTTTCAACGTTAAATCCATCACCAGCGGGTCATCTTCATGTGTATGGATATACAGGTTTAAAATCTTGCCATCTTCCGATTCCACGATCTGCGCAATTTTAGATAAAGAATAATCACGTTGGGTCATTTCCAGAATTACAATGGCTCCCGGATCTTTCACCGATGAAATCTGGGCAATACTTTCCAACACTTCTTTGCGGGTAATACACCCCAGATAATCTCCTTTTTCATCCACCACGGGAATCAGGGTGAGCCGGTGATCGGTCATCACACGCAGCACATCAAATACATGCTGATACGATTTTACATGCAGATTGGACAATGAAAGTTCGTGATTGCCCAAGGCATCTTCGGGCGAGTTCAGGTTGAAGATATCATCTTCGCTGATGAGCCCTAAAAAATGACGGTTGTTCACGATGGGCAGGTGATTTATCCGGAATTCTTCCATCCAGGCTATAGCTTTAAGGCCGCTGTCCGAAGTCATCAGCGGGGGAATGTCGTTGGATAATATGGTTCCGGCAATCATCATTGCAAGTATAAACGATTTTGTGTTACCGTTAGTTCAAATTATGAACCATTTTCTGTGTTTCTTTGTCCTTTGCCAACATATATTTTTGCTTCATGAGCACCAAACTATCCGTCAACATCAATAAAATAGCCACTATCCGCAATGCCCGGGGAGGAAATAATCCGAGCGTTACCGAGGCGGCCCAAAAAATTCAATCGTTCGGAGCTGACGGAATTACCGTACATCCCCGGCCTGATGAGCGCCATATCCGCCGGGCTGATATCTGGGAGCTCAAAAAAGTGGTGTATACCGAATTCAATATCGAAGGCTATCCTTCCCCCGATTTTATTGAGATGGTGTGTGCCGTAAAACCCGAGCAGGTTACGCTGGTTCCCGACCCGCCCGATGTGCTCACTTCAAACAACGGGTGGGATTGTCGCAAATTTGGCAGTTTATTGTCGGAAGTGATTTCGGAGTTTAAAAAGCATGATATCCGTGTATCGGTTTTTTTAAACCCGGATCCGGAACAGGCGGTTTTTGCCGCCCAAACGGGAGCCGACCGCATTGAACTTTATACCGAAGCATATGCTTCGCAGTATCATCAAAACCGCGAATTGGCGGTAAAGCCTTATGTGGAAACAGCCTTGGCCTGTCGCAATGCCGGTTTGGGTATCAATGCCGGACATGATTTAGATTTACATAATCTGCGTTATCTCAAACAACAGATTCCTTTTCTGGCCGAAGTGTCTATCGGTCATGCCTTGATTTCAGATGCCTTGTATTATGGTCTGCAGAATGTGGTAGCCATGTACAAAAGACAACTTTCGGAAGAGGATTTTTAAACGGCTTTTGCACACTCCTTTAAAAAACTTACCTTAGCCCCATACCTATGACACTGCACTACAAACAACTGGGCGACGGATATCCGTTGATTATCCTACACGGACTTTTTGGCATGAGCGATAACTGGTATTCGCTTGGAAAATACTTTGGAGAACATTTCAATACCTATCTCATAGACCAGCGAAATCATGGCCGTTCGCCGCATGACTCAGCTTTCAATTATGACGTGATGGCCGCCGACCTGCTCGATTTTATGGACGAACATTTTATTGAGTCGGCTCATATTATTGGGCACAGTATGGGCGGAAAAACAGCCATGACCTTTGCCGTAAAATTTCCGCATAAGGTAGGTAAACTGGTGGTGGCCGATATTGCGCCCCGCTATTATGCTCCGCATCATCAGGAAATTTTGGAAGCGTTGGATACTCTTCCCATCGAAAACCTGGGTTCGCGCAAGGAAGCGGAAACGTTGTTTATGGAACGTATCCAGGACCCCGGAACGGCTCAGTTTCTGCTCAAAAATTTATATGCCCGCGACGAAGGCGGATATGCGTGGCGTTTTAACCTGCCGGCTATTGCCGCCAATATTGCCTCGGTAGGCGAAGAGCTGGACGAGGTATATCGTTTTGAGAAGCCTACCCTATTTGTGCGCGGCAGTAAATCAAACTATATTAAAGACAGCGATATTCACCGGATTGAAAACCAGTTTCCCAAAGCTTCGGTGGTCACCATTGAAGGGGCCGGACATTGGATTCATGCCGAAAAGCCGCAACTTTTTCTGGAAACGGTACTGGGTTTTCTGAAGAAATAGATAATTTTTTTGTTTTCTGCCTAGTGTTGGTGTTTTCACCAACACAATTAGTTTTTCATGCCATGGGACTGTGTTTTCACCGACCCATTTTTTAAATTTTCAGGTAATAACAAAAAACCGGTTGGTGAGAGCACCACCGGAAGTAAAAGCTCTCGTTTTGACGGAAATTAATAAAATTGCGTCAATTTATTGACGGTATTCCATAAAATTGCGTCAGCTAATTGACGGAATTCTTATTTTTGTGGAATAAAAAAACAGGACATGGAACTTCTCAGGGCTTCCGAAGCGCTTATACTTAATCAAATTCAGGCCAATAAAGCTATTCTATTATTTGGAGCTAGGCGGGTTGGGAAAACCGAATTGCTAAAAAAAATACAAGCCCAGATTAACGAGGAAGTCATTTTTCTAAATGGTGACGATGTGGATACCCATCATGTATTGGAAGTGAAGAGTTTGGCCAACTACAAACGCCTGCTTGGCAATTGTCGGTTTTTAATCATTGATGAAGCCCAGGAAATTGCAGATATCGGCAAAAAGATGAAATTGATGTTGGATACCATTCCCGGTTTGAAAATTATTGCATCCGGTTCCTCTGCATTTGAACTTCATAACCAGATTGGAGAACCGCTCGTGGGGCGTATGTATTCATTTGAACTTTTTCCTTTAGCGCAACTGGAGTTTTCAAGGATAGAAAACAGGTTGGAAACTTTTGGAAAATTAGAGGAGCGGCTCATTTTCGGGGGCTATCCCGAACTGCTGCATCTTGAAAGTATACAGCAAAAATCAGCATATCTGAAAGAACTGGTTCAAGGATACCTGCTCAAGGATGTTCTTTCGTTTGAAGGCATAAAAAAAAGAGATACGATTATAACCCTGCTTCAAAAACTGGCTTTTCGAACGGGTAGCGAAATTTCATTGGAGGCGCTGGGCAAAGAATTGCAAATAAGTAAAAACACCGTTGAAAAATACTTGGACTTGTTTAAGAAGGTTTTTATTGTGTACGATGTGAAAGGGTTTAGCAGAAACCGGGACAATGAAATTACCAAAATGAAGAAATGGTATTTTACAGATAATGGCATACGCAATGCCTTAATCAGCAATTTTAATCCGCTCAACGCCAGGGAAGATGTGGGTACGCTTTGGGAAAATTACCTGAATTCAGAACGGATGAAAAAAATTCATTACACGAAAATGCATGTTGACTCTTATTTTTGGCGTACACATACCCAACAAGAGATAGACAGAATTGAAACAAACGGGAATGAATTGCATGCTTATGAATACAAGTGGAAAAGTGGTAAAATAAAAATTCCAAGCCAGTTTAAATCAGCCTATCCCAAAGCGCAGTTTACGGTAATTGATAAAGAGAATTATCTGGATTTTATTTGTTGAGAAAACCGATTGGTGAAAACACCATCCGGGAGCGTTAAATAAGGGTTTTGTGTTTTCTTTTTTGTGGTCCCTTTCCCACCGTATAATTTCTTTCCCCGTTTAGCACGGATTTCCTATTTTCGTGGCAAATAGTACACGGAACATGATTAACAAAACGGTAAACGGAGTAAAAGAAGCCCTTGCCGGCATGGCAGATAATATGACCCTGATGGTGGGCGGGTTCGGTTTGTGCGGTATTCCCGAAAATTGTATTGCTGAGTTGGTACGCCTTAACGTGAAAGGACTTACCTGTATCTCGAACAACGCAGGCGTGGATGATTTTGGACTGGGGCTGCTGCTTCAGCAGAGACAGATAAAAAAAATGATTTCTTCGTATGTGGGTGAAAATGCCGAGTTTGAACGGCAGATGCTCAGCGGCGAATTGGAAGTGGAACTGATTCCGCAGGGAACACTGGCTACCCGCTGTTTGGCGGCAGGTTATGGAATTCCTGCCCTTTACGTGGCCGCAGGTGTGGGCACCGAAGTGGCCGAAGGCAAAGAAGTACGCGAATTTGACGGCAAACCCTATCTGCTCGAACATGCTTTTGATGCCGATTTTGCGCTGGTAAAAGCCTGGAAGGGCGATACTGCCGGAAATCTGATCTTCCGTTACACGGCTCGAAATTTTAACCCCATGATGGCCATGGCCGGAAAAATTACCGTGGCTGAAGTAGAAGAACTGGTTCCTGCCGGTGAATTAGACCCCGATCAGATTCATGTTCCGGGAATTTATGTTCACCGCATTTTTAAAGGAGAAAAGTTTGAGAAACGGATTGAACAACGTACGGTTAGAAATAAGTAATCTGGTAATTTGAAAATTTGGCAATTTGATAATGAGCATTAAGATCAATCATGAGGACAGACAAACCCAATCTGATTGTTGATTTAACGTTTGATTTTGCGTTGAAGATTATTTCATTCACAGAATTATTGGAAGAAAAACGAAAATTCAATATTGCTAATCAATTATTTCGGTCTGGGACTTCTATTGGCGCAAATGTAAGAGAAGCTCAGAATGCTCAAAGCAAAGTGGATTTCATACATAAAATAAAACTTGCAGCTAAAGAAGCAGACGAAACAACCTATTGGTTATCCCTTTGTGAAAAATCAGAAAACTATCCCAGTCCAATTGAATTAATTCAAGAAATAGAATCCATCAATAAAATTTTATCAAAAATAATTTCCACCTCCAAGAAGTAATATCGAAGAACTACATCATCAAATCACCAAATTTTCAAATCATCAAATTAGAATATGTTAGATAAAACAGGAATAGCCAAACGCATAGCCAAAGAAGTAAAAGACGGTATGTATGTAAATCTCGGAATCGGAATTCCCACCCTGGTAGCCAATTATATTCCCGAAGGAGTAAATGTAGTGCTTCAGTCAGAAAACGGGCTGTTGGGCATGGGGCCTTTTCCTTTTGAGGGTGAAGAAGATGCCGATCTGATCAATGCCGGAAAACAAACCGTAACCACGCTGCCTGGTTCCGCTATATTCGACAGCGCCATGAGCTTCGGTATGATTCGTGCCGGCAAGGTGCATCTTACCATTTTGGGGGCAATGGAAGTGAGTGAAAACGGGGACATTGCCAACTGGAAAATTCCCGGTAAAATGGTGAAAGGCATGGGCGGTGCCATGGATTTGGTGGCTTCGGCCAAAAATATTATTGTGGCCATGCAGCATGTCAACAAAGCCGGAGAAAGCAAACTGTTGCCCAAGTGTTCTCTGCCCTTAACCGGCGTAGGATGCGTGAAAAAAATCGTTACCGAACTGGCCGTGCTTGAAGTGGTTCCCGAAGGAGGATTTAAACTCCTCGAAAGAGCACCCGGGGTTTCGGTGGAAGATATACAGAAAGCCACCGCCGGCAAACTGATCATAGAAGGTGATGTTCCTGAAATGGCTCTTTAGCAATGAACAACGTGAATCAAAAAAAGAAAAAACGAATCATTATCCTTTCCGTTTTAGCGGTATTGGTTTCCATAACAGGATGGTACGGATATACACATACCTTGTCGCTGGTGAACCAGGTGCGTGATGCGCGGCTTTATGTGGCGGGTTTTCGTGGGGAAACGCTAAAAACCGACTCCGCCGAAATTTATTACTATCGCGGCGGAGAAGGCGCTAAAAAAGTGCTGTTGGTACACGGATTCGGACTGGGGGGTGCCACTACCTGGCTCGATCCTATGTTGGGACTGGAGTCGGACTTGCAGTTTATTGTGCCCGATCTGATGTGGTTCGGAGAATCTACCGGAAAAGTGGAACCCACGCTTACCAATCAGGCCCGGATGATGTGGAAACTTTGCGATGAACTGAATTTTACTCCCGACTTGATTGCGGGTATTTCTTACGGCGGATTTGTAAGTTTCGAAATGCTGCATCAGCGCCCGCAGGGAACCAAAGAACTGTTGATTATTAACAGTCCCGGACCTGTTTTTGGGGCCAACGACGTGGATTCCATGTGTGCCCGTGCCCAGGTATCCAAACCCGAAGAATTATTTATTCCCGAAACGGTGGAGGCGCTCAAACACGGGTTTAAGTTTGTGTTTTCGGCCGAGCCTCCCATTCCCGATTTTCTGTACCGGCAGATACACGCCAATGAAACACTCAAAAATGCCGATATCAAAAAAGCGCTTATGCGCGAACTGGTGGAAAATGCCGCCAAATACAGGCAAAGTAACCTTTCGCCTTATGTAAAAAACAAAGTACTCTGGTGTGCCGATGATCAGGTATTTCCGCTCCGGTATGGCGAAAAACTGGCCGATACCCTACATGCCGAACTGGCCGTGCTTCCCAATTCGGGACATGTGCCCAATCCCAAAATGCGCAACGAATTTTTGGGGTTAATCCGCCATTTTTTGGTGAATTAATTCCTCTTTTTTATCCATAAAACGGAAAGAATTTCCAGTACAATATGATGCAACCCATTGCGGCCAAAAAGCCTAAAGAACTTACTATACACGGACATACCCGTACCGACGCTTACTTCTGGATGAATGAACGCGACTCGCCCGAAGTGCTGGAGCATCTGAAGGCCGAAAATGCCTATACCGATTCCGTGATGGAAAAATGGGTTCCTCTGCGCAAAAAACTCTTTCAGGAAATGAAAGGGCGCATCAAAGAAACGGATATGAGTGTGCCTTATCTGTTGCGCGGTTACAGCTATTATGTGCGCTACGAAGAAGGATTTGAATACCCTTTGTATTGCCGCAAAAAGGCAGAAACAGATGCCGTGGAAGAAGTAATTCTGAATGTGAATACACTTGCCGAAGGACATAGTTTCTGCGATGTACAGGGCCTTACCGTAAGTCCGGATAATACCCTGTTGGCGTATGGAATTGACACGGTAAGCCGCCGGCAGTACACGCTCAAGATCCGCAATCTGCAAACGGGCGAAATGTTGAACGAAGCTGTGGAAAACACCGACGGCTCGTATGTATGGGCAGCCGATAACCGCACCCTGTTTTACGATGTGAAGGACGAAGAAACCCTGCGTACGTTTCAGGTAAAAAAACATGTATTGGGTCAGCCCCAGGAAAGCGATTCACTGGTGTTTGAAGAGAAGGACGAAACCTTTTACTGCTCGGTTTCCAAGTCTAAATCCGAAGAAATTATTTTTATATCATCCTTCAGCACCGTAAGCGCCGAAGAGCGTTTTATATTCGCCTCGGAGCCTGATGCCGAATTTCGGATTATTCAGCCCCGCCGCCGCGATCATCTGTATTTTGTGCAGCATTTCGGCGGTATGTTTTATATCCGCAGTAATGCCGATGCCCTCAATTTTAAATTGATGCGCTGCTCCGTGCAAAATCCCGGCGAATCCCATTGGGAAACGGTCATTCCTCAGAGAAATGAGGTGTTACTCGAAGGTGTGGAAGGTTTTGAACAGTTTCTGGTGCTGGAAGAGCGCGAAAACGGACTTACCCATCTTCGGGTGCTTTCTACCGACGGAAATACGGATTACCGTATCGATTTTGGAGAACCTGTATATACGGTATATACCGATACTAATTACGGCTATCGCACGCAGATGCTCCGTTTTGTATTCAGTTCGCTGAAAACGCCCATGTCGGTATTTGAATATAACATGCAAACCCGCGAAAAAACCCTGCTTAAACAACAGGAAGTGGTGGGCGGACATAATCCGGAAGAATACATTACCGAGCGGCTGTTTGCGCACACTCCCGACGGAGAAAAAGTGCCCATGAGTGTGTTATATAAAAAAGGGCTGCAAAAAAACGGTCAAAATCCGGCCCTGTTATATGGATATGGTTCGTATGGAATTACCGTAGATCCTACGTTCAGTTCGGTAAGGCTCAGTCTGGTGGACCGTGGTTTTGTGTATGTGATTGCCCATATCCGCGGCGGGCAGGATTTGGGGCGTTACTGGTACGAAAACGGAAAAATGCTAAATAAGAAAAACACGTTTTTTGATTTTATCCGCTGCGCAGAAACGCTGATAGAACAGCAATATACCTCTCCCCGACATCTATATGCCATGGGGGGCAGTGCCGGCGGCCTGTTGATGGGTGCCGTGATGAATATGCGCCCCGATTTATTTAATGGGCTGGTGGCGGCCGTTCCGTTTGTGGATGTGGTTACTACCATGCTCGATGAAAGCATACCGCTTACCACCGGCGAGTTCGACGAATGGGGAAATCCCAAACAGGAAACATTTTATCAGTATATATTATCCTATTCCCCTTATGATAATGTGGAGGCCAAAGCCTACCCGAATCTGTTGGTTACCACCGGGTATCACGACAGTCAGGTGCAGTATTGGGAACCGGCCAAATGGGTAGCTAAGCTGCGCGAGTTGAAAACAGACGATAACCTGCTGCTTTTTCATTGTGATTTAGAAACGGGGCATGGAGGCAAATCCGGACGATTTGAACGGCTCAAAGAAATTGCCATGGAATATGCCTTTATCCTCGGTTTAGAGGGGGAAGGATAATAGGTTTTTGAAACATTATTCTATCCCCTTTTCAACGAATATATCCCGTACCTAAAGGCACGTTGTTTTGTGTGGTTATGCTTTTCTACCTATATTTCGTCCCTGACGGGACGCGCTATTTTTTTCCTGAATAATTGGACGAAATTAAATTGCATCATCAAATTATCCCGTAACTAAAGGCACGTTGTTTTGTATGGTTATGTTATTTCTACCTATATTTCGTCCCTGACGGGACGGGCTTTTCATTTCCGGTATAATTCGGCTTTGTAGAAATTTCTTGGATGCAAAAAATTAATTCCGTAGGAATTTAATATGGGTAGAAATCAGGATTTATAGATAACGGGGAAGTCCCTTTAGGGACGAAATATAAATAAACCCATAAATTATCCCGTACCTAAAGGCACCTTGTTTTGTGTGGTTATGATGTTTCTACCTGTATTACGTCCCTAACGGGACGGGTTATTTATTTCACGGGAAATTTCTTGGATGCAAAAAATTAATTCCGTAGGAATTACATATCGGTAGAAATCAGGATTTATAGATAACGGTGAAGTCCCTTTAGGGACGCAATATAAACACTCCACAAACATCCCGTTCTTTGTTGTTTAATACGCCGCTGTCTCTCAATGCCAGAACGGGTAGAAGTTATACCACTGGTGGGGATAGCGTTTTACTTTGTCTTCCACCTGGGTAAGGTAATCCTGTATGAGCACACGCAGTTTTCGGTTGCGCTCATCGGGTGAGCCGCTCAGTTCATACACTTTGGGCGGGGTGGCAAACAGGTGATAATGGCTGCTGCCTTCTTTGCAGGCAAAACAAAAACTTACGGGCACTTTAAACTTGGTGGCAATATAAAACGGTCCCGTCGGCAGATGGGCTTTTTGCCCCATAAAATCAAACTCAAAGGTTTTGCTTCCGGGCGGAAAACGGTCGCCATGCATGGCCAATAGCTCACCACGGGCCAGGGCGGCATTCAGCGCCACCACATGCGAAAGATCGTCTTTGAGCGGAATGATATTTACATTGTCCTTCGGGTTTTTGTTTACCTGAATGGACTCCAGAAATTCTTTGATTTTTTGGCGCTCTTCATCATACATGATGATGTTCACTTTTCCTTCGAGCTGGTGCAGAAAATGCCCCGCAATTTCCCAGTTACCGATATGCGCACTGATAAGGATTCCGCCTTTACCGTCGGCCACCATTTGGTGCAGGTGGTGTTCTCCGTCAAATTCAAACGTAAGTTTTACGGGCAGTCCGGCCAGCGTGGCGGTGCGGTCAATCAACGCCTGTCCGAACGAATAGTAATTACGATAAATGGAAACTGCGGCTTTAAGGGGATTGTATTTAAGAATACGGTGGTAATAAAACCAAGAACTCCGGGTGCCTTTGGGCGCAAAAGGAATAAAATAAAAAGCAATAAAACGAAGCAGCAGATAGGCCGGCTTGAGGCCTCCTTTTTTCAGGAGCCAGGCAAAAATTCTATACCCGGTTACATTTCCTCTTGACTGTCCTTTCCATTGCGACATAATCCGGGTCAGGCTGCTTTTTCGGCATCGAGGCGGTTAAGGATGTAGTTGTAAAAATCCTGCACGGTAAGAATGGTTCTGAAGTCTTCGGCTTTTACTTTAAATCCGAATGTATTTTCAATCACCACCACCAGGTCCACA
Organism: Flavobacteriales bacterium; assembly: GCA_022402535.1. GTDB lineage: Bacteria > Bacteroidota > Bacteroidia > CAIKAF01 > CAIKAF01 > JAKRSD01. Next base: position 135,016 of record JAKRSD010000007.1, on the reverse strand, counting down.
TAATCCAGGCTGTCCAAATCAAGCGTTTCTTTCAGGTTGGCATCGGGCACCAGGGCGGTTTCATCCACCTCAAACTCATCCACCAGAAAGGCATTTATTTTTTCAATAACAGCGTCTTTATTCATTGCTTCAGCGTTCATGTTTTTTAACTATGAGAGTTGAATTGGTTCCTCCGAATCCGAAAGAATTGGACAAAAATACGTCAATATTTTTTTCTATGGCGGTATTGGGGATATTCAATTTTGCGGAATCGGGGTCTGGGTTCTCCAGATTGATATTTGGGGCCACAAATCCGTGCTGCATCATAAGCATCGAATACACAATTTCGCTGGCTCCCGCCATCCAGCATTCGTGTCCGGTCATGGATTTGGTGGATGTTACCGGCACCCCCGAGTCGCCGAATACTTCGTAAATGGCTTTGGCTTCGTTCATATCGCCGATGGGAGTGGAAGTGGCGTGTGCATTGATGTAATCTACCTGTGCGGGATTCATGTTGGCGGCCTGGAGTGCCATACGCAGCGAACGAACGGGTCCGTCTACGTTGGGTTGCGAAATATGATCTCCGTTGGATGAAAATCCGTAGCCCACCACTTCGCCCAATATGGTGGCTCCGCGTTTCTGGGCTTCTTCGTAATCTTCCAGAATTACGGTGGCGGCTCCTCCGCTGGGAACCAATCCATCACGCCCGGAGTCAAACGGACGGGATGCTTTTGTGGGATCGTTTTCGCGGATGCTGAAGGCGCTCAGGGCATCAAAACTGCCGAATGCCCATGGATTTACCTCCTGTGCCCCTCCGCAGATGATGTGTTTCTGTAATCCCTGGCTGATGAGCAAAAAGCCCAATCCGATGGAATGGGAACCGCTGGCACAGGCGGCACTGAGCGTGAAATTTACCCCGCGCAGTTTGAAAATGGTGGCGAGATTCATGGTAACGGTGCTGTTCATGGCCTGAAATACAAAGCCCGAACCCATCATCATGGTGTCTTTTTTCTCGCGCATGATATCGGTGCCTTCCACCACGGCTTTGGCACTGCTGTCATTGCCAAATATTACGCCTACCTCGTGGGTATTGATAAAATCCTGGTCGATGCCTGCCATGTTGAGTGCTTCCACGGTGGACAGATAGGCATATTCGCCCTCCTGCGCCATGCCCACCCGTGAACGGCGATCCAGAAGACCTTTGAGTACGGGCGGCTCCACATATCCTGTAAGGGCCGAGCGAAATCCCATGGCTTTGCGTTCTTCATCGAACACAATACCCGATTTACCGGCTCTCAATGATTCGGTTACCTCCTGAATATTTTTTCCTATGCAGGAGTATATGCCTATTCCCGTTATGGCTACTCTTCTCATGCTGTTATGTATATAAACCTCCGTTTACCTGTATTACTTCTCCGGTAATATAAGACGCTTCTGCCGAAGTTAAAAAACAAACCGCAGCGGCTACTTCTTCGGGTGTGCCGAAACGCCCGGCAGGAATTACAGCTTTATACTGGCTTTCGTCAATATCTTCGGTCATGTCGGTTTTAATGAACCCGGGAGCCACGGCATTTACGGTGATGTTGCGGCGGCCTACTTCCCGTGCCAGGGCTTTGGTGGCGCCGATTACGCCGGCTTTAGCTGCCGAATAATTGGTTTGCCCCTGCATGCCTTGCACGCCTGAAAGAGAAACCACATTCACAATGCGTCCGCGACGTTTGGAAACCATGTTTTTGGAAACGGCCCGCGTAACATGAAAAAACCCGTTCAGGTGGATGTTGATGACCTCGTACCATTCCTCATCACTCATCATCACCATCACATTGTCGCGGCGAATGCCCGCGTTGTTTACCAAAATTTCAATAAACCGGTCGGGGTTTTCCGTCTGCCAGCGCGAAAGTGTGGTTTCTATATCGTTTTTATCGCCACAGTTAAAAGGAAGAAGTTCTCCCGTTCCGCCTGCGGCAATCACTTCGTTCAGCGTGTTTTGCGCTTCTTCTGTATTGGATTTGTAATTGATGATTACATGACAACCTTCCGCAGCCAGTTTTTTACAAATGGCTTTGCCAATTCCTCTCGATCCTCCGGTGACTAATGCAGTTCTCATATTTGCGTGTTAACGTTCTAAAATGATTCGGGTTGCCCGTTTTTTAAATATTCGGTGAGTTCGGCGATGGCTTTGTATTTGGGTTTATCATCAGAAAATACAGGGAAAATGCCCCGTACCCCATCATAAAATTTGCGGGTGGAAGTGGACATTTTATCGGCACATTGCAGGTGGTCTATAGCCTGGCAGAGTGACATCACATGGATGGTAAGCACTTCGAACGTGTTATCAATTACCCGTTTGGTAAGCCAAGCCGAATTGGCGCCCATACTCACGATATCCTGATTGTCATTGTTGTTGGGAATGGAATGGATATACATGGGGGTGCTCAGTGCCTGATTTTCGGCCGTGGTAGAAACTGCCGTAAACTGCACGCCCTGCATTCCGAAGTTGAGACCCAGTCTGCCCAGATTGGCAAACGGAGGAAGAATATTGTTCAATTTATGGTTCATGAGATAATTGAGCTGTCGCTCGGCCAACATGCTTACTTTGGTGATAGCAATCCGCATTTTGTCCATTTCAAAGGCTACGTAATCACCGTGGAAATTTCCGCCATGATATACGTTTTGATTAATCATGTCAATGATGGGATTGTCGTTGGCGGAATTGATTTCGTCCACCAATACTTTTTCCGAATAGTCGAGCGTGTCTTCCACGGCACCCAAAATTTGCGGAACACAGCGGATGCTGTAGTATTCCTGCACTTTGTCGGCCACCACATCTATTTCGGGAATATTATCATACAGGTGCTCGGAGCGGGTGCGGAGCAAATGGCTGTCGCCCAGAATATGCCGCATGCGGGCGGCAATTTCATGTTGCCCTTTGTGTTTTTTGGCTTCGTTCAATTCGGCTGAAAAGTGATCACTGAAAGATTGAACCAGTTCGTTGATGATACAGGACGCCAGCAAGGAGAGTTTTACGATTTTGCGGGCATAATGCAGATTCACCATGCCGATTCCCGTCATGGCGGCCGTGCCGTTCATTACGCCGATTCCTTCGCGCAGTTTAAGTTCCACCGGCTCCAGGTTTTCCGATTTCAGGATTTCATCCGCATTGCGGCGTTCGTTTTGGTAAATGACCTCACCTTCACCGATCAGGCCTAACGCCACATGAGCCAACTGAACCAAATCTCCGCTGGCACCCACACCGCCGTGGGTAAATACCACCGGATATATTCCGCGGTTAATGTATTCTTTAAACTGGTTGATGATACTGTCGTGCACTCCCGAATATCCCTGAAGCAGGGTGTTGAGTCGGGCCGTTAGTATTGCTCTGAGATAAACAGGCGGAAGCACTTCGCCCGTTCCGGAGCTGTGGCTTCTTACCAGATTGTATTGAAGTTCTTTCTGATGTTTGGCATTAATCCGATAGGGAGCCATTGGACCAAAACCGGTATTGATGCCATATATGATTTTGCCTTTGCAGAAGTTGTCCAGAAAGTCGTAACTGTGTTTCACCCGGTTCAGGGCTATTTCTGAAATTTCTACAGGCTCACCGTCTATTACAATTTTTTTGAACTCGTTATATTGTGCAGGGTGTTGACCAAGATTAATCATGCGGAAAAATATTATTCGAAGCTAAACTAAAATTTCGAACAAATGTTCTTATAAATTTGCAAAGATAAGCTGAGGAACGATTTATAAAATAGGCCTTTTGCGTTATCTTCTTACATATTTACAATTTACATGAAAAGAGAATCAACAGATGTATTGGTGATTGGCGCAGGGCCAGCCGGTACGGTAGCTGCATCTATGACTAACAAAGCTGGTTTAAAAACGCTGATTGTCGAAAAAAGTACATTTCCCCGGTTTGTAATCGGCGAAAGCCTGATTCCAAGGGTGATGGATCATTTGGATGAAGCCGGCTTTATGGATGCGGTGAATAAAGCCAATTTTCAGAAAAAATTCGGTGCCCGGTTTTTAAAAGAGGGCCGCGTGTGCGAGTTTGATTTTTCAGAACGCTTTACCAATGGTTGGGCCTGGACCTGGCAGTGTCCCAGGGGAGAGTTTGATACTATTTTGGCAAAAGAAGTGGAAAAGCAGGGAGTTCCCGTGCGTTACAAAACCGGCGTAACAGGGGTTACATTTCAGGGAAATCAGAGCGAAGTGATTATTGAAAACGAACAGGGCGAAAAAAGCATCATTGATGCTAAATTTATTATAGATGCCAGCGGATATGCCCGTGTGTTACCCAATCTGATGGGTACGGCAAAAACCGCAAAACTGCCGCCGCGTAAAGCGCTTTTTGTGCATTGTAAAGACGAACGTCGTCCCGAAGGACGCGAAGGCTGGATGATTACGTTTGTGGTTCATCGGGTGGATATCTGGATTTGGGTAATTCCTTTCAGCAATGGTGTTACTTCGATTGGTGTAGTGGGTAATCCCGATTTCTTTAATGAATTTGAAGGAACAGACGAAGAAGTGATTCGTCAGATTATTGAGCAGGATCCGAATTATCGTGACCGTTTCCGCGACACTGAGTTTTTGTTTGATGTGAAGAAATTGGAAGCGTATTCAGCCTCCACTTCCGAAATGTATGGACCCGGATATGCCATTGTTGGGAATTCTGTGGAATTTTTAGATCCCGTGTTTTCTTCGGGGGTTATGTTTGCCACCGAAAGCGGCATATTGGCCGGAAAATTGGCCGCCCGCCAACTGAAAGGTGAGGAAGTAAACTGGGAAGAGGAATACGAAAAATACATTCAGGATGCCGTAAATGTATTTGCTACATACGTAAAGAGCTGGTACGATGGCGCTTTGCAGGATGTGTTTTTTGTTCCCCAGCCCAATCAGGGCATTAAACATCAATTGTCGTCAATTTTGGCAGGGTATGTCTGGGACAAAAAGAATCCGTTTGTGCGTAAACACGATTCATTGGTTTATACCCTTTCTAAGTTTATCCGCGAAGGAAAAATGGAACTGGTTACCTCTTAGAAATACAAACATCTTACTATGAAAAAAGGCTGTCCGATCGGGCAGCCTTTTTAGTATAGGTAGGGGAATTAATTCGGGTATTTATTTTTTGGCCATTTTGGTAATGAATTTACCCAATTCTTTACCGGCTTTGGCATAGGCTTCACCAATGCGAAGTCCTGTGTCAAAATCATATCCGCCGAAAGTGGCTCCGGGAGCTCCTTTAAGGGTAATTTTGGCGGCTTCGGCTCCATTTTGTTTAAATGTAATTTCTAAGTTAATCATGGCAGGGGCACGGCTTATCGCTATGTTGTAACCAGGTTCGGTATACGTAGTTTTAACTACCATAACCACCGGTGTGCCGGAAGCTCCACCGCCAAATACGGGTCCGAGTTTCTCGGTGTTTTTGTTTAAAAGTTCTTCAAACTTAGGCTGAAAACGGGAAGCACGGTCATTTTTCCAGGCTTGTTTCCACTGATCGCCTTTTCCGGGTTCTTTTTTGTTATACTCGTCTGATTTTTTGTCCAGATAATCCTGCTCGCTTTTGAATTTTCCTACTCCCATCTGAGAATAATCATACTCAATGGCGATGGACTTTTCTGATTTTAAAAATCCAAGTTTGCCCGAAACCAATTTGATTTTTTGGGCCGAAACTCCTGAAGCCAAAAAGGCGACTCCGATAAATAGTGCAAATGTGCGTTTCATGATTATAAGTTTAGATTAATGAATCAAATGTATAAGTAAAAAAAACGGAAAGCCAATTTTTACTTAAAAATACATCATACGTAGTATACAGGTTACCTCATATCTATCAATAATCTCGGCTTACGGTTTGATTCCGGCCATTTCAGTGCATTGATCACTTCCGGGGTTTCCACCTTAAACTGAGGAGAAACCCGAAGTTTAGCTCTGAATTTATCTTTCAGAAATTTTTCAAACTCCTCATCCGGGTTTTGAATAGCCGCTTTTATCAGAATTTCATCGGTACCGGTTTCATTCTGCCGCAGTTCTACCACGTAGGTTTCTATCCGGGGTATTCCGTTCAGCAAATCAAAAATGGCAGGAGGATACAACGTGGTTCCACGGTATTTTATCATCTGTTGTTTACGGCCTTCCACCGGACCTACGCGGGGTGTATTTCTTCCGCAGGAACACGGAGAGTGATGAATTCTGGCTAAATCGCCCGTGCGGAAACGAAGCAGTGGCATGGCTTCCACGCCGAGAGGCGTAACCGTTATTTCGCCAATTTCTCCTTCGGGAACAGATTTCCCTTCATCATCGAGGCATTCTACAACCATCAGGTCCGGGTTCAAGTGACCGCCTTGTCCAGCTTCACATTCCGTAAATGCCGTGGCCATTTCGGTGCTGGCATACGTGCCAAACAACTGCACGTTCCACTTTTCCAGAATGCGTGTGCAAAGGGCATTGGGTGTCAAGTCCGGGTTGCGCAGGGGTTCTCCGATGCAGATGATTTTTTTCACTGAAGATTGATTGGGATCAATTCCTTCTTTTTCGGCAAACTCAATCATTTTCAGCAAAAAGGAAGGTACGGCAATCAGCACGGTGGTTTTCATTCGGCGTATGGTGTCCCATTGCAGTTCCGGAATGCCGGGTCCTGTACGAATGATTCCCATTTTGCTTTCTCTAGCGCCTAACCAATAAGCCAGTCCGGCCATAAATCGTTTATCGAGGGTGGTGGTCAGCTGAATCAGGTCATTTGGGGTTAAGCCGGCTAAGGCATACGAATAGGCTTCATTTTGTCCTAAACGATTCAGATCGGCATCTGTTAATGCAATCCAGACAGGGTCGCCCAAAGTGCCTGAAGTGGTAACATATTCCTGAATATTCGATTTTGGGACACTTAAAAAATCATCATTTCTGATGAAGAGTTCATCTTTGGTAACGGTCGGTAATACCTGTAAATCTTCCGTTTGTTGAATGTTATGTATGGAAATGCCTCTTTCTGAAAACCATGCTTTGAAAAAGGGGGAATGTTCACCCGCATACTGCACTGCTTTTTTTAAAAGTGCATCCTGATGCGCCTTTATTTCCGGTTTTGATAAAAAAGCAATTTCTGAAGAATTCATGGGTGATTTATTTTACTTTTTTTCGGCAATATTCCCGTTGTTTTTCTATGTTTTCTTTTTCTGTCAATGTGGCTATTTCCAAAGCCAACGCATTGTTATAGTACCGTTCGGCAACTTGATAATTTTTGTGGGCTTTATGATAATTTCCGAGCACTTCGTGGGTGTGATAAAATTTCGGATTAGACCCTTCAAAAGCCGTGAGCACATGTTCAGGCAGTTCAAATTCCGCATGAGCCGTAAACCATTGAATGTAATTTTTCAGTTTACGGAAATGCTCATAACCCCGATAGGCTGAAGCATGCAAAAAGGGGTCAGCAGGAATGTTTTCTTCGTCTGTGCTTATCCGTGTTTTTTCGGTAAGCTCCGGGAATTCTGCAAATACTTTCCGTAAATCATAACAGATAAATTCCCCCAGCTGGTAGGGCGAAGAAGAAACCCATACTTTTCTTTCGGAAGGTTTAAATATAACCGAATGATGGGCAATCAACTGATTGATGGATTTCTGATTTCCATAACCCAGCTCAGTTTCTCCGGTTCCTTTTTGATTTCGAAGAATAGCCGCTGTTTTTTCGGGGTTCAGTTTTTCTGAAAGAAATATAAGTTCTTCGGTTCGTTGAAACCGATAGGGCGAATCGCTGGTCCGGATATTTTCCAGATTCATATTATCTTCAGCAAATACGGCACTCTGATAATGGTTGGAACAGATTGTTTTTTCCGTTTCGGAATAAAACAAAGCCGTTTTTTTCGGTGATTTTTCAATCAATGCCGTTTTATTGTCTTTGGCTGAACCAATCATAATTGTTTCTGAAACAAACGTTTCTCTTTGTTGGGCAATAGCAAAAGCTTCATCAATCGTGGAAGCATATTGCAAAATTTCTCTGGCCAGCAAAGCGATAGGTGTTTTGGTAGATGTGGGCGGAGCCGATGCCGCTGCATTCAGGGTAACGGTGAGTCCATGTTCATTCATTCCTGAAACAGCTCCGATAAATCCCGGCCAGGTAACGGTCATAAATTTATGTCCGCTGTCAGGATTAAAAAAGGCGACTATTTTGTTTTTGGCAAAATCATCGCCCACATAAAAATCAAAATTCCGCCCGATAATTAAACTCGAATCTTCTGATAATTTTCCGTTAACCGAAAACGAAGTACATCCTACCAGCATATACTGACGCATGGCGTGACCAATATCGTGGGCCGCATGATAGTTAAGCACTCTGTTATATTTTTCGCCCACAAAATCAAAGGTGTCCGGGTGAGAAAACGAAATGCCGTAAATTTCATTCAGGTATTCCTCCGGAATATAATTGTCCATTCCGCGGTTAAAAAAGGCCAGAAGATATTTGAGGGATTTCAGGTACGATTCGTTAGGGACCAGAATTTTTATCTGATCTATAAAGGCTTTTTCCTGCTCGTAAATAAGTTCCTTCGTAAGTTTTCCAAAAGCGGCGCCGCGTTCAAAACCGTTGCCTTCCACATACATTTCCCAGAGCCCTGATTCGCTTTTCTGAAGCTTATTTTTCCCGATGCTAAAAAAATTATCGCCGGTTTGTTTTCGTTCCCATTCCAGCGCACTGCGATTTTCTATAATTGGAGGAGTAATTCGGGTGGCGATGTTAAACCAGAGTATAAAAATGCCAATACCCAAGAATGGGATGCCTATAAACAGCGCGACTTTTATTTTTGATTTTTTTGTCATTATTCTTATGACAAATTAAGGCATTTTACCCTAAGTGGGGTAAAACTTTTATTACTTTTGACTATGCCTCTACGTCAGACGCTTATTTTTTTTACAGCAAGTTTTCCATACGGAAATGGGGAAACATTCATCGAAAACGAGATTTCCTATTTAGCTGAATCATTCCATAAAATTCGTATTTACGTACCCCAGAGGGTTGCTAAAGGTGTTGCAAGACCTGTGCCTTCCAACATTGAGGTTTACGAAATCAGTCCGTGCTCAAATGTGTGGCTGCGGATATTGGCCTTGGTGTCTCCATTATTTTGGGAGGCTATGGTTTGGGATTTAAAACGAAGTTCCATCTCGGTGTCATTTTTTCAGGCTTTTCGGGTAGCATGGGGCGTTTATGCAAAGGCATTGAAAATTAATAAAACGGTAAAACCGCTGTTCGTAAACCAAGAATTTAATGCTGCGGAAACAGTCCTCTACAGTTATTGGTTAGATGAATCGGCTCTTGCATCGGCTTTGATAAAAAATGATTTTCCTTCCCTTAGGGCGATAAGTCGTGCACATCGCTGGGATGTGTATGAGAATATGCATCCGATTACCTATTTGCCTTTCCGGCCGTTTGTGGGTAACCGGTTATCTGAAATTGTCTGCATTGCGGCGGATAATGTGGAATATCTTACTACCCATTTTCCTGAAATGGAAAAGGAAAAAGTAGGATTATCGTATCTGGGAACTTTGCCCGTAAATGCTTTTCCTTTTAAAAGCTCAACCCCTTTTCATATTGTGAGTTGTTCGGCCGTGATTCCCAGAAAACGTGTGCACTTAATTGCAGAATCGCTAAAAAACAGTTCAATGCCCGTGCTTTGGACTCACTTAGGTGATGGTCAGGAATTGAAGATTATTCAGGAAAAATATAACAGTAATTTTTATCAAAATCCATTTGTGAGTATTGACTTTAAAGGGCAGATGAAAAATGAAGAGGTCAGAAGATTTTATTCCGAAAATAAAATTGACCTTTTTATTTCACTATCCGAATCAGAGGGCCTTCCCGTAAGTATGATGGAAGCGCAAAGTGCAGGCATACCCATTTTATCTACCGATGTGGGCGGTGTTTCAGAAATTGTAAAAGAAAATAAAACAGGGTGGCTGCTTCCCGAAAAGGTTACAGCAGAACAGGTGTTTTCAACCCTACAACGGATTATGGAAATTCCCGCCGAAGAAAGGAAAGGAATGCGGGATTATTGTGTCCAATATTGGCAGACTCATTTTTCTGCGGCAGAGAATTACCCTAAATTTGTGAAGATTTTGAAGGGAGAGAGACTATAGGATTATTACTTGGAACAGTCACGCCGCACCCCGCACTTGATGCGGGGGTATGCGGCGTCTGTTAGAAAAGTGCATTATCAGTTATACATAACAGACTCCGTGTCAAGCACGGAGTGACGAAAGGGAAAGGCAGGCCCCGGATTGGGTAGACTCCGCATCTAGTGCGGAGTGACGATAGAAAAAAGGAGCACGGAGTGATGATGTTAATATTGGGGACTGTCACGCTGCATCCCGCACTTGATGCTGGGGTATGCGGAGTCTTTTCAAAAAGTGTATTGTTTTTTATACATAAGAGACTCCGTGTCAAGCACGGAGTGACTGTAGAGGTATCATTTGGAACAGTCACGCCGCACTCGATGCGGCATCTGTTAGAAAAGAGCATTGTTTGTTATACATAACAGACTCCGTGCCAAGCACGGAGTGACGAAAGGGAAATGCAGACTCCGGGTTGGGCAGACTCCGTGTCAAGCACGGAGTGACGAAAGGGAAAGGCAGGGCACGGAGTGACGATAGGAGGGTGTGTGGAGTGACGATAGGGATAAAGGAATATATTGAGTTGTAAAGCGTCCCATTTGTATAAATATTGTATTTTTCTCCAAGTAAAAAACCTAATTTAAATGAAACCTGGCTATGTATATATTTTAAGCAATAAAAACAGAACCACTTTTTACACAGGTGTAACCAACGATATAGAGCGCAGAATTGCAGAACATAAAAATGGTATAGGTTCAGTGTTTACTAAAAAATATAACTGCCATGACTTAATGTATTATGAGTATTTCGAGTCTATTGTTGATGCGATTCACAGAGAGAAAGTACTTAAGAAATGGAAGCGGTCGTGGAAGTTGGAGCTTATCAAAACCATGAATGATAATATGGATGATTTGGCTTTTGATTGGGAACTCCCTGATGTTAAGAATTTGTATAAATCATAAACAAACCAACAGACCACGCATCAAGTAAGAGGCGTGGAGTGAGAATTGCGGAAAGGCTTTTTCCTTACCCGGCAGACTCCGCATCGGGTGCGGAGTGACGATGGGGAAAGGCAGACTCCGTTTCAAGCACTGAGTGACTGTAGAGGTATCATTTGGAACAGTCACGCCGCACTCGATGCGGCGTCTGTTAGAAAAGTGCATTATCAGTTATACATAACAGACTCCGTGTCAAGCACGGAGTGGCGATAGGGAAAGGCAGACTCCGTTTCAAGCACTGAGTGACTGTAGAGGTATCATTTGGAACAGTCACGCCGCACCCCGCACTTGATGCGGGGGTATGCGGCGTCTGTTAGAAAAGAGCATTGTTTGTTATACATAACAGACTCCGTGTCAAGCACGGAGTGACGATAGGAAAAGGCAGACTCCTGACCCGGCAGACCGCGCATCAAGTGCGAGGTGACGATGGAAAGAAAGAGAGGGGAAGGGTAGTTGGGGATTACCCCTTATATAACGCAATCAGTTTTTTGTTATAATCCTGAATATCAAAAGAACCGGCAAAATTCTGTGCATGGACACTCAACTCATTCCAAGAATCATTTGAAGAATGGCATTCTAAAATTTTATCAGCAAATTTTTCAGCGTCGGGAGGTTCTATCAGATATCCGTTTTCTCCTTCAATAATCAGGTCTTTATTTCCTCCTCCGTTTAAGGTTACCACTGGTAAACCCGCAGCCATAGCTTCTATAAATACCAGTCCGAAAGCTTCGCTCAAGCCTGAGTGTACATAGACCGTCGATGCTGAAAGTAACTCGGGAATATCATTGCGGCTGCCCACAAATGAAACGTCGGAGAAAACACCCATTTGTCGTGCTTTTTCTTCTGTTTTTTTTCGCTCGGGACCGTCGCCTGCCAAGGTTAATGAAACCCGAATATTTTTATCCAAGAGGCGCTTCATCACCTCCAGCAAAAAGGATTGATTTTTCACCGGAAAAAACGAACCGATATTGATGAGTTTTATTTTTTCGCCCTCAGTCCAACGGCTTTTTAGTACAAATCTCGAAAGATCCACCGCATTGGGAAGCAGTGTTATATTTTTCGATAAATGCGCCGGCAAATTCTGTTGAAAATACGTTCGGGTATCCGGGCTGATGGCAATAAACCGGTTATTGCACTGTGTATATTTAGATAAGATGAATCGCCTTTCGTACGCTTCCGTAATTCTTTTTTTGTTAAACCATTCGCCTACTTCCAGCCTTTTAAATTGGGGCATGTTGTTGTGGCAATGTGTGAAATATCTTATTCCTTTCACGGGTTCATATCGCGAAACCATTTCAGCTTCAAAAAGGTGGGAATGGATTACGTCGGGTTTAAACTCGCGTATCAGGTTGTTCAGTTCGGTGATATTTACCTGCCATTTCCCTGAGAGCGAAGGAACCACTTTGCTGTTTAACAGCACCGGTTTAATTTCGGGGAATTCTTTTTTGAAGTCGTGGATATCGTGCAAAATGGCCACCCTCGATTCCGTATTTTCCATACGGTTTTGCGCTCTTACCAAATCGAGGCAGATGCGCTCGGCTCCTCCCTTTCGTAATGTGGGTATGATGTGTAGAATGCGCAAAGGTCAGACTATTTTTCTCCCCAAATTTTTTGAAACCCGGGAATGAGGCAAAGTATTAGAAATATTTTTGCTTTGGTTTGTGGATGATTGGGTTTAGTGAAAATGGAAATAATCAGGTATTTGAATGCCGAAATCTTTTCTCTATTATAGAAATAAAACTGTCCGATGGAAAAATAACAGTCGCTCATTATTTTTCTTTTCAGCGGTTTCGGTATAATATCAGAGAGCGGATCTTTGAAGAATTTCTTCAATCCATCCAGACGTTTCACCCCGGAATTGTTCTTTTTATTTACCGAATTTCCGTCATGAACCCTGTACCATACCAACGGTTTATCCATATACAGAACTGGATATTCATTCGCCATGCTTACCCATAAAACAGTATCTTCCACAATCACGATATCCTCACGGAATCTATATTTTTCGGTTATTGCCCGGTGAACACAAGTCCGCGATGGAGATACCGGATATTCAAATAACCATGCTGCTATATTTTCAGAGGGCTTCGGAATAGATTGTACCAGAGTATTTTTTCCGTCCCAATTACAAAAACCCGATACGACTAAGGCTTCAGGGAAGTTTTTTTCTTGCAGAAATGCATACATTTCCTGCAGATAATTTGTTGTATAAGCGTCATCGCTGTCTAAAAAGCATAAATATTTACCCTGTGCATGATGAATACCGTTATTTCTTGCGGCACTGCGCTCGGCATTTTTTTGATATACATACCTGATACGGGAATCTTCCTGTTGCAGGCGGGCAATCACCTCCCGGGTATTATCTGTAGAACCGTCGTCCACCACAATACATTCCCAATCTGTAAACGTTTGATTTTTGATGGACACAAACGTTTCGGGTAGTAAGTCGGCGCGATTGTATGCCGGAATGATTATGCTGAAAAAAGGCATGTTATTCAAAGATTGAAAAATTTGTTGGGATTAAATTTTCACGATTTTAAGAATTCGCCTCATGATTTTATGACCAAGTAAAATTCCTGCACCTACTTTTATAAGTCCAATTATGAAATGGTGTAAGTACTGTATTTTAAAATAATCCACCATTACCCGGAGGCATCCCAACCTTTGTTTTCTATAGTTTTTTGGCGATTGGCTGCCTGTACTCAACTGAGTTTTAACCAATATTTCTGGTAAAATTTCCATCTCACCGTATTTTGAAAGCTCTAACCAATAGGCATGATCTTCGTTATACGGATACTTTGTCGGGTAGTATCCGGCAGAGCGTACAGCGTCTCGGGTGAACATTACACTGTCGTGCATAAAGGGGTTGAATGCAAATAAATAGGAACGGCTCACTTTTACTTTAGGTTTTCCAAAATAGAGATGGTTGTAATTTTCATCCACAAATTCTGAATTGGCTCCCAGTAAAACGATATTTTTATTTTCGTCCAAGTATTTGCTTTGTATTCCGAATCTATTGGGCAGGCATAAATCATCACAATCAAGTCGTGCGATGTATTTATAATTCTCACTCATAATATATTCTAATCCTGCATTTAATGCCTTGCAAATGCCAGAGTTCTTTTCAAGGGGAATTATTTTTAAATTTCGGATAGATTTGTTTGAAAATGTTTCCGGAATATCAGGCTTTTTTACACTACCGTCATCAACTATTACAACATCGACAGGATGTGATTCTTCAATACTTTTTAAACTGATAATTAACCCCTCTGGGTTATTATAATGCGGAATCAGTACCGCAATATTTTTGTTTTTAATGGATTCTTTTAACATTTTCCTATTTATAGATCATAAATAAATAAAAAGGTTGAAATCTCTTTAGAATCGGTTTCATTATCATAAAACCAATAGTACGGGGTAAAACAAGTAGAATAAGCCCCAAAAACCATTTTGCATTCATTGAAGGATATTTAATAATAATGGCAAAGGCTTCATTTTTATGATATAATGATAAATGCAATAAAAAATGTAAAGACCGTTCTTTTAAAAAGGTAGGATATAAAGGATGATTTGCGTATTCGGCGGCTACTTCTTTTTCAGAAGTATACATTAAATATGTTTTTTTTGAAATATTATCATCATGTCTTCTATACAATCCCATTAGCACGTTCAACTCTACTGTTCTTAGTTCTCTGTTTGAGATTTTTAGCCACATATAATAATCTTCAATTTTATATCTGGTATCATATTTTCCTACAATTTCAAAAACTTCCTTTTTAAACATGGCTGTTAAGGGGGAAACACCACTTTCTAATAGTAAGAAGTTTTTAAATGTTAGTTCCTTATACTCAATTTTATCAGGGATTTTGCCGGGCAAATTAAATTCTGCGGTATCATCATTTTGTAAAATATCTGCTTTCCCAAATGACAAATACACATCACGATTATTTTCATGAAAATTAACCTGTATTTCAATTTTATTATTTAACCAAACATCATCGGAAGCACAAAAACAAATATATTTCCCTTTACATTTATCTAGTGCATAATTTAGTGTAGCCGGAAGCCCGTTATTTTTAGTTCTCTCGTAATAAAATCCATGTTTATTGCTTAATTTCTCCAATAATTCAGGGCTTTTGTCTTTAGAGCCGTCATCTATAACGATCAGTTCAATGTTTTTATACTTCTGGTTAAGTATCGCATGAATGGTTTGTTCAACGAAGCGTTCGTGGTTGTAGGAAGGCACAATAACCGATACTAAAGGAAGTGTATTCATTTCCGGTTTTTGATTTTTTTCAGGATGTCTTTAATGTCTTCCATTTCTTTCATATTGAAGAGAAAAGTAATCAGCAGATAGCTGATTCCCCCGGTTATGCCTCCCAACATTAATTTTATGAATGGCTGCTCAGCCAACTCGATGGACACATACACACATGCCGCCATGATGCATGTGGCTAAAATCACCATTTTAATTTCCTTGATTTGTTCCCATAGTCCAAAGCCAAATAAGCGACCGGGCATAAACGTATTGATGCCATACGCTACTGCCCCACTGATTACCTGTCCGATAACCATGGCTTTAATGCCTAAAGGAATGGTAATAATTAATGCAAGTATAACAATAGGGAGTTTAGATAAATCTACTTTTAAGAACAGGTCAGAACGGCCTACCGCATTTAAAATATTCAGGTTTATGCTGCTTAGCGGAAATAAAAGGCGAGAAAATACCACCCATTGTAGCAGGGGCACCGTAGGTTTCCAAACAGGGGGCAAAACCCAGGTGATAAACGGATCGGCCAATAAGGCGAGCAAGGTCATCAGCGGAAAATTAATAAATGCGCCCAGGCGAACCAGTCTTCTGAAAACCATAATCATCCGTTCTTTTTCGTCCTGAATAGAAGCCAGCAGCGGATAACTCACCTGATTAATGATGCTGGTGACTACACCGGCGGGTAAATCGGAAAACTCACGGGCACGCGTATAAAAGCCCAATTGAGCGGTGGGATACGCTTTTCCGATGATGATGTTATACACCTGGTTCATTACCTGACTATATATACCTGCGGCCAACAGCTTGGATCCGAAACCAAATAAGGCCTTAAATGAGTCTTGCGAAAAGGTAACGGAAGGTTTCCAAATCCCCATTATTCCCAGTGCTAGGGTAGCTGTTGCGGCAGAGGTTAATTGTTGTCCCACCAGGGCCCAAACACCATGCCCTTTATAGGCTAAATAAAAAGCGACGATGGCGCTAGTAATCACCGCTATTGCATTTACTTTGGCAGGCGTTTTAAAATCGAGCAGTATACTGAGTTTGGTTCGATGTACTACCGAAAACGCATTAATCAGTATGGAAAGGCACAATACACGGGTGAGTAGAGTCAGTTCGGGTTTGTTATAAAAAGACGCAATGAGGGGTGCGGATAAAAACAGGATACCATATATACCCACACTTACGCCCATATTAAACACAAATACGGTGGAAAAATCCTCGTCTTTTTTTTCTTTTTTTTGTATAAGTCCCGAGGCCATACCGCTTTCAACTAAACTTTGGGCAATAGCCATAAAAATGGCTAACATGCCGATAAGGCCAAAATCTTCCGGAAGTAGGATACGGGCCAACAACAGGCCGATGATGAAATTCCAGGACTGAACGCCCAGTTTATCTACGGCATTCCAAAATAACCCGCGCAGGGCGATATGTTTTAACTCAGAAGACAATGAGTTGGATTAATTATTCTTTTTTCCAGTAATTCGGATAAATGTTTCATCGTCATCATTAAACGGTGAAAATCCTTTTTCCTCTGCGTAGTCAATTATTTCATAGCCCAACTCCTGCATTTTAGCTTTAAACTCAGACAGGTCTATAAATCTTCTTGAGTGGCCTTCATAAAAGAAGGTGTTTCTTTCTCCAACCGGCTCCCCTTTTTCATACAGTTCGTTTTTGAGGCCTCGGGCCTCAATACAAAATAAACCTGTGGGATTCAAGTTTCGTAATGCCCACTTTAATACATCCGTCTCTTGTTCTTCAGTTATGGAGTGCATTGTGAAACGGCTGTATACAATATCAAACGGATTATCAAAATCATTTAGTATTGTAAAATCCCCATTCAGTAATTGTAGGTTAGTGTATGAATGAAAATTTTCTTTCAATTTAGAAATTGCTACTTCAGACTGATCTATAGCTGTAATCTTAATATTTTTTTCTGCAAAAAAAATGGCATCTCTACCGTTTCCACATCCCAGTTCCACCAATGAAGTATTTTGATCACAATAAGAAGAAAAAACGTGTTTTGCGAATAAGGAAGGTAATTGGGTCACAATTCCTTTTTTGTAATATTCATTCCAATAATTTTTATCCATTTTTTTAAAAGTTTAGATGATCAAGTATTGCCTGTGAGGCATTTTTATATTTGTATATATATTGATTAAAAAATTCAGTTCTTTCTGTTTCTTTAATATCATCTTCTTTTAAAACAACTTGCTCAATAAAATGAGTAATGTCTTCAATTGAATTTGATTTATAATGACAATCAAATGCCCGTTTTCCAATTTCAGAAAAGTAACCTTCTGTATTTTGATTACAAATATATAAGGCGGGTTTGTTAACATGTAAATATTCTACAGTAAAGGATGCACAGTCATGAATTAATGCATCTGATGTTTTGAAAAGATTCACATAATCATCCTCCTGCACTATGGAGTTGGGCATGGTTTTCCATTTATTGAAATAGTCATCCGTTTTTTTAGGCCCCCATTTTGAGTGATTGTAGAGTTTTATTTTTAGCAGAGGGTGAGGTTTGAAAGCAATTTCAATCTCATTTTGGTATTTCAAACAAACATTAACCATAAACTCACTTAACTCAAGAAAATTGGAGTTTTGAAAATCGGTATGTTCTTCTATGGTATGATGTGGAGACCAAATTATTTTTTTAAAATCTTTATTTTTCCAGATACTAAAATCAAGCGTTTCATATTCTAAAAACTCGTCTGATTTTGGGTAGCCTGTTACTACTATATTTCTACCCTTGTTCACCATTTTTTCTTTTGCAGTACTTTGGTAAATTTCATTTGGATAAAATAGCTTCCAACATAAATTGTGAAAAGGAAGATTATATGCCCAATCATGGTTTAACACCATATATGAATAGGGTACATAACAAGTGAGTCTATCTAAAAAGTGATATATGTTGTATTTATGGTAAATTAAAGTATCATAAGGATTGGTATAAAATATAATATCGGGATTATATTCCTTTTTAATATCCAAATAGGTATCATCTGATTTGTTATATGTATTTATAGTTTTATATCCTTTTGACTCAAAAAAAAGTTTGGTTTTCTCTAATTGAACCAGCATCTCCTCTTTTCCTTTATTAACCACGGGGCATATGAACAGCAAAGGTTCATATTTTTCTGATTTTACCATTAAATTGTACAGTTCGTCATACTTCCAAACCGAGCTATGTATAGTAAAAAATGCAACCCTGATTTTTTTATTTGATTTAATATGTTGTAGAAATGTTGCTTGTTTTTGTTTTGTTTTTTTAATTTTTATAGGCAAGGTAAATTTAATTACTATTGAGTTAATAGTATTATATATGTTTGCAAAAAACGAATACAGATAACTAGGCAGTATTTTTTTTAAAAATGAGATGAAACTATTCATTTGATATAAGAATTAATTGAAGTTGTTATCTTCTTCATTTCTTCAGTTGTTATCACCGGACTAACCGGTAAACTCAACACCTCATGTTGTAAGGCTTCGGTTATGGGAAGTGATTTGAAGGAATAATTAGGATACGCCTTTTGCCGATGAGGTGCCACCGGATAATGAATTAAAGTCTGTACGCCCGATTCGGTGAGGTGTTTTTGCAGGGCATCTCTATATTGGCAACATACCACAAACAGATGCCAGACATGGGTGAGCGCTTTGGCGCCCGTAAACAGATCGGGATGTTTTTGGGTGGGTAAAATCACACCGGGATGCTTAATTTCTTCGCAATAAAATTTTGCAACCTGCCTACGGATTTCATTTTCTCGGTCTAAAAACTTCAGTTTTACCGATAAAAAGGCGGCTTGCAGTTCGTCCATACGGCTATTGAGCCCGGCCCACTCATGCACATATTTTTGGCGGCTTCCGTAATTGGCTAAAGCTCTTATTACGGTGGCCAGTTCAGGGTCTTTTACGGTAATGGCTCCGGCATCGCCCAGTGCTCCTAAGTTTTTTCCGGGATAAAAGGAAAAGCCGGACGCATCGCCCAAATTTCCGGTTTTTATCCCCCGCCATTCAGCGCCCAGGGCCTGGGCATTATCTTCGATAATTTTTAAATGATGTTTTTGGGAAAGGCTTTCTAGCTCATCGCTCCAACAAACTTGCCCGTACAAATGCACCACCATGATGGCTTTGGTGCGGGGTGTTATATTTTCTTCAATCTGTGAAATATCCAGGTTATAGGTAAACTCGTCGGGTTCTGTCAGCACGGGCACCAGCCGATTGTCGGTAATGGCCAATATGGAGGCGATATAGGTATTGGCGGGCACGATAATTTCGTCGCCTTCCTGCATATATCCCGTTTCTATATAAGCCCTTAAAATAAGGCGTAATGCATCCAGTCCGTTGGCGCAGGCGATGGCATGGGGTGCATCGGTGTAGGCAGCCAATTCTTTTTCAAACGTATTTACCCGTTCGCCCAATAAATACCAGCCCGAATCAATGACTTCAGCGGCCACTTTTTTTAATTCTTCGCCGTATTGGGCATTGATTTTTTGTAAGTCTAGAAATTTAATCATTTCCGTCTTCTATTTTGCGTATAAACTTTGCAGGGGATCCAAACCATAATTCATTGTCTGGGATGGATTTAGTAACCAAGCTGCCTGCGCCTACCATGGCATTTTTACCGATTGTTATCCCTCCCAATATAACCGATGCGGCACCGATGGAAGCCCCGTCTTCGATGATAATTTTCATGAATTCTTCGGGATATTGTTTTGAACGGGGATATTTATCATTGGTAAAGGTAACGTTAGGTCCAATAAATACATGATTCCCAATACGAATACCGTCCCAGATTTGTACCCCGGATTTCACGGTTACGGAGTTCCCGATTTCTACATCATTTTCAATAAATACATGGCAATTAATGTTGCAATCAGCCCCAACTTTTGCGCCTTTCAATATCACGGAGTACTGCCATACTTGGGTATTTTCTCCAATTTGTTCAGTTTGAACTTCTGCGGTGGGATGTATTCTACGACTCATTTTTTTTATTTAAAAATTCATCAAAGTCTCGGATATAATCGCTTTCCCTATAGGTTTCGGAGGCTAAAACGAGGCATGTGGCTCCGGACGAAAAATTATTCAGTTCGCGCCAGATACCGGGTACAATTTTCAGTGCCTGATAGGGTCGGTTCAGGGTAACGGTTTTTTCGGAAGTACCGTCGTTTAATACCACATCAAAACTTCCGCCTGCGGCGATTATTAACTGATGCAACTCTTTGTGTGCATGTCCGCCCCGGGTTTCGCCACCGGGCACATCGTACAGGTAATACACCCTTCGTGCGGAAAAAGGGAGTGTTATTGCATTTTCAATAACGGTTATATTTCCTTTTTCGCGGTGGTTTATGGGGAGTTCTATTTTTCTACAATCATGTAATGTGCTTTTTGAAAAAGGTATTTTATCTTCTTTTTCTTCAGAAAGCTGAGTGGCCTGTGCTGTCAGTGTATCAAGACTTCCCGCGTTGAACTCTTCAAAATTCCGGATATATTCTTTTTCGCTGTAAGGTGTAGAGGCAATGACTAAAGCCAGGGCATTCGTGGAAAAGTTTTCCATGTGTCGCCAGGTTCCTGCGGGGATATATAAACCGTAATACGAACGGTTGAGTGAAAAGCGGCGTTCCTGTTTACCATCATGCAGCACCACATCAAAGCTTCCCGAAAGCGCAATGATAAATTCCTGCGTGTTTTTATAGGCATGTCCGCCCCGGGTTTCGCCACCCGGTACATCGTAAATCCAAAAGGTACGCACAATGGGAAAAGGGATATGATTTTCCCCTTCCAAAAAGGTAAGATTACCTCTGGGGTCTTTTATTTTAGGAAGTTCAATAATACGGGCTTCTTGCATCATGCGTTTATTGTGCGATACAATTTTTAATAAGGGTTGTATAGTTATGATTGACGATTTCCCAATCGAAACGGTTTACCATTTCTATGCGTCCCGCTTTTTTCACGGTGTCTCTTTTTACGGTGTTCTCCAATAATTCAGTAATCCGGTTGCGGATGTCCTCTACCGATAATTCGTTTAAAAAGAAACCGGTTTTTCCTTCGGTCATGATATCATGGATGGCCGGTAAATCTGTGGCCAATGCGGGCGTTTCGCAACTGAGCGCTTCGGCTATCACAAGACCGAAACCTTCATTGTGGCTGGGTAGAACAAATAACTCGGCCGAGGCAAAATAAGGCGGCAGTTCCCGGTTGGGAATGGCTCCGGTGAAAATGACCTTTTCACTTATTCCCAACGTTTGGCAGGTAGTCTTTATTTCTTCCGTAAGACTTCCCTGGCCCACCATCACCAGATAATAATCGGGGAAATGCTTCAACACTCCGGGCATGGCATTGATTAGCAGATCCACGCCTTTGGTTGTTATCATTTCGCCCACATAGAGTATATAACGACCGTGGATATTCAGTGTTTTTTTTATCTCGTTATTTTTTGCCGAAGGTGTAAACACTGTTGTATCGATTCCCATCGGGTATATGGAAATATTTTTGGAGGGATTGACCTTATTCAATTTTTCGGCCAAAGCCCGGCTGACCGCAGTAACGGCATCTGCTTTTTTCAGAATCCATTTTTTCAGGGCCTTCCCCAGTGTTCCATTAAAACTGTTTACATCGGTACCGTGGGCTGTGCAGATTACTTTTATCTGCGGGTTGAACAGCATTTTATATAACAACGGCCAAATTGCCGTAGGAATTAACCAATGGGCATGAATGGCCTGTATGTTTTCCTTGCGGCAGGTTTTATATATCAACTTAAATTGATATACAAAGAATACGGGAAGCACAAAAAGGTAAAAAGGGTTTCTCTTTATTTTGGTCATAATGGCTGTGCCGTACGCCAATTCAATATTGTCGAAAAAAAATTGTTTGTGTCTCCGTACCTGTATTCCGTTCATTACCACTTCTTTTTCCGCCCCTTTAAATTTGGGACAGATAACAAAAACGGTAAACTCTTTTTTTAACCGGGAGCAGAGTTCAAATACAAAATTTCCGTTCGGGTCGCCGGGGGTTTTCGGGAACGATGAAGTGAGGACCAAAATCGACGGTTTTTGCACGGCTTTATGAATTGGCAGCGAGCCTTAAGGGTAAAGCGTTTTGATGTTATTGATAATTTTTATAGCCTTTTCCCAATCAATTCCAATCGTATTGCAATACCATTGAATAGATTCCCAACGGGGATTATTTTCCGTATTGGTTTTCCTGAGCGCTTCTTCACGCGTGATGAGGCCTTCGCGGATCTGGTTACTGCGGAATGTATCGTTTTCGGAAAAACCGGCTACCACATAATAAATGTAGTTGTAAAAAGCTGCGGTTCCGTCCCCGATTCTCCAGGTGGTTTGGGTTCCCGGGTCGGTTTCCCAGTCATATTCGTTAATTAACACACCTTCCACTTCACTTTCAATCCAGGGGATATAATCAAACAGATTGATGTTTCTGTGGGTCATCACGTAGTACGATTTAAACGCATCAAACGTGTCTAAAAGCGAGGAATTGATATAGGCAGGATTCAACAGATATTCTTTTCCGTAATATAAAATCATCTTGATTTTATCTGCCGTGGAAAGGGTATAAGTATGTTCTGTATTAAAGTTGGGTTTTATGCCGCAAAATCCGGATTTGAACCGGGTAGTTTCCAGCATATTTTCGCCCATGATGGACAATTTCAGGTTATTTTGCTCCATGAGCAGGTTGGCAAAATAGAAGTACTGTTTATCGCCGGCCATAAACAGCGGTATGGTGCCCAAATCAGGTCTTTTCAGCCAGGCACTCACATTCTTGCGGATGTTTTCTCTTTTCTTTCGTATATCGGCAGAGATAAGAATATGTTCAATGCCTAAGGCACCACACATTCGGGCCTGGTTTCTTCGGGCCAGATCGGTAAGCATCCCCCAGTCATACGAAAAGGCAATCGGATTCAGGCCTAATTCTTTTTTTACATAATGCAGGGCATAACTGCTGTCGCGTCCGCCGCTGAAGGGAAGCAGACAATCGTGTTGTGCATTTCCCGATTTGTATTCCCGGGCAAGTTCTACAAAGGCATCTTTCCCTTTGAATGTTAGCGGTTTATAATGGTTGCAGTAATTGCAGATTCCTTTTTCGTCAAATTCGATAAATGGAAACGTTTCGGGTAAAATACATTTGGTGCATCTTTTCAGATGGGCAATGCGCCCGGCTCTGTTTTTTATAACATCCAAAAGTACTTCCGGAATCTGTTTAAAGGCGTATTCGAAACTGGTGTTTTTCGGAATCGGTTTGTTGCTGATGTTTTCCTTAATTTCTGTAATGGCAACCGATGCGTTTCTTTTGGGTGAATGATACGATTCATTGGGAGACGAAAATGAAAATTCAAAAGCGTTTACATTTTCATGCACGGCCAAAAGGGATTGTGGTTCCAGGTGTTTTATGTTTTCTTTTGAAAACCGGATTCCGTATTTCTTATCGCACAATTGGTTGAGAATATAACGCTCAGAAGCAAAAACAAAGGCATTTTTGGAATCGTCGTACGTATAATACAATGAACCGTTATTCGTAGCCAGTATTAACTCTTCTGTTTCGCTGTTCAGCACAGCGATTGTAGTCATCCCGTAAATTTCGGCATAGAGTTTTTTAACTGCGTCAAGGGTTGAATTTCCTTCGCGGGTAAAACGACTCAATAACGTGGGGATAAGTTCACTGTCTAATTGTGAAATTTGGGTTTCATCAGCATATTTTTTCCAAATAGCATCGCAATTCACAATGATGCCGTTGTGTACGGCAACAAAATTATTTTTGACAACCGGCTGATTGTTTATGTTATCGTGTTCGTAGCCGTTGGTAACCAACCGGGAGTGCCCGATTAACGTAATATTCGCGTTATTGGAGTTGAACAGAGATTTCATTTCCCGTTCAAAAACGGCAGATTGAACAAGCTCTCCGGCAGGGAACGGCGTTTTTAAATAACGTATTTCACTCCCGTTATTGCCGGCAAAACCCGAAGCTTCTTTGCCTCGGGATTCGGATAAAAGAAATAAATCATGGATAACCCGCACGGAATCTTCCGCCGATATACCCTTTTTATTGCCTACAAATCCGAGAATTCCGCACATATTTTATTTCTTTTTCCAGATTAAATAATCGTTCACCGTTACGTAATCCAAATCGGAATGTAACAGCGTATAAATGGCGTCTTCCGTATCGTTTACGATGGGCATGCCATGAAGATTAAAACTGGTGTTCAGTACACCGCCGATACCGGTTATGTCTTTAAAATGATTCAACATTTTATGATACGCCGGATTATAGTCTGCTTTTACGTATTGGGGTCTCATGGTTTGATCGTATGGATGCAGCGCCGCCCTCAGGTGGTCTTTTGCCAGTTCTGTACTGTCAAATCCGATGGTCATCAGGTAGGCATCCACTTCTTTGTCTTTCGGATATACCGCATAGTCTTTACGCGATTCCCACAAAATGGAAGGCGCAAATGGCATCCAGAAGTCGCGCATTTTGATGGCAATATTTAAATCACGAAGATTTTCGGTACGGCTCGGATTGGCCACGATGGAACGATTGCCCAACGCTCTCGCTCCCCATTCCATGCGGCCCGAAACCCTTCCGAGGATTTTATGTTCCGCTAATAATTGTGCCGATTTAAGTTCAATATCGGCCGATTTTTCAAAGTCAATTTTATCGGCGTATTTTTTCAGGGTTTCCAGAATTTGTTCTTCTTTATTGTCCGGCCCCCAGTATAAATGCAAGAGGGGTTCATTTTTAGTGTCGGACTTTTCGTTGTGGATCAGAAGACAGGCACCCAGGGCGCAGCTTTCATCCCCGCCCGAAGGCATCACGAACAGGTTTTTACATTCTGCTGATTCAATCAGCAGTTTGTTGGCTTTAATATTCATGAAA
Organism: Flavobacteriales bacterium; assembly: GCA_022402535.1. Lineage (GTDB taxonomy): Bacteria > Bacteroidota > Bacteroidia > CAIKAF01 > CAIKAF01 > JAKRSD01. The sequence goes on along the minus strand of JAKRSD010000007.1, from coordinate 109,789 downwards.
CTTCCGCCGGCAACGGCCACATTAGAAATTCCGGTTTTTTTAATCCAATTAATCACAAATTGGGTAGCCAGATTTTCGTGCAGCAATTGCACCCCCGCGCTCACCGCATCAAAACGGATGGTTTTTAAATCGCGGCGCATGGCTTCCAGCAGCGAGTTTCCCCAATTTCGCGTTGGATTGGTAAATCCTAAACCATCTTCGGAAAGCGTGAGGTATTTTGAGAAAATTTTGTGGGCCCTTTGGGCATATTCTTCATTGCAATAGGGCGCCATGCCCATGAGTTTATACTCATGTTCCCATGGCTTCATGCCCAGATACTGGGTGGCTCTTCCATACACTATACCCAAAGAATCAATGGAGGAAATTTCTTTCAATCGTTCCCATTTACCGTTTTTCACCACCGAAACCGTACCCGAAAGTCCGTCTCCCGACCCATCGAGAGTAATTACCAGCGTGTCTTCATTTTTCTGATAAAACCCCGACATGTAATATGCGGTGGCTGCGTGTGTCTGATGGTGTTCAAACACGTTTACTTTTGAAAGATCAATACCTATGTTTTCAAAATTTTTGATCAGGGCTTCGTCCTTTAAGCGTTTTTTACCCGCAAAACGGATGTACGATTTTATGAGGTTTCGCGGATCCAGCGGAAAAGCTTTCAGCAGATATGGGAAAATGAGCTGCCTGCCGGAGTTATATTCTTTTATGGAAGTAAGCGGCTTTGCCAAGCCCACCAAACCCACGGCATCAATGTCTTTGGGAGTCAGATTGGCTTCGCGCAAAATGTATTGTACCGCCAATGTGGGAAATCCGCCCTGTCCTTTAATTTTGGTAAAACGTTCTTCGCTGATGTTGAAGATTACTTTACCGTTCTGAATCAGACATGCTGTGGCCGTATGTCCGTCATGAATTCCTAAAATATTCATTTTTTATTTATAAAGTCGTTCGTTATCTTGAATGTCCATCCACATGGCAAACAGAAAGCTTTGTACGGCACTGATGCCCAAAAATGTGAATGCGAATAAGGTTTCAAAAGAAAGATTATTACCCAGAATAATGGCTTTTCCTACTTTCCATAAATAGGGAATCCAGATTAATCCGAGCAAAAAAGAAAAGTGATATAACAAAAACAAAGGATGAAAATCGCGGAAAAGGTATTTGTGCCATAGCCGTTTTACAAAGGACCGTAGCAGTAGCCACGAAATGGTGGGAATCACCTTTAAAATTTTCATTTTAGACTGTTCGCCTACATCGTATACCGGTTTAATTTCTACTTCTTTCAATGTGCAGAAGGCAATATTCAGCTTCACCAGCATATCGTTCGGATAGCCGTATGAATGATAAATATCGTATAATCGGATAGAATTTAGGGCTTTGTTGGAGATGGCGGTGTATCCGGTCTGTGTATCCGATACATGCCAATATCCGCTGGCTAATTTGGTAAGAATGGATAACACGGAGTTGCCCAAATAGCGCACTTTGGGAATCACCAACAATGCGCTGCGATGTATCAGCCGGTTTCCTTTTACATAATCAATTCCTTCGTTTACAATGGGCAAACAAAGGCTTTCCAGTTCGTCGGGATCCATTTGGCCGTCGCCATCCATGGTGGCTACGCAATCTATCCCATAATCTTTGGCCCATTTATATCCCGTGGCAATTCCGGCTCCTTTGCCTCCGTTTTCCAGGTGATTAATCAGGATAATGCGGCTTTCTTCCGGATTAGAATTTACCACTTCAGAGGGTGTATAAAATTTACCTTCTTCTTTCTGTAAATTTTGAACCACCATATTGGCTCTGTTAAATCGTCCGGGTTTTATGTTATTTAAAATATTTTCAATTCTGATTGTGGGTGAACTGTCTTTTTGGATATATTCCATAACCACTTCGGCCGTATGGTCTTTGGATTTATCATTTATTACCACAATCCGGTCTACAAAATCGGGCATGGTTTCAATGACCATTCCTATCTGCGTTTCTTCGTTATAGCAGGGAACAATTACGGCTATGGTTTTATTATTGAGCATAGGCAGTCAGTTCAAATAAATCATATACTTTGCCTTCATACACCGGAATGAAATTAACCGGCAAATCAGGTAATTTTTCTCCCTTTCTGACCGAAAGAAACAGACGCTGGTTTTCTTGGGGAATAAAAGGTACGGTGGTCCAAACGGTACCGGTTGTCCGTAAAAATAAACCCGGTTTGATTTGCCGGTTAGCATCGCCTGCTTTTTCACCGATCGGATGAACAAATATGGTTTTTGTATTTTCCTTGCGTGCATGGTTCACCAGCGAGCCAATATGCCGGCTGTCGTTATAGCTGCCCACAGGAAGATTCACGATGTCCATATTTTTCATCCGGTCAAAGGTAGAGAAAACCGTTCGCAAATAGGCAGCATGTGCACCTCCGAAAAACAGGCCCGAAATCAATACCATCTGAAAAAATCGTTTTTGCAGCGAAAAGGCAAAGTATACGGCAAGTATAAATATGCTCAGATGAAAAAGAGCGAAGTAGCGGTTGGTAACCGAAAGAATGGTGTAGAAAAACGACCCGGAATAAACGCCTTCGGGCTGAATGGTTTTCAGACGGTAAAAAGCCAGTAAGAAAAGCAGATTGATTCCGGCAGCTGCGAAAAGCAAAAAAGGCAGGAGCTGTTCGCGGAGTTTTTCTTTTTTCAGTGGAAAATAGGTTTTAATAAACCAGGAAAGCATCATGCCCAATATGAGGAGTGATAAAAAGGCAAAAACCACCGCCAGGCCAAATACCCCTTTTGCGTAAAGCCCCGGAGCGGCTGATTTGATGAATGAGAAAATAATAAAATCAGGAAAGAAAGAATTGAAGGCGGGTGCATAGTAATATAACCAATAGGAAATTCCGGCGTCGGGAACCGTTTCGGTAGTGGTGCCCGTTTGAACAATATGCGCAGCGGTTTCCTGAAAGTATGACGCAGAAGTAATCCAATACGTGTTTAACGACCAAAGCACAGCCCCCACGGCAAGAATCGGAATATATTTTTTGGGTTTTGAAAACAGCATGAGTAATAATGCCAATAATCCGAAAAGAGCCAACGATTTGGCCAAATAAGCATATCTGAAATGCGGAAGCAGTAAAATAACCGTCATGATGCCGATAAGGCGTGCAGGAGTATCTTCTTTTTTAATATATCGATACAGAATAAGAATGCCATATAAAAACAGGGAAGCAGTAAACAGATCAATTTCTGCACAAAATTTAACGGGACTTATATTTAATGCAAAATATAAAAAACTGATGTTTCGCATGAACAGATGATTTGCACCACCCAATTCACGGAATATCTTGCCTACCACCACAAACAACACCAGGTAACTTAAGCATAACACCAGTACGAAAGATATATCCATGTTTCCTCCTGTAATCCAGACAAAAGGTAGGCTGATAATGCGGTAAGCATAAGGCCAGTCTTCTATCACGATATTTTCGATGATATTTCCGTCGTTAGTCTGAAGTAAGGTAAAACCTTCACCCTGTAGAAAATTCACTACCGTGCCCAACTGCACCAGCTCGTCTGAACCGCAGCGCATCGTTGTGTAAGCATTCCAGCAGAGAATCAACAAGGCCAAACCCGGAATTATCCATCGGTCTTTATTGATAAGGTTGAAAACAGATTTCATGGGAAGAGTATAATCAGGTTTTATTTAATAATCCGGTATTGCGTATCGGAGTTCGGAAATCCGATAAAACTAGCAGAACTGTCAGGTTTAACCTCGTTAAAAACAATACCCGCTTCCTGCAACCGGATTTTGTTCGATTGCATCATACGGAAAGAAACCTCCACTTTTTGATTTTGCTTCAGTAATTCCAACGCATTTGAAATAGCGGCATTGGCTTCGGTGATGCGGTTTTTACTTTGTAACAGAAAAATACCCTGATTGACCACCATTAACAAAATGAGGGCGTATGCTGCCCCTCTGAAAAATCTGCGGTTATCCTGCATACACTCAATAATCATAAGCACCGGAAACCACCAGATTTGGGCGATATATCTTGCCCACCAGGGTTCAGGATTAATAAAAATGGTAGCAAAAATTCCTAATATAATCACACCTAACGTGAGCATACGGGGTGTATCCAACGTAAATGAAAAAATAAGATATACGAACGCAAGCAATAAGGTAACCAAAAAAATACCGCTGAATAACACTCCCATTCCGCCCACTCTGACTTGCGGATCGGAAGCACAATACATTTCGCGGGCTGTAAACGTAAAGGGCGTTTTGGGCTCCGGTTCAAAAAAGGTAATGGATTTTGTTTCGGTTCGTGAAAAAAGAGAAATGGCAAACTTGCTGAAACGGCTTTTTGCATTAAAATCGGGCGAGGTATGCGCCTTGGCAATATCCATTTTATTTTTCCCGGCTATCGGAAAAAACGGATGGCCTTTTTCAACGGTGTTCTGCACATAGGGATGATAACCCATTCCGGCCACACCCAATAAGGTCATGATGGAGAAAACCCCGATGATTTTTACGGTTTGAATGCGATTTTCTTTAACGAGTATATATAGCAAGTAGAGGAAACAAATCACGGCCAGGTAAGCGGCCGCCGTGAATTTGGCATTGAGGGTAAGGGTTCCCGTAAAAAACAAAGCCCAAAGAAAAACGGAAGATTTTGTCTGGTGATAATAGAACAGAAATAACACAAATATCAACAGAAGAGAACTGACGATTCCATCAATTAAAAAAGTGAAAAGTTGAGAAAAAACAACGGGATTTGATGCGGTTAACGCCGATATGCCGATTACCGAAATCCAGGATAGTCGGGTATATGTTTTCAGGTATGCAAGCAATAATAAAAAGGAAGACCCCGCAAGCAGGATATTCAGCCCTTTGGCGGTTTCAATTTTTCCGGTAAAGGAATAGATTGCCGCCTGAAACAGATAAGGCGATTTGGCATAATGATTAATCCATACCGCACCGTTCACTTCTTCGGGCAGTCGGGTTTCAAAAATATTCCACCCGTTTGCCAGTTGTATTACGGTTTGTTGATGATACCATTGCCCGTCGAATGAATAGTCGTAAAATAATCCGGCAAACCCTAATGAACCCGCCAGCAGAAGCAGGATTGATACGATTACAAAAATGGATTTACCCAAAGAAATATTGAAAATTTTTCTAAAATAACCCGTAAAGAGTATAACTGAAACCAAGGTTCCCAGCGGCAAAACAAAGTGTTGTGGAAATAAAGTGGACGGAATGTTAATTAAAAAAATAACATTGACCATCCAAAACAAAAGTATACCCGTGAATACGGTTCCCGTGAATATATTCAGGCTGTTTTTCATGAAATATTTTTCAAAATTTGAGAAACAGAATCGCTTAGTTTCACGGTATCTACAAGTACGTTTTGATTCACCAGATAGTCGGTTTCACGGCCTTCGGCTTTTCCTATTTTCATGGTTTTTTTTACCGTGTTGTCTTTTATTTCACAGAACTGACAATGGTATTCCACTCCGGCGGCATGGGCCAGTTTCCAAAAGGGAAAGGTATATTCTTTTTTTGCATAAGGTCCGTTAATCAGTTCATAACAGACGGCACCCGGTTTCATAAACATCAGGTTTGAAAATCCGGCACCATGGAGGGATATAAAAACAGAGGCATGATGCATCATGTAAATCTGTTCCCAAACAGAAAGGTTTTCAAAGGTAACCGATTCAAATCCGTATTCTTTCAGCATATTCATTACTTCCGTTTCATTTTCCACACAGCGTACCCCTCTTTGTGCACGGGTCAGGTATACTTTTTTGGGATAGATTGCGCCGTCAGGAATTTTTTTGAGGGCTTCTTTCACCAGTCGTTCTCTGGTTTTCTGAATCAGCGGCGGATAAAAAGAAGCCGTCCATTTTCGCGTTTCCGGTAAATATAACATATCGGCAAATACATGGGCACCGTCAGGTATAATTTCCATGGTTATAGAAAATGTCTTCAGCGTTTCCCAAACGAATGGAATATGTTGCCATTTTTCCGGAATCAGTAATTTCACTTTATCCAGTAATCCAGCTTCTTCAGCCATTAGGAGTCTGGGCAGATATGCATTCACCCAAAACGCATAATTAAACCATTTGGAATGGATAATTAAACAAGGCTCTTTCATGTGCACGGAACGAAGGCTTTTCCCCCATTTACATACGGCATATTCCTCCAGGGTCTGTTTCCAAAACGGATAATAAAACGTATTGTCTTCTGTTCCGGACAGGTTGAAGGCACATCCTTTTGCCAGCAATCCATGATGTAATACCAAACCGTAATGACTGATAAATGCATTTTTTATCCTACGGATTTCAGGGATTTTCACGTTGTAACTCGCTCTCGGCTTCATCAACGGCAGATATTCTGCCTGTACATTATCCGGAATTTGAACGGTTATGTTTTCCTCAAAACTCATTTCAATGACCGGTATGTTTTTTTTATGATTAAACCCAGCACTGGCAGATGATATAATGAAAGTGTAAACAGGATTTTATTCGTTTTCCCATTGTATCCTTTGGGACAAAGGCGGAATGATTTACATGCGTGTGAATAAAAATCGCTCCTTTTTTGTAATGCATCACTTTTTAATGCAAGGTGAAAATAGCACATACTGAGCAGGCGGTTTGTTTCGCGCTTAGGGAGTTTTCCTGATAATTCGCTACGCCCAATTATTTTTTTAAGGCTCGACAATTCCCGCTCCCATTTATCTGATGCCCCATGCGTGAAACTGTCGGGAGCCGCCACATATACGGTGGTCCGCTCTTTTAACTGATACACCGGAATTCCCGAAGCCACCATACGCAATGAGGTATCCATGTCTTCGCAGATGGTAATTCCCGGATCAAAAGATATTTTCTTAAATAGGTTGTTATGTACAAACCAGCGTTGCGGATTTACGGTATAATGCAAAAAATACGTGAAGGGATTGTATTTTTCAAAATCTGGGCAAACCCTCGGCGTTCTTTTACCTTCGGCTGTTTCATCCCATGCATTTGAAAAAAATAGGGCTTCGGGTTCACTTTTTTCCTGAATGAAGGCGTACATTTTTTCCAAATGATCGGGCAGGTGGTAATCATCGCTGTCTAGAAAACCGATATATTTTCCTTTTGCCTGCTGAATTCCTATGTTTCGCGATACACAACGTTCACGGTTTATATCATTTTGTATAATCCATTTACGGAATAAAGGATGTTGACGGGCAATTTCCACAGACCAGTCGGTGGAGGCATCGTCTACTATTATCGTTTCAAAATCGGTGAATGTCTGTGCCATGAGCGAATCCAAGGCTCTACCCAGATATTTTTCCCGGTTATACACAGGAATAATTATAGAGAAATAGGGTGCTTCTGACATGAATTTTTATACAGCAATAACCCGTTCACTTTTTCGTCATATTGGCTTCGTTCTTTTAAAAAATAACGAAGATTGATTTGTATGCGTTTCCATTCCCTTTTTTTATTCTTTATGGCTTTGTTGAAAGGGAATTGCAGGGTGTAGAGCAGGGTGTAGACCAATTCTTTAATCCAAAAATTATGTACTCTGTCGGGGAATTCGCCCTTGTTTACCCGAATGTAAATATTCCCAAGAGGACCATTAGCCTGCATTCCTTCCAAAAGTCTGTGCCGGTAACTTTCGGTTAATCGTTGTGCCGGTATATGATGATAAAATTTCAATTCTTCGGCATACCACACTTCGTAGCCCAAAAACCGTAATGCCCAACAGAGTTCGCTGTCTTCTCCGCCTGTGGCTAATGATTTTCCGGTTCGCGAAGCAAGAATAAATTCAAATCCGTTTTCTTTTGCCTTTTGATAGCCTTTCATCCGCACCCACATACCCGCGCCATATACCACATTGCGGATAGGTCTTACTTCGCCGGTTTGGGGGGCTTGGGGAGCACAGGCAAAATTATAGGCATATTCCGAAAACCAATCCGGGATGGGAATTGTGCTTACGGCTATTCCCTGTCCGCCCAAAACTCCGATTTGCGGGTTTTGTTCCATCAATAAATATCCAACCTCCAAATAATCCGAAAAAAAGGAATTATCATCATCGCAGGTAATCACATATTCGTATGCAGCATGAGCAAATCCCTTTTCTTGCGCATTCAGTTTACCGGGTTTGGTTTCTTCCAAAATCAGCAACGGAAAAGGATAGCCGAGTGTATTCCATTTTTCTTGGGTGTACGCAGCTGTTCCGTCAGTAGAGGCATTATCCACCAAAATCAGCTCTACACCGGGGATTTGATTCGTTTTTAATTGGGATAAAGCCTCCAGCGTGGCCGGCAGTTTTTCCTTGCCGTTATAGGTTGAAATTAATATGGAAACCCCCTTTTTCAACTATAACAAATTTTTCGTGTGGGCAATAATGTGTTTATAACAGAGAAGTTGAAAAGGATTGGAAACCAAATTACCTGTTTGTATCCATGTGTTAAAGTCAAATAAATTTAGGGAGTATCTGAACATTTTTGCACCATCTGACTGCCATTCGGGGCTGATTATTTCGCAGGATAACCCTGTTTTGTTTTCGAAATTATTCAACAGTATTTTTTTTGTGAAGGGCATTTGGCTAAACGTCGTACATTCATCAGGGCCCGCTAAATCTTTAGAACCATCAAATTTTACCGCCAGATTTGAAAAATTCATTCTTTGTGCCCTTTTGTTCCATTTTTCAAAAGCATCAGCTTCAGAAGGGTAGTGTAAAAATTGAATTTCAATTTCCCCATTTAATAAACCGATAGGATAATTGAGGTTGTTTTTATTTCTGTACGCATTGATAAAATCATATTTTGAAATGGGTACAAATTCCAAATGATTTCTTTTAATATGATCTTCCAGCTTATTTAACAGCTTTATATAACAGGGTGCCGTAAGAAACAATCCGACAAAAGGCGTATTGTATTCCACTCCGGCATATTTATAGGGCTGTCCGCCCCAACAATCGTTTGATATAATACAAACTTGGGTTCGAAGCATGGCATTGCGCAATCTCCTACGGTAAAGCCTTTCGGCTAGTTGTTTCAGCCGGCCTGCCATTTTTTCTTAAATACGTTTTTATAATGCAGGTAGTAAAGGAATAATTTAGTCCGTAAGAAAATGTAAAATCCCAACTCTTTCAATTTGCGTTCAAAAAGCTGATTTTTCCGTTCCCACATTTTTCCGGCTTCGGCATCAGAACCTGTTTTGGTATCGGGCAGAACCCTGAAATTTCCCCATGTACTGTCGAAATATTTCATTTTCGCCACCGTAGAGGCCATAATAATAAACTCAACATCCATATTATAGTGGTTTTCCATAGTGTAAAAACCAACCTTATCATGAATGGATTTTTTGTAAAAATAAGCCGTAGGATTTACGGGTAAATATTTCCCGCTGAGTATATGCCAGGGCTTGAGTTTTTTAGGACGGTTTACATAAATTAATTTCCCGTCGCTGTCCCACACATTACAATTCCCCACAATAAATTCGGCTGTTTCTCCGCTTTTTATCAGTTGAAGAATCTGGTTCAGGGTACCGGGTTCATAAAAATCATCCACGTTTAAAAAGCTGATGTATTTACCCTTTGCCATGCGGATGGCTTTGTTCATGGCATCCGATTGTCCCTTGTCTTTTTCGGAAACCCAGCGAATCTGCGGGTTATTTTTTGCCTGTGATTCTATAATTTCCTTTGTACCGTCCGTGCTGGCTCCATCCATGATGACCAATTCAGATTCTGCACATTGCTGATCCAGATAATTTTGAATGGCGGCCGCAATAAATTGCTTATTATTCAACACAATCAATAATACAGATAGCACAGGATTTTTCAATTCGGGATGTATTTTTTTAGCATTTCGGTTAAATAATTCAACCCATAATCTTTTCTCAGGCTAAACAGGATATCACCGGTTTTTTCAAGAGTAATTTCATATTCTCCTCCTCCTTCAATCCATTCAATATCTGCTTTTTTATTCAGGTAGTTTTCAATCGTGCGCACAATGTCTGAAACCCGATAATTTATCGGATTGGCAATATTGATTATCTCGTTATGAAATGTATTGTTTAGAATGGCTTGTAATGCCGGTTCCAAATCTTCACAGTCCAACAGATTTCGAAAAGCAGATTTTTGAATCTGTATTTTCTGGTTATTTCTGATGGCATGTACAAAATAATTCACCATGGTTTTAGGATTTCCTCCTTGACCTACCATATTGGGAAGTCTCAAAATCAAATAATCGGCATGAGTCTCTTGAATTTTTTTTTCAATTGCTAATTTGTGATGCAGATAAGGAGAGTGTTTAAGTGAATCGTCGTAAATACTGCATGTGCTGATATAAATAAAACGCAAAGAGGCATACTTATTCAAGGTGTCCTCAATCAGATTGTATTCGCGTTGAAAAGCTTCCTCCCGGGTTTCTGATGAATCGGATACGCCTGATGCAAAGAGGAGAATATCCTGATTTTCTCTAAAACTGCTGAGCGCATTCGCAATGAGTCCGTTTCCGATAATCATTTCTCTAAAACCCTTTTGTATAGCGACAGATAGTGTTGTGCATGAACCGGTTTGGCAAATTTTTCCATAGCCTGTTGATGTAAAGGCTCCGCCTTAATTTCATCTAACCCGGAAATGGCTCGTTTTATGGCATTGGCTAAAGACGCTGCGGTAATTTCTTCGGCTTTAAATCCGTTTTTACCTTCTATAATATGTTCGGCCATTCCTCCCGTGTCAAATGTTATAGCCGGCACTCCGCACATCTGAGAATCTATCAACGTAAGGGGCAGATTATCTTCTCTGGAAGGAATGATTATTGCATTTGCAGCGTTATAGGCCAATGCGAGCAGTCTTTCATCGCGTATAATTCCCGTTTGGGTGAATTGCTCTGCAGGAAGGTTCATTTTTGAACTTACATGGCCCACGATTAAAAAATGTACCCGTTCTGTATCGATGAGTTTTAAGGCATCTAACAAGAGGTCAAAACCTTTTCGTTTAATGTCCGTATTATCGGCCAAAAAGAGAAAAAGGATTTTGTTTTCGGGCACATTAAACACACTTTTACAAAAGTGTTTATCTGTAGGACGGTATATTTTCTCGTCCGAAGCGTGTGGAATAACTTCAATATGTAATGGCTTAAAAAGCACCGAATTCTCCATGTGATTTTTCATCCAATGGGCGGCTGCTACAGGATATAATTTCCCTTTGAAAGCCTGAAGCGAATTCATTTTATAGGAAAGATTCAACGCAGCATTTTGTTCGTTTTCCGTACCTCTTAACTGAGGGCAAGAGCTGCATGTGTCTGTATATTTATTGCATCCGTCGGCATAATGACATCCGCCGGTAAAAGGATTCATATCGCACAATGACCAAAATACAGGTTTGTTGTGTGAAGTGAAAAAACGCTCCCAATCGAAAAAATTGCCTACCCAATGCAAATGGATAATATCCGCTTTTTCAAATTCCGGGTGTCGGGTTATATCTAAGTCATTGGAAGCAAAGGAAAAAAACTCATAAAAATGGGTAGCTCCTTTTGTTTTCCGAATATTTTTTTCGAGAATATAGGTTGAACCCAGTTTGTGGGCAAGGCGCTGAAAACGATTGGGCTGAAACTGAATCCGGTGTGCATTACGGGTGGTAACTCCGCCAAAATCTTTACAAAGTATATGAGAATCCACACCCCTATCCAATAGGGCTTCATGTAGCCTGAGAGCCGCTTTTCCGGCTCCGCCTCCTAAGGTGGTGCTTACATGCAGAATTCTCATGTTATTGCAGCGGTTTTACAGCTTCCATAAAAAGGGAATCAGGTTTTCGGGTTTGGCCGTTTTCAATATCCAGGCTGTTATATTTTTCCCATTGACTGATTAAACTCTTATCGGCTGTAGTCTTTTGAACTTGTTTAAAACCGATGTTTTCAAGTAAATTTTGTAGTGAATACGCATCGTACATCCATAAATGCACTTCGCCTTCCGTGCGGAATTTGCCGGTCTGGTATTGTTTTTTTTCGCTTTCGCTCATGCCGTTGTTTCCGCCCAGCATAAGTATCAGCTTATGTTTCAACTTATCGGTAAACGAAGTGTTTTTAGCCGTTTTAGCTATTACTTTTTCTCCAGGTTGAAGGAGTTGGTTGCGAAATGCTACAAATTCATCTCCGATGCGTTGTTGTATGAAATCCGTATTCACTACATTTTCCTGTTTCCACATTTTAATCATTTCTCCGCCGCTCTGATTTCTGGATAATTGATCTATCAATTCAATCACGGCCCACTGATAATTGGCTTTCGTTTTTTCGTCCGGCTTGTTTCTGACATCAGCCAGACATTCCAGATAGGATTTGGTGATTCCTTCCAAATCGGGAACCGCAATGCGGATTATGCCTCCGGGTTTAAGTATTCTAAAACATTCTGAAATGAAAAATTCCCCACCTTCTTTAGTAAAATGTTCTAGAACGTGTGAATGATATACTACGTCAGTTGAATTATCTTCTAAGGGAATTCCGCGGGTAAGGTCACAAGGAATAACATCTGCACCGGCTGAAATAAAATCAAAATTTATCCAATCATTATGATATCGGTTTCCGCAACCTAAATTAACATACTTCATTTCAGTTTGAGTTTTTGCTAAGATGTAAACAAACAATATTCACCGTATCCGAATCGCCTAAAAATGGATACATAAGTGGTCTTTTGGAATAATATACCCCTCTGAAATTGATTGTAAATCCTTCTGTGTTTATGTTTAATGCCGAAGATTTTTTAATTCTGAGTATCAATACGGCTTCTTTCACATGCCATTGGTGAAGGTTTTGGAACAATTCTTCATAATTATCCTCTGCTATTCCCACCAAAAAATGTGCACCTTGTTCATTGAATGAAGTTGATTCCATTTCACTGTACGGAATGTTATTCTCATTCAAATTAGTAGCCAATAGTTCATAGGGAATATGAGATAAACTGTCCCTGAATATTACCGCTTTTTCGATGGCATGGTAACGAAATATTTCCGAGGCCAAAAGGCCGGATTGCTCATGAAACAGGAGTAGTTTATTAAAGGAATGTTTAACCGAAAGATGCCATTTTTTTAAAACCACTTCTTTTTCAATTTTCAGAATATCACCCGAATAAAACTTCCATATTTTTTGATTAAACGCATAAGAACCGATTGTTTTTTCGGGATGAAATTTAAGGTTTTCTTCATTTTGAAAATATTGGGCAGAAGCCGCACTCAGCTTATTTTTCAGCTTTTGTACCAAGGGCGTTTTTTCCTCTTTAACAAAAAAGATGTTTTCAAACAGATGTTGATCTCTCTTCTTGTCCATCTCCTCCTTAGCAGGGTGTTTCAGCGGTAGAATGGGAAATGTTTTTCTGTTACCCAGCACAGAATCTCCTTTGGTATGGGTGCCTTCTTCATCAAATCCGATGTTGGATACCAGATTTACCGCCGGAGTAATGCAAATTCCGTTATTTTTCCAGATGGCGTATGCCCATTGATAATCCCAGATATCGCGCTGACCAAATTCCACAATATTGAATTTTTCAATCCAATACTTTTTGAAAGACCGGTTTGGATTTATTTTTTCCAGTATATCCGAATTCTTAAATGCATCATATTCCTGAAGTTGAAAGCTGAAATGTTTCCAGGCCCTTCTCCAGGTGGCATATCCGGGGCCCTGACTGAATTTTGAGAAAAAGTAGGAATGTGAAATTTTTGAAGGCAATTCTGTCAAGAGGTTGCCATTTATTTTCATGACGTTTGTATGGTCCTTATATTTTTCGAGTAGTTCACTGCAATAATTAAAAAAATCAGGATGGGGCAGACAGTCATCTTCCAGAATGATACCCCTTTCTTCGTGTTCAAAAAACCAGGTCGTGCCCGAAGACGGAGCCGGTCCACAGCCCATATTTTCATCCAGAAAACGGGTTTTTACTTCGCAGGGCCAGGTTATGGATTCCAACGCGGCTTTTCGGGCAGCTTCACATTTTTCAATATCTCCCGAATGATTTATTCTCGGTCCGTCGGCAGTAATATACAATTTTTCGGGAGCATATATCGAAATCGCCTGCATCACCGCCCGAACTTTATCCGGACGATTAAAAATAATCAGTAATACAGGTTCTTTTACCGCCATTTAAGCAGGTTGTGAATTTTGCCTAGATAATTTGAATGCAAGTCGTTTTTTAAGTAAAAACGTGCAAATTCTTTTTTCTTTTTACCGTTTCCGGTTCTGTATAAAAACAGACTTCGTCTGTAGATATATTCTTTAATTTTCAATGCATTTTGTGGTGAAACGACATCGCAGACGAGTGTGAGTAATTTAAAATATCGGAGTTCGCCCTCGTAATTATGATAGGAAGCATCGGCTGTAGCTCCTGCATTGTGGATTCGATAAACCGACATGGTTTCATGCATATAATGAATCGGGCCTTTATCCGTCAACAAAAGATGCATAAGCCGGTCGCCAGAATACGTTAATTTATTTTCAAAATGCGAAAACGGAAAATCGTTTGTATTTCTGAACATCAAGGTATTTGTAGGAATCAGCCATTCCCTAAGTGCATCCGTAAATTCTACTTTTTCTTTATACCAAACAGGATAGCACGTATCGGCACCATTTCGTTCATTTAAAAAATGAGCCCGGTGAAACGTACCGATATATGTTGAATTACTTTCCAAAAAATCTACCTGCTTTTGCAGTTTATGCGGATCAGTCCAGTAATCATCTCCCTCACAAAAGGCAATGTATTTTCCTTTTGCATTTGGTAATAACCAGTCTTTAATTCCAAATTTATTTTTTTTCCATTGGTTTTCGCTTTGTAAAAAGAGAATAATATTTTCATTATTTAAGGTAAACTCTTGTAAAATATTTGCTGTATTATCTGTTGATGCATCATCGAAAATTAAGATTTCTATTGGAAACGATGTTTTTTGAATTAAAAAACCTTGAATGCAGTCACGTATAAATTTACTGTGATTATATGTAATACAGCAGATACTTACAACAGGTATTTCAGTATTATCAAACATTTTTCATTAAAGATATGGCAGGTGCACCACCTATTATAGAATTTTCAGGAAATGATTTTGTCACAACTGAATTGGCTCCAATTATAGAATTACTACCTATTGTTACCCCTTCTTTTATAAAAACATTTGCGCCTATCCAACAATTATCTCCAATAAATACATCTTTTTCTTTTAAATTTTTTGTTCTATATAGTGGTTTATTTTGTTCATGTGTTAAGCTTCTGATTGTAACATTTTTTGCTATTGCACAATTTGAACCAATTGTTATTTTTGAATTCTCCCCTGTAATAAATTCACAGTAATGCATGATATATGTATTTTCACCAATAGAAATATTACCATTAAAAATTATAGGATAAAATATTTCAACGCTATCGTGAATATTATATATTGATTTTAAGTTTTTAATAGCATGTTTTTCAAAGTATTTTTTTAACTGCCATAATATCTTAAATAATAATTTATTAAATAAGTCCATAATTAATAATTAAATATTTCATTATATTTATCTTTTGTTATTCCAACAATTAGCTTATCCCAAAATTTGCCATTTCGAAAATACCACCTTCTTTTTGTTCCTTCAATTTCCCATCCGCACTTCTCAGTATATAGTTTAATAGATGCTTTATTATAATCTATAATTGATCCGTCTAGCCTTTCCAAACCTAATTCTTCAAAAGCATATTTCATGATTGTCATCACTGTATCAAAGGCATACCCTTTGCCACGGGTATCTTTGTCTCCTAATAACATGCCATGAAAAGCGTTTCTGTCTTTCCAGTTAATATCAACAAGATTTGCAGTACCAATTATACCCAGCTCTTCTGTTTCAATAATAAAACGTTGATCTTTTGAATTGGCTGACAATGAATTAAACCATTTTTGTTGATCTTCCATATTGGTAGGAAAATGCCACCCCCCCAGCCAGTATTGAATCTCTGGGTCGTTGGCCCATTTATTCAAAAGCACCAGGTCTTCTTTTTCAATGGCTCTCATTTTAACAAGTTTTCCGTAAATATTCATAAATTAAATTTTGAATTATTTCTAAATCTTTGAAATTATATCTTTGATCTATAGGAATATGAATAATATTTTCAGTAAATATATATTCATTAGATGTTGGTTCAGTCCAATCCTTTACATTAGACCAATATTGTGCTGTATATATTTTATTATTAATGAGATATTTTCTTAATTCCGTACCATTTTCTACCATAAATGGATATACCATTGGACAATGGTGAGATTTGTAATCTATCAATTCAGTAAGCAAATTATAATCTTTTAAATTTTCATGAAGAAAATTAAAATTTGAATTTCTCTTATTTTTAATATTTTCAAAATGTATTGATTTCAAAATATTTCTTGTCAAAGCTGACATAATCTTCACCTTTTGATTTTTCAAATGGTCCTCATTATATAAATATTCTTGGTAAGAATCTTCTTTTCCCGTGTCAATAGATTTTATCAAATGCAAAAACCTTTTATAAGAAAAATCAATTTTATATTTTTCTATAGGGATTTCTTCAGCATTATAACAAAATCCTCCGTCACTTATTCCAAAAAATTTTCGGGGACTATAAAATGTAGGATTATTTCTTAAGGGGTAGTCATAAAATGCTTGTGAATTGTCGATAATTAAATTTGAATATCTATTAGATAGTTTTTCTATATCATCATTCATTAAACCGAAGTAGTTTGTATAAAGTATTGCATCATATGATTTTATTTGTCCTAGTATAGGTTGAAAACAGTTATTTATATGGTAAAATGAGTATGGTGTTTTTGTTTTAATAAAAGGCTCAAGAATTACTTCACAAGTAAAAAATGGAATATAGACATGTTTATAGTTTTTGCATCTTAAGATGTGTTCAAGTGCATTTCTTCCTGTATTTAATGCATATGCATTATCATGGTATAATGTGTTTAAATTGCTTAATTCTAGACTTAAGTACCCGCCGATACTTTCCTTTTTGCTCATTTGATTAATTTATATTGAGTTAGCATATAAGTTATTTCTTCTTTTGAATTAAACATCATTACATCTATAATACTCAATCCTGGAATAAAAGTATTTTTAAGTTGTTTATATTCATTTAGCATTGGTGAAATAAAATTTAATTCAATTTGGCGTATATTAAAATTATTTTTGTCATACAACTCTTTTCCAGAAACTAAATTAATATATGTTTTCGCTCCTTCAATTTTACAAAAATTTATAAGCCTTTCTGTCCGCTGTAAACTTTCATTTTTATATATTGTTGATGTTATTTCAATTTTTGTTTTTATTCCTAAATACTTTGAAGTGTTATTAATTGATTGTGTAGCAAGTTGACCTACGTTCATATATTTTTTTTCAAAGGTTTCTGTTATCAATTCAAATACATTTTTATAATTCGGAGCTTTTTTATATGACAATTCTATGGTTTTATATAATTTATCTTTCCATTTACTGTAGATTGCGTAATTAATTTCTGTTTCACATATTTTTTTAAATGAACTAGTATCTTTTAAGGGAACTTTGAAATATATTGGATTACTGTTTACTAAAATTCTATTTCGATCTATCCACCCATTTTTAATATAATTTACATCATCGTACATAATTATTTTATCTACAGAATTTATCAATTGAAAATATCCGATGTAAGGAAATAGGTATGGCTGCATTACTGCCAGCTTCATGGACTAAGAATTGATTATTTGTATAATTTGTTGCACGTCTTCCTCTTTCAGTTCCCAATAAAGCGGTAAACACAATATCCGTTTTGAAATATCTTCCGAAATCGGGCAGGGTTGATAAGGAACCACTTTGGTATAAGTGTTCACCGATGGGTAAAAATACCTGCGGGGATAAATCTGTGTTTCTTTCAGTTTATTTTCAGTTTTCAGCAGTTTTTCTTCACTTTCAAATATAACCGGGAAATAGGAGTAATTGCATTCCCCGGTTTTTGATTTTTGAAAAGTAAGTTCGGGATTGTTCTGCAACAGTTCCAGATACAGGTTGTATTTCCGTTTACGGTCTTCTGCAACCTGTTTGTGGTATTTCAGATTGGCCAGTCCCAATGCGGCGTGCACCTCGGTCAGCTTACCGTTGAATCCGTCCTCCACAATGTCTGTTTTATCGTCGCTGTGTCCGAAAAAACGGATACGCTGAAGTTTATGAAACAGCCCTTTATTTTTTGTTATACAACCGCCTCCTTCAGCAGTATTCAGCAGTTTGGTGGCATGTAAACTGGTAGCAGATATATCACCAAATTCCAATATGCTTTTTCCCTGATATGTTGAACCTATGGCATGCGCCGCATCATAAATCACCTTAAGTCCATGTTTATCGGCAATCGCCTGAATGGCATCTACATCGCAGGGTACACCAAAAACATGTACCGGCATAATGGCCACCGTTTTATCGGTTATTAATGCCTCTATTTTAGCGGGGTCAATATTGAGGGTTTCCGGGTCGATATCACAAAATACCGGGGTGCAGCCTTCCCATTTTATGGCGCTAACCGTGGCAATCCAGGTAAATGGCGTGGTGATAATTTCGCCTTGCAGTTCCAGGGCTTTAATGGCCATTTGAAGGGCTATGGTTCCGTTAGAAACGGCTACAAAATGAGATAGATTTAACTCTGCACATATATCGGCTTCCAATTGCTGAACCAATGGACCGTTATGCGTAAGGATGCCTCTTTCCCATACTCCTTTTAATATTTCTGTATATTCTTCTAAAGGAGCCAATGAGGCCCTGGTAACAAAAATGGGTTTATTGCTCATGTGATGTATTGCGTAATTCGTCAATTAAACGGGCTTGTGTTCTGTTATGCAGGTATTCAATCTCAAGCCCTTCGCCTTTTGTAATTAATCTATAAAAATGTGCCAGCATATTTTTGAAATGATTGGCTGCCGATATTTTATGGAGTTCGGTTCCTTTCGATGTTTCTATTTTTATTTCGGCTTCAAATCCCGGCGGTGCGGTAAATATGCGTTCTGCGGTTAATTTCCCCTGGCTTCCCCAAATTTCTAAACTGCATTGGTAAAAATGGTCAAAACCAAAACTGATTTGCGAAAAGGCTGCACCATTATTTTGTTTTAAAAAGGCTCCACCCCATATATCCACTTCGCGTTCAGGCTGAGTGTTTAATACGGCTGAACATACCTGAAGGTCAAATCCCAGTAGCAGTTGCGACATTTTTAACGGATAAGCACCGGCATCCAATAATGCCCCGCCGCCTAATGTTTGTTGATAGCGGATGTTATCATCCTCTTGAAATGGAGGAAAGCCGAAATAACTTTTCACCGAGCGGATATCGCCAATTACGCCCTTTTTAAGCGTATCCAGTATGAATTGAGTCTGGGGATGAAATCGGAATTGAAAATTTTCAATCAGGGCCAGGTGTTTAGATTCGGCTAAATCGACTAATTCTTCAGCTTCTGATACACTACACGCTAATGATTTTTCCACCAATACATGAATTCCGTTTTCCAATGCTTTTTTCACCCACTCATAATGCATTGCATTAGGCAGGGGAATATATAACGCATCTACTTTTTGGGCGTCTATCAAATCGTCATAATTGCCATAATAGGCTATGTTTTCACCAAGAGTTTCTGCGAATGCTTTTGTTTTATCAATGTTTCTACCAGCAATTCCTGCAAAAGAAAAAAGTTCGGGAAGCTCTTGTATGGCAGGAATTACAAATCGTTTTCCTATGGAAGCCGTACTTAACACGCCGATTCTTACAGGTCTGCTCATGGTTTATGATTCATGTTTAAAACGGATGGCCGAAATTAAACTCCGGGCCTGCACATTAATGTAATTATTAAACCGTATGAATGTCTGCAATTGTTGCAAAGTCATCCAGATAAAATGTTCCGGCAATTCTACCGGAATTTCATCACCTGCCAATACCATTACATTGCGGTTTTGTTCGCGATAAAAGCGACCGCCTTCTTCGGATTGATATGTGTCGAAGATGATTTGTTTTGTGTCTGCTTTCAACACATAATCTAAAAAAGGAAGTGTTTTCAGCGAATTTTCGTTGTTATAGTTTCCGGTCAGGCATTGAACAGTAGGTGCAAATTCTATGACATCAAAATTTCCGCATTCCATTTTTGCCTGCACGGCAAAATGTAAAATCCCATTGATTTCTTTACACACAAACGCACAAATACCTTCCTGTGCCGGTTCAATCATGGGTTGTGTCCATTGCACCACTTCACGGTTCCCAATTTCTACCCGAACGGCTATCACATTAAAGTATTTATTTTCTGCGTGATGAATTTTATATGCGTCCTGTTGCCAGTTTTTCACTTTGTCGAGCGCAACGGATGTTATGGATATATCATATCCCGCCTTGTGTCGCGTTACAAAACGAAGGATATAATCGAAGCTGTTCAGCTCGTTTTCGTTGTTACATGCCGATTTCAAAAGGGCTGATTCTATCCCTGAAAGTTGATGTGACTGCATAAAGGAATCGACATCAAAATTCCCGAAGGTTATGCCCGAAATTACTGTCCGGGTATCCATATTCACCAGATTGTCGAATTGGGCCAGTTCTTTTATCTGCGCCAGGGTAAGCCAAATAAAATTTTCATATTCAGGGATATTCTCATTTACATGAATGATGATATTTCGGTTTCTTTTTTTGAGAAAACGAGCCCCCTGTTCCGATTGTAACTGGTCTACCCACACTTCATCAGGAGGGGTGTTTACAAAATATTCCAGGTATAACGGGGATTTCCCTTCGTGTACACGGGTGTAATTGCTTTTGGTGGCCTGTATGGTGGGCGAAAGCTGCACGTAATTAATATTCCCCGGTTCTATTTTGGCCTGCATCAAAAAGTGCAATACCCCGTTAAATTCTTTCACGATAAAGCCCAGATAACCGATTTCGGGCTGATTGATAATGGGCTGTTCCCAAGATAATACAGGGCCCCAGTTGGTTTCTACCTGTATCCCTTCAATACTGAAAAATTTGCCGCTTTCGTGGCGCAAAGCACCGTTTCGGAATTCCCATTTTTCTAATTGGGAAAAGGGAATCTTTTCCACCTTCACATACACTTTTTCGTTCTGTTCCTTCAGCCATTGTTTCACAAAAGCCGTGGTATGTTTGGCTCCGTTAAATGCAAAAGCACTTTCTAAAAACTTTTGGTGCGATTTATGAAATTTGGAAATCATGAAAATGCAATAGTATCTATAACAGCTTCCATTCGGGTTCGTACTGTATGGGCGCCCAACCGTGATGCTTACCGTGTACCGTGAAATAAATAGCCGACTGACTTCGGAGTAAAGTTCTTCTGGCTCCGTTTTGTTCTTCGCCGATGCCTACACTGATAGAATATGCGCCCTGCGCAAAGGGAAGTGAAGGAATATATGCCGATACAATCACTTTATTCTCAACCCGCTTAAGAGTCAGGGCATCCGTAAAATTATTGACTTCGGCAAAAATGCGTTGTTCTTTATCGTAAAAAGCCAGATAAACCCACATATATTCTACCGCTTCGCGGCAGGTAATTTCGATTTGAATTTCCAATGGAGCCGCATAATCCATCAATAAGTTTTCCGTTCGGGTTCCTTTATTTCCTTCCGAAAGCAGTGTTATATCCGAAAGATCTACTTTTTCTCCTTCGGAAAAGGAATTTATTTCTTCTCCGAACATTTCGTAATAGCGGGTGATTCCTGTACTTACATCGTTGCTCAGGTATTGATTTTGCCCTTTTGACATAAGCAAAACCTGAGTACACATGCGGGCTATCTGTGGCATACTGTGTGAAACCAGAATCAGGGCCGTATCTTTCAAAAGTTCGTCCATGCGGTTGAAGCATTTCAACACAAATCCCATGTCGCCCACGGCCAACACTTCATCAATAATCAGAATATCGGGTTTCATCTGTGCAGCCACGGCAAAACCCAATCTGACCCTCATGCCCGAACTGTAGTTTTGTACGGGTGTATCCAGAAAATCTTCTATATCGGCAAAGGCAATAATTTCATCAAGTTTGTCGAGCGTTTCTTTTTTTGAAAAGCCCAGAATGGCGGCATTGTTGAAGATGTTTTCTCTTCCGGTAAGTATCGGATTAAATCCTGCGCCCAGTTCGATCAGTGCCCCCACACGCCCCTTCATTTCTATGCTTCCTTTGTCGGGAGTGAGCAGTCCGTTCAGCATTTTGAGCAGGGTGCTTTTGCCGGCTCCGTTATGACCGATTAACCCTAAGCATTCGCCCCGTTTTACTTCAAACGAAATATCATTAACCGCCCAAAACTCATGCGGTCTTAACTGCTGTGAAGGAGATATCCCAACAGCCGCTTTTCCCAAATCCTGCATGCCGTACCACAAACTTTTTTTAAGGTCGCGACAAAATTTTTTGGAAACATGTTCCGCCCGGATCAGTACTTCTTCCTGCATATTTTTATGAGCCCGAACGCTCTACAATGATTGGAATGGATACTCTGTAAAACAACCAGCCGGCAAAAAATACCGGTATTAATACCAGATTAATTCCGATAAAGTAATAAATCTGTTCGGAGTGCAATCCCGTAAGCCAGTTTCTTGCATTCACCAACAAGGGGGTAAGCGGGTTTATGGCCATGACTTTTTGTAATACGCCTTCCCCTTTCATCACATATACCACCGGACTCATGTACATGAGTACCTGTGTGGCCATGGGAATAATCCGACCCACATCGCCATAAAGTAATCCCAGCGGTGCGGCAAGCATTCCGAAAGCTGTTCCCGCAAACATCAATGAAAAAAGGGCAATGGGAAAAAACAACAGATGCCAGTCGGGATATACTCCCAAAATCAACATGGTGCCAAACATCAATATTAGTTTTATACCCGTGTTGAAGAGAATTTTATAGATTCCGGAGAGTATAAGCGCTTCTTTAGGGAAATTAATTTTGGAAAGTATGCTTTTGGATGAAGTGGTCTGATTGAGCGGGCTAAGTAAACTTTCGGTAAAAACGGACCAAAGCATGGTTCCCGTGAAAATATACACCGGGTAGGGGATTGGGGTTTCGGCAATACGCACCACACCCGAAACATTCAGCATCATCCAGATCAGCGTATTCATCAGCGGGGTGATGAAAATCCATAACACGCCCAAAAATGACCCCCGGTATGAGCTTTTGATATCGCGGATAGTGAGCCGCATGGCTAAGCCTTGCGAGTCGGCCAAATCCTTGAATGGCGCTGAAAACAGGCTATACCTTGATTTTTTTCCCGCTTCGGCGGTATACAGTTTATAATGTGGATTCATTTTTCAAAGCTTCGCCTCCTCAGTCCCGGCGAAAGGATGAGAAGCAACTGCCAAGGCAGCATAATCAGGACCTCCAGATCAGGATGGCCCCCGGTTTATTTAATATGTTTTCTGACTCTTCTCGGGTAAGAATCAAAAAACGAATTTTTCTGTTTATCAGATTTTCAACTTTTTCAATCAACGTAAGCAGATAAGCTTTGTCCACATCGCCAACCAGCACCAAGTCCACTATGCCTGTATCTTTTCCTTTGGCATAGTCGCCCGTAATGTAGGCCGCATCTACTTTACCGAGTTTACGCACCACATCTTCCACAATTTTGTCCAGCCCGATGTATTTTGCCACCAGCCCGCTGATTTCATTGAACAGCGGATGCGATACTTTGGCTTTGTATAAGAGGGTTTTACCTTCGGAACGGGTTTCCAGAATACCTGCTTTGGCCATACGGTTTAGTTCTACCCGAATGCCGTTTGTGCTTTCACCGAATTCGTCTGAAAGTTCGCGCAAATACGCACTCATGGCGGGATTCAAAAAGAATTTCACCAACAGGCGGATTCGGGTTTTGGATGTAATTAAGGCCTCTATCATCTTAATTGAGTAACAAACTTACTCAATGTTGTGAATTTTCCAAACAGAATGCGCTTTTCCGCAATATTTGAGCTGATGTTTTGATTTATCGGTGATTCGTTATCTTCGCATCATGAAATTAACGGAAGAAACGGTGGATAAAATGGCCGAATTGGCCAAACTGGAATTCAATTCGGAAGAAAAGGCCACACTTTTGGGGGATATGAATAAAATTTTATCCTTCATGGAAAAACTCAATGCATTGGACACGGAAGGCGTGGAGCCGTTAATTTATATGACGGATGAAATTAATGCACTCCGTAAGGATGAAGTGGTTCAGACACTGACCCACGACGAAGCCCTGAAAAACGCACCCAAAAAAGACTCCGACTATTTTCGGGTACCTAAGGTACTGGAGAGAGGCTAATTAAAACTGCGCCACAACCGCTTCAGCCAATTCGATACCGATACGTTCCTGTGCTTCTGCCGTGCTTCCGCCTATGTGGGGAGTGACCGAAATTTTCGGATGGTTTAACAGTCTTTTGTCGGGTTGGGGTTCGCCCACAAATACATCTAATCCCGCCCCGCGAACTTTTCCGTTGTTTAAGGCATCCAACAACGCCTGTTCGTCTATTAACCCGCCGCGTGCCGTATTCACCAAAATTACCCCGTCTTTCATTTTCGCAAGCTCGGCTTCCCCAATCAGGGGTTTACCGTCTTTGGAAGCGGGTACATGTAAAGTCAGAAAGTCGCTTTTGGCAATGACTTCTTCCAGTGGCACGGTATGGTATTCAATGGAGAAGGTATCGTCGGTGTGAAAAAAGTCAATTTCCAACACCGTTTTTTCCACAAACGGGTCATAGGGCAATACATTCATTCCCAGCCCTAAAGCCATGGTGGCCGTAGCCTGACCGATACGTCCGAAACCGATTACACCCAAGGTTTTTCCTTTGAGTTCAATGCCTTCGGAACAGGTCTTTTTCAGCCCGCCAAATTCCGTGGTGCCTTTTTCTGGCATTTCGCGGTTTGCCACATGCAGTTTTCGGGATAGCGTAAATAAATGGGAAAACACCAATTCCGCTACCGATTGCGATGAGGCCCCCGGCGTATTTAGTACTTTGATTCCCTTTTCGCGGGCATAGGCCACATCAATATTGTCCATACCCACGCCGGCACGGCCGATTATTTTTAAATCGGGACATTGATCAATGAGTTCCGCACGGGCCGTGGTGGCGCTGCGCACAAGCAGAACAGCGACTTTTTCATTGAAGAGATAATCGGCAAGTTGGTCCTGCGCTACTTTTTCCGTAATTACGGTGAATCCGGCCTTTTCCAGAATGGCTTTTCCTGCGGCGTCAATTCCGTCGTTGGCTAATACTTTTTTCATGGGAATGTTTATGCGTATTTATTGGCAAATTCTTTCATCACATCACACAGCACCTGCACGCTTTCCAACGGAAGGGCGTTATACATACTGGCGCGGTAGCCGCCAACGCTGCGGTGGCCTTTTAATTGGCTTATATTTGCCGCTTTGAGCATGGCTGCAAATTCAGCGTCTTTGCTTTCATCGGTAAGTACAAAGGTGGCGTTCATCCACGAACGGTCTTCTTTGGCCGCCGTACCGCGAAACGCATTCGGCAGGCTATCCACCGTGTTATAGAACAATTCCTGTTTGGCGCGGTTTACGCCTTCAATCCAGGCTAATCCTCCGTTATTTTTCAACCATTCCAGCGTAAGCATACTCACATAAATAGGAAAAACGGGAGGGGTGTTATACATACTTCCGCCTTTGATGTGCACCTGATAATCCAACATGGTCGGAATCTGACGGCCTGTTTTGCCTAAAATCTCTTTTTTCACGATGACTAATGTGGTTCCCGCGGGACCCATATTTTTTTGGGCACCGGCATAAATCAGGTCAAACTTTGAAAAATCCATTTTGCGGCTGAAAATATCCGAAGACATGTCGCAAACCAATAAACCGTCCGTTTCCGGAAAGGCGTGATACTGCGTTCCGAAAATGGTATTGTTGGAGGTGATATGTAAATAATCGGTGCCGGCCGGTGCGTGGAATCCTTCTGGAATGTAATTGAAGTTTTTGTCTTCCGAAGAGGCAATTACTTCACAATTTCCCAGCATTTTGGCCTCTTTAATGGCGCGGGTTGCCCATTCTCCCGTGTTCACGTAAGCGGCGCTGCCGCCGTTTTTCATCAGATTCATGGGAACCTGCAGAAACTGCATGCTGGCTCCTCCCTGCAAAAAGAGCACTTCATACTCATCGCCCAATCCGGTCAATTCTTTTACCAGGGCGCGGGCTTTGTCCATTACGGCTTCGAAGTTGGCCGAACGGTGCGAAATTTCCAGAAGGGAAAGATTCAGTCCGTCAAAATTGATTACGGCTTCCGAGGCTTTTTGAAGCACTTCAGCGGGAAGGATTCCCGGACCTGCCGAAAAATTATGCACTTTCATGTTTGTTTGTTTTTCGGGCTCAAAGCTAACCAAATTTGAAAGGAAGCAAGGTGATTTGTATCGTATTTTTAAACAGGAAAATGTGTTCTAATATCCCTTAAATATGTGAATTTTTGATTCCTACTTTTATTTAATATGCAGAAAAACAGGAATATATGATTTGTGGTTTCTCAAACCTGATTATTATCAGTTTTATCTCTGCAGATTTTCGTCAAGTTTGACAGAACAAAATATACTGGATATGAATACTTCCGTTTTTGACGAACTTGCTTTTGAAAGTCAATTATATAATCGGGTTACCGAACGCCTTGATGTGCCTTCGTATGCCCAGGATGGTCCCTGTTCTGCGGTAGAGTTTGATCGCAGTCTGATAGAACTGATTCTGGAATTTTATGACAAAGAGGAAGAATCGCTTTATCCACAGATGCGCAAATATTCTCCTCTGCAGATTTTGAATTATCTGAAAGCTACCCATCGGTATTATTTAACCAAACTGCTGCCCGAGATTGAACAATCCATGCTGCATGTTTTTACCCGATATCCAAACGGACATTCGCTGTTATCAGCTTTGGCGCTGTTTTTTAACGAGTATAAAGAAAAGCTTGTTGAACATATACGGGCCGAGGAAACTCATTTTTTCCCGTATGCTTATCAGTTGATTTGTGCTCAGAATGCACATGCTGCCAACACGGATTTACAGGCATTGATTTCGAATTCACCGCTTAAAACTATTAAAGAAAATCACCATTCCATTGAAGATGAACTGGACGAAGTGAGCCGGATTATCAAATCCTATTCCGTGGAGGGAGAAGTACCTTTTCCTTACCGTATTTTTCTTACCCAGGTGGAGCTTTTTGCCGTAGAACTCCGCAAACACGCACTCATTGAAGACTATGTGTTTTTGCCCATGATGTTGGAAATGGAAGAAAAAATGGCAACACATTAATTGCCCTGCGGCAGTTTCCGCTCAATCTGTTTGGTGCGGTTTCCCTTATTTTCTGTAGGGTTTCGGGCATCCACATCCTGCACGAATTTGAATTTTCCTCCTTTTTTCAGAAATCCGTTGTACGAACCGTCGGGTCCATAAAATGCAGGGTTACCCAGATATATATCTGAAACGGGGACCAGAAAATCAAATATCAGCAGGGATGATTCGGGAAAATATTTAAGCGATACGGTGGCTTTTGCATTGTATTCGAGTACAACCCGGTTAAATGTTTTGTTTTCTTTTTGAAAAATGGGTGCCCCCAACTGTATATCGCCCACATTATTGAATGAGATAATTTCAGCCACTTTGCGGCGTACCTGCGGCGTATTTCCTCCATATCCCAATAAGAGATACATCTTTTTTTTGCCTTTGGAAATATCGGTAAGTGAATAGTACAGACAGCCCATCCAGCTTGATTTTCCAAGATTTTTCGTTTCGGGATTTTTGATGGTTTCTCCTTTGTCTTCGAGGCGAAACAGTTTTGTTTCCCCGGTTTTTTTGTTCTTGTTCAGCACAAGGCCATAGTGAATAAAAGAATCTTCTGCCCGTTTCAGATTCCAGGTGAATACATCAGTCAGTTTATCGGGAGACGTTAACCGGGAAACGAAAGGGAGGCTTGTGGTATTCACCGAATCGGGTCCGTAGCGCTTCAGATACAATTCAAAATCGCGGATAAAATCGGCGGCGGCGGTTATTTTTATCGTATCGGGAATATTGCGGTCCAGCAACACCTGACCTTCCAAGGCCAGTTTATTAAGGCTTACGGGTTGGGCAAATGAGTTGATTCCGGACATGCCGGTAAAAATCAAAAGCCATAAAATCAGGTGTTTTTTCATACCATTTAGTAACGGGATAAACCGGTCCCTATTCCCGATTTAAGGATATTTAGCAGGAATCAGAGATGCAGTTTGTCCTTTTTGGCAAACAGTTCCTCTTTAGTTTCGCGGATATCCGGATCGTCCACACAGCAATCTACGGGGCACACGGCCGCACATTGGGGTTCATCATGAAATCCCACACACTCGGTACATTTATCCGGCACGATATAATACAGATCCATGGAAACGGGTGTCTGCACGGAATCGGCATCTACATTTTTGCCATCACGCAGGGTAAAATTACCCGAAACGGAAGTGCCGTCGCTCATCCGCCATTCTACTCCGCCTTCGTAAATTGCATTATTCGGACATTCGGGTTCGCAGGCCCCGCAATTGATACATTCTTCGGTTATTATAATTGCCATTTCAGTTCAACTCGTTTATGTGGTCAGTTCCCGTTTTTACCTTGCGGTAGGAACTATTGAATACTTTTGCAAAGGTAAAAAACGGATTCAAATGGAAATGGAACGCAGAATCAGTCTGTTTGTTCAGCTGGGCAAAGATATTCAGTCGGTTACGGAAAAGTGGGACGGCACGTTGGAAAGCCTGCCCGGGCATTGGCGCAAAACGGTGGAAAAATCAACCGCCGAAAACGGATGGTTTACGCCCGAAAATCAAATAATGGCACTGAAAGGCATAGCCCGCCTGTTGGATGAACAATCCATTCGCGAAGCATTGGCGCCTTATGCCACCGCTTTTGAAGGCAATCGCAATAAAACCATTGCCGTAATCATGGCCGGAAATATTCCCGCAGTAAATTTTTATGATTTTATGTGTGTGGTGCTTTCCGGGTTTCATTTTGTGGGCAAACTTTCTTCATCAGACCCGTATTGGCTTCCTTTTCTGGCGGCTGAAATTACCGAACTGGAGCCGGCATTAAAGCCCTATATACATTTTGATCAGGACAGAATCAGCCAATCGTTTGATGCGGTAATTGCCACGGGAAGCAACAATTCTTCGCGCTATTTTGAATATTATTTTGGCACCTATCCTCATGTAATCCGCAAAAACAGAACCTCCGTAGCCGTTATTACGGGTGATGAAAAAGAGGAAGACTTTAAATCACTTGGCGATGATATTTCTACTTTTTACGGAATGGGTTGCCGCAATGTGAGCAAACTGTTTGTACCCCGGGGGTATGATTTTGTACCCCTTCTCCAGCGCCTTGAATCATTTACGCATCTGATGGAAAACCACAAATACGTAAACAACTACGAGTATCATCGTTCTATGTTTTTGCTGAATGGCGATTCTTTTTACGACAACGGAATTTTTCTGTTCAAAGAAAATCCGGCGAGCGGAGCTCCCGTGGGTACCGTTTTTTATGAATACTATGATTCCCCGGAGCAGTTGAAAGAAAGGTTGATGCAGGATGAGCAGCAGATACAGTGTGTTTCAAGTTTGAATACCCAACTGTTTCCCCGGGCGGTTCCTCCCGGCAAAACCCAGTCTCCCGGGCTGAGTGACTATCCGGATGGGGTGGATATTTTTAATTTTTTGGCCGGTTTGGCCTAAAAATTGTCAAAACCTTTGGTGTTTTGAAAAAAAGATTAACTTTGAATAATTGTTAAAAAACAGATTTATCATGAAAAAAGGCTTATTCACCCTGTTGTTTACCTTCTCACTCACCGGATTTTTATTTTCGCAAACCCCTTCAACGGTTCCTGCAGCCGTCAAAACGGCCTTTAATCAGGCTATGCCGGGCGTAAATGCAACTTACACTGCCGAAGGCTCATTATGGAAAGCCGGCTTTACGCAAAACGGCAAACAGATGTATATGGTGTATGATGCTCAGGCTGTGCTTCAGTTTACCGAAACGGCCTTGGCTAAGGCAGAGGTTCCGGCTCCGGCGCTTCAGGATATGGAAGCCCGTTTTTCAAACTTTACGTTTGAAGGAGTGGCCAAGCGCGATTATCCGGATGGAGTGACCCTGTACGAATACCAATACCTCACCGGGAATACACACGTAGAAGTGCTTTATCAGGCGAGCGGTCAAATGGTAAAACGTAACGTATTTCAATAAATACATACCCAATAATTAACAAAAAGGCTGTCAATCGACAGCCTTTTTTATTTTCTCAATCGCGGTAAAATTTCTTTTGGGTGAAGTTGTAAGAGAAAACGGGGAAGGTGAGACGCAATGAGAAAGCTGACCCCAAACTGCTTACATTATCTACAAATTTAAATTCATTATTTATTGTGCCTATTTGTTCAAGGGATAAGAGATAAATTAACCCTTGTTCATAATATGCTGTCAGTGTGCAAAATTCATGATTCTGATTTTTCAATCTTAAATTCATGCCAAACATAAGACCAACTCCTGTTTTATTATATGACATTCTTGTATAGTTTAAAGTGATACTGTCATTGTTATGGTTCACAAATTGGTTCTCAATTGGAATATCATAGCTAATGTATTTATCAAAATTATTACCCATTAGCATTAGAGAAACTCCGGTGAGCAAATCAGGCTGAATAAATAGCTTTTTGTGGTTAATTTCCCTACACTGATTTCTATTGTCAAAAATTCTATAACTAAAAATTAAAGGTATTTTATGAATGGTATATGATGAATAAAAATTTCCATATCCTGAACCAAATGGATATTTAAATCCTTCAGGTGAAATGTAATATTGAGGCTCGGTTTTGTAAATATATTTAAAACCCGCCCCTATTCCTGAATTTATATATCCAGTCGAGATAGTAAACTTTTGATTTCTTTCAAAATCAATAAAGAAATGAAAGTCAGCCCATGGATAAACTTTATTTAATTTCCTTGAGCTATAGTGAGGATTGTCAATTGTGAATTCTTCATTTAACCTGGAAGAGTTAAAAACGGGAACATCTAAACCACTTATGCCAGATCGCAATTTTAGCACATTTTGAGCATACAGGCAAAAGACCTGTATGCTCATTAATGATGATATGAAAAATGATTTCATTAAGGTGTATAATTAAATCTAACAGGAGCAAAAGGTGTAAATTGCCAATTAGGCCAACCTTTTAAACTTCCGACTCTCCCGTTCAAGTAAAAATAACACAACCTTCTCGTCTTAGAATAAGGCTTAAGCTTAACTTTAAAACCACCAATTGCCGGAGTAGGATAAAGAGAAACTGGACCTACCGCAGATAAGTTGTTACCCTTATACGCTAGGGTAGGGATTTCAATCTTAATTTGATTACATGAAAAGTCATTATTACTCTGACCTCTTTGCTCCCAGCCATGTATATATAGCTCAAAAAGAATCCCATACCTTTCATATCTTGCCTTTGATCTTACGATTAAATCTTTAGGCTGCTCACCTTGACAGCCCGTTTGTCCAAAATGTAAATTAGCCTTGTCGTTATATAGCTGTCTTTCCGTCCCGGAATACTGAGCCACCGTAGGACACCCTCCTCCCGGGCCACTTTTGGGTTGCGGCAGTCCGCTTATTTCCCACAGATCCTCTTCTACGGTTTGGCGGCTATATATCACATCAGTTCTCAATCGCGGTAAAATTTCTTTTGAGTGAAGTTGTAGCATAAAATTGTAAAGGTTGACATAAACGATAAATTTGAACCACGTGCAAAAACATATGGACTATTTATATCGTATGACTTTCCATTCGCTGTTTAAATATATGGCATCTGCAAGCTCATGGCTCTTGTATCATTTTTTGTCTTTTCGTTTGGGCAAAGATATTCTTCCGCCAAATCCAAACTCAATGGTCAGATTGCTGTTTTTACTTTTGGTATTGACATAAACCAGCTGTTCTCCAGTATTAATATCCTCCATTCGTTGATTAGCAAAAACTTGATCCCTAAAGCCCCGATAATATTGTACTCCGAACAGTAAAAAGAAACGCTTCTTTGTGTGATATGTGAACCTTCCACCTATAGAAACTGTAGGATCAACGATCGCGTAAGGCGCCATATCCATAGTATTATCAAAAAATCTAACATCATAGCTTTGACCGGATAATTCACTTGTAAGGACAAAAGGAGGGGAACTAGATGTACCACCAGCAAGGCTAGTGTTGGTAAAAAGAAAATTTAGCTTTACCATAGGATAAAATCTCCACCGTGGTGAGAGTTGAACATTATAACTGTAACCAAGACTAAATCCATTATAAATCATGGTTGTACTCCCACCCCCTTCAACAAGCTGGTCTGCAAAAAGAGCTTTATAGTTGACTTGTGACACGACAGTATGCCATATTAAAAAATCAACGTCCAAACTATGTCCTGCGTTCTTAAATGGTGAAAACCTTAAGCCAACATTTCCGATTTGAAATTGCGGCGCCAATCTTCCTGTTGATATAACGTTTGGTGATTTGCTTACAATTTGGGCGCAACTTAAGGTAAGCCCGGGCGCCCAATATACATCCATGCTCTGCGCACGGCAAAGCATGGATGTACAAATCAGCATTGAAACGAATATTATTGTTTTGATTTTCATTCTTATCCCCCTACATTCGCCGGATTGCAATCATTGTTTATTGTATAGTCTGGCGCGTCTCCTCTCCATGGAATAGCGGGATCATTCGCCGGCTGCAAATTTCTTTCTTCTGTCGGCCCATTGTCTGGCGAGTACTTTACCCTATAAAATACCCACGTACGATAATCTCTAATACATTTGCTACCTCCATAAAAATTATAGCGCAACTTAGATACTCCACTGGCGGGTAAAAAGGGTGCTTTTGTGTCTACATAACATTTGCCATTTCTTTTTATCATGTATGCACCGCAGCCATTTATACGCAACCAGCCTCCGTTACCTTGTGATACTAATGCTGTGTTCGATTTATGATGTTTTATAACTGTATATAAAGCATTATAAAAAGGCCAAACCTCAAGAGCTACTTTAGAAGTATACCATCTATCTTGACTTTGAAGGTTAGAGCCAGTTATAGTATATTTCGAGTAGGCTGTTGACTGTTGCACATGTTCAAATTTTTTCCCAGGAATTCTGCATGCTCTACAATCCAAGCTATATGACTTGTCATCATTAGCTTCATTTTCATAAACAGATGTGCCCGACACATCAATAACATATTTGGTTAGCTTCCTATTTATTAAATCGTTAAGATTTTGCTGGGTGGGATAAACAGCCATATACGCTTTGTTTTCGCCATTTTCTTTGAAAGCTATAAATACAGAATCCCCTATCTGAATCAGGCCATCCTTGTTAATCAATAACCCAAAAATATCATCTTCAGTCATTGATACTTCGGGGTTATTGAAATCTTCTCCCAATTGGCTTCTGTATGAAACATAACCCATATCTTTTTCGATTTTATCCAAATCTTCTGTCTGATATTCCAATAATCTTTCAATAAATAAATCATAGGTTTCAACATTTTTGAAAGCCAACCTTCCATCAATAACTGAAACACCTGAATCAGGAACTGACTTTGTTTGCAAATCCCTGTTTTCGTTTATGTCTTTTTTGCAGCCACTTATCAATACAATTGCAGCAGCTAATATCAAATACTTCTTCATGTTTTCAAAAGTTTACATTAAAAAATCTGTTTAATACTATTTTGCGGCTTGTGCCGCTCGTTCAATTTGGGGTAAAACCCCTCCAAACAGTTTTCTTTCCTTACCTTTGAATTACTTTCGGGATTCGCATTTTGAAAGTAAATCAAAGGGGAGGTGTCAGTTTACGACGGACACCTCCTTTTATTTATAAGCATGTAAACGGTTTTGGGATTGACAATCAAACCAACCCCACACAAATTGTCATGTGATTTGCTCTTTCTATTTCGAAAGTTTGGTCGTAAAATGCAGTTAATTAGAAGATTAAAATTCATAGGGTTTTCAAATGAATTTGGTTTTGCTAAATTAAGGGATAAATTTTTTCCTTTTCCGGACAAAATCAATCCTTTTTAACATCTGTATAATATCTTATTGAATATCAAGTACATAGTTCAATACACATAAAAATGTGTATGAATTTACAATTTTTGCCCAATAGGGTAAAAATGAGCTTGTATTGCGATAAATTTACCTTTCTAAAGCCCCTATATCGGGTTTGCCGTCCTGTAGGCGGTTTTTGCCTTCCAAATCGAACCAGGCTTTCAGGTTTTGTTGGGTGCGTTGCAGGTTTCCTTTATTTAATAAAGGTGAATTTTCTTTCAGCCGGTAATCGTTCCAAAATGGCCCGTTAAACTGGGGGTTGGCATTTTTGATAATGTCGAAATACCGGTTTTCGGGGGTAACGAATTTATTGTCTAAGGTAAGGGCACTGTTTTCAAACAGATAGTCAAACACGGTTCCGCCTACGCTGTCAATTACCAGTTCGTTGAGTTGGTTACCTGTAACCACCGTGTTATATACGCGCAATTTCAGGTCGTTGGCATACAGGGTGTCGTTGCGGTTGAATCCGTTGCCGGCCAGCAGGGTAGGATTGGGTCGTCCCTGTCCGGGCCAGTAATTGGCAAAGGTGCAATGCGTGAAGGCATAATCGCCACCAAAAATACAGGCCACTCCGCCCTGACCACAGTTGGAAACCCGAAGATTTACGGCATCCAGCACAAAGTTTTGGGCATAAATTCCCAAAGACGTCATGTTTTCAATAATTACATTTTCCAGGGTTACTTTACGCGGCGAGGTGGCATCATAAAAATTAAGGGGCTGCATATTGATGCCGATGGTTCCGTTCTGGATTTTGGTATGCCGCAGGATATTGTCGGTTTTCCCGTCAAAAAATACGAGACCGCCCCATTGCCCGGGAATCTGCTGCGTGGCAAACATCTGGTTGGTGCCCGTAAACAATACCGGATTATTCTGTTCGCCCAATGATTGAAGCGTACCATCTTGAAACACCCACAAATCGGCATTTTTAAAGAAATGCACTTTGGTGCCGGGCATAATGGTGAGTTTACAATCGGAATCTACGATAGCCCGGCCTATGATTACATAAGGTTTTCCTGGAACCCAGGTTTCATTGCAAATCCGGCGATAGGCAAATTTGCCTCCGTTGCTCAAATTCAACGTATCGTTCGGATAAAAATAAATGGCATCATTTCCGGCGGCAAACAGGCTTACGGCATCCAGGTTTCCGTTGTAGGAAAATAGCACACTGTCGGCTTCAAAAAGGCTTCCCGTACTGCCCGAGGCGTCAATCGTTGCTTCCACAAATACATAAATGCTGTCGCCGGCGGCAATTTCAATGTCTTTCACCGAATTACCGGCTTCGCCATCTACCACCATGCGAAATTTTGAACCCGATCCGCCCGCCAGATAAATCTGATCAATGAGCAGATTTTGCTTCGTTTTGTTGCGCACCATGAACACCTCCGTGCTGGTGCCGATTTGCGTAAAGGTGCTGTCGAACAAGACTTCCTCGCGCGAAAAACTGAGTCTGAGCGAAGGATCTTTAGAAAATAAATCTCTGCGGCACGAGGTAAAGGCCACCGTAATAAGCAACAGAAACAAAAGGATATATCGCGAAATATTCAAAACCGGATTTATGTATTTACGGGCAAATATAGAAACTAATCAAAGGCCGCTTTATTGTGTATAATATATCCGATATTAAACATGAGCGAATACGGATTCCGTGCACCCTGATAATAGCTGAACATCAGACTTACCGGTCCCACCGGCGTATGATATACAATTCCGCCCGTGGAAATGGTGCGCATACGATGGAAATAATTTCCCCAGGAGGCTGTTAAATCAGCCTGTTTGTCCATTTCTCTTATGTTTTGAAAAATACTGAGTTCGGCACGGGCTTCCAGGTTTTTGGTGATGCTGCACACCACTTTGGGGCCTGCTGCCATAAAAAACAGGCTCCGGAATTCTTCCATATAAATGACTTTGCTTTCGGGATTGGGCGCGTGTTGCCTTGCCATAATGAGTGTGGCGTTGTAGTTAGACAGAAACGGCATGGAAGAATAAAAGAATTCGGCACTGAATCCGGGACGGAACCGTCGGTTACGGAGGAAATATTTTTCGGCTTTTATCGAAAACTGTAACCACCAGATGGGCCTGTTTTCAACGGTTGTGGCGCTGATGGCTGTGCTGCCCGGATAGGTAAATTCAAAACCGTTCACATAACGAAGACTTACGCCCAGATAACCTCCCCGCGAAGCAAACTGTTTACGGTCCAGGCTGTTTTGCTCGTAAGTAACATATGCCTGTCCGGCCCGGATAATGGTTCTGTCGGCGGTGTCGGATTGAATGAAATTGGTACTCTGATAATAATCGCTCTGGGCATAAACAAACGAGCCGCCGGCCAGTATTTTTCCGCGGGTGGTAAGCGGAAGTCCTACCGCTAAACCGGCTTCGTGCTGGTTGGTGATTACGGAGGAAAGCCTTGTTTTTTCTACCACGACTCCCCGGTTGGGGAAAAAGTTATACCGGTTATACGTGTACGCCGGTTGGATAAAAAACGGAGTTTTGGATGGAAAATCGAACCGCAGTCCAAACTTTGCGGAATTGTATACCCGGCCAAAATAGGCGTTTCCATAAATCGACATGGCGTTGTCCCAAAGGCGTTTGTATCGGAAACCCACAAAAGCCGTATTTACCGGTTTCCAGGATAGACTTCCGCCCAGCTGTACTTCAAAACTCTGATCGGGTTTTACGTTCAGGTGCAGATTGTAATGACCGCTGCTGTCGTTCTGTTCGGCCATGGGATAAATGTCTTTGATTTTTTCATCGGCAACCAGCCGGAAGTATTGCTTTTTCAACATGCCCGAAGAAATGGTATCGCGGCGCTTGTCGCTCAGCAGTTTTTTCACGTACAGGGTTTGTTTTTTGGTCAGCCCGCTGAAGGTAATATCATCAAATACCAGGGGTTTCCATTTGCTTCGGAAGGATTCGCGTTTCTTTTGTAACCCTTCAGGGTCCGCATAATCCCGAACATACATTTTTATGCTATCCAGTTTTTCTTTGGCGGCTCTTTCGCCTTCGGCAATGGATTGGGCATTTCGGGTAAAATCAAACACGGTAACATCCACATTGGGGGTAATGATGATCATGTTTTCGCAGATGGGGTTATAATTCGTGCGGCCCATCACCATGTATTTGATATACGAAATCAGGTCGTCTTCGTCGGGTTCACCGCCACCGGTGCCCGCCACATTACTGCCGATGATGAGTTCCGGATTAAATTCTTTGTCAATTACATCTGCCGGAAAGTTGTTATATAATCCGCCGTCAAACATGAGCACATCATTCACTTTGATGGGTTTGATATACAGCGGATAGGTAGCCGAAGCGCGGATTGCCTGGGATAAAATACCGTTTTTAAAAACTACCTGTTTTTTGTTTTTGATATCGCCGCCTATGCACCGGAAGGGTACAAACAGACTGTCGAAATTATATCCTGAAGCGGCATTGGCCGGGGCGGTAAGTTCCATCAGGGCATAATCGAGATTATAGGAAGAAACCACATTGGTGGGCAGCGAAGTGCGAAATGCCGAGTCCAGATTCAGTTTCAGATTTAAAAAGGAAGCATTCGGTTCCTGTTTTTTAAAGTAAAAAATGTATTTGTCGTTCAACTTTCCGGTCACCAGCGATTGAAATTCGGGATTTAGTACGAGTTCTTCCATTTCTTCGGGAGAATATCCGCAGCTGTAAAGTCCGGCAATCATGGCTCCCATTGAGGTTCCGGCGATATAATCAATGGGAATTTTGTTTTTTTCGAGTTGTTTGAGCACGCCGATATGTGCAATTCCCAATGCGCCGCCGCCCGATAAAACTACGCCCACTTTTTGGGCCGATAAGGTTGTGGATAAAAAAATGGTGAATAGAAAAAGGGTAGTTTTTCTGAACCTGAAAATCATTAAAAAAATGAAGGAATTAAATGGTAAAACAACGTGTACAAATGTAGTTTTTAATCCGCTAAAAAGGCCGGATTTGATGAATCGTGTGTACAATTTAACACTTAACACACGGCGTATGAATTTTAGATTAATTTAGCCTTTCCATTTTTAGGTTACGTTTATGAGAATAGTTGCATCCGCATTTTTGACAGGAGTCATTTTCATTGGGTTTCATACCCTTTCTTTAGCTCAAATTTCGCCTCAATTCATCCAACGTTCGGTGCAGCAGGCTGCCGCGGAGTTGTCCGTTTCGCCTGATGATGCTTCGGAATACATCATTACCGACAATTATACCCGAAAATCTACAGGTACCTCGCATGTGTACGTATCGCAAACGCTGAATGGGTTTGAAATTTTTAATGCCCAAATGCAGCTGCATTTTGATAAAAACCAGCAATTGGTTGCCAAAAACAGTCGTTTTGTCAAGAACAAAAAGACCATTTTTAATGCGTCTGTTCCGGTGCTATCGCCTTCAGAAGCGCTTTATGCGGCATTAAGAAAGGTGGGAATCACATCAACCGTGTCAATTAAAATCGAAACCACTTCAGATCCCAACCGGGTTTTGCTCATTAATGAGGATTTATTTCACAGGCCCGTACGTGCTACGCTTGGCTACGATTATGTAAACGGGAAATTGGTTTTGGCTTATCGCCTGTTTGTGGAGCCCAAAGCCACCCATGATATGTTCAACATCCGGGTAGATGCGATAAACGGTGAAATTATCGGCGTAAATAACCGAACTCTTTCTTGTCAGTTTGATTCAGATCATACTCATGCCGCTACAGAATTCTGCTCACAGGTTCAGCAATCGGCACCGGAAAAAAGTCTTTCTTCGGGGGTGTATAATGCGTTTCCGCTGGGTATAGAAAGTCCGAATCATGGTACGCGACAGCTTTTATCGGGAGTTGAATTTCCGCCGGCATCTCCTTTCGGCTGGCACGATGAAAATGGTATTCCCGGAGCAGAATATACCATCACCCGAGGAAACAATGTACATGCCTATGAAGATGAAAATGATTCTGATATACCCGGCTATTCGCCCGACGGCGGTGCCGGTCTGGTGTTTGATTTTCCGTTGAACTTTACTCAGACTCCACAAAGCAATATGGATGCCGCCATCACCAATTTGTTTGTGTGGAATAATTACCTGCATGACATCAGTTATTTTTATGGATTTGATGAGGAAAGCGGCAATTTTCAGCAAAACAACTATAACAACGGCGGACAGGAATTTGATTATGTGGAGGCCCAAGGATTTGATGGAGGCGGCACCAATAATGCCAACTTCGGCACGCCTGAAGATGGGTTTAACCCCCGTATGCAGATGTATCTTTGGTATTCTTCCGTGGGTCAGTTTTTTACGGTAAATACTCCCGCGTCTATTGCCGGGCCTTACAACGCAGCAGGAGCTACGTTTGGTCCTCCTGTTCCGACGGTTCCCATTACGGCGGATTTAGTGTTGGCCAACGATGGGTCAGTAAATCCCTCTCAAGGCTGTGGAACGTTGTTGAATGCCGCATCTATGAATGGTAAAATTGCCGTTTTTGACCGGGGAACCTGCACCTTTGTCCAAAAAGCACTCAATGCTCAAAATGCCGGCGCGGTAGCGGTTATTATCATCAATAACCAGGGTACGGAGGCCAACAGCATGGGCGGAAATGACAACGGGCAGGTGAATATTCCGGTAATCAGTCTTTCTTTACCCAACGGTACGTTGATTAAAAATCAGATGAGTCAGACCACGGTAAACGGCTCTGTGGGCGGTGCGGCAGCATCTTCTGTTTTCGACAGTAATTTCGACAATGGAGTAATCAGTCATGAATATGGTCATGGTATTTCGAACCGATTGACCGCAGGTCCTTCCAATGTGGATTGTTTATTTAACGAAGAACAGGCGGGAGAAGGATGGAGCGATTTTTTTGGTTTGATTTTATCCGATATGCCGGGCAGCTCCGCTAATGACGGTAGAGGAATCGGAACGTTTGTGTCCAATCAAAGCACCACGGGAGGTGGAATCAGACCCTACAAATATTCGCGCGATATGACGGTGAATCCGCTTACATACGCTGATATTGACGGTTTAAGCATACCGCATGGCGTAGGTTCTGTCTGGTGTACCATGATTTGGGATTTATATTGGAATTTGGCCGAAGTGTATGGACATTCCTATAACCTTTATTCAAACGCAGGGGGGAATAATATTGCCATCCGGCTGGTGATGGAAGGCATGCGCTTACAGCCTTGTTTCCCGGGTTTTGTAGATTCCCGCGATGCTATTTTACAGGCCGATCAGTTGTTATATAACGGGGTTCATTCTTGCATTATCTGGAAAACATTTGCCCGAAGAGGATTAGGGTTTAGCGCTTCACAGGGCAGTTCGGATGTGGTAGGTGATGAAACGGAAGCGTTTGATTTACCTGCCGGATGTTCTTTTTCAGATGAGGTAGACTTTTATGCCGACAAAACAGATATCTGTACCGATTTACCCGTGCAATTTCAGCAGTTGGTTCTCCCCGGAGCTACTTCTTATGCGTGGTCTTTTCCGGGTGGAACTCCGGTCACTTCGATATTACCGTCTCCGACGGTTACGTATTCCACGCCTGGGGTGTATTCGGTTTCGCTTACGGCAATCAATGCCAACGGTTCGCAAACATTCACTAAAACTGCCTATATCACCGTTACTGACGGCATTGATTTTCAATTAGCCCTTACGCCTTCCGATGGCGTTTCGGGCGGTTCGGCAACGGTTACCCAGCTTTCGGGAGTAGGACCTTACTCGTATTCTTGGAGCGGATTTCCCAATGAATCCGGACCTACACTTTCTAATTTATCGCCCGGAAATTATCAGGTAACCGTGTCCAACGCAGACGGATGTTCGAGTACCTCTTCATTTACCATTGTAGATGTTTCTTCCATCTCGGGAACACAAAATCACCTTTTATCCGTATTCCCGAATCCTGCACGGGATGTATTTTTTGTGAAATCGTTTTCTGACCCGGTTTCAAACATTCAAATTACGGACATCAAAGGAAAGCAGATTCAGTCGCTTGATTTTTCATCCCCCGAATGTGCGGTTTCTACCCAAGAGCTGGCCGCCGGAATGTATTTGATACACATCCGCATAGGAGAAACTACGCATGTAAAAAGAATTGTGGTGCAGAAATAGAAACTATGCTTTTGTAAGCGGAAGAATTACTTCATCCATCAACTTGTTGAAGTACGCCGGCGCAAACATCATGTGGCTGCCATACCACGAAAACATTTCTCCGTCGGCTAAAACCACCGAACAGTCGGGCAGCAGTTGTTCTATTTCTTCAAAATGTTTTTCGGAGAAAGGATAGGGCTCAGAACTTAAAAAAATCACTTCGGGATTGGCCTTTTTCAGCTGTTCGGCCGTAATTTCCGGATAGCGGGATTCTTCCCCGGCAAATACATTTTCTAATCCGCAGCGCTCCATTATGTCGTGAATGAATGTACGGCGGTTGATGCTCATATACGGCCTTCTCCAAATCAGGTAGGCCGCTCTCAGTTTTCTGGGCGGAACGGGAATTTCACTAAATCCCTGCCTGATTTTTTCTGAAATCCGCTCGGCATGTTTCCGGGTGTCTGTTATATCGCCTATTTCGCGTATGGTTTTCAGGCAGTCATCTAAGGTTTCAATATCCGAAATCCAGACCGGATAATGCTGTTTGAGTTTTAAAATCAGCTCCTCGTCGTTTTCTTCTTTATTGGCAATAATTAAATCCGGATTCAACACCTTAATGGCCTCGATATGAAAGGTTTTGGTGCCGCCCACTTTGGTTTTTTGACTTACAACTTCTTCGGGATGTATGCAGAATTTCGTTACCCCGTACAACCGGTTTTCTAAGCCCAAATCGCAAAGAAGTTCGGTGAGCGAGGGCACCAACGACACTATCCGCATGGGTTTTTCGGGCACATTGATGGAAAACCCCATCTGGTCTCTTACCAATTTTCTTTTCAGCATATTGCCTTCAGAATGTCATGACGGGTGATGATGTACGTTTTATCGGTTTTGAAATCGCGCACCAGAACGGCAGGATTATCTGAAGTAATCATGCGCGAAAGATCGTGTATGGATGTGCTGATATCGGCAAACGGAAACGCTTTTTCCATCACACTTTCCACGGTTTGTCCTTTGATATCGGGATTTTCGGTAATCCTTTTAAACACATGGCTTTCGTTGATGGAACCCACAATCCGTTTATCGCGGGTAACCGGAATTTGCGAAATATCTTTTTCGCTCATCATTTTTATGGCATCCGCAATCAGCACATCGGCTTCCACGGTAATCAGTTCTATGCCGGAGTTCATTTCCACCAGATCTTTGGCAGTTTGACCCTCCTGATTGATATAGCCTTTCATGCGCATCCAGTCGTCGTTGAACATTTTGCCCAGATACCGCGAACCGTGATCGTGAAAAATCACCACCACCACATCGTCTTTGGTGAGTTTGTCTTTCATCTGCAACAATCCGGCAATGGCCGAACCGGCTGAGTTTCCTGCCCAGATTCCTTCCTTGCGGGTGAGCTCTTTGGTATAAATAGCGGCGTCTTTATCCGTTACTTTTTCAAAATGGTCTATCAACGAAAAATCCACATTAGCGGGCAGAAAATCTTCCCCGATGCCTTCGGTTACGTAAGGATAAATTTCATTTTTATCGAATACGCCGGTTTCATGGTATTTTTTAAATACCGAGCCGTAAGTGTCAATTCCCCATACTTTGATGTTCGGATTTTTTTCTTTCAAATATTTCGCGGTTCCGCAAATGGTTCCTCCGGTGCCCACACCCACCACCAGATGCGTGATTTTGCCTTCGGTCTGTTCCCAGATTTCGGGTCCCGTGGTTTCGTAGTGCGCCTGTGCATTGCTCGGATTGTCGTACTGATTGGGTTTCCAGGCGCCGGGCACTTCTTTTTCAAGTCTTGACGAAACCGAATAATACGAGCGCGGATCTTCCGGATCTACATCTGTGGGACAAACAATTACATCGGCCCCGAAGGCTTTCAGGGCATCCACTTTTTCTTTGGATTGTTTGTCGGTGGTGGTGAAAATGCATTTATACCCTTTGATGATGGCGGCTATGGCCAATCCCATTCCCGTATTGCCCGAAGTACCTTCAATGATGGTTCCGCCGGGTTTCAGCAGTCCGGATTTTTCGGCATCTTCCACCATTTTCAGGGCCATACGGTCTTTGATGGAATTTCCGGGATTAAAGGTTTCCACTTTGGCAAGTACCAGCGCCGGTACTTCTTCGGTGATTTTATTGAGTTTCACCATGGGGGTATGGCCTATGGTGCCCAGTATGTTTTCAAAATATTTTGGCATAAAACTGTCGTTGCGGGCAAAGGTAAAATTTTTGGTGCCACGAAAAATGTCTTTTATTCCTTACGGCCTGCGATTTAATCGATATAATTAACTTCGCTATGTTATGATTCAAAATATACTCAGCACAGATTCTTCCGGAGCCACTCTGCTCATCAGGTTTATGGTGGGTGCCGTGTTTGTTTCGGAAGGCATTCAGAAGTTTTTGTACCCGGCTCTGCGCGGTGCGGGTCGTTTTGAAAAAATCGGATTACCCGAACCGGAATTTTTAGGCGCTTTTGTGGGCGCTTTTGAAATCGTGTGCGGGGCATTGGTGTTATTCGGGCTTTTCACCCGTATGGCGGCAATACCTCTTTTATGCATTATGGCGGTGGCGGTTTTTACCACCAAAGGAAAAGTGCTGGCTGAAGCCGGATTTTGGGAAATGATGCACGGAAGCCGCACGGACTGGAGCATGATTATGGGAAATCTTTTTCTGTTATATAAAGGCGGAGGCCGCTTTTCGGTAGATTACCAATTACAATTTAAGGCTTCATGGAAATAGTGCTGATTTCGTCGGTTGCGTTTTTGGCGGCAATACTCACCTTTTTTTCGGGTTTTGGATTGGGCACGCTGCTTACACCCGTTTTTATGGTCTTTTTTCCGGTAGAAGAAGCAATTGCCCTCACGGGTGTGGTCCACTTTTTTAATAACCTGTTTAAGGTGGGACTGGTGGGCCGGAATGCCGATAAGCAGGTGGTGTTCCGTTTTGGTATTCCTGCGGTATTGGCGGCGTTGGTGGGGGCCTGGTTATTGCTCCAGATTGAAGGGGGAGAACCCCTTTATGAATATACACTCAACAGCCGTACGTTTCAAATTGTGCCGGTGAAACTCATTATCAGTGTTTTGCTGATTGTGTTCGCATGTATGGATTTGATTCCGTATTTCGGGCGTTTGCAATTCGGCAAAGAAAAACTTCCGCTGGGAGGGATGTTAAGCGGTTTTTTCGGCGGATTATCCGGTAATCAGGGAGCCCTGCGAAGCGCATTTTTAATCAAAGCCGGATTGTCAAAGGAAGCATTTATCGGCACGGCGGTTGTGGTTTCCACCCTGGTAGATATAACCCGTTTGGGCGTTTATGCCACCCGCTTTTCCCGTTCGGGACTCACAGAAAATATAACAATTGTGACGATAGCCACATCTGCCGCGATTGCCGGGGCCTTTATCGGAAATAAACTGCTGAAAAAAGTAACGCTTCGCTTTCTACAGATTTTTGTTGCCGTCATGCTTATCTGCCTGTCGGTTGCATTGGGCGCCGGATTAATTTAATCAATTGATTTTTCCATCCAGTATCCGCTGAAAAGCCCTTCGGAATCATACATGTCGGCCTGTTTTTCGATGTTAAAAATGCGGTTCGGCCTGGGATCGTTTCCCACACCGGCTACATACGCCCAATTCCCCCAGTTGTTATATACATCAAAAT
Source organism: Flavobacteriales bacterium (assembly GCA_022402535.1). Classification (GTDB taxonomy): domain Bacteria; phylum Bacteroidota; class Bacteroidia; order CAIKAF01; family CAIKAF01; genus JAKRSD01. Next base: position 65,016 of record JAKRSD010000007.1, on the reverse strand, counting down.
CAATCAGCCGCTCTTCGAAATAGGCGGCTCCATAACGGAAATCAATATGCAGGTTATGACATAAGTATGAGGCCACGTTCTGCCTGCCCCGGTTGCTCATAAATCCGGTGAGGTTCAATTCGCGCATATTGGCATCAATAAAGGCGTTTCCTGTGTTTCCGGTTTTCCATTTTTCAAAGGTTTCGGCATGAAAACGGGTTTTCGGAGCAAAGGGTTTGATGCCCTTTTTCCAGAAAAATTGCACGGGATATTTATAAAAAAGCAAACGGAAGTATTCTCTCCAAAGCAGTTCAAAATATAACCAGTACGTAGATTCATTCGCGCCTTTTTGCTGTTCGTATGCTTTGAGCTCGGCATAAAGCGTGCGGGGAGAAACACAGCCTATGGATAACCAGGGCGAAAATTTGGAAGAATAATCTTCGCCCAGCAGGCCGTTTCGGGTTTCTTTGTACGAAGAAATTAATCCGCTTTCCGAATAGTAATAATGCATTCTGCGCAGCCCTTCATCTTCGCCGCCCCGCCAGCGGTGTGCCGGACGCTTGTTATATATTTTTTCGGATTCCGTATCTGTAACCGGAAAAACAAAAGGCGGAATTTCAGGCGAAGCTATTCGTTCCGGCGCAGGAAGGGGAGCAATGCAGGCTTCGGCTTTTTCCGCTTTTTTCCGGAATTCGGTGAAAATATCGGGTAATTTTTCGGCCGTAAAGGGCAGTTTTTGGTAATCCAATAACGTGTCGGTAACAAACGTTTTCACGGGCACGGATATTTCTTCCAGCCTGTCTTTTACCTTGTTCAGCGTGGCAAGTTCTTCGGGTGCTGGTTCATATTGGGTATACACGGTTTCAATGTTATATTGTTGAACCGATTCCGCTATGGTATTTTCGGGTTTACCGGAAAGGATCATCAATCCCGAACCCAGTCGGCGCAGGTTTTTATCCAATTGCTCCAAAGATTCGCGCAGAAATTGCAGGCGGAAGGGTCCCATTTTTTTAATGCCCGGATATACCTCTTCCAACATTTCATCATCAAAACAATAGACGCAGATTACTTCTTCATTTTCATCGATTGCTTTCCACAGCGTTTCATTATCCTGAATCCGCAAATCATTTTTAAACCAGACCAATCCGCGTTTTTTCATAATTCATCTACATTTTTCAGGTATTTTTCAGCCTGGTTCAACAATGCATTTTTTTCTTCGGGTTTCATCTTGTGCCACACGGAGTACATCATGCCGATGCGCGGATTATTGCCCAATTTATCTTCGTGCCGGTGATAAAAATTCCAGTACAGGCTGTTAAACGGACAAGCCCTTTCGCCCGTTTTTTTCGATTTGTCGTAATAACAGCTTCCGCAGTAATGGCTCATTTTATCTACATAAGCCGCCGAACTCACATACGGTTTGGTGCCCACAATGCCTCCGTCGGCAAACTGACTCATGCCCCGGGTATTGGTAATTTCCACCCAGTCCAGCGCATCTATATAAATGCCCAGATACCAGGCATCCGTTTCATCGGGATGTACGCCCGCCAACAGTGCAAAATTGCCCGTTATCATCAGCCGTTGTATATGGTGTGCATAGGCATAATCGAGCGATTGGGTAATGCTGTCGCGCAGGCAGTGCATCTTAGTTTTTCCGTTCCAATACCAGGCGGGCAGTTTATTTTCATGCCCGAAATAATTTAACTCCGCATAGCCGGGCATATGGTGCCAATAAATTCCGCGCATATATTCGCGCCATCCGGCAATCTGCCGCACAAAACCTTCCAGTTGGTTATACGAAATGGTTTCCGGCCTTTTTTTCCATTCTTGTATGGCGGTTTCTATCACTTCTTGGGGCGAAAGCATTTTCACATTCATGGAAAACGAAAGCCGCGAATGATACAGGCTCCATCCGCCGGGTGTCATGGCATCCTGAAAGGTGCCGAAATGCTCCAGGCAATGCCGCACAAAATAATCCAGCAGTTGTAAGGATTGTTCTCGGTTCACAGGCCATACAAACTGTTCGGGATTTATATTACCCATGGTTTTTACGCCCGCCTGTTCTATTTCGTTCACGATCGTTTCCACCCGGTTTTCAAAAATCAGCGGAGCCGGCGGCACATGATTTTTGGGTAGTTTTTTACGGTTTTCTTTGTCGTAATTCCAAACGCCCGTCAGGGGTTTTCCGCCTTCCATCAGCAAATTGTGCTTTGTGCGGATATGGCGGTAAAAACTTTCCATCAGGAATTGTTTTTTCCCCCGAAAAAAATCACCCAGTTCGGTGCGGGTGGTATAAAAATGCTCTGTATCACAAACCTTGATTTCTGCGGGAATCGAACGCAATTCGGTATTAAAATATGCATCGAGTCTATATTCGTCGGGCAGTTGATATTCCAGCGTTGTAGCGTTATATATTTTAAGTAATTCGGTTATATTTTCTTTGAAATTGTGTCGGTTTTCCGCATCCGAAAGGGTAATATAATGCACTTGATGTCCTGCCGATTTCAATTCTTGCGCAAAATGGCGCATGGCGGCAAAAAAGGCCGTTACTTTCTGAATATGGTGCAGGGCATAATCGGTTTCCTGACGGATTTCCATGAGCACGTACACCACATCGGGGCGCACGGTGGCAAACCACGAATGGCGGCTGTTCAGCTGATCGCCGAGGAGGAGGCGGAGGATTTTTTGTGGGTTGTCCGGCATGCGTTACTGCAATATTTTACCTCTTCCCAGTTCTTTTCCCATTTTTTGCGCCAGGTAAACGGCCGTTTACACACCACGCAATCCTTTTGGGGCAGATGCTGTTTCAGAGTACGTTTCATTTCCGATTAACAAAATCGACCGCACAATGTTTGAAATATGAATAGAAGAAAGGGAAGCGGGCAGGTTATACCTCTACCACATCTTTTACCCCGGGAACCGATTTTTTCAGCGTTTCCATAATGCCCGCACGCATGGTCATCAGTTTCATGCTGCATTCTTTGCAGTTGCCGTGCAGTTTCACCCGCACCACCATATCGGGGGTTACCTCCACCAACGAAATATCGCCCCCGTCGTTATTCAAAAACGGACGGATTTCGTCTAAGGCTTTTTCTATGCTTTGGATTAACTGCTCAGGATGTTCCACGCGGCAAAAGTATTAAAAACGGGTAACTTCCGATACTTTGGTGGGCTGTTGTTCCAGATTGCGCTCATTTACCCGCAGAATCACCTGCTCTGCCAGCTCTTTAAACGCCGCCGACGCCGGATTGGCTTCATCCAGCACCACGGGTTTTCCGGTATCGCCGCCCTCGCGGATGCTCTGCACCAGCGGAATTTCGCCCAGCAGCGGAATTTCGAGCGAATCGGCCATGTTTTTCACCCCGTCTTTGCCGAAAATGTAGTATTTGTTTTCGGGCAGTTCGGCCGGAGTAAAGTAGGCCATGTTTTCCACCACGCCCAGCACAGGCACATTCACGGCCGGCAGGCGGAACATGGAAACCCCTTTCTGCACATCGGCCAGAGCCACTTTCTGCGGAGTGGATACAATCACGGCACCCGTTACCGGCACCGACTGCACCAGCGTCAGGTGGATATCGCCCGTGCCCGGAGGCAGGTCAATCAGCATATAATCCAGTTCGCCCCAGTAGGCATCAATAAACATCTGTTTCAGCGCTTTGGATGCCATGGGACCTCTCCATACCACGGCTTGGGCCACATCCGCAAAAAAGCCGATGGAAAGCATTTTTACCCCGTAGTTTTCCACGGGAATAATCAGGTTTTTGTCGTCAATTTTACGCACATCGGGGCGGCGGTTTTCCACGTCAAACATCAGCGGCACCGAAGGTCCGTATATGTCGGCATCTACCAGCCCCACTTTGGCACCCGTTTGGGCCAGTGCCACGGCCAGATTGGCGGCTACGGTGCTTTTGCCCACGCCTCCTTTGCCCGAAGCCACGGCAATAATATTTTTTACCCCCGGCAGAATATCCTGCTGCCCGCTGCGTCGGGTGGTGACATTTACCGTTAAGGTCAGATTCAGCGTAAAATCATCGCCAAAAGCTTCCGCAAGGGCTGCCCTTACGGCGTTTTCCACTTTCTTTTTCACATGCAGGGCCGGACTCAGCACCTCAATTTCCAGATTCAGGGTACGGTCTAAAATTTCGAAAAATCGCACCTTGCCCGAAGTAATCAAATCTTCTTTAGCGATGGGATCTATCACGGTTTTCAGGGCCGCGATGAGTGTATCTTGTGTTATCGGTTTCATGTGTATTTGTTTTGAACGGCAAAGGTACTACCTATTGTAATTTTAAAGCAGGGTAAACGGATTTAAAATTTTACAATAGGGTATACCGACATCCTTTTTAATGTATCGTCGGTATAATGAACACCTTTCAGAGGTAAAGGTTTATCTTTGGAGACCTGTCGGACTTTATCAAGATGAAAAAAATCGGATTTTTATTGATGGTGTTGGGATTATCGGCGGCCTATGCCTGCAACTCCTGTTATGATTGCCGCCTGGAGGAGCTTACGGCACAGGGCATTAAAGAAATTGACACCCTGGAAACCTGCGATTACCGCTGGGTAAAAGAAAACAATGTGCCCGCCGATGAAACCTATTTTCAGTCGTGGCGCTGCAAACCGGTGGATTAATCTAATCCCAGCTCTTTCCCCGGATCCCAAAACACCTTGTCCCAATCCAGAATCTGATCATTTTCTATGCGGATGCCTTCGCGGCGAAGCCGTTCTTCCATGGATTCTCCCACAAAAAAATGTTTACCCGTGAGCACGCCGTTGCGGTTTACCACCCGGTGGGCCGGCAAACCGGGTGCGGCTGTATGCGAAGCATTCATGGCCCAGCCCACCATACGCGAGGAGCGGGCACTGCCCAAATATTTGGCAATGGCCCCGTAAGAAGTGGCTCTGCTCTTGGGAATGAGCGCCACCACCTGATACACCTGACTGAAAAAATCGGAGTTGTTGTTATTGTTGGGCATGAACGAAAATAGCAATGTTTTTATTTGGGTAGGGTTGTGCATCTATGCCACTCTTAACCTAGGTAAAGTTTCTAATTTATGTTTGACTCTCAATGATTTTTTTTATAAATAATTTACCCTCTTCTGATTTAAAAAGTTCATTAACAACCTTTTGATTTAAGTCTTTCTTGTAATTTTTTTTTCCTCTTTCAACTTCATGATTTATTATTATTGCTATCAATGAATTAACAATGTCATAAGTCAACTTTGTAAAATAAGATTGGTATTTATTTTCATCATTTTTCAAATTGTCTGAAATGTAATATCGTTCTAACTTCTTCTTAACGTCATTTGTGCTAGTTGATAATGAAAAAAAATCTTCAAATGTTTTAACTTCATATACATGAGCAAATTTGTTTCGTATTTGAATTAAGCAATCTAATTTATCGACCAATAATTTATCACTTTTTCCCAAGTCTTGAATGATAAATACTTTTTGATTAAAACTTAAAGAGCTTGATTTAAAACCAAATGATTTTGAGTTCTTCCAATCAATTCCTAAGATTATCCCTAGAGTTTTTGAAATTAAATGTTCAATTTGAATTGTACTATCTATTACAAAATATCTTGTCTGAGATGAGTTATGAAACATGGTATTAAATTATAGTTAAAAGAAGACATAAAGGCAACATCGAAGATTGAAAATATAAATAATTAATATCTATTTTTCTATATTTAAATCAATTAGTTTTACTATGCAACAAAAACTGCTGAATGTTATGTGCTAGACTATTCTATATAGCAATACATTAATCATTTAAAAATTCACTTTTCTCAAATTTCATTTAAATAATTACTTTCAGTGTCATCTTTATTTACCTTTCTTTAGTATTACATTTTTTTGTTGCTAACATTCATTTATTTCATTTTCTCGCTTGAGAAATACAATATTTTCCTAAATCATTATTAATCCCATATTTGTCCACCCAAAATTCCCAATGTTCTTTACCTCTCCAATAAATGAGTTTAAGATCCTCAAGTTCTTTATTTTCTATACCCTTGTCGAGGTTAAACTTCTTGCCGAATTCATAATTTTCAATTTCATCATGAGGTATTTCTTCTGAGGCTGTGTCTAAATAATAAAGATTAACTTGAGTCTCTAAAAAATTTAAATTAGCAAGTAATTCCATATTGTTATAGATAGGCTCATTTTTGCAGAAGTAAATACAATCTTTAAGAAAATAAAAACTTTTTTTTAAATCATTCTTGCTGCATTTTAATGATTGGAATGACTTATACAATCTTTCATCCCTTTCGTTATTCTTTGTTAACATATCTATATTCTTGAATGCAACGGAAATTGAATTTTTAGAACAAAGCGAAAACGGTGTTGAATTAGGATTCTTAACTAATGAACTAGCAGATTTCGTGTTGATTTGTGTGTTATTATTATTTTTTCGAAGTAAAAAAAATAACACTGTAATTATTACAATTGAAATGATTATATATGTAGTCATACTTTAATTTTTTTAAATCCGCTTTTATATTGATTTGTTTAGTGGTTTATTAATTGTTGCATCTTAATGCTTTTTTTATTGTATACAATGTGGCATTTTTTTCAAATATATCAGTTTGGAGCTTTTTCCCCTTTTGTTGTTAAAAAGTTTTTGTAAATTGGCAGGGGTAATGCTCTGCGCATATGGCGTATATAGCCCCATAGGGGCGGCATATTGGTAGCCGAAATGTATGACCATGCAACAATAGCCCCATAGGGGCGAAATATAAAAAACGTAATCTTTACATTATATTCGACCCCCGACGATAAATGTCAGGGTTTATTCTACCGATATTCGACCCCTACGGGGTCAGCGAATAGGGTTATATTATACCAAATCCCCGCTCTCACGCTGGTTCCGTTGCCCTGAGGGCAAAACGGTCCGTCAGACCGGCTTTGTAACTCGAAGGGTAACGGGTATGCGAATACTAAACGTTATGTTGTTTGACACCTTTTTTAATGGCCCTCAAGCCGGGCGGGCTTTTACTTTCTTTGAATTGCCCAAAGAAAGTAAACAAAGAAAGGGCACTGCTTCCGGAGGCGTTGCAAAGCACCGGAAGAAAAAGGCTAAAACGCCTCCAAGGCTTCGCCGTTTCTTAACGCCTTTTTCTTCCTACGCTGCCGAAAGCAGGGCTTCCGTCTCCGGACGGCATCGGATTTATTGGCGGGGTACCCACACGGCGAAAATTCCGTCAGAAGGGTGGGTCAAAAGGCACCGCAGGGGCCGGCTTCCCACCCTTTAGGAATTGAGACGGATGTGGGTCGCCAAAAATCCGCAGCCTTGATTTACTCCTTTTTGTCTATTTGTTATTTGGAAGTCGTGAGCTCGGCTTCGCCTCGGTTTTTTGATTCTTTTTTCATCAAGGAAAAAAGAATGCCCCGCGGCGAGCGCTAAAAAGAAATGTTGAATTGCAGAAAATAGAAATGAAAGGATTAATATATTTTAAAAAATTCCATGTAACATGTTGTTCGACCACCGACGATAAATGTCAGGCTCACTCTGTTTTTTGCATGTATTTCAAACGGGAATAATCCACTTTAGAATCCCTAACCCGAAGTTTTTTTAGTCCGATCATATACAGAAAGGTATTCAACCGGGAACCGACTCTGCTGATTTTTCCCAATTGCCAGGTGAGATCAAAATAATGGATTCCGTTTTTGTTTTGAAAAATAATTTCACGCGATAAAAAACTGGGCAGCGAAGCCAATATCGCATCCGGCGTATCGCCCACATACACGATGTTTCTGTGCTTTTTTTGCCATATACCATTGGTATCATTTTTCAAATGGTTTCCCAAATTGATTTCATTCACAAAACGCGAATCACGTCGGATCTTTCGTTTTATGACACCCCAGTGTTCCTGCTCTATAGCCCGGCATATAAAACAATGTTTACCACATTCGGAAGTGTAATTTTCAGGTACAGGAACCGGTTCGGCGACAATTTCTATATCAAAGTAGGGGCTATTGATTCCGGCTTCGGACAAGTCTAAAAATTCTTCATTGTAGGCGGTGGAGTCTATATTCCCATGCCAATCAAATTTGTTAAACGCATATTTCGAAAACTCTTCGTCCCAGGGATAATACCAGGCCAATATTTTATATTTTCCGGGAGGTAATTGGGGCGTTTTATAGTTTGAAGTGATTCGTTTTGAGGCGTTTTTAGCATCGTTGAAGAAAAACGGAACCGTGGTGGATTCTTTGGGCTGCAGCCGGTTAAAATTTACGTAGCCTTTTACGGCGGTATCCATCAAAATGATTCTCGAATCGCGGTGTACTTCGGTGTAAAAGTTCTTTTCATCCACCGTATACCACGAAAAGTAAATCAATTTCAACCCCTTGGATTGATTTCCCGGAACCAGGATGGAATGCGATCGGTTGTTTCCGTTGGTTAGGGTGACATTAATTTGCACCGGTTCGGAGGTGGTGAATTTAGTTTTCGAAGCACTCAACGACATACTCAGATAACAGGGACGAAGTTTTGCTTGTGCCTGAGAACTGAAGAAAAGAAAGAGTAACGGAAGAATCGTGTTCAGTTTATTCATGCCGCCAAGTTCTTGATTTATTAAACATTTCGTTTACGTTTTCCCGCACAATAGGGTTGTGTGTTGCTGTTGTTGACAATCCGAACCCATATAGGAGAGACTCGGCTGAAAAGTCCGATTTACAGAAGTTCATGGCATAAAATTACTAAGCGTTCGGGTATTTATACCCTTGCGTGTAAAAAAGGTTCAAATTGGTTGGTATTGTAAAATGAACACAATGCAAAATAAAAAACCCCGCAGAGTGCAGGGTTTTTCGGTGGCCGGAGCCGGATTTGAACCGGCGACACACGGATTTTCAGTCCGTTGCTCTACCAACTGAGCTATCCGGCCTTCTCATTAAGAGGGTGCAAAGATAAAACCGATTCACGTATCACAAAATTTTCGGGCAAAAAAATTACCTTTGCACACTCAATTGCCTGTATTTGCGACATTTTCTGTTTTTAGATCATGGAAATACGGCCACCAAAGGCCTCATTACCGACCCGGATTTTAATCCGGTTCACACGTTTACGTCTGCTCCCCAAGAGGTTTTATCCAGGGTTTCTTCCCTTATTTCTATAGATACCTTAGAAGGTGGCCTTTATTCCTCCGTGGGCGACGTGGATGCCGAAACCGAACAATCTTGGCAGCAGATGCTACGGCTCACCCGTTTCACCACGGATTTGCCTTTGTCTGTCCGTATCGATTACGAGACTCCCCATACCCTGGGAACCGACCGTCTGGCTTCGGCAATCGGTGCCGGAGTGTTGTATCCGGGAGAGGATGTACTCATTCTCGATTTTGGCACCTGCCTCAAGTGCGATATGCTCACCCAAGATGGCTGCTACCGGGGCGGCTCCATATCGCCGGGGTTAAATATGCGTTATAAATCCATGCATACTTTTACGGCAAAACTGCCGTTATTGACCCGGTCAGAAAAATTTCCGGAATCACCCGAAGGGAAATCCACCGCGGAAAGCATGCATATCGGAGCTATGCTGGGATTACTGGCAGAAGCGCTGGGGATGGCGGATCTCTATAGAAACCGTTACCCGGGAATCCGGGTGTTGGTTACGGGTGGTGATGCAGAAGTTTTTGAAGGCCGGTTTAAAAATGCCATATTTGTGCGCCAAAATTTAGCTTTACTCGGCCTGGCCGAAACGAAAAAATACCATGCGAATAATCCCGATACATTATAAACACGGGCTTCTGGCTCTTTCTGCCGTTCTTTTTTCCGCCGTTCAGGCGGCTGCCCAGTCGGGAACATTCAATCCCTATTCCCAGTTGGGAATCGGTACACCCGTTTCTAATCCGGTGGTTCCGCTGGCTTCCATGGGCGGAGGGTTCAACGCCATGCGTGCCGATGACTACATCAATTTTTACAATCCGGCCTCATATTCGGCATTTAATGCCACCCAGCTTCAGTTTGGTTTCGAAACGATTTCCATCACCGGAACCCGGGGCAGTCAGAGACGCCGGGCCGATCTGGCCTATTTTAATCAGATTTCTATTGCTGTTCCTTTGCTCAAAGATAGAGTGGGCATGGCTTTCGGATATACGCCGTATTCTAATGTGGGCTACAAATTCGGAACCACAGAGCAGATCATCAACGATACCGACACACTGGATGTGAACTACTCTTACGAAGGTAAAGGGGGAACAGACCGGGTGTTTATCGGTTTTGGAGGTTCACCCGTAAAAGGACTGAGTATTGGATTCAACACGTATTTCTACATCGGGAATATTGAAACCCTCAAAACCAGTTTTTTCCCCGATGGATTTCAAAGCACCAATGTGCAGCAGATTTCGGGAACCCGTATCGCCGATTTTGGATTTGATTTCGGAGCGCAATACGTGGTAGATTTAAATGATAAACTCAAACTTACTCTCGGCGGTACCTATGCTTTAGGTAAAAATATGAACGCCCGCCGCAGTGTGTATGCCCGCTATTTTACCGGCGAACTGGTAGATAATTACTACAGTGAAGATACCATCATGCAGCGCCAGAAAGTGAAGCTGCGTTTTCCTTCTTCGTTTGGAGGAGGAGTATCGCTGGGCAGAAAAGGATTTTGGTCGATTAATGCCGATTTCAATATGAATATGTGGTCTTCATTCCGCTATGCCAACAGCCAGCCGGAACCGCTGTTTGGTAATGCCTACCGGGTATCGCTTGGCGGAGAAATTAAACCCAACGGAAAAAATCAGAAAAACATTTTTAACAAACTCACCTATCGTTTGGGAGCACGCTACGGAAACTCCTATCTGCTGGCGGGCGGAAAACCGTTTCAGGAGATTGGCATAAGTTTTGGGTTAGGTATACCGGTTCTTTCCAATGCCTTAATCGATCGTAAACTGCTTTCCAACTTTAACGTGGGAATGGAATATGGAATGGCTATTCCCAATGGAACGGCTTATACCCGTGAACAAACCGTGAGGTTTGTGTTTGCTTTCAATTTAAAAGACAACTGGTTCAGAACGTATAAATACAAATAGGAAAAAGGAAAATAAAATGATGAAGAAGAACACTACTTTGTTGGCCGTAACGGCAACGTTAGTACTAACCTTATCAGGTTATTTAGGTGCTTCTGCCCAAACCCGGGTTAGCGCAGAAGATTCTCTGGAATGCGCAAAGCAGTATTCGGTGTTGTCTGAATACATGAAACAGCGGAACTATGATTTGGCTACTCCTGCTTTTAGATATATATGGAATACCTGTCCCGATCAGTATCAGGGAACCTATATTTGGGGAAACACCATTTACAAAACACTTTTTAATCAGAACAAAGACGCGGAATACAGAAAAGGTATCGTGGATACGCTGATGCAACTCCACGACAGAAGAATTTTACTTTCTGAAACCAATGCCAAGTTCGGCGACAAAGGCACAAACATCGGCCGTAAGGCGTTAGACCTGATTATCTTTAAAAAGAATGAGGATGATTTGATTTTCCCGTTGTTGAAAGAGTCTTTTGAATTGTCGGGCGAAGGGGTGGATGCGAACGTAATCATTCAGTATATGTTTTATGCTGAAAGACAACGTGCCGCCGGAAAACTGGAGTGCAGCGATATTATTGATTTGTATGGGAAAGCCAGTGCCATCACCGAGAAGAAATTTGCCGAAACGCAAGACAGCAACTGGGTAAAAACGCAAGTAAACGTGGATTTATATTCTGAAAAATGTTTGGATTGCGAAGCACTTCTAGCATATTACACCCGTACGTTTGAAGCCAATAAAACGAATGCCGACTGGTTGGCAAAAGCCTCTGCCAACCTGGATAAAAAACAATGTGCCAAAAAAGAAGCGTACAAAAAGGATCCTGTTATAGGGCAGATATTCCTGGCTTATGCCGAAGCGGCCAAAACGGCCGATGCCTATATTAAATATGCTTCGTTCCTGATTGCCAATGATAAAGTTTCTGAGTCACAGAAATATGTGGATGAAGCCATCAAACTGGAAACCGATAACGACAAAAAAGCGCAGTATCTGATGTTTGTGGCCCGTATTCAGGCCGATGACAAGAAATACAGCCAGGCCCGTGATAACGCCCGCAAAGCATTACAGCTTCGTCCGAACTGGGGCGATCCGTATATCCTGATCGGCGATATGTATGCTGCCAGTGCCGCATCCTGCGGAGGTGATGATATCACCGTAAGAGGAGCCGTGTTTTCTGCCGCGGTAGATAAATATATGCAGGCCATCAATGTGGATCCTTCTTCATCAGAAAAAGCCAATGCACAGGCGGCCCGTTGTCGCGCCAACTATCCGGCTGACACAGAAGTATTCTTTACTGAAAAGAAAGCTGGCGATGTAATATCCATCGGCTGTTGGATCGGCGAATCGGCCACCCTGAGAGTAAGATAATTTAAAAGTGTGCGTAAAGCCTCCGTCAATACAATGAGTAAAGGCATTCCGATAATTTTCGGAATGCTTTTTTTCTTTTCCTGCGGAAACAGTCCCGAAGACATTGCCGCATTTGATGCCGGCGAAAAACTTCCCCAGCTTATCAGTACGGATATCGTTATAGAATATAGTGACAGTGCCGTTTTAAAAGCACGCATAAAAGCGCCATTAGTCAAAGAATACGGACCGCCTGAAAGTTACACCGTTATACCCCATGGTCTGCATGTAGATTTTTTTGCCCCGAACGGCAAAGTAACTTCGGTAATGAAAGCAGACAGTGCGATTATCCGGAGAGGTTCCGACATTATGGAAGCGTATCGTAATGTATCCGTAGAAAATGAAATGGGCGAACGACTCGAAACGGATGAACTGTACTGGTTCAATTCCCCTAATCCGCAGGACCGGCAATTGGTCACTAATTCGTTTGTGAAAATTTTTAAAGGAGATGAGGTCATTTTCGGGGAAGGATTAAAAGCCAATGAATCCTTTACAAAGGCTCGGATTATCAGGCCACAGGGAAATTTTTACTTAAATGAAAATGAGGGTGGTTCCGATTTCCCGTAATGGACCAAAACTTTCAAATTTGCCGTAATTATTTACCTTAGCCGATATTTGTTAAGTACTCCGGAGCATGAAAAAATATTATTTAGTATCCACCATAGTTTGGCTTGTTTTTACAGTTTTTGCGTTGGTGTATGCCATTTATAAGGTTTCGGTGGATGGAGTGGATTCCTGGGTGTATTTTTTGGCTTTTGGACTGGCGGTTTTTTTGTTCTACAGAAGATACAAAACCTGGAAAAACTTACCGGATGCAAACCAAGAAAATAAATAACTGGCTTTACCCCTATACGCTTTGACTATGGATTCAGGTGATAGTTTATTTTTTATTGTTCTGACCGTTTTATTGTCGGCGTTTTTCTCGGGTATGGAAATCGCCTTCGTTTCGGCCAATCGTCTCAAAATTGAATTGGATAAAAAGCAGGGAAGTCTTTCCGGGAAGATCAATTCTTTTTTTGCCGCCCGCCCTTCTTCATTTATCGGCACCATGGTTATCGGAAATAATATTGTGCTGGTTCTTTATGGAATTTTATTTGCCCAACTTCTACACACTCCGCTAACAGAACTTTCCTTCAATGTACTGGGTTACGAATCCGAAGGTTCGGTTACCATTCTGCAAACCATTATATCCACATTGCTTATTTTGGTGACGGGAGAATACCTGCCCAAAAACATTTTCCGGCTAAACCCCAACCGGGTGCTCAACCTGTTTGCCGTGCCAGCTTTTTTATTCTACTGGGTGTTTTATCCCTTTGGATTTGTAGCTGCCTCCCTTTCGGATGGACTGCTGAAACTGGTGCCGGGGTACAGCAAAGACGAGAAAACCCCCACCTTTGGCCGCATGGATTTGGATAATCTGCTGCGTGAAGCCACTGAAAACTCACAAGAAAACGAATCGGAGATAGACCATGAGTTAATCATTCTGCAAAATGCGCTGGAATTTGAGCACACCAAAGTGCGCGACTGCATGGTGCACAGAACGGAGATTGAAGCCGTGGAAGTGGGGGCGTCGGTAGATGAATTAAGGCAAAAATTTGTAGAAACGGGTTTATCTAAAATTATGGTTTTTGAGGAAGATATAGACCACATCATCGGTTATGTGCATCTGTATGCCCTGTTTAAAAAGCCTTCCGATATCCGTTCGGTGATGATAACCCCTCTGATAATTCCTGAGTCCATGGCTGTAAAAGAAGTGTTGAGCCAGTTTATCAGCAAACGCAAGAGCATGGCCCTGGTGGTGGATGAGTTTGGCGGAACCGCCGGTATTCTGACTATTGAGGATGTGATGGAAGAGATTTTTGGAGAAATTGAAGATGAACATGACTCTGAAGAACTGACGGAGCAGGAACTGCCCGGTGGCGGCTATCTCTTTTCGGGCCGTCATGAAATCAGGTACCTGAATGAAAAATACAAATTAGGCATTCCTGAACATGAAGATTATTCAACCCTCGCCGGATTTATCATGTTTGAACACGAGAGCCTCCCTGAGGAGCAGGAAACCGTGCATTTAGAAGCCTTTGAAGTACAGATTATCCAACGCAACGGCGGTAAAATCGAAGAGGTGAAAATTTGGCAAAAAGCGGAGTAAAATAAACCCGCACAAATCATTATGTAAAATTATTATCTTCGCACCCTATTTTTTAAAAGCAAACAAGAGTTTATGGCAGTAATTGGTAAGATACGTAACAAAATGGGGGTTCTCCTCATCGTATTCGTGGGAGTAGCTCTCCTTGCATTTGTATTGGGAGACCTGCTGTCCAGTGCCGGATATCTTTTAAGCGGCAACAGCAATGTCGTAGGAGAGATGAATGGAAAATCCATTAAAATTGATGAATTTGATTTGCGTCTGCGTCAGAAAGAGGCTTTTTACTCTCAGATAAACATGGGTGCTTCCATAGATGACGAAACCCGTCAGGGCATTCTTGACGAAACCTGGCAGGAGTTCATCGAGCAGTATGTTTGGAATGAAGCCTTTGAAGGTGTTGGTCTTCGTGTAACCACTGAAGAGCTGAAAGATATGTTGGGCGGTAAATTTGTTCACTCATTCGTGCAGCAGCAGTTTACCGATCCGGCTACCGGTGTGTATAATCCCGCCCAGTTA
The DNA here is from genome assembly GCA_022402535.1 of Flavobacteriales bacterium. Lineage (GTDB taxonomy): Bacteria > Bacteroidota > Bacteroidia > CAIKAF01 > CAIKAF01 > JAKRSD01. Next base: position 49,943 of record JAKRSD010000007.1, on the reverse strand, counting down.
CAGAATTACCTGAATTATATCAGCGACGAATCGGCGGTTCCTGAAGAAGGACTTGAAGAGTGGAAAATGCGCCGGGCGCAATGGACAAACTTTGAAGCGGCCGTTGAAAAAAACAGATTACAGACCAAATATCAGACGCTGATTGAAAAAGGAATGTACGTAACCGATAAAGAAGTTGCCCGTCAATATGCAGAAAATGGTGACCGTTTCAATATCCGTTTTGTAGGAAAGTCCTTCACCGAAGTAGCAGACAGTACCCTTGAAGTTTCTGATTCAGAACTTAAAAAGGCTTATGAAGCCAATAAAATGCGTTTCAAGTCAGATTTCGCCATTCGCGGTCTGCGTTTTGCCATATTTGATGTGTTGCCCACTCCCGCAGACAGCGCTGCACTTTTCACTCAAATCACTTCATTAAAAGCAGAATTTGAAGCGTCTGATGACGATACCAGTTTTGTTTTTCAACATTCTGATTTACAAAATGAGCCGCGTTATCTTCGCAAGGATGCATTGCCGGTTTCATTGGGTGATGAGTTTTTTAATGCGCCAAAAGGATTTGTTTACGGACCTTATCGCGATGGTTCATCCTTTTACTTAGCCAAAAAATTAGGGGAAAAAACGTCTGCCGACAGCGTGAAAATTACGGCTCTGCTGCTAGCCAGAAATAACCAACAAGGGCCTGTGGCTAATGCAAAAGAAAGAGCCGACAGTATTATGAATGCAATTAAGGGCGGTGCTGATCTGAAAGCGTTAGCATTCTCTCTGAGTCAGGATCCTACTACCGCAAAAGATTCAGGAAATATCGGTTGGATTGCTTACGAAGTAGAAGGTATGAATCCGATTATTGATACGGCTTATAATAACAGCATCGGCAGCATTAAATTAGTGGAAACGCCTGATGTATATGCTATCGTAAGAGCAGATGCAAAATCGGCGCCCGTAGGCAAAGTGTTTACTGCATTTGTTTCTACGGAGATTAAAGCCAGTGAAGAAACCGGTAACCGTATTTACTCCCAGGCTTCTGAATTTGCCGTAGCCAATAAAACCGTTGCAGATTTTGAAAACGCCATGAAATCCGGTAAATATCTTATCCGGGAAGACAACTTCCTGAGAGAAAATGCCAAAACAATCATGGGATTAGAAGACAGCCGTAATATGGTTCGTTGGGCATTTCAGAAAAATGTGGGAGATGTGAGTGCAATTGAGCAAATCGGTAACCGCTATGTGGTAGCCATTATCACTAAATCCAGAAAAGCAGGTGTTCCTTCTTTTGATGAAGTAAAAGACGATTTGGTAACCATTGCCAAACGCGATAAAAAAGCGGAAATGTTCACCGAAGAAATGAAATCTGCCGCTTCATCCGGAAATATTGATCAGGTAGCTGCTGCCATTAAAAAGCAGGTAGTACCCGCCACCGATATTACTTTTACTTCGTTTGCCGTACCCGGTGCCGGATATGAGCCTGCAATTACAGGTGCCGCTTCCGGTGCGCCACAAGGTAAATTGATAGGACCGTTCAAAGGCGTAAACGGGGTGTATGTATTGGTTGTGGATGCCGTTAGCAAAGGAGCTACTCCTCCTGCCGGTCAGCAGCAAAAATTAGACATGGGCAGAATGGTGGGTCAGCGCGCTTTCTCCGAAGCGTTTGAAGCCATGAACTCAGCCGCCGAAGTGCGTGACATGAGAAGCCGCTTCTATTAAGCACATTCAATAACTAAAATATTAGAAAAGGGTTGTCTGCACAGGCACCCCTTTTTTGTTTGAATAACGTCTTTGTTTTGAATTCAGCGCAACAAAAAAGGACAAACCTGAAGTTTGTCCTTTCTATGAGTCGAAAAATGGATTTACTTATTTCTTTTCTCTGCGGAAAGAAAGTACAGCCGTATCGGCATGGAACAACATTTCTTTGGTGCGGCTGATCTGTGTGAGTTTGTTAAACCAGTTGCGTTTTGTGTAAAACATAATCAACACATCGGGCTTTTTAGAAGCCGTGTATTGGTTTAATCCGCCCGTGATATCGCCTTCGTATTTGGGTTTCACTTCAGTATAACTGATTTTATCGTACCCGTTTTTCGTTTTCAGTTCTTCTATCATTTTATCCGCATCTTCGGGTTGGTTGCTTCCTATGTGGAATAAATCCAGATGGGCATCAAAAATTCGGGCAAAATCAATGGCTTTTTTGGCTTCGCGTTTAATCTGCTTCAACTCGGTAGCCATCCCGATTTTCTTAATGAATTTTGCTTTGAAATTCACGGGAACAGCCAATACGGGGCAGGGCGCTTCTTCGAGTACGGAGGCTGTTACACTTCCCATAAAAATTCTGCGTAATCCTGCCGCCCCTTTGGTACCCATGATAATCAGATCGGCTTTGAATTTTTTAGCCGTTTCAGTAACACCATGTACCAGCGAGGCATAGTCAACTGCTTCACAGATTGACGTTTTGGGGTCACGTTTAATTTTAGCCTCTTTGTATAGGATATCAATCTGCTCCTCCAGTTCTTCGGTGCGTAGTTTCAAATGATAAGAAGGCGACTCTACGCCTACTCCGTATGACATGCCACCGGTAGGAATCAACACGGAAGAAACATATATAAACTTAATTTTAGCTTCGGATATGGCGGCAAATCGCAAAGCAAATCTTGCAGCATCCAAGCTGTTGTCAGAAAAATCTACAGGACAAATTATTTTTTTCATGCTCGTTTTATTTAGCGTAAATGTAGTGGGTAAACCGTATTAAAAATATGATTTTTATCAATGAAACATAAACATAATAAACCGGCTATGGATTCCATTTCAAAATTCCATCCACGGTGTTGTACGTTACCGAATGATATCCGGGACGGGCTTTGGTGTAGATTTCTCTCGCCAGCTCGCGGGTTGCCGGATTTTTTTCCATGGCTTCAAACAGTGGTTTCACAAATTTTCGGCGGCCAATCGTGGTTAAAAAGCGATCGAGTGCCGGATAGGCATCCGCATAGTTATTAATTACCGCCAAACGCAGCCACAAAAAGGCCTCTTCGCTGTTTTTGCGCTCCGTAAAGTTGAACTTTTGGTCTAATGCCGCCATTTTAGCCGTAGATAAATCATCGGGCAGGCTTCGGAGAAAATATTGTACTTCGTGTGAAGAAAGTCCGCTCAGGTTTACGGCATCCACTCCCGTACTCATATATGCTGCTGCCATGTCTTCCATTTTTTGTAACCGGGTAGATGTGGGCGCCACATATCCTTCGGGCAATCCGGGTTCATAAATCCACTTTTTAGGATCGGTTTCAAATTTCTTTCCCGATTTCTCAATCAGATTGGCTTGCAGATATTCGATAAACTCTTCCGTATCGGCCCCTTTAAACGCAAAATCGCGGAACCAGTTTTTCAAAAATGCATCAAATGCTTCTCTTCCGGCTTCACGCTCCAGCTGACAAAGGAATAACCATCCCTTTTCATAGGCCACATCATTCATGCCGTCGTCCGGATCACGGCCGGCAAGATTCAGTTTCAGCTTCGTGTCATCGTCCTGTCCGGCTTCTTTCATGTCTTTCAGGGTTTCCATTAAATCGCCATAACCCAGCACGCCCAGCATATCGGCATATTCTTTTCCATAGATGCTTTCCATGATGCGTCTTTCAAAATATACGGTGAAGCCTTCGTTGAGCCAGAAATCGTCCCAGGTGCGGTTAGTAACCAGATTTCCGCTCCAACTGTGGGCCAGTTCATGTGCCACCAGTGAATTTAACGATTTGTCGCCCGCTATGATGGACGGAGTGGCAAACGTAATGCAGGGATTTTCCATGCCTCCGAATGGGAAAGAAGGAGGTAATACCAGAATATCATACCGTCCCCAGTCATACGGACCATACAGCGCTTCTGCGGCATCAAGCATGGAGCGGGTTTCGTCAAACTCATATACGGCCGCTTTCAGTGTGGCAGGTTCTGCATATACTCCGGTTCGGTCGTCGTATTGATGATAATCAAAATCTCCGGCAGCCAATGCCATCAGATAAGCCGGCACCGCTTTTTTCTGTGTGAAGGTGTACACTCCGTCTGTGGAACGTTGCGTGGGATTTTCGGCACTCATCACGGCCATATATCCCTCGGGAACCTGAATTTTAGCATTGTACGTAAAACGGATTCCCGGACTGTCCTGAACGGGAATCCAGGTACGGCAAAGAATGGCCTGCGACTGGGTAAACAAAAACGGCTTTTTACCGCCGGCAGTCTGCGAAGGCTGCAACCATTGAAGTGCTGCCGCATCGGGGTCCGTTTCGTAAAACACGGTAACTTTTTGGGTTTCGGGTTTCAGTTTGATGATGAGCGCCGTTCCCAATATATCATCCGGAATTTCGGTCGCAAAGGCAGATCCTGCCGTATCATCATCCAGACTCACTTTGGAGATGGTTAAATCCCTTGTGTCTAAAATAAGTTCCTGCGCATCGGCACTCCGCTGAATGTCGTATGTGGCAGAGCCTGAAAGTTTGCGGGTATCAAAATTTACCGAAAGCGATAACTCCAAGTGGGTAATGACCGCTTTAGAGGGTTCTGAATAACTGTGCGGGTCTTTTTTATGGCTCGTTTGCATAGGTTCTGTTTTGTTTTTATTGTTTCCGCATCCGGCCATGCCGATTAAAATCAGCCCTGCCATTGGAATCATTGTGTATTTCATGTATTCTGAATAATGGGGTTCAAAAATGGGCTTTTTTTTTCAACCTGCCTTACGGATTCGCCCAAATACTGCCGATTGGCCTGATTATTGCCTGAAGTTGCCTGATATTATTATATTTGAACCTATTCTTTTATTGCTATGATGAAGTCATTATTAACAGCCGCTTTTGCTTTGTTTATGTTTGGTGCTAACGCCCAGAAGTATGGTTTTATAAACTCTGCCGAGATATTGGAAGCCATGCCCGAAATGAAAAAAGCCACTGAAGAGTTAGATGTACTTTCTAAAGCCATGCAGGCCGAAATTCAGGTGAAAGTAGATATACTGCAGGAAGATTCTAAGCGGTTCAGCACCCGCATCAACACCGGAAATATATCTCAGGCGGATTATGAAAAAGAGGTAGCCCGCCTGGAAGTTGCGCAAAAAGAAATTTCTTCTCTGGAAGCGGAAATGGCCAAAACCATGGATGCCAAACAAACAGAACTAATGAAGCCCATTTACGACAAACTAAACGCAACCGTAAAAGAAGTGGCTGCGGAAAGAGGGGCCTCCGCGGTATTTTTCAGCGATGTGTTTGCCTATGCGGAAGATGTGATCAACTTTACCGAGGCCGTAAAAGCCAAAATGGGGCTTAAATAATATTCTTTCTCTTTTCATAATTTTATTGGTTTGAGCGGCATTTATATTCATATTCCATTTTGCCGCAAGGCTTGTGATTACTGTGACTTTCACTTCTCCACTTCGCTGGGTTTAAAAGACCGTATGATATCGGCCATTTGCCGTGAATTGGAAATTCGCTCGCAAAAAAAATCTCTAATCCGTACCGTGTATTTTGGCGGAGGAACCCCTTCTTTACTTTCCGCTGAAGAGCTCCAAGCCATTATGGATGCGGTTTCTGCAAATTACTCCGTTTCGCCGGATGCCGAAATTACCTTTGAAGCCAATCCGGACGATATTACAAAAGCTTCGCTCAACAGTTGGAAGAAAGCGGGAATCAACCGTTTGTCCGTGGGTGTGCAGTCGTTTATAAACCGCGATTTGCATTACATGGAACGAATTCATGATTCCGGAAAAGCCGAAGAATCCATCAAAATGGCTATGGACGCGGGAATACACAACATTACCGTGGATTTGATTTATGGAACTCCCGGTTTAACCCCGGCCGAATGGGAAATGAACCTAAAAAAAGCCGTATCGCTTGGAGTGCCTCATATTTCTGCATATGCATTAACGGTAGAAGAAAACACGCCTTTGTTTCATCGCATCCGCAAAAAACAAAAAACGGCTCCCGAAGAAAATGCCATGACCGATCAGTTTTTATTCTTATCGCAGTTTCTGCAGGAGCAGGGATACGAACATTATGAGGTTTCCAATTTTTGCAAACCCGGCATGCACAGCCGCCACAATTCATCGTATTGGGAGGGTTTGCCCTATTGGGGCATCGGGCCGTCTGCCCATAGTTTCGACGGGCAAAAAAGGCGTATGAACGTGGCCAATAATGCCCGTTATATTAAATCATTGGAAGAAGAAAACACACTGCTTTTTGAAGAAGAAGTACTCACCGAAGACGACCATTACAACGAATTTTTGTTAACCCGTCTTCGCACGTCCAAAGGACTTACCCAGGAAGATTTTGAGCAGTGTTTTTCAACGGGTGAGTGGGTTTCTCTTTTAGAAGAACTGGACGAACTGCCCAAAGAATTTTTGGTGATTACGGAAGAGGGCATACACCTGAGCCGCGAAGGTTTATTACACGCGGATGGAATAGCGGCTGAATTGTTCCGTTAAAATGTACCTTTGATTTCATTTAAATAAAATCTGATTGGAAAATTCTTCATGCATTTACGGCGTATTTCCGGTATTGGAATTTTTGCGTTCGGGCGCCATGGCCGAAAAAATTCTGATTAAAAAAGGGCTGGGCGGCTCTAATGTTCAGGAAATTCGAAAACTGGCTTCGGAGCGCGGTATTCCCATTAAAGAAGTACCCCAGGAAAAATTGGACCGCACCATCCGCGGCAATCATCAGGGAATTATCTGTTATGGTTCGTTGGTGGCCTGGCAAAATGCCGAAGATGTAATTCCGTTTATTTTTGACGGCGGCATAGATCCGTTGATTTTGATTTTGGACAGAGTAACTGATGTGCGAAATTTCGGCGCTTTGTGCCGCACGGCGGAATGTGCCGGTTTTCATGCCGTATTGGTGCCCGCACGCGGAGCTGCCGAAGTAAATGCCGATGCCGTGAAATCCTCGGCGGGGGCTGTGTTTCGTTTAAATCTTTGCCGTAGTAATAACCTCAAAAAAACGCTAACTTTTTTAAAAGAAAGCGGCGTGAAAATTATCGGCATTTCCGAAAAAGGGGAGCAGAATATTTACAGCCAAAATTATTCGGGTCCCCTGGCTCTGATGATGGGCTCCGAAGAAGACGGTATTTCGCCCGAGTACATAAAACTTTGTGATACACTGGCTCAGATTCCCATGCCCGGAGAAACCCAAAGCCTCAATGTTTCGGCAGCCGGAGCCATTGCCATGTTTGAAGCGGTACGTCAACGTATGTAATCCATAACGAATAAATATATGAAATCCTTAGTCTTATTTATCTGCTCGGCAGCGCTCTTGTTAAATGTTTCTGCCCAAAAACCGATGACTTACAAAATGTTGGTGCCAAAGTCCATGAAGAAGTATAAGTTCGGCATGTCGCACGATGCTTTTACCAAGAAAAATAAAAATGTACAAAAATCGGATTTCAGCTTTAGGCATGAGTATGATATAGAATCTCCTTCCCAAGAAGTGAAAATGTTGATTTTGTATTTTGACACTCAGGGTGAACAGCCTCTTTATGAATTAATCATTGATTATCACAATCCGGCTGTTCGCGATGCATTTGTCGAAAAAAATTACGGTAAACCCAACGATGGCAAACAATGGAAATGGAAACTACCCGACGGCTTAACCGCCAAAGCCTGGACATTTATGAATAAACTCGTAATTACAGTTCTGTATCCCGGAACAGAACATGCCGAATAAACATTGTCAGATATACCCGTCGGTTTCAGCTTTAGCCACCGAAACCAGCCCACTCAGCACCACACCGGGAATTCCCTGTCCGGGATACACTGTATCTCCGCATAGGTAAATGCCTTTCACCGGGTGACGGGCATCTTTCATCTGCCAGGGTTTAATGTTTTTAAACTGCGGATATCCGCCCACAAAACCCCATTTTCTGCCTGTCCATTTTTCCCAGCTTTTTTGTTGGGATGAATGCATATATAACACATCTTCCTTTTTCAGAAAACCTTGTTTTTCCAATTCTTTCAACACATCCTGCTCCAATTCTTCTTTGTTATATTCCAATTTCAGGTGAGGGTTCCTTATATGCATGGAAACCGAAGCCACACGCACCCCTTCATTTGACCGGATTGTATCGTCCGGATGAGAAAGGCTTACAAAAAGAGAATCAGCTTCCGTGCCCTTAAACGGTTTTTCGCAATGGATTTGATAGTGCAGGAGGTTGGTTTTTTTATCGGATGTAAAGGCAATTCCCACCTGAAAAGCACTATACAGATTTTCGGGGTTAAACAAGTATTTCCGATATTTTTCAGCTCCTCCGGTCTGGTCCATTTCGGCCAGGTTATTTAAGGGAATGCCTGAAAAAAGCAGGGGAGTCGTTATATTTTCATCACGGGTCTGTATAGTAAAATCGCCCTTTTTATGCTGAATGGATAAAACCTCCGTGCGCAGTTTAATTTCACCTCCCTGTTGTGTTATATATTCCGAAAGTTTGTCGGATAGAACGCCCATACCTCCCGGCAGATAATAATTTCCGCATTGTGTATAACAGAGTGCCGCAGCGCCAAATAAGGCATTTACCTGCGATACATGGTTTTGTGCCGAAATCAGCAACTGCTCATTGCAGAAACGCACAAACCGGGAATTATCCGCCAAGCCGTACTTTCTTAGAATATCTTCTGTGGTAACAAAGGCATATCGCAGATAGGGAATATCCCGCACATCCATTTTTTTGGCCAGGGCCCACAAATCATTTACGTTCGTAGGCGGAAAATGCAGGTATTTCCCCGATACCCGCCACACAAAATCAGAAAGCCGGAAAAGCAGGTTCCAAAAGGGGCGTTGTCCTTTTTTTCCAAATATCCTTTCGGCTTCAATAATCCATTCGTTTTTATCGGCATAACGGGTAATTTTTTCTCCGTCGGCCAGTATCACCTGCATGGGCGGATCTAATTTTATTGCTTCTACAGAAATATTTAGCTCTTCCAGCAGCGTATGCAGGGCCATGCCTGGGTCTAACCCCACCAGGGTGGTAGCTCCGCTTTCAAAAATAAAATGTTTTCTGGGGTAAGAAGTGGCGCAGCCTCCGGGAATCCAGTTCCGTTCCAGCACCAAGGGTTTCATCCCTTTTTTAGCCAATAAGGCAGCGGCCGTGAGTCCGCCCAATCCGGCGCCGATGACCACACTATGGTATGTATTGTTCATTCTCTCTCAAAACAAAGCGCAGCGCATCCTGTTTAATGAGAAACCGTTTTTATGGGTAAAACATTTTATTTTATCGGAGGAAGCACCGGCACGGGACTTTCTCTTGCCCGCAAACTCATTCATGAGGGGCATTCCGTTCATCTGATGGCAAGAACCGAAAACGAAACCGGCCAACTCGAAGGCGTTACGTTCAGTCCGCTTCAAATTACCGATGAATCGCCCCTTTTTCATCCGGCAGAAGGACCCATTGACGGGTTGGTATATTTTCCCGGAACCATTAATCTCAAGCCTTTCCGCAGTATCAGCAACCACGATTTTGAAACCGATTGGCAGATTCACTTTTTAGGAGCCGTGAAAACATTGCGTTTTTATGGAGAAGCCCTGAAAAAATCCGGGAATGCCTCTGTGGTCCTCTTCAGTACGGTAGCCGTGCAAACAGGTATGCCTTTTCATACTTCGGTGGCAGCAGCAAAGGGAGCGGTAGAAGGTTTTGCGAGGGCATTGGCGGCAGAATGGGCTCCTTCGGTCAGAGTAAATGTGATTGCTCCTTCCTTAACGGATACCCCCTTGGCCGAAAAACTGCTTAAAGGTGATGAAAGAAGAAAAGCTGCCGCGGACAGGCACCCGCTCAAACGATTCGGTCAGCCCGAAAACCTGGCTGATGCCGCCCGTTTTTTACTCAGCGAAGAATCTTCATGGATTACCGGACAAATTATTCCGGTGGATGGAGGCATGTCATCCTTAAAAGTATTGTAAACCATGAAAATCATCACATGCAAAGAAATTGAAACAATGAGTACGGCCTACCGGCGTACGTTTATGAATTCGGTTTCGGGATTTAAAAATTGCGTACTGGTGGGTACCAAAAGCCCCAGGGGAATTACCAATCTTTCGGTATTTAATAGCTGTATTCATTTGGGTGCTAATCCGGCGGCTTTAGGCATTTTGTTCAGAACGCTTTCAGTGCCTAGGGAAACCTATCTCAACATAAAAGCTACCGGTTTTTTCACCATTAATCCCGTGCTGGAATCTTTTGTGGAAAAAGCACACCAAACCTCGGCAAAGTATGCGGAAGATATTTCGGAATTTGATGCCTGTGGACTTACAGAAGAATATGCAGACGGTTTTTGGGCGCCCGGTGTGGCAGAATCGGCTATATCCATAGGATTACGTTATGTAGAAGAACATCCCATTCAGATTACGGATACCGTATTGCTTTGCGGGAAGGTGGAATTTGTCAGGATTCGCGAAGAACTGATTGGCGAAGACGGCTATGTGGATGCTGCCGCTGCCGGAACCGTTTGCACAAACGGACTGGATGCCTATCACCGAACGGAATTGATTTCGCGCTTTGCTTTTGCACGGCCTTGAAAAGGCAGAGAGTAAAAGTTAATCGTTATCTGTTAATAGGCAATACCCCGATGGCTATCGGGGAGGTGGCAAAAGGCAATAGTAGAGATGCCTGTCGTGGATTTTATTGTTTTGGTTCATCAATCTTGTGTTTTGAATCCCTTCCATCAGCACATCATCAAATTACAGTTTAAACATTACCGGGTTAACAAAAAGGGTTAAAATACCTTGCGGCTAACAGGGCTTGGCGTAATTTTACCGCATGAAAGAAAAAGTAGGCCGGTTTGTATCCATTTTCTGGAAATTTAAGTACGTGATTACCACGGCGGCATTTCTGGTTTGGATGGGCTTTTTTGACCGGCAGAATTACTTTTACAGGGCTAAACTCGACCGCGAAATGGAAACGCTGGTTCAGGATACACTGTTCTACCACAACGAAATTTCAGAAAACACCCGAAGACTCAATGAACTCAACGGCGACAGGGCCGCCCTGGAAAAATTGGGCCGCGAAAAATACCTGATGAAAAAAGATGATGAAGATGTTTTTGTCATCGTAAACGAAGGAGTGAACAAATAATCATTACCTGTTTTTTGTAACATTGCATAAACCCTTTGTTTATGCAAAACTTTGAAGAAAATCGTGAATTTACTTCCGTAAAAGCCTGGGCTGAAGATGACCGTCCGCGCGAAAAGCTGATTAAAAAAGGAAAAGCGGCACTAAGCGACGCCGAACTATTGGCCATACTGATGAATACGGGCACCCGCAACGAAACGGTGGTTGATTTATCGAAACGGCTGCTGGCCTCCGTGAATTATGATTTGGCTGCACTGAGCCGCCTCTCGCTCAAAGACCTGATGCGCTTTAAGGGCGTAGGCGAAGCCAAAGCCGTAACCATTTCGGCCGCATTGGAATTGGGCCGCCGGCGCAGGGATTCGGAAGTGGGGCGTAAGCCCAAAATTTCTTCTTCTAAAGATGCGTATGAATATTTGGCTTCTTCGTTGTCGGATTTGCCGCACGAAGAATTTTGGATTTTACTGCTCAATAAAGCCAATACCGTTATCGGGAAATATTCGGTGAGTGCCGGCGGATTTGCCGGCACGGTGGCCGATCAGCGCATTATATTTAAGAAGGCATTGGAAGAGCAGGCCTGCGGAATTATTCTGGCGCACAATCACCCTTCGGGTAATTTAAAACCCAGCCAGGCGGATATAAAACTCACCAAAACCATGAAGGAATCTGGAAATATTCTGGATATTCCCGTGTTTGATCACCTGATTATTACCGCATCGGGTTATTTCAGCTTTGCCGACGAAGGCATGCTATAAATCATCGAGCGAAGGCAGGGGTGCTCTTTCGTATGATTTCTTTTTGGGTCTGAGAAATTTAGGGAAAAACACATCCACCAACTGATCATCGGCGGTTACCTGCGTTTTGCTTTTTCCGTTGTTTACCGTAATGTCCTCTTTGAACTTGTAAATCGGTTCAAACAGGTCGTAATTCCCGTCGCTGAACTTGATGTACATGGTGCGGATTCCCTTTTTTTCCACGATTACTTTACCCGAATAGCAGTCGGTGCGGGTTCCTTTGCGGATGGAAATAACCACATCATCGTGGGTGCCGTCTGGAATTTCAGCGGCTCCACGGGCTTCAAACACCTTCAGATACTGGTAATAGCACGATGCATCATCGGCAAGCGGAGCCTGAGAAAATGCGGTGGCGGTGAAACAAAAGAGGGAAAATACGGCGGCATAGATTTTTTTCATCAACCTTAATACTAAATTTGCTTTTCTGTGTTCAACAAAAATAACCAAGTTGGGCAAAGCAAAAAATTAATTTTTGATGAATTTATCGGAACGCCTTGCAAAATCTCTTGAAGAAGCTGAAAATTCGGTTCGTACGTTCAGAAGCGACCCCCGAAATTTAGAGGCGCTTTCCGAAGCCGTATTGATTATGGACGGAGCCCTGAAATCGGGTAATAAGCTTATTTCGTGCGGAAACGGGGGAAGCATGAGCGATGCGATGCATTTTGCCGAAGAGCTCACCGGCCGTTTCAGACAAAACCGCCCCGGAATGGCCGCTCTTTCCATTTCAGATCCTTCTTATTTATCGTGTGTGGCAAACGACTTTGGCTATGCGCAGGTGTTTTCTCGGTTTGTGGAAACGGTGGGAAACCCCGGCGATGTATTGCTGGCCATCAGCACCAGCGGAAACTCAGAAAATGTGATTGAAGCGGCTCTGTCTGCCCGCAAAAAGGGCATGAAGGTGGTGGCTCTTACGGGTAAATCGGGTGGTAAACTGGCAGAACTGTGCGATGTGGAAATTCGTGCGCCTTATTCCGACTATGCCGACCGTGCCCAGGAAATTCATATCAAAGTGATTCACTGCCTGATAGAAGGTCTGGAGTCTGAACTTTTGTAAGACTGGGAAAATAAAATCGTTAATTAATGATAACTTAAAACCCATTTAGACTTAAGCGTGTTCCTTTGCAAAAATTTTGCATATGCCGTTTAGGTTTATTTTGTCCTTCTTATTTCTTACTACCTACACCCTAACCACGGCCCAAACTACCCTCAACTGCCTCGAAGTAGAAAACATTCTGGTGGATGCCTGCTCTCCGGACCTCAAAGAAGGTCAAAACGAAATGGTACGTATTCTCGTGGGTCCCAACAACCTGAATGTAAACAGCATCGTTCCCGTTTGGCCCAATCACGCCTTCGGAGGATGGATTATGAACGGAATAACGGCTCAAAATACCGCCGTACTCAATGCGTCCATCACGTCCTGCGGATATCTGTTGGAACCTCTGGGCGGGATAATTCCTGCCAATAAAAAAGCCATTTTGGTTACTTCCTGGGATATGAATACGGCCGCAAATTCCTTTGCCGGGCTTTCGGATACGCTTTATATTCTTTATCAAAATACACAAAGAGGAAATGCCGGACACTTTGCCAATGCCGGTACGGGATTAAGAACATTAACCATCAACTATGCTCCTTTGTCTTGCTCTGAAACGGTTACGTATGACAGAAGCTTACTGGTGGGCGGCGATGGCGCTTTTGTCAATTTTAATCAGGCCGGAAATGCCTCCTATGGAAATAACGGATGTACGGCTCCCATTCAGCCGTTTACTATTGATGCCGGCGCTAATCCGGCTTCAGTTTGTGCGGGCAGTCCGGCTACTTTACAAGGTTCAGTCGTGGGCAGTTTTTCTTATATCCAGTGGACGGGAGGAACAGGAACTTTTTCTGCAGCAGGAAATCTTTCAGGTACGTACACGCCCTCCTCAGGAGAAACAGGTTCTTTTTGGGTTTACCTGAATGTGAAAGGAGCCTGCCCCGACACACTCAGAGACAGTGTATTGATTACGATAACTCCACAGCCTTCGGTTCAAATTACTCAACAAAACGCCACGATTTGTCAGGGGAATTCCACTACGATTAATGCCACGGCTAATGGTCCGGTTGCCTGGTCTACCTTACAGACCGGGAATGCGATAACCGTAAATGCTCCCGGCCAATATGTGGCATTTACTACCAATGCATGTGGTGTGGCTTCCGATACGATTGTGGTTACTTCTTCGCCCTTGGCTTCGGTTCAGATTACCGAAAATGATTTTTCCATTTGTTCGGGCAATACCGCCGTGATTTCGGCTACCGGCTCAGGCACCATCAACTGGTCCACCGGACAAACCGGAAACTCCATTAATATATCCAGTGGCGGAACCTACACGGCTACCGTAACGAATAATTGCGGCTCGGTTACGGATAATATTACGATTACCGAAATATCCGCTCCTTCCGTGGTAATTAATGAAACCAATTTTGCATTATGTGCCGGCGCTTCGGCAACGTTAACCACCACGGCTTCTGGCACGGTTACCTGGTCAACCGGGCAGACGGGCAATTCCATCTCTGTGAATACGGGCGGATTGTATATTGCCACGGTAACCAACACCTGCGGAAACGCCGCGGATTCTATCCAAATCAGCACGGCTTCGCAGCCATCAGTACAGATTACGCAAAACAATGCTGCTATCTGCGAAGGGGAAACCTTTGTGATTCAGGCAACCGGTTCAGGAACCATAAACTGGTCCACGGGTCAAACCGGGAATTCCATTACCGTAAATGACGGAGGTACCTTCACCGCCACGGTTACCAATTCGTGCGGCACCGTTTCCGATTCCATTCAGATAACTCAAAATCCGTTGCCGTTTGTAAACATTCAGCCTGTGAATCCGGTAATTTGTAACGCAACCGGCATACAACTCACCGCCGATGCCAATGCACCTGTTTCGTGGAACGGAAATGCTCCTTCGGCGAGTTTTACGGTGAACAATGCCCAAACCGTGGTGGCCATTGCAAGCAACTCATGCGGAACAGCTTCAGATACGGTAGTGGTGAGTGAAGGAATTTTGCCCCAGGCTCAGATAAGCGGACCATCTATTGTATCTATTTGTACCGGAAGCAGCTATGCACTCTCGGGTTCAGGGAACGGCACCCTGATTTGGAGCAATCAATCTACCGGGAATGCTATTACGGTAACAAATTCAGGGGTGTATTTTCTGATTTCACAAACCGAATGCGGTACGGACACGGCATTTGTAAATGTTTCCGTTTCGTCGCCCGATGCTTCTTTTACGGCTAATCCTCCCACAGGGAATATACCGCTGACCGTGCAGACGGCTAATCAATCTACCGGTGCGCAAACTTACTTATGGTCGTCGGGGAACGGGGAGGTTTCGGATGCCTTCAGCCCTTCATTTGATTACAATGTTCCCGGAGAGTTTACCCTCGGGCTTTGGATAACAGACGCCAACGGATGCATGGATTCGGCTTTTACCCAGATTTTGGTTTATGAATCGATGGAAGTGTTTCTTCCCAATGTGTTTACCCCCAATGGCGACTTGGTGAACGACGAGTATTTTGCCGTGGTTAAAGGTGTTTCCGATTTTAGGATGTTTATTTTCAATCGCTGGGGCGAAAGAGTTTTTGAGTCCGTTTCGCCCGATTTGCATTGGGATGGTACAGCGCCTTTCGGAAATGAAGCCGTGGACGGGGTATATTTTTGTACGGTGATTGTAAAAGATTATTACGGAAAATCTCACGAATTCAGTTCTTCCGTAACGCTGGTGAGATAAACCGAAGAAGTTGCCACTCTTTAAAAGCATTTTTAGCTGAACGTTTTTGGGAGTTTGTGAAATGAATCGGAAAATCCCGTACATTTCCAATCTAAATCAAGCACCATGAAAACGTATTTTGCCCTACTTGGAATCGGTTTGTGTTTATCTTCGTGTAACCTTAAGGATAAAACCGAAACATCCGTTTCTTCCGCCCTGCTCAATGAATCTGAACTTTTTGATTTTGATAAAGTAACTGCTTTTACCGCCAAGGTTTCAGACGATTCGTTGCAATCGGCCAAACATACTTTTTTAGGTGCGATTGATGCATACCGCAATCAAAACTCTCCCGAAAGTGCCATTCCGCTGTTCACAAAAAGCCTTCAGGTGTATCCGCAGGCTAAAACGTATTATGAATACGGAAATGCCCTGTTAGATATGAAAGAGTATCCGAAGGCGATATCGGCATACCACATGGCCGAAAAGTTAGATTATTCACCGCTGTCCAAAGTGTTATATAATTTGGCTTGTGCCTATTCGCTCAGCGAAAATGAAGAACAATCGCTCAAGTATCTGGAATTGGCCATTCAAAACGGATATACTAACGGACCACACATTATGCAGGATGAAGACATGGCGTTTGCACGGAATTCTTCCCGTTTTAAAACGGTTTATGAAAATGCCATGAGTGGGGCCGTAAGTCCCGAAAAAGCTTTGTTTGATCTGTATCTGAATGAGTTTCCCGATTTGCAGTATCCCTATACACTTACGGCGCAAAACTCGCAGAAAATGGCACTGACCAAAACCATAGGTTATGATTACGAAAAATTTGTTCCCTCTATGCGCGACGACCGGTTTTCGAGAGATGTGGGGAATGAATTTTATTTTGTGGGAAAATTCACCACTCCAAAAGCGTTTAAAATGGTGTTATACTGCGAGCAGGGTGCTTGGATGGAAAATGCACCGGCCGCTTTTATGCTTCAAACGTATACCCCCGAGGGGAAAACCATCGATAAATTAGAAGTAGCGGGATATCCTTATTATGATGATTTGCTCAAAGGATTCAGCATTGCTGAAAACAGGAACGTTGAAATCCGGGAATTTGAAACCCAATGGAAAGAAAATCCCGATAAAGCCGGATACGAAGACAATAAAATTGTCCGCTTCGACGAAAAATCAGTGCGTAAACTGCGCGTCGACGACAATGGGAAAATTATCTCATCGAAACCCATGTTGGGAATGCTTATCCGTTGATTTTTGAGCGGAAAAGTCGTTTCACAAAACCGAATCGAATCAGGGTTTCGGCTATTAGCAGATTGGGTACCCAGCTTAGCCATGCCAGCGTAATGTATGCTTCTACCGGCTTAATGTCCAGATGCATAAAATCAATCATATAGGCATAAAACCGCAGGGTTACGGCCGAAAAAGTAAGCGCATAACTGCGTAGCATGAAATTGCCGTGTTCTGTCCAGTTTTTTCTGCGGATATAGTACACGGAAATCAACGTAAAAACATACCACAAAAACGTAAGGAGAACAAAGGAAGCCCTGGCGGGTAAACCTCCGTTGGCATGAAATGCCATGGCCCAGGCTCCGGGTCCGCTGATAAACAATAACACCACGATGTACACATAACCGGCTATGCGGTGCACCTTTGGATGATTACGGATAATATGTCCGCTGAATTGGGTAAATCCTGCCGTCAGCGTAAAAAGCGAAGAAAAAATATGGATATAGAATCCTGTTCTCCAATAAGAAATGTGATATACATTGAGTTTGGTAAGCAGAAAATCCACATTCTTTTTGAAAGTGACATAAGGCAAGGTAAGCTCTATCATGAGCAGACAAGCCCATGCCAACAGGCCGATCCAGATTACTCGGGTGGATTTTTTCAGCAGCGGATTCAAAATCAGTACTGGTAAAAGTTGAGTTCTTTTCCGTCAGTCAGAACCGATTCTCCGTATTCGTTATCATTCCGGATTTTTAGGACATATTTTTTGCCTCCGTTGTATGAATTTTTGGGCCATTCAATGGTGATGGTTTCATCCTGTACAATCCACTGGCCCCTCACTTTGATTAATTCAGGCTCTTCATATTCTCTTTTATAATCATAGTAGGATAAAACGGCAAGGCCGTCGGGGTTAATTTCTAAGACACAATCGCCGTCCCAATAACCCAGAAACGGATTTTCTTCATCGGTTTTACGTTCCCGTTTGGCGAGTTCAAAACTACGTTCCTTCAACAGTTTTTTATCATTGGGCACCCAGGTTCCTTTTCCGGTAAAATCAGAAGAACTGAGCAAAAAATCAAACACGCCGTCGTATTTGTGGTCGCCAGGTTCTTCCATACGGAACCTGTAATTTCCGTTTTCTTCTGTCACGGTTCCTTTAATATTTCGGCGTAAACCCTTGTGCAGATTATACCCCGAAGTGTTTTTACCCTGTATGTAGCTGAGGGCGATTACGATATGTCCATCGCCAAAATTGCCTACGTACTCACCGATGAACTGTTGGGTATCAAAGGTGTTTTTTACAATTTCTTTTTCTTCGGGGATGTCGGTTTGAGCTTTGTCAGAAACATTTCCGCAGGAAGACATCAGCAGCAGGTTTCCGCAGATTGCGGCCAAATAAATACAGTGTTTCAGGTTCATATGTAAATTATTTAAACGTTTTGGTAATCAATACGGCCGGGGAAGGAATGGGTTCGAATCCGGGGAGAATCAGGTTGTTATTTTGTGAAGAGAGTCGATATCTGCCGCCTCCGATTTCACGAAATTCATAATCGCCGTGAACGGCTAAATCTACCGAAATGTACATGCTGTCCTTTTCTAAAAAATTCCAGGTACCTTCCATTTCATAAATGAGCGAATCGTTGCGCTTATAATAGCCTATGCACCGGTTGTTTTTCTGAAAATCCATTTCGTACCGGCAACTCCCGTCATCCACATACAGGGGTAGTAAATCGAGGAATGCGTTCACCGATTCGTTTCCGTTCAGGTACAAGGCCTCCACATGCCATTTTTTATTAATGATTCTGTTTTCCTGCAATTTGGCGCAGGCTCCCAAAATAAGGGCCGAAGCGATCAGTAAGGGTATAATACGTTTCATGCAGGTAAAAGTGGGATTTTTTCTTGAGGTATGAATTCAAATCTATACCTTTGTTGCTTAATTTTTGGATATTATGTACGCATCCATCATCATGGGAACAATAGGTTGGCCACAAATCGTTTTGATTGTGGTTGTGGTATTGCTGCTTTTCGGAGGTCGTAAAATTCCTGAACTCATGAAAGGCTTAGGTCAGGGAGTGAAAGAATTTAAAGACGGCATGAACAGTTCTGATAAAGACAAAGCAAAAGAACCCAAAGAGACCGAAAAACAATAATGAATTACGCATCGTTGGATGCCATTCGCACCGATTTGGCTGCGGGCAAAGTTTCCGTTACTTCACTTACCGAATTTTATCTCCGCCAAATAAAGGAGAATAAAGATATTAATGCTTTTCTAGAAGTTTTTGCCGAAGAGGCATTGCAATCGGCCCGGCTGATTGACCAAAAAATTGCTGAAGGAAAAGCCGGAAAACTGGCGGGTTTGGTTATCGGAATCAAAGATAATATCTGCTTTAAAGGGCATAAAGTAACGGCCTCTTCCAAAATATTAGAAAATTTTGAGTCGCAATACTCGGCAACGGTCGTAGAACGTCTGTTGGCCGAGGATGCCATTATCATAGGCCGTTTGAACTGCGATGAATTTGCGATGGGGTCATCCAATGAAAAATCGGCTTATGGGCCGGTGTTAAACCCGTTGGATAAAACCCGTGTTCCGGGCGGTTCGTCGGGAGGTTCGGCGGCAGCTGTTGCGGCCAATTTATGTCACGCTACTTTAGGAAGTGATACAGGAGGTTCAATCCGTCAGCCTGCCGCATTTTGTGGTACGGTGGGTTTAAAACCCACTTATGGAAGGGTTTCGCGTTGGGGACTGATTGCCTATGCATCTTCATTCGATCAGATTGGGCCTATTACCCGCTGTGCCGAAGATGCCGCCGCAATTTATTCGGTGATTGCCGGATTTGACCCGAATGATGCCACGTCATCCTCCAAGCCCCTTAAACCCTGCAAGGCCAAAATTGAAGAGAACAAAGTGCTGAAAGTGGCTTATCTCCCCGATTTGCTGCAAAATGAGTCCATCAAAAAAGAAGTCCGCGATGCTTACCAGAATGCGTTAAACACGCTGAAGGAAAGAGGACATGAATTGGTGGAAGCCCGTTTTGACTATTTTGATTATCTAGTGCCTGCCTATTATGTGCTCACTACCGCCGAGGCCTCTTCCAATCTTTCCCGATTTGACGGAATCCGATATGGAAGGAGAAGTCCCAATGCCGTAGATTTAGATTCTGCCTACAAAAAATCCAGAAGTGAGGGATTTGGCCGCGAGGTGAAAAACCGGATCATGTTGGGAACGTTTGTATTAAGCGCCGGCTTTTACGATGCCTATTATGGCAAAGCCCAAAAAGTGAGACGGAAAGTTACTGACGCCATGAATGACTTGCTTTCCGGATGTGATTTGCTGTTGATTCCTACCACACCCGATACGGCGTTTCGCTTCGGTGAAAACTCCGATGATCCCATTAAAATGTATCTGCAGGATATATTTACGGTGCAGGCTAATATTACCGGGCATCCTGCCATCAGTTTCCCTTTCGGGAATGATGAAAAAGGCCTTCCGATTGGTTTGCAGGC
This sequence comes from Flavobacteriales bacterium, assembly GCA_022402535.1. Taxonomy (GTDB): domain Bacteria; phylum Bacteroidota; class Bacteroidia; order CAIKAF01; family CAIKAF01; genus JAKRSD01. The sequence continues at coordinate 29,599 of JAKRSD010000007.1, read as the reverse complement.
CGTAGGGAAATATTTTGAAGAAGACCTCTTATTGGGATTTTCGGCCATGCTAAAGGCCTAAAAGCCGCTCACTGTTAACATTTTTTTTCTTATTATCTTGTTAACCGGGTTTTAAAACTTGGGTTCCTGTAGTACCTTGCACAATCTTTTTAAAAGCATGTAATCACCATGCAAATGAACAGGGGCATGAGAAAAATTTGGGTAACGTTACTATTATTTTTAATTATATCGGCTGGCATCAATCGGACTAACGCACAAACCGCATTACGACCGGATGACCCAATTGTAGCGGCATTGGATAGCCTGGATGTATTAAAGTTCTTTCAGGAATCTAAGTTCTCGGCCGATCGGGAAAAATTAAACATATACAAATTTGCGCCCGACAGCATTCCTGTTTATCCTGAGGATATTTACCGTAAAAGAATGGCCAAAATAGATGCCATTTCCCCATTCCCTTTAGTGTATAATGATGCAGTAAGAGCCTACATAGATTTATATGCCAAAAAGCGCAGATCTCTAACTTCGCGTATGTTGGGTCTGGCACAATTATACTTCCCGATGTATGAAGAAAAGCTGGCGAAGTACAACATGCCTTTGGAGCTTAAATACCTTTCCATAATTGAAAGCGCATTAAATCCTACCGCGAAATCTAAAGCCGGTGCGGGAGGTTTGTGGCAGTTTATGTACAGAACGGGACTTATGTACAATCTGGAAGTTAATTCTTATGTAGATGAACGATTTGATCCCGAATTGGCTACCGAAGCCGCCTGCAAATACCTTAAATATTTACACTCTTTATATAACGATTGGGGCTTGGCACTGGCAGCATATAATGCGGGTCCTGGTAATGTAAATAAAGCCCTGCGCAAATCGGGCGGTGCTACGGACTATTGGTCTGTAAGACCTTTTTTACCCACTGAAACACAAGGATATGTTCCGGCATTTATTGCCGTAAATTACATCATGAGTTATCATAAAGAACATAATATTTTTCCTGCGCAACCTAAGTATTTCAATTATGAAATAGACAGTGTACATGTGCGCACCAATGTTACATTCGATCAAATCTCTAATCTGGTTAATGTGCCTGTAGAAGATTTGCGTTTTCTAAATCCCATGTACGTAAAAAATCTGATTCCCGGTTCTGCAAAGCCTTACCCGTTGAACTTGCCTAAAAAAGCGGTAGGCACTTTTGTGGCCAACGAAAAAGTACTCTATCAGGAAATTGAAAAAGTAGTTGTGCAGAATGAAAATAAGCCGACCGATGCGGTGGTTTCAGATGTAATCAATGAAACGGAAAAGAATCCCACTGAAACTAAAAAAATAACGTATACCGTACAAAAGGGGGAATACATCAGCATGTTGGCCCGTAAATTTCAGGTAAAGGTAAGCGACATACTCGAGTGGAATAATTTGAAAAGTGAAACCTTATACATAGGACAAAAACTCACTATTTTCTCCAATGAACCGGTTGCCCCACAACCCGCTCCGGAAGTGGTTAAAACCAACACCAATCAAGGTGCAAATTCTTCGCCCCAATATAAGTACTATACGATTAAATCCGGAGATACGTTATACGGTATTGCATCAAAGTACAAAGTTTCGGTAGCCGACATCATGAAGTGGAATAATTTAAAATCCAAGACAATTGCTGTTGGTCAGAAACTCAAAATAAAAGTAGGCTGATAAATATGAAAAAGTACATCTATATAACGGGGCTTATTTTAAGTTCCGTTTTTTTGTATTCCTGCGGTGGAAAAAATTTGATAATGCCCGAAGCATCGGGAGAAGCTTTTGAGCTGGTTGTGGTTTACGACCGATATGTATTAAATAATACGCCTGTTCCGGATACTGTTTCACAGTGGTTTTCGCGCGAAATAAAAGGCCTTCCCCAAGCCGAAAGTTTTTTTAAAATCTATAACATCGATGAAGGAAATTTTGGCACCGTATTTAAATTTCACCGGAATGTACTGTTAGTAAATATTGACCCCAAGGTTTCTAAAAAAGGCATTGCCATTAAAGAAGACAGTTGGGCCAGGGGACAAATGGTGGTGCAGATGTTAGCCCGGAATCGCGATGAATTTTTAGAGCTGTTCAGAGAAAATAAAACCCTTGTAGAACGTTATTTTGTGGACAAAGAAATGGAAAGACAGGCCTCTGCTTTCGCAAAAATTAAAAGTTCTAATGCAGTTGCTCCGTTTAAAGATTCTTTAGATGTTTCCATAGTGCTGCCTGACGGATTTTATACGGTGAAGTCTCAGAAGGATTTTGTGTTTTCAAAACATGTGGCAGAAAAATCCACCACCGGAGGAATGATGGCTAAGATAGAACGCGGGGTTTGGGTTCATACGTTTCCCTATACGGAACAAGGTGTTTTTACGGTGAAAAGAGCCGTAGAAATCCGTGATTCACTCACAGCGATACACATTCCTGATGCTAAAGAAGGGGCATATATGATTGTGGAACCCAGACTGAAACCCGATTCGGCTTCCATTACTTTAAATGGAGAGTATTGTCTTATAACCAAAGGCCTATGGCGGATTAAGGAAGGATTTAAAGGCGGACCGTTTGTGAATTTGATGACCTATAACAAAAAGACTAATCAAATTATCATGGCAGACGGTTATGTATATGCTCCTGAATTTAATAAGAAAAGCTATATACACCAGATAGAAGCGATACTCCGAACAGTGAATTAATCTCTGCTTTTAAAAGCGGAAAAATGGTCTTCGGATAATTTGGCGTACACTGACTGAATTCCCTCTCTTAAGGAAATTTTTGCTTTCCAACCGAGTGCATTTATTTTAGATACATCCAGTAATTTTTTGGGTGTGCCGTCAGGTTTTTCGGTATCGAAGCGAAGAGTTCCTTCAAACCCTATAATTTCTTTGATGGTGAGCGCTAATTCTTCAATGGTTACATCGGTTCCGGTGCCCACGTTCAACCATTCAGAACCATTATATTCCTGCATCAGAAAATAGCAGGCATCCGCCAAATCATCCACATGTAAAAATTCGCGCATGGGTTTGCCGGTTCCCCAAATGGTTACTTCTGAAAGCCCCTGTATTTTAGCTTCATGGAATTTACGAATCAAGGCCGGTAACACATGAGAATTTTGCAAATCATAATTGTCGTTAGGCCCGTATAAATTGGTAGGCATAGCCGAAATAAAATTGCATCCGTATTGATGTCTGAATGTTTCGGCGAGTTTAATTCCGGCAATTTTTGCAATGGCGTAAGGCTCATTGGTCGGTTCCAGATATCCGTTTAACAAATATTCCTCCTTAATGGGTTGCGCACACATTTTAGGATAGATACAGGAAGAACCGAGAAATAATAATTTTTGTACACCGAATGTATACGAGGCTTTGATGATATTGGCTTCCATCATCAGGTTATCGTAGAGGAAATCGGCACGATAGGTGTTGTTTGCCAATATACCTCCCACTTTGGCTGCCGCTAAAAAAACGAATTCTGGTTTTTCGGATTCAAAAAAATCATTTACGGCTTTCTGATTCCGCAAATCAAGTTCAGCCGAAGTGCGAAATATAACATTAGAAAATCCTTCATTTTGTAATTTCCGCAACAATGCAGAGCCTACCATACCTCTATGTCCGGCAATGTATATTTTACTTTCGGGCTTCATTTTATTCATGATAATTCATCACTTTATGTCCGCCTTTTAAGAGGTATTCATCACGCCGGAATAATTTCACATCTGCCCAAATCATGTCTTTAACCAACGATTTCAAATCATGTTTGGGAACCCAGCCCAGCTTTTCTTTGGCTTTGGAAGAATCTCCGATCAGCAAATCCACTTCTGTTGGCCGGTAATAATTTTTATCTACTTTAATGATCGGTTTTCCTTCCGGAATTTGAAATTCGGGATTATGACATCGGGTAACAATTCCCTGTTCATCATCACCTTCTCCTTTAAATTCTAAGTCTATACCCAGTTCGGCAAATGTCATACGGCAAAAATCGCGAACGGTGGTGGTAACACCTGTCGAAATCACGTAATCTTCCGGAGTGTCCTGCTGCAGCATAAGGTACATCGCTTCTACATAATCTTTGGCATGACCCCAATCGCGTTGAGCACTTAAATTTCCGAGATAGATGGCATCCTGAAGTCCCAGTGCAATTTTAGCGGCTCCCCGTGTGATTTTTCGGGTTACAAACGTTTCGCCCCGAAGAGGTGATTCATGATTAAATAAAATTCCGTTCACGGCGTACATTCCGTAGGCTTCTCGGTAATTAACCGTAATCCAGTAGCCATAAAGTTTGGCACATGCATAGGGCGACCGCGGATAAAAAGGGGTGGTCTCTTTTTGGGGTACTTCCTGCACCAGACCGTATAACTCCGATGTTGACGCTTGATAAATACGCGTTTTTTGGGTGAGTCCCAAAAGTCTTACGGCTTCCAAAATTCTCAACGTGCCGATTCCATCCACATTAGCGGTATATTCCGGAGTATCGAAACTCACTTTTACATGGCTCATGGCTCCCAGATTATAGATTTCATCCGGTTGGATTTCCTGAATAATCCGGGTAAGATTCATGCTGTCCGTGAGGTCGCCATAGTGCAGTTTAAATCGAACGCCGCTTTCGTGCAGGTCTTGGTAGAGATGATCGATACGGTCGGTATTAAAAAGAGAACTTCTGCGTTTGATTCCGTGTACTTCGTATCCTTTTTGAAGCAACAGTTCGGCAAGATATGCTCCATCCTGGCCTGTTATACCTGTTATCAGTGCTTTTTTCATGTTTTCTATTTATGGAGCGTTATAAAATTTCTAATTTAAACCCTACTCCGTGAATGTTTTGGATTTTCACCCGTTCATCGCTTTTTAAATATTTACGCAATTTGGTTATAAATACGTCCATGCTGCGCCCGGTGAAATAATCATCTTTCCCCCAAACCGAATTTAGGAGCACATCTCTTTCTACTACGGCATTAATATTTAAGCAAAGCAGGCGTAATATTTTAGCTTCCTTGGCGGTAAGTTTGTGTATTTCTTCGTCAGAGGCCGTAAGGGTTAAATTTTTTGTATCCAGTTTGAATTTTCCGATCATAAATTCATCCGGGTCATTTCTTTGTTTTTTCTTTCCCGTACGTCGCAATACATTTTCAATCCGAAGCAAAAATTCTGCATTTTCAAACGGTTTTGTTATATAATCATCTGCACCGATTCCCAGTCCTTTTACTTTATCCTCAGTAAGCGATTTTGCGGTGAGAAAAATAATCGGCATTTCCGGGTCTACTTTCCGGATGTTTTCAGCGAGGGTAAATCCGTCTTTCTGGGGCATCATCACATCAAAAAGGCATAAATCATATGCATTTTCATTGTATGCCTGAAGCGCAGAAACACCGTCACTGCATAGCTTTACGTCATACCCTTCATCTTCCAGCAGATCTTTGATTACAAAACCTAAGTTAAAATCATCTTCTGCCAATAAAATCTGAATATCCTTTTTTCCCATTACTCACTATTTTATTACCGGAAGTTTTATGGAGAAGGTGCTGCCTTTATTCGGCTCACTTTCTACGGTTATACTCCCGCCATGTGATTTTACAATTTTATTTACATAATACAGCCCCAAACCGAAGCCTTTTACATTGTGTACATTACCTGTACTTACTCTGTAAAATTTATTAAAGATATACTTTTTATATTTCTTGGGAATGCCAATACCATTGTCTGAAATGGAAATGACCATGTATTTTCCTTCATTTTTGGTGTTTATCCGGATGTGCGGTTCTTTTTCTGTATACTTCAACGCATTGCCCAGCAGGTTTAACAAGATATTGCTTAAATGGTCGGCATCTCCTTTTACCACTGTATATTCAGCATGAATATTTGTCTCCAGTTTGCCATTTCTTTCTTCAATTTTTATGCGGATGATTTCCACGGCTTTGTTGATCTGCTCGTGCATATCCACAGGTTCCGACTTAAATTTGGGCGTATCGGCATCCAACACGGCAATTTCTAGAATTTTATCTACATGGTTTCTGAGTCGTAATCCTTCATCTTTTATGATTTGGGCGTAGCGGCTTATCCGTTCCGGATTTTTTTCAATGCCGGGTTTCCCCAGTGCATCGGCTGAGAGATTTATGGTACTGATGGGCGTTTTAAACTCATGGGTCATATTGTTGATGAAATCGCTTTTGATTTCAGACAACTTTTTCTGTTTTAAAATAATGTACAGGATATAAACAAAAAAACAAATGATTACAAAAAGTCCGATTCCTGAAAATACAAACACATTCATCTGCGAAAGGATGTATTGCTTTTTACCCGGGAAATAGACCCCGATTTTGTGGCTGTCTTTGGGCAATACGTAAGAAGGCAGACTACGGTTTACGGTGAATAAATCTTCTTCTCCGGGTTTATTGGAATACCCTTTCCAAATAATGGAATCGGCAAAACAATCGTATATAACATACTGGTAATCGGCTTCAACGCCATATTTAGAAAACTCCAGATGCAACAGATTTTCCAAAAAACGATGGTTTACCGTGTCGTTTACATTCACGGTAAAATAATCTTCGGTAACCTGTTCCACCGCTTCAATAGAAGATGTACTGTCCCGCTTATTTTTGTTTACCTGCTCGGCCACCGTTATCAGTGCCAGGCTCACTTTGTCGTTAAACTGATTGGCATTGAGTTCAAACGCTTTATTGATAAAATTGACCTGCATTAAAATAAGCCCGGCTATGGCAAATGCAGCAATGATTAATATCCAGCGTATATCTCGGTTTTTCAAAACGCTCAGGAATTATTTTTGGTGAATAAACCCGTTTTCAAAAAATTGAAAAATTCATTTCGGGTTTTACGGTCGGTAAATACCTTTTTCATGATGGAAATTGAATTTTCCGGTTTTTGATTTTCAGTAGTGGGTATTTCCGGCTCAGCTTCGGCCTCTGTTTTATTATCTAAAAACGAAAATAATTTTTCCTGTTCTGCCAGGTTATCTGCCTTTTTAAAATGTTGTCCCGCTTTTTCTTGCCAGCCTTTTTTTTCGAGCAATAAACCCAGATTATTGTGTGCCACGGCATCTTCCGGGTCTAGTTTCAGTACAATTTCATAATCGGCAATGGCACCGTCAGTATCACCCAAGCCGTCTTTTATGTAAGCCCGGCCTGCATAGCGGAACGGATTTGCCGGCTCCATCTGCACGGCAGTGTCCATCTGCAAAAGCGCCAGGCTTTTTTTGCCGCAATGAAAAAGAATAACTCCTTTTTCAAAAACATATTCCGCATTTCCCGGTGCTATTTCTACCGATTTTTCAATCAGAGAAAGCGATTTTTCGTGATTTCCCCTGCGCACTTCCATTCGGGCCCATTCTGCAAAAATTTGGGCTGAAGCCCCTTCGCTTTCTGTAATGCGTGAAAATTGCGTTTCGGCTTCTTCAAAACGTCCGGCATTTACCAGCGCTATGATTTGTTCAAGATTCATTTTCCCTGGGATATTGTTATGTTTGCAAAGTTCAGTAAAAATCAGCATAAATGTATATGCTCATCGTAAAACAATTCGGGTTTACAAAGGTTTTAACAACCGCTGAGCGATTCTAAAATTAAAAGGAGTTTGTCGTGAATATTACATATCGTTTTTTATTTCTGCTTTTATCCGCCGTCATTTATCCGTTTTTTGCAACCCATGCACAACCTGTAAAAACCCGTTCGGCCACCGCTTCCGAAATACGGTTGAATATGAATCATGTGAACCGTTTTGGCAGCGTGTTGTATGTGGCGGCTCATCCTGACGATGAAAACACCCGGATGATTTCGTGGCTGGCGCTGGAAAAGGGTTATCAGACTGCGTATTTGTCCTATACCCGGGGCGATGGTGGCCAAAACTTAATCGGCAGCGAACAGGCCGTGGAATTGGGTATGATCAGAACCCAGGAATTATTGGCTGCACGACACATTGACGGCGGTCAACAATATTTTTCTTCTGCCTGTGATTTTGGGTTTTCTAAAAATCCGGAAGAAACTTTTTCCATCTGGAATCGCAATAAACTGCTGGAAGAAACGGTTTGGCTCATTCGTACGCTGCGGCCCGATGTGATTATTACCCGTTTTTCGCCCGAACCTTCGGGAACTCACGGACATCACACGGCGAGTGCCCAATTGGCGTTGGAAGCGTTTTTTGCTTCGGGCAATCCTGAAATGTTCCCCGAACAACTCCGCAAACTGGATGTTTGGCAGCCCAAACGCATTTTGTGGAACACCAGTTGGTTTTTTTACGGTACCCGTGATTATGACAAAACCGGTTTGTTGAAAGTAGATATCGGCACCTTTATGCCGCTCTTGGGTCAATCGGTGGGCGAAATAGCCGCCGAAAGCCGCAGCCGTCATCGCTCCCAGGGATTTGGCTCGGCAAGACAACGCGGCGAAGAACCGGAATATTTGAAACCGCTTGCGGGCGATAAACCCGTTACCGATTTGATGGATGGCGTGGAAACCGGCTGGAGCAGGTTACAAGGTTCTGAAAAAATTGAAACGGCGTTCAATATAATCCTTCGTAATTTTAATCCCGATGCCCCTGTAGAATCCGTTCCGGCATTGATGGATGTACGTGCCGAACTGAAAAAACTGAATCCCTCTTTTTGGCGAGAAATTAAAATCAGGCAGGTCGAAAAACTCATTCTGGACTGTACCGGTTTTTTTGCAGAAGCTTTACTTTCAAAACCGGTATTCACACCCAATGACAGTGTTAAACTCAGTATAGAATGTATTAACCGTTCGAAAGCCCCGGCATTGATGGGAAGGGTTTTTGTAAAAGATGCGGGAGTGCTCGCGCTTAATACGCCCCTACAATCGAATGTGTTATACAAAAAAGCCTGGGTGCTGCCTCCGGGAACGGTGAAGGAATATGCAAACCCGTTTTGGCTGAACGAAGAAAAAACCTCGCCGGGAATGTTCAATGCCGGCTTGCCCGAACAGGCTGTAAAACCTTCCGAATCGGATAAATTCAGCGCGGTGTTGGAAGTGTATTTCAATAACGCCAAAGATCCTCTTCAGATAACGGTACCCATTGTGTATAAGTTTACCGAGCCCGACCGGGGCGAACTTTTCAGGTATCCGGAACTGGTTCCTCCCATTTCCATTGTGCCCAAAACCTCGCTATTGATTGTTAAAAACGGAACCAAATCGATATGTGAATTGAAACTGATTTCTAATGATGAACGCTTAAAAAAAGGTAAGCTGGAGTTTACGACAGACAATGGAGTAAAGGTGCTTACCCCTTCGATTGATTTTGAAATTCAGGGCGAAGGCATTGAAAAAATCTTCCGTTTTGAAGTAACCGGAAACTCAGGACGAATATTTCCGAAAGTGAAATTGGACGGAAATGAGTATACGCAATCCATTAAAAGAATAACATACACCCACATTCCGGATTTAATTCTGCAACCCAAGGCTGAAATCAGGGTGAGTGCACCCATAGTGAAAACCTCTGCACTTACGGTGGGGTACATAGAAGGCGCCGGTGATGAAATTCCTCAGGTTTTGCGTGCTTTGGGATATCAGGTTGATGTATTAAAAGAGGATGATTTGGACTTTAACTCGCTCAAAAAATATAACGTGATAATTGCCGGAGTAAGAGCCTATAACACCAAAAGTGCATTGGGCCCCAAATATGAAGAACTTATGAAATATGTGCAGTCGGGTGGAAAATTCATCGTGCAGTATAACACATCCAACAGCCTGCTTACCGATAAAATAGGACCTTATCCGTTTAAAATTTCGCGAAACCGTATCACGGTGGAAGAAGCTCCGCTGGAAATACTCAATCCTTCCCATCCCGTGTTCAACAAACCGAATAAAATCAGTGCCTCTGATTTTGAAGGCTGGGTGCAGGAAAGAGGACTTTATTTTACGGGAGAAACTGATGCTCACTATACCAAGCTGCTGTCGGGTGCCGACCCGGGAGAGGCCGTTTCTGACGGCATTTTATTACATACCCGTTATGGAAAAGGGCAGTTTTTTTACACCGGTTTGTCCTTTTTCAGGCAGTTACCTGCCGGAAATCCCGGTGCCATCCGTTTGTTTGTGAATTTGATGGAATGTCCCTGAAATTCGTCTGAAAATAATACTTTTGCCCCATGAATATCACCATAGACCATATCAAGGATTTAGCGGGACGCCTGGACGCGTTGGGGAGGTCACTTTGACGTCGCTTCGCTACAATTAACCATTTCCGAAGAGGAGAAAGTAACCTTGGACCCCGATTTTTGGAATGATCCCAAAAAGGCGGGAGAAATCACCAAAAGCCTCAATCAGAAAAAAAATAAACTCAAGAGTTTTGAAGATTCCAAACGGGCGGTGGAAGACCTTTCCGTGTTATATGAATTTTACAAAGAAGGCGAAGCCACCGAGGCTGATTTAGAGGCACAATATCAGGTTGCCTTAAAAGCGGTGGAAAATCAGGAACTTCAGAAGATGCTTTCCAAACCCGAAGATCATTTGGATGCGGTGATACAAATCACAGCCGGAGCCGGCGGAACCGAAAGCTGCGATTGGGCTTCCATGCTGATGCGGATGTACACCATGTGGGCCGAAAAACAGGGCTATAAAGTAATTGAGAAGGATTTTCAGGAAGGTGATGTGGCCGGTGTGAAATCGGTAACGCTTCAGATAAGTGGCCCAAATGCGTATGGTTATCTGAAAGCTGAAAACGGTGTACATCGTCTGGTGCGTATTTCTCCCTTTGATTCCAATGCCAAACGTCATACGTCGTTTGCTTCGGTATATGTATATCCGCTGGTGGATGATACCGTGGAAATTGAAATAAAAGATTCCGATATCGAGTGGGATACTTTCCGTTCGGGTGGGGCCGGCGGACAAAACGTAAATAAAGTGGAAACCGCCGTAAGGCTCCACCACAAACCCACGGGCATTGTGATTAAAAACCAGGAATCGCGCTCGCAGCTCAATAACAAAGAAAATGCCATCAATCTGTTGCGTTCCATGTTATACGAAATGGAAATGCGCAAGCTTTCGGAAGAAAGAGACAAGGTGGAAGCCGGCAAGAAAAAAATTGAATGGGGTTCACAAATCAGGAGTTATGTGCTGCATCCGTATCAGATGGTGAAAGATGTTCGGACAGACTATGAAACCAGCGATTCGCAGGGCGTGCTCAACGGCGATATTGATGAATTTCTGAAAGCGTTTCTCTTACAGTATTCATAATTTCTTCGGGTTAAGCAAAGGCCACCCGAACCCTGAAATCATTGCCGTTAATTTCGGTTTGTAAACGGCAACCTAAATCGAGCGCAGTTTTCGAAATGATTTTTTGTCCGAGTCCTGTGGATTGCTTCCAACTTTTTTCATCCGCTTCATCGGCTGCATTAATCACATTTTGAATTGAAAAAGCCCCATCGCGGTAACCGATTTTTATTGCCGTGTTTCTTCGCGAATATTTTACGGCATTATCAATCAGATTGAATAACAAATGACGAAGCACAAAACGGTCTTTCTGAATGGCAACATCGTGCGGTATATCGGCTTCTATCTGTTTGTTTTCGAGCAGAAGAGCCGAATAAAACAGAGCACAGATATCATCGGTAAGTTGTTTCAGATTCAGTTCCTGAGAATGATCGGGCAGGATGCCGTTTTCATCTGAACGATAGAGATATAGCAGCGAGTTGATGGCCATAATCTGTCTTTCCACCATTTCCATTTTGAGTTGCTCTTCTTCCGAAAGTTCTTTGTTTTCTAGTTTATGCAGATGATATCCTGCCTGCAGGGCGGCGAGAGTTCCTTTTAAATCGTGCGAAAGCATCTGGTACAGATCATTTTTTTCCTGAATGGCATTTTCCAGGGTTTCCACACAGCTCGTCACATCCCGGAAAAGACTTCCCGTTTCGTCTCTGAAATCTACTTTGGGTAAATTCCAGTTTAATCCCGAAACATAACAGCGCAAATTCAGGCTCAGATAGCGTACCGGCTGAATCAGTTTATTCAGAAAATAGAGTGTTATCAATGAGGCAATCAACGTGAAAAACAGAAGATAGACCACAGCAGTCAGTGCATCGGAGGTAATTTGAAAACCAACCAACAAAATCACCAGCAACAACAAGGGAAGATGAATTCCGATGAACGCGATAAAAATCACTTTCATGGCCATTGTTTTCAGAAACGGAATCTTATCGAGCTTTTGGTAAAACAATAGTCTTTTCATACTTCAGGGCAACTAAAATCTTTTATTTATGTGGGTGAAATTATTAGTTTTTTTTGGTACAAACATCATCTGCACATCGGTACAAATTATGAGTATCACTTTCACGTTTGATAATCAGCAGTCTGCCTGTTTTGTATTTTGTTACATTATGAAAAACAGGTTGTTTAAAACCGGGTCATTTCTGTACGGACAGGCCTGATACTTATCGTTACTTTTGACCATAAACCGAATACATGAGCGAGGAATTTGAACCCGGCAGAAAAAAGAAGCTGAAATTGGCCCATATTTCCACGGTAATCAGTATTACCCTGGTGTTGTTTATGGCGGGCTTACTGGCCGGTATTGTGGTGTTTGCCGAAGAACTGTCTAACTACGTAAAAGAAAAATTCACGGTAGAAATTTTTCTGGAAGACGGAATAAATGAACAGACCCTAGCCGATATAAAAACCTCCCTGGAAACCTTTCCCGGCGTGAAGTCTGTAACCTACACCGATAAAGAACAGGCCCGTCAGATATACATGGAACTTTTCAACGATGATTTTTCGGATATTTTGGACGAAAACCCTTTGTATGCATCCTATACGGTGATTTTTGAAGCCGAATCTGCCACTTCAACTGTGGCGCAGAATCTGGAAAATACGGTTAAAGAAGAATATGGAAACGATATTGTGGAAGTGTTCAAAAAGAAAGAGCTCATGGAAGAGGCCAATAATAATTTGGAAAAAATCGGGGTGGTGATTTCTGTGGTTTCGGTGTTGTTGCTTTTTATTGTAATTGCGCTCATTAACAATACCATCCGTTTGGCCATTTATTCGCAGCGTTTTACCATCAAAACCATGCAATTGGTGGGCGCCACACCCGGGTTTATCCGTCGCCCGTTTGTTATCGGAAGCGTGCTCAGGGGGTTACTCTCGGGGTTGATTGCCTCTGTGTTGCTGGCTTTACTTGGATTACGCATTTATGAAAGGTTTCCTGAGTTTGTGGAACGGTTGGGAATTTGGAAACCCGCCGGAATTATTATCTTCGTCATCGCATTGGGGGTCTTTATTTCCGGATTCAGTACCCGCCTTGCCGTTAACAGATTTCTCAGAAAAAACACAGGTGACTTATATTAATTATGGAACCACAAAAAGAAAGCGGTAAAGAAGGGTTCGCCCTCTCAACAATCAATTTTATCGGCCTGATTATCGGTCTGGCGTTTATTATCATCGGCTTTGTACTTATGTCTGGCGGAGCTAGCAGCGACCCGGATGTTTTCAATCCCGAAGTATTCAGTTCTACCCGTATTACCGTGGCTCCCATTCTGGTATTGATAGGTTTTTCTATCAATATTGCCGCCATTATGATTAAGCCTAAAAAAGGGTAAACGTGAGTTTCCTCGAAGCCATCATTCTGGCCATAATCGAAGGAATTACGGAGTTTCTGCCCATTTCCAGCACCGGCCACATGATTATCGGCTCATCCCTGATGGGTATTGCTGCCGATGATTTCGTGAAAAATTATACAGTCATCATTCAATTCGGAGCCATCCTCAGTGTGGTGGTATTATACGCCCGGCGCTTTTTCCGCGATATCTCCTTTTATTTCAAATTGTTTTTGGGGTTCATTCCCGCGGGCGTATTTGGCTTTCTACTCAACGATTTTATTGACAAACTGCTCGAAAACGTAGTGGTGGTGGCGGTATCGCTTTTATTAGGCGGTATTTTTCTGCTTTTTGTGGATAAACTGTTTGCCCGTAATGAAGAAATCGGCAAATCGGAACCCAATCCGGCCGACAGCTTTTTTATCGGATTTTTTCAGGTATTGGCCATGATTCCTGGCGTTTCGCGCAGTGCGGCAACCATCGTGGGCGGACTCTCCCGCAAACTCACCCGCAAAGCCGCTGCCGAATTTTCATTTTTTCTGGCCGTGCCCACCATGTTGGCTGCTTCTTCTTACAAATTACTCAAGATGTTTAAAGCCGGAGACGGCTTTACTTCCGAACAAATCCAACTGCTTGCCGTGGGCAATCTGGTTGCCTTTGTGGTGGCTATGCTCGCCATTAAAGTGTTTATCGGGTTTCTTACCCGCTACGGATTCAAATGGTTTGGCTGGTACCGGATTTTAGCCGGAGGCGTAATTCTGGCGCTTTACTTTGCCGGGGTCGATTTACAAATAGTATAGCCTATGCACGTTCGTTTCTTTTTCTCCCTGTTTTTTTTTGCCTGATTATTCAGGGTTATGCCCAAATTCCCCAAGGCTTTAAACCCGGGAAACCGCTTCCTTACGGACATTCCCACAACGATTACACGCGCAAAACGCCCCTTTGGGAAGCCCTTTCCTTCGGATTTACGTCCCTCGAAATCGACATTTTTTTAGCTTCGGATAATACACTAAGGGTTTCGCATATTCCTTTGGCGCTTAATACAAAACCTACCTTAGAAGAGTTATATCTGAAGCCTCTAAAAACCTGGATAGACCAAAACGGAGGATTTGTCTTCCAAAATCCGGAGCAGGTGCTTACGCTTATGATTGATATAAAAACGGACGGAAATCAGACTTATCCTTTTTTGAAAAAAGCATTGGAACCCTATCTGGAATATTTGACCACTTATATGGGACGTTCATTCAAAGAAGGGCCTTTGCGCATCATGATTTCGGGCAACCGCCCCATGAAAATAGTGTCCGAAGAAACCGAACAATGGGTCAGTTTTGATGCCCCCATTGGCGGAGATTATGTGGGTATTCCCGTGCGGATTGACCGTCAGAGTGCTTCGTATTCCTCATATTTCCGCAAACGTGGCGGAGGAAAACTCAGCGAAATGGAATCAGCCAAAATGCGGGAACTTTCCAAAGAAGTAACCGAACGTGGGCGCGAAATCCGCTTTTGGGCAGCGGGAAATAATCCCACCCGTTGGCATGAAATGCTGAACAACGGAGTAACCATTATCAATGTGGATAAACTGGCCCGCTTCAAAACATTCATAGAACAACGTCCGGACAAAAATTAGGATTTATTAATGTACGTGGAGTGTGTATTATTTCTAAATTGCGCTGATTCAATTTAATATGAAAAAATTAGTATTCACACTGTCCGCAGTATTTTCTGCCGCTTTTCTCTTTTCACAATCTGTAGAATTACCTGTAGGTTTTGCTCCCGGTGAACGCGAAGCCATGCCGGCGTACATTTCAGATGTAACCAATCAATCTCGCGCAGGAATCACTTCGCCTCCCGGAGGCAGTTTGCGCACTATGG
Source organism: Flavobacteriales bacterium (assembly GCA_022402535.1). Lineage (GTDB taxonomy): Bacteria > Bacteroidota > Bacteroidia > CAIKAF01 > CAIKAF01 > JAKRSD01. Next base: position 14,182 of record JAKRSD010000007.1, on the reverse strand, counting down.
CCGAGTGGGAAGAAATTCAGGCATTGTTTATTACCTGGAGAAGTTTTCCGGCCATTTTGGCGCAGATCGTAAAAGCGTCGCGATTGGAAACCACGGTCTATATCCACTGTGATGATTCCAATTCCGTAAAAACATATCTCACCAACCAAAACATTCCGCTCAGTAATGTGAAGTACCTGCAGGTGCCGTCCAACTCCATCTGGATGAGAGATTATGCCGGTAATACCGTGTATAAAAATGATGTGGATTCCATGTTGCTGGTGGATTGGATTTATAACCGTCCGCGTCCGTTAGATGATGCCATTCCCGAGTATGACGCCGCGGCGTTAGGTGTGCCCTTTTATCAGACTTATGCCGCTCCTGCCGACCTGGTGAATACCGGCGGAAACTTTATGGTGGACGGGTTTGGAACCGCCTTTGCTTCCGAATTGATTCTGGAAGAAAACGAACCCGGAAATCCCTACAACGTTACCCCAAAATCCGAAGCCCAGATAGATCAGATTATGGCTGATTTTATGGGTCTGGAACGCTACATAAAAATGGGTGCCCTTCCGTATGATTTAATTAATCATATCGATATGCACATGAAGCTGATTGATGAAGAAACGATATTAATCGGTCAGTTTCCCCAGAATGTATCCGACGGTCCACAGATTGAAGCCAATATTTTATATGTATTGGATAACTTCAACAGCAAGTTCGGAACTCCCTACAAAATTGTACGCATTCCCATGATTCCGAGCACCTCGGGGAATTGGCCCGGTCAGCCCTTCGGAAATGCTTCGTACCGTACATTTACCAATAGTGTTTTTGTAAATAAAACCTTGATTTTCCCATCGTATCGTGAAGAATACGATACCGTGGCCATACGTATTTACAAGCAGTTGCTGCCCGGATACACCATTGTACCCATTGATTGCGATAATTCAGGTTCCAATATTATTTCACAGAGCGGAGCCATACACTGCATCACACATTCGGGTGGTGTTTCCGATCCGTTGCTGATTTCGCATCAGCCGCTTTCTGATACCTATCAGACCCTGGGATTCTATACCGTGAACGCTTATATGAATCACCGTTCCGGAATTGCATCTGCAACTTTGTATTACACTACTGATACACTTCAGCCGTATTTATCCGTACCTATGACGCTTACCAATGCAGGTACACATACTTTTACGGGCGAAATTCCGGCTCAGGCCGAAGGAACCCGGATTTGGTATTATGTATCGGCCACATCGGTATCGGGCAAAACCCAGGTACGGCCCATTGTGGCTCCGGAGGGCTGGTGGACATTCAAAGTGCTTGCCGACCCCAATATGGGATTGGAATTCAACGAAAACGTATTTCAAGAATCGGCATTTCCTAATCCGGCTTCGGCGGTTACCTGTGTGCCGGTACAAACACTCACCGATTTACACGGGGTGTTATATATGACGGATATGTATGGCAAAACGGTTCGCACCCTGTTTTCCGGAACCATTCCTGCGGGACAGGCCAACCGTTATTACACCGATGTAACCGGACTTGCCGCCGGGGTGTACACCCTGGTGCTCGATACCCAACACGGCCGTAAAACACAAAAATTGATTGTACGATAATATTTCGTTTTACAGAGAAACCGGCTCTTTCATCAGAGTCGGTTTCTCTGTGATACTTATACTCTGCTGGATAAACTTTATAGTGTATATAAATACGTTAGTACTAATAGCGGCGATAAAACTCAAAATGACAAAGACACTCACATTTGAAAAAATATTAGCTGACTTTAAATCCCTTCTTTCTTCCAAAAGACAAAGGGTCTTAACAAACTGTGATTCCTTTTCGAAAACCATAAATGAATTAAAAAGGACAAAAGAATCAGTATATCAAATTAGGCTTGAAGAGTTAAAATCCACAATCGCAAATAACAGCGACTTATTTCGACTATCCACGTTTGAATTAATGGAACATAATTTTCGTGAAAACTCACATAGTAATATTTTGCAATATTTATTTGATTATAACAACCTTGGTTCAACATCCTTAGATATTGTTCAAAAAATTATTTTGTCGACCAACACAGACATATCCAAATTCATTTCGGACAATCTAATTAAAAAAAACTATAAAGTACTTCGCGAATATCCAACTGAAAAAGGAAGAATAGATATTTTAATTACAGATAAAATAAATAAATTCAACATTGTAATCGAAAACAAATTGCTTGCAGAAATCACAGTAAAAGAAATCAACGAAAAAAGCGAAATTACTAAAACTCAACTAGACGACTATTATGAATATATAAATAGTAAATTCCCTGATTACAAGAACTTGTTTTTTTTATTAAGCTACTATTCCTACGAAGAAGAACTCATTAACTATGAAGCAATAAATTACGAAACAGTTTATCTAGCACTGAAAACAACTACCTCTGACGATGTAGTTTTAACCGAATATAAATCTCTTTTGACTAGTTTGCTGACTGGAATAGATAAAAGAAGTATTAGTTTATCAATTCAAAAAGTAAGAAATAATTTCCTAATAGAGTTAAATTCAATAGAAAAATTAAATAAAATATTTACATATGAAACCAAATAAAATTGATTTTGATGAATTAGATTTAAAGTGCTTAAATGATCTACAAATTGTTTTAGATGTTCTATCATCCACTGGAAATAAAATCGGAAGGATATTTTATCCGTTGATTGACGATTGTGACAAAGCAATTAAAGCCAATTTGCCAAAAAATTGGTCAATTGATTCTAATAAGTCGTACACTTTACAGTATTTCCCTCTAACAAGCGAATATGACAAAAAGGTATCAATAGAAACCTTGGAAAATGAACTGAGAATAGAATCAGCATTTTATATAAATAAAGCAATAAATAAAAAACACGTCAATTATCTTTGGATATTTTTCGGTTATCACTTCTCAAGTTACGAGGATGAAACTTCAAGCTACTACTACTTTTCAACTTCAAAAAACAATATATCAGATCGTTTTGAAGGAATAATAAATGATAATGAGTTTTATAAAAATATTTCAAAAAAGAATACATTGTTTGAGCTTGATATTGTTCACCCTGAAAGAGGTGACAAAGCAGAAGGAATTGATGTAATGGTAAAAGAACACAATATTGAAAAAATACTAAGTGGTTTTGACTTTTTTAAAAACGAAATACTCATTCCGACATTAAAGAATATAAAATAAAACTATGTTGTAGCTCCTTAGTAATAATACAACCTGCCAATGATGCGGTTTGAAAATAAAGCATTTGCAAAGTCAAGTTTATTTCACAAAAGTTATTTTCATTTTGATAATGTACAAAAAGCAGTTAGTTTTGTTAAAATCTTTTCGGTAGACGAATGCCTTGGGTCTTACTATAGGCAATTTGAAATTATTAAAACCACCTTCACAATAAAGTTGAAATGACTGATTTTAATTGGAAATATGAAATTCAACAATGGACTAATAAAAAACGGAAAATAAAACCATTTCAATCAGATCTAGTTGTTTTTTTTGAAACAGCATTTAAAAATACAACATATCCAGACAGAGCATTATTTGGGACTAATGATTACAGTATATCGTTATTGACGGGAGGAATTTTCTTTGCAGCCTACACAAGAGAAGGTGTAATTTGGTTGCTTTTAGATAGACAATTTAAAGATATTCCTAATTCAGACAGTAAAATAGTTAAATCAACAAAGACCTTTTCGGAACCATTATTTTGGTTAGAAACAGAAAACTTGAATAATCTGAAAATACTTATTGACAGACAAGATATTTGGGACAGTTTCAAGATTGCAACAGAAAGAATTTATTATAGTAAAATGGTTACTTCTCATAGAGTCCATATTGCAAAGAATAAAATTACGCTTGCCGACTTTTACTCAAACGGCCTCCAAAACATATCTTCAAAAACAGTTTTCGAAATAGAAAAGGAACTTGAAGAAAAAGTTAAACAAGCAAGAAAACTATCACGCAAAAAAAGACAAGAAATATTATCAAAGTCAAATCCAAAGCCGACAAAAACAACTGTAAAGCAAACTGTTTTTAACAGAAATCAATATGTAATTGCGGAGGTTTTATCTAGAGCAAAAGGAATTTGTGAACGTTGTAATAATTCAGCACCGTTTATAAGAGACATTGATGTTTCTCCTTATTTGGAAGTTCACCACAAGAAACCATTAGCAGAAGGTGGAGACGACACAGTAGAAAACGCAATCGCACTTTGCCCAAACTGCCATAGACACGCGCATTATGGAAGGTCAACCTGCTGATAAACAATGAAAAAGTGTTTATAACACAGGTAACTGTTGCATAACCCTCCCAAAATCAAAAAAATGAGCTGACTTTTTAGAAAAATGGCGAAAATACATGCATTTTAAGACCATTTGACTTTCAAAAGCAAAAGCCCTCTTTAGTATTTTCATTCCATGAATACCCTCTTACAACCTCAAATACGCGTAATCCGTTACGGTATGCGAGGTGGTTGGGCTGTTTTCCAAAAGTTGCCATTCCTTAGGACCGGCATAGTGCACTTTCGCTAATTTCATCACCAGGCCTTCGGCCCGTTTATCTTCATCGTGGGTATTGATAAAATGTTCGGGGCGCAGCTGGCTGATTAAACCGGTGGCATTTTCTACCCCGGGATTAATGACTCCGCCCAAAACCGCTGGAAGCAGAAACCGCGTAATCGTGCTGATAAGCAACACACAGGTATAAGGTTCCAACGCTTTATGTTGGCTCTCGGTTAACGAAAATCCGTGCGGACAATAAAAGAGATAATGCGTTCCTTTTTTTATAATTAAAGCATGATAAATGGGGTCAATCAGTCGGTTGGGCGTGATTTTGGCCACTTCTATCGCACCCGTTTTTAAAAACCCATCGCGGATATCCGGAATTTCAACCACGGTGTGACGGGGCAACCATTTTCTGATTTTTTTAAGCGAAGGCTTTACGCCCCAAACCTTGAAATCGCCGGGCAGTTTTTTCAGCGTTTCCTCGTGGCAATGGTCTGAATACGGCTGCGAAATACATACCAGCGAAAATGGATCCAGCTCTTGGTAGGGCAGCGGTTCGGTGGTATGCCATTGTATGTTAAACGCTTTAAATCCGTCAATCTCCGGACCCGAAAGCCAGGGGTCAATCAGCAGAGAATCATTGCCCCATTGGATTTGCCAGGAGCTGTCTAAATTCAAACGGCGTATATTCAGATTATGCATGAGTAAAAAACGCCCCGTGTCTTAGTTTGTTGATGAGCTCTGTGGATTTTCGTTATCCTGCGGTGTGCGTTTGGAACCAGCGTATAAATCATACACCCTGAATTTACATTCCAAGGCGCCGTTGAACACCGTGCGGTTTATTTTCTGACGAAGTCCCACGGCATGCAGGGCCTGTATATCCGAAGAAATAAGTCCGCATTTAAAACCCGGCCAGTTATGTTTGAGCGTAGAACCGATTTGTGCGTATAGTCCTTCAATATCCGCGGTTTGGATTCGTTCGCCGTAGGGCGGATTTAACAGAATGACTCCAGATTCCGTTTGCGGACGCATGGCCGTAAAATCGGACGTGGTAAATTTCACTTTATCACCCTGGGGAAGCGCCTGAATATTGCGCCGGGCTTTGCTTACCGCCGGTGGAAAAATATCATTGGCCCGGAGAATAAAATCTATTTCCGTTACCTTTTCTTCCGCTTCTGTCATCAGGTTTTCGTAAAGCGTTTTATCGAAATCGGGTAAATTTTTAAATCCGTAATGCGAACGGAAAAGGCAGGGCGCCGAGTGCGAAGCGATGCCGAGTGCCTCCATGGTGAAGGTTCCGCTGCCGCACATGCCGTCCACAAATTCGCTCTGTTTGTCCCATCCCGTCAGGCGGATGAGCCCTGCCGCCAACACTTCGTTCAGCGGGGCCACATTCTGCACCCTGCGACTGTTACGGATGTGCAGCGATTCGCCGCTGGTGTCGATGGAAAGGGAAATTTTATTTCCGTTTACGTGCAGGTTGATGAGTACATCCGGATATTCGCGGTCAATATCCGGGCGGCTGCCCAGTTTATTGCGAAAGCGGTCGCAGATAGCATCCTTGAGTCGCAAAGAGGCAAATTTAAGGTGGGTGAATGTGTCGGACATTCCGCTGAAATCAATCGCAAAAGTTTGGGTTACCGGAAAATATTCTTCCCATTTTATACGCAGCGCCTGAACATATATTTCATCGGTATCTTCTGCCGTAAAATCGTGCACCGGAACCAATACCCGCAAGGCTGTACGCAAAAACATGTTGCAGCGGTACACATATTCTTTCTGATAGGGAATGAATACGCAACGAAGCCCTTTTTCATTCACGGGAATCTGCCATTCGGCAAGTTCATTTTCCAACACTTCTTCGAGCCCGGCATGTGTTTTAATGAGTATATATTCCGCGTTATGCATAAGGGTTTGTACTTGTTATATAGTAAAAAATCATCAGGCGTTTTTCATGAATTCGGCGGCTTTGTCCACCATGTCGGCAGAGCCAACAAAATAAGGTACACGCTGATGCAGGCTTTCGGGGGTTATATCTAAAATGCGGTTAAATCCGTCGATGGCTTTTCCGCCGGCCTGTTCGCAGATAAATGCCAAGGGATTACATTCATATAACAAACGAAGTTTCCCTTTTGGATCTTTGAACGTTCCCGGATAAATATAAATACCGCCTTTTAATAAATTCCGGTGAAAATCGGCCACCAATGAGCCGATATAACGCGCCGTATAAGGTTTTTTACCTTCGCCTTCCGATTTACAGTAGTCAATATACTGCTGCACTCCTTTGGGCAGGTTGATATAATTCCCCTCATTGATGCTGTATATGGATCCTTTCATGGGTGTCATGATATTGGGATGCGAAAGACAAAATTCGCCGATGGAAGGATCAAGCGTAAATCCGTTTACTCCGCGTCCGGTGGTATATACCAGCATGGTGGAACTTCCGTATATAACATATCCTGCGGCCACCAGTTCGCTGCCGGGCTGCAAAAAATCTTCCAGACAGGCCGGGTCGCCGGGATGTACGGTGCGGTAAATAGAAAAAATGGTGCCGATGGAAACATTCACATCAATATTGCTGCTTCCGTCCAGCGGGTCAAACGCCACCACATAATGTCCGTGCGATTCCCCTTTTTTCCCGAAGGCAATAAAATTATCATTTTCTTCCGAAGCAATCCCGCAGCATTTTTCGCCGGTTTTCAGGGCCGAAATAAATTGTTCATTGGCAAAAACATCCAGTTTTTTTTGCGATTCGCCCTGTACGTTTGTGGCGCCGAAATCGCCCAAAATATTGGTGAGTCCGGCACGGTTTACATCGCGGTGTACAATTTTGGAGGCAATTACGATATCCGTGAGCAGGCTCGTTAAATCGCCCTTGGCATAAGGAAAATCGCGTTCCTTTTCCTGTATAAATTCGTTGATGGTAACAATTTCGCGCGTAAACATGTGTTTGTTTTTTGGCAAAGGTAACCTTTCCTGCCTATAAGCGGGTATAGGCTGTATATTTGCCCAAATTATAAACGATGGAGATAACGGTAAGAAAAGCGGTGCTGGCGGATGTTCCCGCCCTGTTGAAACTGATTAAGGAACTGGCTTTGTTCGAACGGGCACCCGAACAGGTAACCAATACCGAAGCCGATATGCTTCGCGACGGATTTGGCGAGAATCCTTTATTTACGGCTGCCGTTGCCGAAGCCGATGGCGAAATCGTGGGCATGTATTTTTGGTATATCCGCTATTCTACCTGGAAAGGGAAAGGCCTTTATCTGGAAGATATTCTGGTAACAGAATCCATGCGAGGCAAAGGCGTGGGAAAGCGGCTTTTTGAAGCCTGTATGGAAGATGCGCGTAATATGCAGGCCAATTTTATGACCTGGCAGGTGCTGGACTGGAATGAACCGGCCATACAATTTTATAAAAAGTATAATGCAGAATTTGACGGAGAGTGGATAAATGTGAAACTGATGCCGGGTCAGTTTTAAATGAATTTCTACTTCAAAAAATTTCAAACGAAAAACCGTGTAAACTTTCTATTTTCGCAGTCTTCAAATTTTTATTGTGATTAAAATTTTCAAATTCGGCGGGGCATCGGTTAAAGATGCAGAATCCGTAAAAAATGTGGCATCTATTATTGCGCGTTTTAAAGGGGAAGATAAATTATTGTGCGTGGTTTCTGCCATGGGCAAAACGACCAATGCGCTGGAAGAAGTGGTGAAACAGGCCATAACCTCCGAAGGAAAAAATCTGGATAAATTAGAAGAAGTTAAGCGTTTTCACCGCGAAATCATAGAGGGGCTTTTCCCTGAGGATAAAGCCGTGGAAGTTTGGGAAGAACTGGATGAAGTTTTTACCGAAGTGGAAGTATTTGCCGGCAGCGAATCGGCAAACGAATATAATTTTTTGTACGATCAGATAGTTTCCGCAGGAGAATTGCTTTCCACCAAAATTGTGGCGAGGTATCTGCAGCATATCGGCGTGCAGGCAATTTTTAAAGATGCCCGCGGATTAATCCGTACGGATAACACTTATCGTGAAGGGCGTGTAAACTGGACCGTTACTAAGGTACTGGTTGAAAAAAATGTGGTTCCCGTAATTTCTGACGGAAATGATAAGATAATCATCACCCAGGGATTTATAGGCCGCTCCAACGAGGGCAGCAGCGTTACTTTGGGCCGTGAAGGTTCCGATTATTCTGCCGCAATTTTTGCCCACACGCTCGATGCGCAGGAGGTTACCATCTGGAAAGATGTACCCGGAGTATTAAATGCCGATCCAAAACGTTTTCCCGAGGCGCAGCTTTTTAACCGGCTTTCTTATACCGATGCCATTGAGCTGGCGTATTACGGGGCTACGGTAATTCACCCCAAAACCATTAAACCGCTTCAGAATAAAAATATAACACTCCGGGTACGTTCGTTTATTCATCCGGATGCCGCAGGAACCGAAGTTACTTCCATGGAAACCTTCGGTTTGTTGCCTGCTTTTATTTTTAAGGATAATCAGGCCCTTATTTCCATTTCGCCCAAAGATTTTTCCTTTATTGCTGAAGATAATCTGAGTTATATTTTTACGTTGCTGGCCAATACCCGCGTAAAAGTAAATCTGATGGAAAACTCGGCCATCCGTTTTATGGTATGTGTGGACAATGATGCCCAAAAGATTCCGGGAATCATTCAGGAATTAGAAAAAGATTATCATGTTACTTTTTCAGAGAATTTGCAGCTGATCACCATCCGAAATTATAACGAATCGGTGGTGGATATGCTGCTCCGCGGAAAAACCCTACTCACCGAACAAAAAAGCACTCAGACGGTGAGGCTGGTGGTAAAAATATAACACTTAATCGGTTCGTATGGCTTCCAGCGGAGTAATACGGGTAGCCATAAAAACGGGTAATATTAAGGCCAGCAGGCCAAATGCCAATGTAAGTACGTTGATGCCCAAAAGTCCCCACACATCAAAAAACACGGGAACGGTATCCATATAATAGGATTCTTTATCCAGTTTTATGATACCTGTCTGTTGTTGCATTACACCCAATCCGATGCCGACAATATTTCCGGCGAGTATGCCCGTAAACAGAATATACAAAGCACGCATGTAGAATATTTTTCGGATGGATTGATTATTCATGCCCAGTGTTTTTAGGATACCGATCATCTGCACACGCTCCAAAATCAGAATCAGCAAGGCGGATATCATACCCATTACCCCCACAGTGAGCATCAGCGTGATGATGATGATTACGTTGATATCCTGCTGCTCGAGCCAGTCGAAAATTGCCCGGTTCAGTTGGCGTACATTTTCCACTTTATATTGAAAACCGGCCGCCATATCGGCATAATCGCTCACTTCCTGCAAATCATCAAACCGGTTTATGAGCACTTCATATCCTGATATTTTATCGAAAAACCAATTATTCAAATCGCGGATCACATTTATATCGCATAGGATGAATTTTTCGTCAAAATCGCTGAGTCCCGTTTCATAAATGGCTGCAATCCTGAATTTGCGGGGAGGTCTTTGCGGCGAGGTGAAATCGGGGTTTCGCTCTCCGGCCCGGTTTATAAAAAACGAAACCAAGGTATCGTTCACGCCAACTCTTAATTTTTTGGCAATTTCGTTCGATATAACAATATCCGTAGAAATGTTCAGCGAATCTTCGGTATAACGTGGCAGAGTTCCGTCTTTCAGGTTTTGCTCAAAAAAGTGCCAGTTAAAATCTTTTCCGGCGCCTTTGAATATAACACCCTGAATTTCTTCATCGGTTTTAATGATACCGGGCTTGATGGCAAAGGTTTGGATGTGTTTGATTTTATCTTCCTGCAGAAGAATAGGCACAAAATCGGCGTCCTTTTTCATGGGCGGACTTTCTAACGAATTGCCTACGGCAAATTCCGTGATACGCACATGCGAGCCAAAACCGATAATTTTTTCGCGGATGGTTTGCCGGAAACCGCGTACCACGCCCACGGATAGTATCATAACGGCTAGTCCGAGAGCAATTCCCGAGATAGCCACAACTACCATAGGCCCCGAATATCCTTCGCGGCTGCGTAGTCCCGTAATGCGTTTTGCTATGAAAAAAGGTGTGTTCAAAAACTGTTTACCTGTGGGCGAAATTAGCGAAAAGATTTTGCGTTTCTTTGAATTATGATGCAGTTATTGACAGGGATAGCCTGCGCCGTGTTTTCGTGTATTTGGGTAAATGCCCAAAACCTGAGGCCGTTCAGCAGTAAAGAGTATGTAACCGATAAAGAAATTACCACGGGTGCGGCCCGTGTGGATCAGTATCTTCCGTTATTGAAAGGCAAAAAGGTAGCCCTGATTGCCAATCATACGTCTTTGGTCAAAGGAACTCATCTGGTAGATACGCTCACTGCTGCAGGAGTTCAGATTGTGAAAGTGTTTGGTCCTGAACATGGATTTAGGGGAAATGCACCCGCCGGAAAACATGTAGCCAGCGAAAAAGACCCTAAAACGGGAATTCCTGTTATATCGCTTTACGGAAGCAACAAAAAGCCTACCCCTGAACAGATGGTTGGAATTGACATCATGGTGTTTGATATTCAGGATGTGGGCACCCGGTTTTATACCTATATATCTACCATGTCATATTGTATGGAAGCGGCGGCCGATAAAGGTATTCCCTTTCTGGTGCTCGATCGGCCCAATCCCAACGGACATTTTGTGGATGGACCCGTATTGGAAAAAGGATTTGAAAGTTTTGTGGGGCTTCATCCCGTGCCGGTAGTACACGGCCTCACCGTGGGTGAATATGCCCAAATGGCTAACGGAGAAGGTTGGCTCAAAGGCGGAAAGAAGGTGGATCTAACCGTGATTAAATGCCTCAATTATTCGCATACCGATTTTTATTTATTGCCCGAAAAACCCTCACCCAACTTAGATACCCAGGCGTCTATTTATCTGTATCCTACGCTTTGTCTTTTCGAAGGAACGGCGCTGAGTGTAGGCCGCGGAACAGATAAACCCTTCCGGGTAATCGGCTATCCCGGTTGGAAAAATGCACCGTATACCTTCACTCCCGTTTCCATTCCCGGAGTCAGCGACAGCCCAAAGTATAAAGGGCAGCTATGCCATGGGTTTGATCTGACCGATTTTGCTGAAGAATTTCTGAAAAATTCGGGTAAACTGTATTTGTTCTGGTTACAGGATGCTTATAAGCAGTATCCCGATAAAAATACTTTTTTCACCTCGTATTTCAACACCCTGGCGGGAAATGCAACCCTGAAAGAACAAATCATCAAAGGCGTTTCTGAAAACGAAATCCGAAAATCGTGGGAACCTGCGCTGGAGAATTACAAAACGTTGCGCAAGAAATATCTGTTATATCCCGATTTTCAGCCCTGATGAGTTTACAGGGTTTATAAATGGAGCAGCACACCAATTCCCGTATTTTTTCGTTTAATTTGGCTGCACATGTCCAGATATTCTGATATATATAATCAAAAAAGCCGTTGGAAAATATGGCTGGCACTCTCTGCTTTATTGATTGTGGCCGCTACGTTAGCCTATACAGGTACGCTGGTAGACCGTATAGCAGGCGATGAACGGCAGAATGTGGAATTGTGGGCCGAAGCGGTGCAGAAACGGGCCAAACTGGTAAAAGTTACCCGTCAGCTTTTCCGCATGATTGAAGAAGAAGAAAGCCTGAAAGCGGAAGTTTTGGCCGATGCCACCTCCCGGTTAATTACCAGCAACGAAAACGACCTCACATTTTATACCCGCATCCTCGAAAGCAATACCACCATTCCGGTGATTGTTACTTATCAGGATGGAACGGTATTTACTTTTCGCAACCTGCCCGACGAAACCAACGACAGTGTGGAATATGCTGCCCGTCAGTTAGATTTAATACGCAATAAGCGCGAGCCTTTGAAATTGGAAAATTCCATAGCGGGAACTAAGCTTACTTTTTTCATGTATTATGATGACTCCAAAATCTACAAACAGCTTCGCGAAACGATGGAGGATATCACCAATTCCTTTATCACCGAAACGGTAATCAATTCAGCTTCTGTGCCGGTGGTATTTACCGATTCCACCCGTAAAAAAGTATTACACTATGGTAAGGTAGATACTACATTATCTTTTTTCGAAACACATGGTATTACTGACTCTACTTTAATCGAGTTTATCACAGGCGAAAATGAACCCATACAGATTCAATTGGGTGCCGATGAAGTGAATTATATTTTCTATCGTAATTCTAATCTGGTTAGGCAGTTGCGTTATTTCCCGTATGTGCAACTCACCATTATCGGATTGTTTTTATTAACGGCGTATTTTCTGTTCAGCACATCCCGCCGGAGTGAGCAGAACCGGGTTTGGGCAGGAATGAGTAAAGAAACGGCTCATCAGTTGGGGACACCTATTTCTTCGTTGGTGGGTTGGGTAGAAATTTTGAAATCGCAGGGAGTGGATACATCCATCACCGATGAAATTGAAAAAGATGTTCGCCGGCTGGAAACCATTGCCGACCGGTTCAGTAAAGTAGGTTCCGTGCCTGAGCCTCAACCCGAAAATATCCGTGAGGTACTCACCGAGGGATTGAAATATATGGAGGCCCGCACCAGCAAAAAAATTAAATATGAAATCGCGTGGAATGTGGAACAGTCCGATATTCCCGTGAAAATGAGCCGTCAGTTATTTGAATGGGTTATTGAAAATTTGTGCCGGAATGCCATTGATGCACTCCCCGGTCATGGGGTTATCCGCACCGAAGTGAGTCTGTCAGGCAATAAATTAATGATTGATATCTCAGATACAGGAAAAGGAATTCCCAAAAACAAATGGAAAACCATTTTCAGACCAGGCTATACCACCAAAAAACGCGGTTGGGGATTGGGGCTTTCACTTGCCAAACGAATTATTGAAGAATACCACAAGGGCAAAATATTTGTGAAAGATTCGGTGCCAGATGCAGGTACGGTGATTCGGATTGTTATACCTGTTTGATTTTTGTGAGAATCATATAAGGCATATAAGGACATATAAGTTTAAATGGTTTATATAGGTTTTTTGTAAGAATCATATAAGACATGCAAGGTCATATATGATTTAGAAGTTTTGCATAGGTTTTTGTGAGAATCATATAAAGCATGCAAGGGCATATAAGATTTTGGAGAATCGTACTGAGTTTTATACGTTTTTGTTTTTACATTTGGGTATTACCGACTCTAAAAATGAAAAAAGCATACCTTAAAGAACTTACCTATCAGGTGAATGGCGCCGCCATAGAAGTGCACAAACATTTAGGACCCGGATTGTTGGAAAGCGTGTATCATAAATGCCTGAAACACGAACTGCAATTGCGCAAAATCAATTTTGTATCAGAAATGTATGTGCCGGTAGAATATAAAGGCTACGATATTGAAACCGAACTGCGCTGTGATTTATTTGTAGAAAACTGCCTGGCTGTGGAGCTGAAAGCCGTTGAATTTATTTTGCCCATCCACGAAGCCCAGTTGATTACTTATATGAAACTGCTTCAGGCTCCCCAGGGCTTGCTGATTAATTTTCACAGTACAAATATTTTCAGAGAGGGCCAACGAACCTTCGTAAACGAACTCTTCCGCTCCCTTCCCTAGACTAATGCCTTATATGTCCTCATATGCCTTATATGGTTTAAAAAAGATTGCGCCTTAAATGT
>JAKRSD010000006.1 GCA_022402535.1 Flavobacteriales bacterium | reverse complement strand
AATTATTTAACAGAAATCAGTATAAAAACTGTCAACCAAATTTAGGCAGAGTCATATTGTCTTGGTTCTTGGTTCTTGCATCTTGGCTCTATCTTACAATAGTTATCGTCCCTTTATACTGTTTTCCTTCCGTTGTGATGAGTACATAAAAATACGTGCCGTCGGGTACTTTAGTTTCGATTCCGAGGGTTTCGGTTGTGCCCTGCCAGTTATTGTTGTAGTGGGCCGTGCGGAAAACCTCGTTGCCCCAGCGGTTGTAAATGATAAGCGAACTGCCCGGGGGCAGATGCTCAACGGTAAAGGCATCGTTTACCCCGTCTGCGTTCGGGGTAATGATATTGGGGAACTCCGGCTCAGGAACCGTGCAGGGAGGCACCGTGAGCGTATCGGTAAAGGTGTAGTTGCACAGAAAATACTCGGCCATTAGGCTCTCGCCCGTTTCTATATCGGTGAGTAGTATGTTTGGCTGCTGCGAAAACAGCTGCCCGTTGCGGTACCAGCGCACGCTGTCGGCACCGGAAACGGAAGCGGCCAAGGCCGCACCCTCGCAGGTATGCGTATATTGAAATTCAGGACGGCTGATTTCCGTGAGTTGTAAATCGTCTATGAAAAAATAAACAATATATTTATGAAATTCGGAGCCGTCATAATTAGGATTCAAAATGAGCGTATCTTCATAGTTAAAAAGTCTACCCATGTAAAAATATTGATATTCCTCGGAGGCAATCATGCCGCTTTTAATTTCCTTCCAATCTTCGGTATTGGTAACCGGATTCTTAAAAGAAATTTGAGGTGAAAAGTTGAAGGTGGCCTCTGTTAAAAAGTTGTTTTGGGGTATGGTATCTATGCTGAATAATACCTCAAAGGGATTTGAAAAAAAATTACTATTTCTGCTTGCCGAAATTTGCGAACTGAAGCAGTAAAATGTACCTTTTTTTAGAGAATAAAGGGTCTTTGCCCAAATAATTTCATGGTAAAAATATAAAGGGTCTTTACTATAATTCAGACCCGCCATTGCATCCCCGTTGGCAGGGGATAAAGGTGAAATAAAATTAGTTTCGGGTACAGCGTTTGGGTTTAATGAACAACGATTAAAATAATCGCAGGTGTTAATGCCATTATAATTTACAGAAAGATTAATTTGAGTTGCCATTATTGGGCAAGACACAGTATCTTCAAATCCTCCGTTAGTAATTAAATTTTGGCCGGAAACATTTAAACAAACAAAACCCAATAAACCTATGTAACACCATTTTTTCATATTTAAAAGTATATGCGGGCGGAATTTAACCCCGCCCGCATATTGATCAGTTTTTCATTATCACTAATTTTCCCGTTTTCTTTTTCATATCCGCCGTTCTTATCTCATAAAGATAAAGACCTTGAGATATATCAAAAATCTCAATGGGCGAAGGGGTATTCAGGTATTTATCAAACACCTTTACTCCTTCCGTCGTATACATTGTAAAATGAAAGCCCAGGTCCATGTTTTCGGTTAAAAAGTTTATATATCCGTAAGTAGGGTTCGGATAAACGGAAATCATGGCTTCAAGGTTTTCCTCTTCCTGTAAGGGATCACCCATTTTGCTTTCAAAATCCACGGCATCACCGCCCAATAATACCCTTGCTCCCAGTACCGCACTTCCGCCATCTTCCATAGTCAGGTTGGCAATCAGCATTAATGTTTCCATCGTTGTACTGTCAAACGAAAGGGTGTCCTTCATCCAATGGATAATGTAAATTTCGTTTACCACTTTTTCAAAGGTTTCGGCAGTACCGTTCGGATAAATCAACTGCAACCGGGCTAAAGCGGAATTTTTATCCCCCTGAAGTTCATAATCCAGTACAGTTTTTAATGCACCCAACAGTTCTTCTTCTTTTTCGATTACATAGTCACGGAATTTATCATCCTCAACCAAATTAGTAGCCCAGAGGCTGCTGTCATTGGCAAGGTAAAAGAACGCCTGTTTTTCCGAAATCAGCCTGAGGGCTGCGGAATCTTCCGGACTTAACGTTTCTGCATTATCTACCGTTTCGCCAAATAAGGCTTCGCGTTCCAAATTTTGTTCGGTTATGGACGAAACCTCTTCACCGAAACAGGTAACCAAAGTACTTGGATTTCCGCCATTAAAAGTTGCAAATGTCGTTCCTATTTGAGGATCAACAGTATGATTATTTGGGTTGAAATCTGCATTGTTATTACTTCTCCAACGCCATACCGTATTTTGGTTACTTGAGCCGGTTAACCTCCGCGTCGTGTTACCACCCACGATATTATTCCACCGGTTGTCCGTAGGCAGAAAATCGTGTGAAAAAACAAGAGGATTTGCCACTTTAGCCTGAAACAAATCAATACCCGTATGGTCGCTCTGCATCAGATTTTTGCGTATGCGTATGCCCGAGTTATCGAGCATAAAGCGCATGCCGGTGCCCAGGCGTTCCAGGGTGTTGTTGCATACGGTGGCACCCGGGCAGGCCGCCACGTTTATGCCCTGCAGGCGCAGGTAATTGGTGTTGCTGAATACCCCGCTGATGGTAGTGTTGGTGCGGCGCACCTGGTTGTCTATAATCTGTAGTCTGGAGCAACCCTCGGTGCGTATGCCATAGCGGGTAGTGCTGCCCATGGTATAAAAACCGACAGGAGCCGCCGTAAACTGCACCGTATTGGCCAGCACTTTTGCCCTTGAGCAGTTTATAAGGTGTACCCCGTGGGTCATACGGTCGCCGGCTATGGAGTTATCCTGAATCAGATAGCCCGAGAACAAAGACGGTGATGTTACGTTGCCAAAGTACACACCCTTGTGCCCCATGCCGGTAAAGGTGTTCTGCTGTACGGTAACACCGGCCCGGTTATACACCACGCCATATACCCCGCAGGAGTCAATATCGGTAAAGGTGGAGGTATTCACCAGCAGATTCATGCCATGTTGTGTTACCACATTTCCCGAAACGGACTGCCAGCCGGTGAGTTTGTTTACCACCACGCCGTATTTGAGTCTGGTAAACCCGCAGTTGCGCACCGTTACGTCTATATTGTTCATGGATACAATGGCCGCACCCATATTGTTGTTAAAAAAAGGCAAGGCAGGATTTGGTATGCTTCCGTTAAACGTGCAGGCTTCGCCCCCCAGGCCGCCCACCATAAGCTGCTGGGTGCTTGCCGTGCCGTCGGGTCCGTAGGCATAAATGGCCACGCCGTTGGTAATGTTTAAAATTCCGCCGGCCAAGGGAGAAGGCGGGGTCCAGTTCAGGGGCAGTTTAAATTCGGCATTTTTTACCTCCAGCCCGGTGTAAGCGGCCGATATATGTACATCGGCATATTCAAATTTGTTGGGCGTGCCCACCAGCACAAAGTTAACATCGCGGCCCACGGTAAGCCCCCCTGCGGCAAGCGCCGTAATCCCGAATGCGGTATGTTCGTTCTGCATGGGAGCCGGCAGGGTCTGCAGTACGCCGGTGGAGAGGTTCTTACAGGTAAATGTGTTGGCCGTTATACGGGCCGGATGCTCCGTACCCGAATAAAACACGATGCCTATGTGGTTCCGGTTTCGGTTCAGGGTGGAGTTGTGTACCTGTATATCGGCGCCGTTTATGCTGTTTATGCCGGTGTAGGCATGTTCGAGCAGAGAGCCTTTGTAGAGCGATATTTTTTCGGAAGGGTGGTCGGCTTCGAGTCCTTCCCACATTTTGTCGCAGGCATACAGGTGCGATTTTTCTATGCTGAGGTGGATGTTGTTATTGAGTACCACTTTGGCGTTCTCTCCAAAAACCACATCCACATCGTCCCAATGCATGTTCACATCTACGGTAAACAGTCCGTTTACGGCCATCTGCGCATTTACGGGTACGGTACCGCCAAAGTGGGCAAGCATGTCGGAGGCTTTGTTGCTCCCGGGTGCGCCCGTGGCCACATAGGTGGTGGCATTGTTGCCGGTGTAGCCGGCGGGTACGCAGCACTGCGGTATCTGAATATCTGCCTCCGTAAGACATCCGTATGGGGGCAGTGCCGTTACGGTTAAACTTCCCTGGGTGCCAAACGGATAGGTGTAGTTTAATGAAGTTCCGTTTCCTACGGTCTGCCCGTTAAAATACCAGGTAAAAACGGTACCCTGCGGGTAATCCGCGCCATTCTGAATCTGAAAAACGCCGCCCGCACATCCCGTACCGTTGTAAACAGGAACCGGGGCAGGATAAGTCTGAAGATACGGACAAAGCAGCTGCGGATCCGGGGTAAAGGTACAGCAGCGCGGTGTGGCTTCGTGTATGGCGATATCGTCTATGTAATAAAAACTGAAATCGCCCTGCTGGCAGCCGTTACAGGCTGATGCTGCCACATTTTGGATATTTCCGCCCGCAGTAAGCTGGGCATCGGTGTCAAAATTGCCGATGGTAAGAAACTGTGCATCGGGTCCGCTGTGGGTATATTGAAACGTGTAGGTTACCCAGTTGTTTTTATCTGTGGTGGCAGGCACCGTTATCTGTGGCTGGGCTATACCGGCAGGCATGGGTATTACTCCCGAATACTGGGTACCGAACGGGGTAAAATAAGGCCTTTGCGCCGTAAACAGAAGCCCGAATGGGGTTGCTTTTTTGCTCGATTCTACCAGACTTACCCTCAGCGTAACAGAATAAGTGATTCCGTTCTGCAGCGGTGCGTTCAGTTTCTGCTGGGCATACTCGCGGTAATCGGGTGCCGGCTGCGGATTGCCCTGCGGGTTGTGGATGTTCTGTGCATAGGTGTACAGCCCCATATAGGCGTATGCATTAAAATCTCCGTCGTCTTCGTTACACACATCCGTATTATATTCATCTTCCTGAGTTCCATAAAAATTGGAAGGAACACCAGTTTCTGCATCAAGCGATACATAACTGAACCCGGTGGGAATTCCCAGATGATGATTATCCGCAAATTCGTATCCTCCATTCATGACAACCGAAACTGCGGGTGTCCAGGGACAAAATTTTATGATATTGTCCAGCACTGAGTTTGCCGGTCCGTTGGTGGGCAGAAAGCCCGGATTGTAATTATTAAAAGATGGATTAACGACAAGATTGGTACAATATCCCGCCTGACCCAGTTCATGGCATAATTTCCACTCAGGGATTTGACTTTTCGAATTAATGTACGAAACTGACATAATCAGAAGCACTATAACTGCTTTAAAAATTTGATTTTTCATAATAACGTATTGGTAAATAAAAAAAAACGGGCGTTAAATCAACATTCCATCATTGAAACACGAACGCCACCACATATTTCTGTGTGCTGCTTTCTTTTTCCTACCTTTACGGCGCTTTGAGTGTGCAAATTTAAAGCGCCGGAGGGAGGTGTCAGTCTACGACTTGCACCTCCTTCTCTTTTTAAGGGTATATACCGTTCCGTTTAGGTGATAACACCCACACGAAGTAAAAGCGATAATAATATCAGAGTACAAAA
This sequence comes from Flavobacteriales bacterium, assembly GCA_022402535.1. Taxonomy (GTDB): domain Bacteria; phylum Bacteroidota; class Bacteroidia; order CAIKAF01; family CAIKAF01; genus JAKRSD01. The sequence continues at coordinate 26,706 of JAKRSD010000006.1, read as the reverse complement.
GCCTGCCCCCAATAAATTCCGGTCTTGAAGTGTTGTCTATCAGAAAATTAACTCTCATAGGGTGTTGAAGTGATATTGGTTTGGCTAATATATGGCATGCATTTTATTTTTATCCGGACAAAATCAGCCGTTTTTAACATCTGCCTGACAAACGTAAGTATATCAATGCAAAAGAAAAATAACATTTTCATGCGTATGTCGGTAAATGGGGAGAAGTGGTTGGTGATTAACGTTGTTAAATCAAATGTAGAGAAAAGTATATGTTTACACTTCCCCAGAGCGCAGCGGAGCATGGAGTGATAGCGAAATAATAGCCTTTATCAGCAACCCTTCTTCAGATAACTTAATTCTTTGCTCTTCTCCTTAAGGGTTCAGCGTCCGTATTCCTGAATCTGTTTTTCTATCTTTTCAATTTGTCGGCAAATACTTTTCTGAATTTATCGAGTTTGGGGCGGATTACAAAGCGGCAATAGGAAGCCTCTCCATTTTCGGCATAGTAATTCTGGTGGTAATCCTCCGCCTCGTAATATTCCACCACCGGACTGATTTCCGTGACAATGGGGTTATCCCAGGCACCCGATTCATCCAGGGCTTTTTTCAGGCGTTCCGCTTCCTGCCGCTGCGCTTCGGAATGATAAAATATAACCGAACGGTATTGCGTGCCCACATCGGCTCCCTGACGGTTCAGCGTGGTGGGGTCATGCGTCATCCAAAACACTTCCAAGATTTCGGAAAAACTGATTTTTTCTGGATCAAAAATAATCCGGGCCACTTCGGCATGTCCGGTCGTACCGGTGCATACTTCCTTATAGGTCGGATTTTTTACCGTTCCGCCCATATAGCCGCTGCTCACACTGAGCACGCCTTCCAATTCCTGAAAAACGGCTTCCACACACCAAAAGCACCCTGCTCCCAGGGTGGCTGTTTCTGTATTCATGTTACTGATCTGTTTTTGTTCCATGTCCGGATATTTTTTCACAGATTGCGCACCCGAGTCGCAACCCACGAGCATCAGCATCCACAATGGAATTGTTTTCGCCATGTTTACCATAATCACCTAAACGCCCCAACCGCCCAATTGTTTGGTGTCGGAATGCTAAAACCGGGTTAAGCCCAATTTACTCCTTCTTTTTAGAGGAAGCGCGGATCATCTGCTCAATTTCGTCCCACATTTCGGTGGTGGTGGCTTCATCGAGCCAGTTGAACTCTCCGGCACCGTTCAGCCATTCGCCCCCATCCAAAGTAACCACTTCCCCAGTCATGTAAGAGGAATAGTCGGACACCAGATAAGCCGCCAAATTGGCCAGCTCCTGATGTTCGCCGGTTCTTTTGAGCGGTACCCTTCCTGCCGGGTCAATTTTATCGGCAAATTGTTTGGGAAACAGTCTGTCCCAAGCGCCCTTGGTAGGAAACGGCCCCGGAGCAATGGCATTGACACGGATGCCGTATTTGCCCCACTCAGCACCCAAAGAACGGGTAAGTGCCAACACTCCCGCTTTGGCACAGGCCGAAGGCACCACATAACCGGAACCGGTCCAGGCATACGTGGTTACAATGTTGAGCATAGAACCTTTCTGTTTATTGGCAATCCAAATTTTACCCAATGCCAATGTGCAGTTATACGTACCTCTTAGCACAATATCCACAATGGTGTCAAAGGCTCTGTGGCTCAATCGCTCTGTAGGACTGATGAAATTCCCGGCAGCATTATTCACCAAAATATCAATCTGTCCGAAGGTTTCGATGCCTTTGGCTATTACGGCTTCCACACCGGCATAGTCGCGCACATCGCAGGCCATGGCCAGTACTTTTCCTCCTGTTTCGGTTTCCAGTTCTTGGGCTGTTTCGGCAAGCACATCGGCCCTACGGCCCGTAATGATGGCGTTGGCGCCCAGCTTTAAAAAATATTGGGTCATGGAACGTCCGAGACCGGTTCCGCCACCGGTTACCATAACCGTTTTGCCTTTGAGGGCACCTTCTTTCAACATGGGTTCGTTGTACATATCGCGTGTATTTTTCACAAACATAAGCAAAGAGTAAATGAGTGCATGATAAAATTTTATAAGCCTGATTTACTGATATTTAAGTATTAGCAAACAAGCTATCTGAACCTTGGCATATCATTTGACTTACTTTTGGCACAACTTAAATAAGAAAGGAGCATTGTATGAAAACTGTCTTTACCCTTCTGATGATTTTGGCCGGATTTGTAGCCCAGGCCCGTACCCAATTCGGTTATGCCGAGTTTTTTCTGATGGTGAACCAACCCGGAATTTTTACCGTGAGAATAGATGATCAGGTAATTACCAACTCAAACGGAAAGTTCCGCTTTTTTGACCTTAGACCCGGTGTGAAGGAAGTATTCGTGCAACGCAACGGAGTGAATTTATTCCGCTCTATGCTGAGTATATACAACGGAAGCCGCACCGTAGCCGAATTCAGAAGCAATCAGGGCATTGTGATTATTCAGCAGGTGCAGCTGATGCAGAACAATCAGATGAATCAGGACTTCTGGTATGGTTACTGGAATTATAATCCAAACACAAACCAGTGGAACAACAACAATAACAATCAGTGGAATAATAACTGGAACAATAACAACAACCAGTGGAACAACAATAATAACCAGTGGAATAATCAAATGATGGGAATGGATCAGAACACATTTAATATGTTTAAAGAAACCGTTCGCAAACAAAGTTTCGACAGCAACAAAGTACCCATGATTAAAAATCAGGCACGTACGGCTAACTTCACCTCGGCACAGGTAGCCGAACTGTTAGGACTGATGAGTTTTGACAGCTATAAGCTGGATGTGGCCAAATTCTGTTATGACTTTGTCATCGATAAACAAAACTACTTTGTCACCTTCGGACAGTTTCAGTTTGATTCGTATTCCAGGGATTTGTCCAATTACATCGCCACAAGAAATTAAACATTCGTTTCTATAACAAAAAAGCAGGACTCACATCCTGCTTTTTTTATTTATTGTGGATTATAAATTCTCACAGCTGTTTTCTTCACTTCTTTCCAATCCAGCGACATGGGTTTGAGCTGATGTTTGGTAAACATTTCCATCTGGTCGCAGGCGTATGTATCGCCTGTTCTGGAACAGGCCCCGAACGCATTTACCGATTCAATCTCGGGACCATTTTTTCCCATTTTCACCATCATGATATAACTTTCACCGGCTCTGGGAGCCATGGTTCCGTCTTCGCGCGGAGAAGAATACATGGCCACAATCATGTCGGGCAATCCCGGTAAGGCCCAGTCTTCACCGTCGCGGCGGTGCCTTTGCAACTGCCCGAGTTTTACATCCAATGTGCCATAATGTTTCAATAAAAATTCGCGGGCTTTTATCACCGAATTCACAATAAGCGTTTCTTCCACAAGTGGGCGGTAGGTTAAATTAAATTGAAAGCCCCCATAATCTTCCATCACAAAATGGAGCGTCATCAAAAACATGGAGGCTTCCACATTGTCAGTATCTCCTCTTTTGTTCCATCTTTGGATGCGTTTGAGTTCTTCCTTGATTTCGGGATATTTTTCGGGATCGGCATAAAACACATGATCTACCGATACAGGAAACTGAAACGTGTCGGGATACTGTCTGTCGTATTTGATTTCATTGAATGTATTCCAGTCTATTTTTCCGTTTTGGGTAGCCTGCACCAACAACTCTTCAAACCGTTTACTGCGGTTAGAATGTAAGGTTTGCGTTCCCATGGTGATGTCATACTTTTTGGGGTCGGGATTATCGTTGGGATGTGTACACAAAAAGGGCGAATTGTTAGCATTATACACAAACCCCGAAGCAGGATTTACCACCTGAGGCAGTTTATCTACCGGCTGAAAACCCTGACTCCAAAGGGTAGCCGACGTATCTCCGGGAAGGGTTTTAGTCCAGTCGTAGGCAGGATTTCGCACCGGCACGGTTACATTGGAAATGTACATGATGGTGTCGTAGCGGTCGGCATACACAATATTAAAGCACGGCACATGCTGAATTTCCATGGCTTTTCTGAACTCTGCATAACTTTTGGCTTTGCCCATGTTAAACCATTGCTCGGGCGCTTTCAACTGCCCGAAAGTGGGCAATGTAAACGAATACACGCCGTGGTCTGTTTTCAGGGTGGGACCGTACACACTCCAAAAGCCTTTTTTGCCGATGGTAAGTTGAATTTTACTTTTGGGAAAACGGACCGTAAGCGGAATGCGTTTGGACTCCAGTTTTTTCCATTGCCCGTCGAACCGGTAATAATTTTTCTTTTTGGGATGCATTTCCAGTTTGTAAAAATCCTTCAAATCCGGAAAAGAAACCGTATGCGCCCAAGCCAGGTGTTCATTTACCCCATGCCCGATGATACAAGCTCCCGGAAAAGCCCCGCCCAAAATATTCATACCTTCTCCGCTGACCAGATGCGCTTCGTACCAGCTCATAATACCCGATAAAGGTTGATGGGAGTTGATCGCAATATATGCCTTTCCGTCTTCCGTTTTGGACGAGTGTATGGCCATGGCATTGGAGCCTTTTGGCGGATTTTGGGAAGGAGGCGGCAGTTTATTTTCCAGAATTTTAGTGAATGCATCCTGCACGCCGCTCATCATACTTAATCCCAGATTAAACCCGGCGGCCAGATCATATTCCGTTACGGGGAATGCCTTTTTGAATAACACCTCCTCGGGATGCAGTTCGGCCCAGCGATTTACACCTGCCGCAAAAGCCCGCAGGTACTTCTGCATTTCGGGTGGAACCTGTTTGTCGTACTCCGCTTTCACCAGATCATTAGACCTGAGCATGCCTACGGCATAATCTAATTTAGCGCCTTCTATTCCGCTTTTTCGACCCGAATAGCCTTTGATGATCAACATAAAATCCTGCAGGGTTTCAAAATCATCTTCGCACTGTACCCAGGCCAAGCCGTAAGAAACTTCGGCATCGGTGGGCGCATAAATATGGGGAACACCCCACTGATCACGAATAATCTGAATGCTATCTACCCGGATAAAAGATAAATCGGGATTGTATTTGCGGGATTGTTGAGCAAAACCCGGAAGGGCAAAAACCAGAGTGAAAAAGAAAACGAAAAGGCGCATGGATTAATTTTTCCGTGAAAATAGTATGTATGCCTACATTATATATTAAAAAAACGTACTTTTAGGATGTTTTTAACGTAATCAAAACATGCACAACATGAGAACAATAGAAAGACTGCTTTCCGAATACGGAGAAAGCCATCAAAATCCGACCAATAAGCTGATTCACTGGATATGTGTACCCATCATTTTTTGGACAGTAACGGCTCTTCTTTGGGCGGTAAAAATTCCATACATCATACCCGGACTTGAAATTGAACTGAATTTGGCCCTGATTACCCTTGTGTTTGTGCTGGGGTATTACCTCACACTTTCCTTTACCATTTCATTTGGCATGTTGTTGTACTCCATAGGCTGTGCGGCACTTTCCTATTATATTGAAGAGAATGTGGGATTTCCGCTTTGGGCTATTGCCCTGATTGCGTTTGTGGTGGCCTGGATTTTTCAATTCATCGGCCATAACGTGGAAGGCAAAAAACCTTCTTTCCTGAAAGACCTGCAATTTTTACTGGTGGGTCCGGCCTGGTTGATGCATTTCATTTTTAAAAGCATCGGACTTAAATATTAATCGATTCTGTAAACAGAAACAAAAAGCATCTGCATCATGAGTGAACTTGTTCAAACTGCCGAAAAAAAAGGAATATCTGCCGCCGAGGCCGTTTCGCGCCAACGTGCGTGGTTTGCCAAAGGGGAAAGTCTGGAGATTGACTTTCGGATAAACCAGCTGAAAAAGCTGCGTGGGCTGATTGAATCCCACGAATCCGAAATTATGGATGCCCTTAAAACCGATTTGGGGAAATCGACTTTTGAAGCGTTTGCTACGGAAATCGGTATGTCGCTCAACCCGATAAATCATGCCATCAAAAATATTCCCCGCTGGGTTCGCCCTAAACGGGTGGCCACTCCCCTGTTCCACTTTGTGGGTTCCAGCCAGATTTATTCCGACCCGTATGGCGTTACGCTGATTATTTCGCCCTGGAACTATCCGTTCCAACTGGCTATATCACCGCTTGCGGGTGCAATTGCCGCAGGAAACACATGCATCATCAAACCGTCCGAAGTGGCTCCGGCAACCTCGGCTATTTTGGCCAAAATCATCAACCCGAATTTTGACCCCGGATTTTTGTATGTATTGGAAGGCGGTGTGCAGGAAACCACAGACCTGCTGAAAGAAAAGTTTGACTACATCTTTTTTACGGGGGGCACTTCCGTAGGAAGAATTGTTTATGAAGCGGCAGCCCGCCATCTAACTCCGGTTACGCTGGAACTGGGCGGCAAAAGCCCATGTATAGTGGACAGCGACATTAACCTGACCATAACCGCACGCCGGATTACGTGGGGTAAACTCATCAACAGCGGGCAAACCTGTGTGGCGCCCGACTACCTGTATGTGCATAAAGACGTCAAAGCCAAACTGATTGATGCTATTAAAAAAGAAATCAACAGTTTTTACGGAGCCAATCCGATTGAAAACGAGGAGTACGGAAAAATTATCAATGCGCGCCATTTTGAGCGTCTGAAAAGTTACCTGAACAGCGGAACCATTGTGCATGGCGGAAATGCGGACGAGAACCGTTTGAAAATTGAACCTACCCTGGTAGAAAATCCTTCTCAGGACAGCGCCTTGCTCAACGAAGAAATTTTCGGGCCGATTCTTCCCATTATTGAATTTACCGATGCCGCCGAAGTCATCCGTTTTGTGAATGCAAAACCCAAACCGCTGGCATTGTATGTATTCTCCAACAACACCGAGTTTCAGGATGCCATTCTGAAAAATACCTCAAGCGGAGGTGTAAGCATAAACGATACCGTGATGCATATGACCGGCGAAAGCATGCCTTTTGGCGGAGTCGGAGACAGCGGTCTGGGAGCCTACCATGGCGACCATTCGTTTGATACATTCAGTCATAAAAAAGCGGTGCTGAAAAGAACCTTCTGGCCCGATGCGCCTTTGCGTTATCCGCCTTATAATAAAGTTTCGCTCGGCACACTCAAAACCATGATCAGCAAACTCTTGTAGTGTTATACCTACAGTAGGCAAAACATGAGTTACGGCAAATCGGCTTCTTTTCTTACCCGGGTTGTACAATATCTTTCAGAAAATAAACTTCTGACAGGTGCACTCATTCTTGTTTACAGTTTTTGTATTCTGTTTTTTCACCAGGAAGTAGCCACCGAAGCGGTTAAAATCAAAAACAATCTGGGGGTGGAAGCTTTTAACCGCAACGTTCAGCTCATCGGATTTATCGTACTCTTTGTGTACTTAATTTTTGTGGGATTTGCCCTTTATTTTGCGCAAGAAAGAAAACGAAAAGCCGCTTATTTAATCATTACGCTGCTGCTGATTATCCTGCACGCGCTGCTGATGTTTGAACTCAACATTGAAATAATTCATGCGCTGGAATTTGGGTTGCTGGCTTTTTTAATTTTCCCGTTGACCCGGCGTTTTGGCGCAGCCATTATTTACAGTGTGCCTGTAATGTTTTTTGACGAATGGCTTCAGTATAGTGTTTGGTATCCGGGATATGTGGAATATTTTGAATTCAATGACATTGTGTTGGACATTCTGGGAGCCGGGTTTATGATGGTAACCTTATATATCGGAGGCGTTAAACCCAAAGGAAAAAATATAGCCCTTTTTAACCGCACCGAAATCCGGGTGTTGGGCATTTTTATTTTATTAATCGCATTATCTATGGTCACCTGCATATTGGCCCCTTTCAAATCGGGAGAATGCGGTCACACACTACTTGTGTTGAATCATTTAGAAAATCCTTCCGATTTTTGGCAGATTCACCCGCATCATCAAACCAGGTATCATGTGATGAAACCCGGCGAAGGATTGATAGTGATTGCCTTAACTTGCTTATTTTATGCAGGATTGGATATCAATAAGCAACCGTATAAATCTGATTTTTGATGAACATCTCTCCGAAACAAAACCACTCCGCTGAATATAACCGGATTCTAAAATCCTACCTGAGCGAGGAGGAAATGGCCGAACTGCTCAAAAAATCAGATTGGAAAGGCGGATGGGAAGTACTTCATAATTGGCTGTGGATTGCAGGGGCCCTGGCACTGGCCGGATTTTGGCCCAATGTGCTTACGATACTGATTGCCTTATTTATCATAGGAGGCAAACAATTGGGCTGTGCTATCATCATGCACGATGCATCGCACTATTCTTTATTTAAAACCCGTAAACTGAACGAAATAATCGGGAATGTTTTGGGTGCCTATCCTATTTTCCATTCGGTGGTCAGATACAGACCTTATCATCTGGAGCATCATATATTTACAGGGAATGCCGGAGACCCGGATCTGCCGCTTACCAAAGGATATCCCGCAACGAAAAAAAGTATGTTCCGCAAGTTTTTCAGAGACTTGTCGGGCATCACCGGATTGAAAGGATTTATCGGCCTGTTATTGATGCAAAGCGGCGTATGGGAATACCAACTGAGCGGCGAAATTCGGAAAGAGCATAAAAAGGTAAACAAACTCAGCATGATGCTGAAAAATCTGAGCGGTCCGGTGTTTTTCAATGTGGGTTTGTGGTTTATTCTTTGGCTCTGCGGAGCCGGATGGCTATACTTATTGTGGTTCGGGGCGTTGCTCACTACTTACACGTTCAGTCTTCGGGTGCGAAGCATGGCAGAACATAGCATGAGCCCGAATCCGGCCGACCCCAGATTGAACACCCGGACCGTACACGCTAATTTTGTTGAAAAAATTTTATTTGCCCCGCTTCATGTAAACTACCATGCCGAGCACCATCTATTTATGTCGGCTCCTTCGTATAATTATCCTAAAATGCACCGACTCATGAAAGCCCGCGGATTCTATGAGCACGGATTATACTTAAAGGGGTATTTACGTGTAATTATTAACGCCATAAACACTTCCGAAAGTAGATAAACTATTTTACAGGACGATTACTAATCAACTGAAAATAAGACACTCCCGGCAAGAAAAAAACTATAATAATGACTAAAGTCATGTTTTTTTCATCAACTAGTTAACTACTTTCGTAGCATTATTATACTTAATCTTTTATGAAAACTAGTTTACTCAGAAACCTTAACGGCAGAGGAATTGCTTTGTTGGCCGCATCGGTCATCATTAGCGGAGTATCTTCTGCTCAGACCTGCCCGAGTCCTATTACGGGAATCGTAAATACAAATTCGATTAATGCAGCCGACATTGCTGCCTGCGGAGGAACACTTACCATTAACAGCGGAGGTTCTCTCTATGTAACCACCAATGAAGATTGGACAGCGGCGGGTACAGTCAGCATTGTAGTAAACAGCGGAGGAGTTATTGATTTTGATGCTCCCAGTCAGCTTGATTTGGCAGCAGGGTCCTCCATTATTTTAAATGGAACAGGGCAGATTGTACAAACAGGAGGCCCTTGTACGGCGGCAGAAAAAATCAGGGTCGGCGGAGCGGTTATCGCTACCTGCGATGGTAACGGAGGCGCTTTATATTCATTTTCAGAAATTAATGCCTTGGGCGGAATTCACTTTTCTCACATCTGGAATGGTTCGGTTGGTACTGAGTGGCATATTGCTGACAACTGGACTCCCGCGGCAGTGCCGGGAGCAGGTGATGTGGTGGCTATTCCTTCCTCTTCAGGATATCTTTACCCACCATTCGTTTTCTTTAACCATTCAGCACTTGAGTTATCAATAGCAGGCGGCGGGTCGGTTTTCATTGCAGATTATGGCAGCCTTATGGTATATAATAGTGCAGTTAACGATGGAAGTTTGGCCGTATCAAGCTTTGGAAATTATGCAAACTTTGGAACTCAGACTGGGACAGGAACTTACAGTACAGACAAAGTATTTCCTACCAATAACCGCTTTCACTATTTCAGTTCTTCTACCAGCAATCCGATTGCTTCCTCTACCGGTGTAAATTTAACCCCCGTAAACGGCAGCGGTCAACTGGTTTCCGAAGCCGGCTGTAACCCCCTTCAGTTGGCGGCAGGTTCTCCCTGGTCTCAATTTTTACGCATGAACGAAAATGCTTCATCGGCCAACAACTGTTCACAGGAATTGTGGTTCACCGTAGGTGCGGGTGAGGCACTAGTGAACGGGAAAGGATATGCCGTAATGAGCGGAGGAGTTTATCCACAATCTGTCGGTATTTTCAATAATGATGATATTTCCGTTCCTGCTTCGGTGATTTCGGGTACCATTACTGACCCGTTAAGCGGAACAATTAGCCGTGGTTGGTACCTGCTCGGGAATCCGTATCCATGCTCCTACGACATTCAAGCTGCCGACTTAACCTCAAGAGGCTTCAGCACGCAGGTTCAAATTTGGGATGGTCTTTTGGGTTCTTGGATACCAGCAATTGCTCCCGTAACGATTGGTAAAAATCAGGGATTTCAGGTACGTAAAATGACTCCTTCCGTTCCTGATGCATTTACATTCTACAAATTCAATAAAAATGCATTTGCATATTCCTTTTTTGATTTCAATTTTGAACATTTTCTGACCGTTTCTCTGGAAAAAGAAAATTTTAATATGACAACCACCATTTTCTTTGATGAAAACGCTACCGATAACTTTGATCCGGAATTGGAAGCCAACCGCCTTTCCGGAGATTTTGATGTGCCTTTTATTTTCACGAAAGCCGGAGAAAACGAAAGAATGGCCTACAATGCTTATGCCCCGCTATACAACGAAAGCAAAACCGTGGTGATGGGTGTATATGACGGTGCCACGCCCGGTAACTTCAGCCTGCGTTTCCAAGATTTGGCTACGCTGGAAAATACCACTGTAACCCTGGAAGATACTAAACTGAACACTTTCACTCCGGTTGAGGAAGATTTTGTTTACAACTTTACTACCGCTGCCGGCGACGATCAGGAGCGCTTTAAAGTGCATTTCAGCATGGTGGATGTAAGCGGCATTGCCGGCAACGTGGAAAATGCCTTCACGATATTCCCGAATCCTGCCGAAGATTTTGTACAAATTTCCTTTACAAATACCGATCAGTCGTATACGTTACAGGTTATGGATATGAGCGGAAAAACATTCATCAGCCAATATATTGCTGAAGGTACCAATCAGGTTCAAATTAATACGGAAACATTATCTGCCGGTATGTATCTGGTTGAATTACGTTCATCCAAAGGAGAAAGAACCGTTCAAAAACTGATTAAAAAATAAATAACTATTTAAAGTATACCATATGAAACTTCGTATAGAGAAAGTATTTTATCTGACAGCTATATTATTTGTTTGCGGAGTAATAACGGCTAAAGCACAGGTGGTTCCTCCACCCACATTACCGCCACCGCCAACCACACCTCCGCCTTCTGCGGGAGCCCCTTTAGATCCGCTTTCCTGGATTGTGTTGGGTGCAGGTGGTGCAGCCGCTGCCGGAAAGTACTACAACAACAGAAAAAACAAAGCTGACAAATCATAAAAGCATAAAAACCGGGAACTGTTTCTTCCCGGTTTTTTTATAAATTTCTGATAATAAAGAAAAAAAGTCAAAAAAAAATTTGCAGGGTTCGTTTAAACCTTATACATTTGTCGATACAAATAAAGGACATCAGCCCCTATCTCTCGAAGTCCGCTATCACCAAACAAGAAGCCGCGACCCTCTGTCACGGCTTTTTTGTTGTCAGGAGCCGCAAGATTATTTAAGGATTAACCGTTGTTAAACCCAAATAATACCCAAATCCCGTATTACCTTTGTCTTCATAATCAGTGAGCGTGTCCAAATCCGAATCCACCCTAAAAAAATGGCTGTACCATCCGGCGTTTCAAAAAGAAAGGGAACTGGTTTTCTTTTTTGCGAAGCTGTTTTTGATTTGGTTATCGTGGAAAGGCGTCTTCTGGTTTTTGGGCGAAGAAAAAACACCCCTTGACGAGCGGGTGGTTCCGGTAATCAGTGCCCTATGGGAAGACTTTAACCTCTGGATTGTAAAAGGACTGTTATTAGTCAGTAAACTCGTATTAAATCTTCTGGGCTATGCCTCCCATATTACGGGGCGGTCCATCTGGATTGAGCATGTACATGCCGTAGGGGTGGGAAATTACTGTCTGGGCATGCAGCTCATTTACTACAACACCTTGCTGATTATCATTACCCAGGCTCCCTGGAAAAGAAAAGTCATCGCGATTTTATTTGGCATAATCATTACTCAAGTTCTTAACGTAATCCGTATTTCGGGATTAGCCCTGTTGGCTCTGCACAAACCCGAGTGGATAGAATTTGCGCATGACCATGTGTTTAACATCATGGTATTCGGCACCATGATCGGGTTTTATTACTACTATCTGGTCAAAAAAGTAAAATAGGATTTCAATATCCTAACAATTTAATAATTAACACCCCTATGTGCATATCATTTGAAGGGGTATATTTGTATCCGAATTTCAGCCGCATAAAATCATTTTTACTTTTCGTATGAAAAAAATTTACTCTTTTCTATTGCTGATGATATTGGCATCAGGCGTATCGTATAGCCAGGTGACCATTTTATCTGAAAACATGGGGACTCCAAGTGGTACAACCGCCATTGCTTCAAACACTTTTCAAAATGGAAGTCCGATAACTTTTACGGGTAATGCTGATATAAGAAATACAACTGTTTCTACAGGATATACAGGTGCATCAGGCAGTGGAAATGTCTTCTTCACCAACATAATTGGAAGAAACTTTATCATTTCAGGTATCAACACAGCCGGCTATACAGGTATATCATTGTCTTTTGGGCTTTATAAAAGTACAACCGCCTCAAATGCTACTGAATTTACGGTAGAAGTGAGTACAGATGGTATTTCCTACAATCCGCTTACGTTTCCGGCACAACCTACCGGAACAGGCACGGCAAGCTGGAGATTAATTACCATAACAGGAGGTACCATTCCGGCTACTACTAATCTACACATTCGATTTACCAACACATCGGCAACCCCACAGTTTAGATTGGACGACGTAGTGCTTACAGGAACACCCGCGGGTGCAACCATCACCACTAATTTATCCGTATCGGGTGGACCGTTTACATTTTCGAACTGTGTAGACACCACCACAGGAAGTATTTCTTATACCAAAACAGGAACCTTTAACCCGGGTAATATTTTTACGGCCCAATTATCCGATGCTTCGGGTAGCTTTGCTTCTCCGCTCAATATCGGAACACTTACTTCTGTTAACGATGGTTCCATTTCTATTTCCATACCTTCACCTACGGTAACGGGTACCGGATATAAAATTAGGGTTATCGGTTCTGACCCCGCCGTTACGGGAAGTGAATCCAATGCATTTACCATTACACAAAACGGAGTATGTATCAGTAGCAGTACCGATTTTTTCCGCTCGGCACAGGATGGATTTTGGAATCAGGCTTCTACCTGGGAATCTTCTCCTAATCAAATAACCTGGATACCTTCTACTCTTATACCTAACTCCACATCAGCGGGCATTTTAATTACCGAAGACCATATTGTAACGTTAAACTCTGCCATTTCCATAGACCAAACCGTGGTGGATTCTTCGGCGCAGCTTGTATTACAGACAAGCACCGGAAATAACCTTACCGTGGCCGACGGACCGGGAGATGATTTAACGGTATTCGGCACCTTGGTTTATCAGGGAAGTATTTTGCCGGTAATTACAGGAACCATAAGAATTAAAACGGATGGCACATTTAGAATAAATTCCGGTACGGGAGGTCCCTCCGGTGCATTAGCAGGAAATACATCTACAAACGTTTTTTATGAGCATAATTCTGTATTTAACTGGAATGTGGTAAGTGCCATTGCCACCAGCAATCAAACGTATTTCCCAAATGCGGGAGTGAATGAAGTGCCCATTTTCAGAGTAACAGTAAACCAAGGTTCTTGGGGAGCTACTAACCCCACCACAATTAACGGATTATTTGAAATGGGTTCAGGCAATTCCGTTGACTGGCAAAGTTCAGCTACGAAAACATTCCGAAACGGAATCAAATTAAATGCGGGAGCTACCATGAACCAACTTACCAGTTCAGGTGCTTTTATCATAAACGGAACCAACGCCGAACTTTCCGGGCCTGGTACACTGAATCTGACCAACGGAGGACTGAACTGCACAGGAGGAACACTGAATAACTTAGGAAATTTAACGGCAAATACCACCAATGCCAACATCAACATCACGGCAGGAACTTGGGCCGGTAACGGACATACCCTCAATGGAACAGCCCGTTTTATATACGGAAACAACATCTCACTTACAGGAACTACACACTTTGAACGTTTTGGCACTAATGGAAATGCTACAATTAATTCGGTAAACGGATATGTTGATGTATCGCATTCTGCCGTTATCGGAGGCGGTGTACTGAACGTATCGTCTAATTTCAAATTATTGAGCTCACCTTCTGGCACTGCTTATTTGGATGATTTTACCGCAGGAACGGGAAGTGTAAACGGAGTTTATCAGGTGGAAAGATATATCCCCGGTGCCGCCAACGGATTCCGTCAGTTAGGAACTCCGGTTACGTTAGCCGGCAATATGGGAAGTTCATTAAACGGATTTAGTGTTGCCGGAAACGCAGCCGCACCCGGCTTTTTGATTCCTTTCCAAACCGGCTGTCACCCCGATTATGTGGCATTCAACTCTCCTTACAGCAACTGGCAGGAACTGATTGAAAATGCGACGCCACAGCTTAACTGTGTGCAGTCGCTCCTGTTTGCCAAAACCTCCGGTTTGATGGAAAATGGAAAAGGATATTATTTAGATGTACCGGGACAAAGCACATTGACCTTCACCGGTACCAACACTACAGGTCCGGTTTCTCAAAACCTGACCCGTCAAAATCCGACACTTTCAAATGGTTATAACATTGTTTCAAATCCGTATCCTTCTCCTCTTACCTGGACACCCGATGCCAATATAGACGGTATTGCCAAAGTGTACAGTGCTTCGGGACTTTACACAGGCAGCTGGGTAGATGTGGATCCGGGCGATGTAATTGCCATCGGACAAGGATTTCAGGTAAGAGTGAGTTCAGGTACATCGGCCACTTTTTCGGTAGATAATACAGAACGAACCACCGGCACACCCACTTACCTGTTTTCGGGTAATGCTGCCCAGGCATTGAATATCGATATCCTCTCCGACAACAAAGCGGATTACTGCCGTATCCGTTTCCACGGGGAAGCCACAACCAATTTTGACAATCTGTATGATGCCCCCAAACTCATGGGCGACAATAACAAACCCATGTTATATTCCATTTGGAATGGCGAGTTGTACTCTACCAACACCTTCGGGAATCTGGAAAATGTGGTTACCGTTCCGCTGGGGCTAAAACTTACCGCATCAGGTTCGCACACCTTCACCTTTTCTAATTTAGACCAATTTGCCGCCTCTTCTTTCATTTATCTGGAAGATGTGCAGACAGGCGTTTGGCAGAACATGCGTGTGAATGACAGTTATACATTTACGTCCGCTGCCGGAAATCATACCGACCGGTTCAAGGTGCATTTTTATCCACCCGTGGAATATCAAATCACCCAGGAAGCCACCTGCGAAAACGGTGCAAATGTTTCACTTGCTGAAAATGCACCCATCAGCTGGAATTATATCCTCAACAATGAAAACGGAACAGAAGTGGCCAACGGAACCTTGGACGGAAATGCCCAGATTCTGAATATTCCTGCCGGTGAATATACACTGATACTTACCGAACCGGTTTCGGGTTATGTGGCCGAAGAAAACCTTACGGTAACCGGTGCTTTTGTGGTAACGGCTGAAATCGTAAGTTCATTGACCCAGGCTGAAACCGGACAGGAAATCACCTTCACGGCCCAAACCATTCATGCCGATCAGTTCTCATGGAATTTTGGTGACGGAAATACGTCAGAAGATATGAATCCCGTGCATTTCTATAATGCTGAAGGCACGTATGTGGTAATGCTATCTGCCTCAAACGAAGACTGTGAAGCCTTGGCACAAACCAGTATTCAGGTTACCGCCGGAACCGTTTCCATACAGGATGAAATGACTGAAAACGGCATACAATTATGGACGGCGGCAAACACCATTCATATTATACTTCCTTCAGCAGGTTTTGATCAGTCTGTATTTACCCTTTATGATATGCAGGGAAAACGCATACTGAACCGAAACTTACAGGGAACGGTTCAGTCATTTGATTTAAGCGGTATTGCTTCAGGCCGGTACATTGCTGAAATTGCAGGAAACACCCAAACCGTAACCCGTAAAATCATTATTGGAATCAACTAATTTTTGAATCATGAAAAACACATCATCATACCTCAAACATGTATTGCTGATCAGCATATTGATTACCGGAATTTCCTTGATTTCGAGGGGACAGGTTGGCCCCGGACCTCCACCCACCACACCGCCGCCCACCACACCGGGGCCTGTTTCGGGTGCCCCGTTAGACCCGCTTTCCTGGCTGGTATTGGGAGCAGGGGGCGCCGCAGCCGCCGGAAAATACTATCAGGTTCGTAAAAAGAAATAACCTCGCAGGTTTTATAGATTAAGCCGGAAGACAATTCTCTTCCGGCTTTTTTCTTCACGAAAGTTTAATTTGATTTATTTCATAAAGACAGAAACAGATAATTACATTTGACTCATAAAAAACCTTGGGGGAGGTTAACAAATGAATTCTGTCATCCAGTTACAGAGAATCTTTAAATCAACGGGCGTGTTCGTGCTCGGCTACTTGATTGTATTTTTTATCTGTCAGCTCCTGACGGCAGGGTTTGCTTATTCCATCGGCAATCTGAATGATTTTTCTCTGCTGAAAATCGGGTTCAATTACGATTATAATCACTGGTCTAAACTCAAAATAGTTTACGTTTTCGGGCTACCTACCTTTTTATTGGTTGTGTTGGCTTCCGTTATCCAACTTTTTATCCGGATTAACCCGCAGAAGGGTGTTGTTGATTTTTTTCTACTTTGGTTTTGCATTGCCGCTTTTAATCTGTTGGGGGCTCAATTTTATCTTTCCTTTTTTTATCTCTTCACCGAAATAGAACAGCTGAATCAGGGATTTTCAAACATCATGGTTTGGTTGGATATATCCATCATACCATCTATAATTCTGGCAATAGTCATGTCTGTTATATTAAGTATTTTGGGATATAGGGCGGGCATCCTCTTTTTTGGATTATTTCTACACCAAAAAAACAACGATGCCGATTCCGTTACGGCAGGTCCTACCTATTTTCTCGAAATGTATCTGATTCCTTTCGCCCTCGGTGCCCCGTTGATTATGCTTTTGCAAAATGAGGAATCCCGTTATTTTCATTTTTTCTATCAGCTGGCTTATCCGGTGTTTGGCTTAGGTTTATTTCTGATTAAAAAGAATATGCCTTTTCGTTTTAAATCCATTCCTAATGTATTTGCCAAAATTCCGGCGATTTTTCCGGTGTTGGTTTTATTGGTCTGGGTGGTGTTATATTTTCTATTGTAAGCCTATTTTATTCTTCCGGGATTTTTCTTCACGAAGGCGGCCCATCCGCTCACTTTATCGTCGGTAGCCGAAATTTTATTGCTGAATGCATGACAAACCGCTACCGCCAATCCATCCGTGGCATCCATATATTTTTCATCGATGGTAATGCCGTACATCTGCTTCAGCATGGCGGCCACCTGTTCTTTTGAGGCGGCTCCGTTTCCGGTGATGCTCTGCTTCACTTTACGCGGAGAATATTCAAACACCGGCAAATTTTCGCTGAGAGCTGCCGATATAGCCACCCCCTGAGCACGGCCCAGCTTCAGCATACTTTGCACGTTATTCCCGTAAAAAGGAGCTTCCACGGAAAATTCTGTGGGTTTATGCTTGCGGATAATCTCTGACGTGGACCGAAAAATGGCTTTCAGTTTCTCAAAATGGTCATCACCTTTAGGCATTTTAAAAACGCCCATATCCAGTACACTGATTTTACTTCCCTTCATCTGTATGACTCCGTAGCCCGTTACATTGCTGCCCGGGTCAATGCCTAAAATAATTCTGCTTGCGGACGACTCCATGATTCCAAAGGTAAAAGAAAAGACCGTTTACGCATTTTTTGTAGGTTTATCCCATGACAGCAATGCTCCCTGCCATTCTGATATCGATTGCTTACGGCTTATTTGCCGTAGTGTGGTTGTATGGATGGCGGAAAGCCATTCATCGAAAAATCCGTTTCACCCCAAACCCACAAATCGGCATTTCTCTTTTGATTCCATTCCGCGATGAAGAAAAACGTATACAAATACTGCTTGATGCACTCCTAATCATCACGGCGGAATTTCCGAACGTGGAATGTATTTTCGTCAACGACCATTCTACCGACGGCACGCAGCTTTGCATTCAACAGGCCGGAATGCCCGAAAACCGGTTCAAGATACTCTCCCTTCCCGAATCCAAACTGGGTAAAAAAGAAGCCCTGACTTTAGGCGTACAAGCGAGTATGCATCCCATCATCATCACTACAGATGCCGACAGCCGGCTCAGCATTGACGCACTTGCTGAGGCTGCCGCCATATTACAAAATTCAGATACCTATTTGGTTTGCGGACCCGTGTTGCAGCATTCGGGTATGGGATTAGCCGGACGGTTGGCCGATATTGAATTTTTATCACTCATGACTTCCGGAATCGCTTTTTGGGGAGCGGGAATGCCCTTTCTGTGCAACGGGGCTTTTTTGGCTTTCAAAAAAGAGACTTTTATACAATTGAATGGATATCAGGGGAATCTTCAGTTTCCGGGCGGAGACGACGTATTTCTATTGGAAAAATGCAAACAACAATTCGGAAAAAAGGCCATTCACTTTCTGACGGATGCCAAACATCTTACCCATACCCAAGGCGATACGGGAATCCGGGATTTCATCAGCCGGAGAATCCGCTGGGGATCTAAAGCCAAAGCCTACGGAACCGAAGGGAAAAGCATCACGCTATTTTTGTTTTTACTTAATATGGCTATTTCCGTCAGTATTGTATATTTTATGTGTACCGCCAGGTTGGAAGCCCTTGGGCTGGTGATGGGTACAAAACTCTTGGCAGACGGCATCATGCTGGGAACCGGAGCGTTACACTTTCATAAAAAAGTATGGATTCCCTTTATTCCCTTGGCCTCTATGCTGCATAGTTTTTATATCACCTTCAGCGGATTATTGAGCCTCGTTTTGGGTCGTTTTCATTGGAAAAAAAGAAAATTCTGAATTCGCAAAGGGGCATAAAGGTTTAATTCTACCTTTGTTCAAAATCCGTTTTCATGAAAAAAATCTTTGTTTTTATTGCAGTTGCTATTATTGCGGCAAGCTGCACCATTACTGAAAAAGTGGTATTCAATTCTAAAATGGGAGGCACCATTAACTACACCTTTGATGCCACTGAATTTATGAACATGATGCAAGCCATGGACACTACAGGCACCAGTTTTAATCTGGCCGATTCACTGGGCGATTTAGGTTTAATGACCCAAACCCTCAGCGGCGTTTCGGGCATATCGAATGTAAAATATGAAGCGATGGAAAACCGTATTGAATTAGGTTTTGCATTTTCTGATATTTCCTCGCTCAATAAAGCGCATAACGAACTGGGATTAATTAAAGAAACCATAGGCGACAGCAAATACGAGAAAGTCTCTTCTAAAGGGAAAAAAGAATTAATCTACAGAACCTGGCCTTTAGGTTCCTCTTCTACCGATTCTGCCTACGCTTCCATGGCCATGATGATGACCTATAATTTGGAGGCCGAATTTCCTAAACCGGTAAGTTCGGTTAATAACAAATCGGTTACCAGTGCCGGAAACAAAATCAGCTGGACGTCTTCCGCCGAAGAGAACGGAGCTACCTTTGCCTTTGACGGCATTACGGTGAAATTGAAATAAACTTTTCAAAAAATACTCTTCCCAAAACCGGTCATTTCCATGGCCGGTTTTTTCATTTTATAGTCTGATTATCAGCACTTGGTCGAAATTTAAAAACCCAAACCATAAAAAGGTTAATTTCGCCCTTCAATAATGTAAATTTTAAACAGGATGAATACAGTATTTCTAAGAAAAGCATTACCCATTATTTTCGGTGCTTTGTTTTTGTTCAGCCCGGCCAAAGCCGACGAGGGAATGTGGCTGCCCCTTTACCTGAAACAGTTGGAAGGCAAAATGCAGCAGATGGGCAGCAAGCTCACCGCTGATGATATTTACAACGTAAATAAAGCCTCCATCAAAGATGCCATCGTTTCCTTCGGCGGGTTTTGCACCGGCGAAATTGTTTCATCCAAAGGATTGGTTTTTACCAACCACCACTGTGGATACGACGCCATTGCTGAACTGTCTACCACGCAGAACAACTGGCTTCGCGACGGATTCTGGGCCGCTTCGCATGATAAAGAGTTACATGTAGAAGGCCTGAGCGTGAAAATTCTGGTGCGCATGGAAGATGTTACCGCCAAAGTAAAAGGCGTGGACGGTAAAGATGCCATCATCAAAAAACTGAAAGAAGAAGCCGCCAAAGAAGGTCCCGGTTACGAAGCCGAAGTAAAATCATTTTATTACGATAACGAGTATTACCTTTTGGTATATCAGGTATTTAAAGATATCCGCCTGGTGGGAACACCTCCCGAATCAGTAGGTAAATTCGGGGGCGATACCGACAACTGGATGTGGCCGCGTCATACGGGCGACTTTTCCATCTTCCGTATTTATGTGGATGCCAATAACAATCCGGCAGAATATTCACCCAACAACAAACCGTACACCCCCAAACATTCACTTCCCATTTCGTTGAAAGGAGTCCAAAAAGGCGATTTCTCGTTCATTATGGGATTCCCCGGAAGAACCCAACGTTACCTGACTTCGGATGCCGTGCGCAAAACGGTTTTCACCGACTATCCGATGATGGCCAATGTGATGGAGAAAAAATTAAACGTACAGAAATCCTTCATGGACAAAGACGAAGCCATCAAACTGCAATTAGCCAGCGATTATGCTTCGTTTGCCAATACATGGAAGTATTTCCTGGGTAATGTATATGCCGCCAAAACCTCTGATTTTATTGAGAAAAAAGAACAGTTCGAAAAAGAATTTACCGCCTGGGCTAATGCCGACGAAAGCCGCAAAGCCAAATATGGCAATCTGGTGGCCGATATGAAAAAAGCGGTTGAAGCTGATCCCGCCAATGACAAAGTCATGTCCTACCTGAACTTCTCCCTGTTTGGTTCGCAAATGGTGGGATACGCCGTTAAATATTATCAGGCCGCCATGATGATGGGCGACGGAGATACCATTCCCGAACCGGTGATGGGTATGTTGGCGGCCAACAAAGAAAGCCTGGACAAAGACTTCAAAAACTACAATGCAAAAGTAGACCGCGCCGTATTCAGCACGATGTTGGATTTATTTATGAGTGATATTCCGAAAGAAAGCTGGCCTGAACTGCTTACTAAGGGTGATTATACCAAGGTAAAAGCTAAAAAAGGACAAAGCCGCACGGAAGCTTATACAGACATGTTATATTCCAAATCTATTTTTGCGGATAAGGGCCGTATGAAAGCGTGGTTAGATAAGCCTTCGGCGAAAACCTTCCGCGCCGATCCGGGCTATTCCTTTTTACAGGCGGTTATCAGCGTGTATATGACATCGGCCGGTAAAAACAGTGCTGCCGATAAAGCGTATGATGAACTCATGAAAACTTACATGGCTGCCATCCGCGAATTTAAACCGAACGATATGTTCTATCCGGATGCCAACTTTACGTTACGTCTTACCTACGGTTCTATTATGCCTTACGACGGAAGAGATGCCATTTCCTATAATCACATCACTTCGTACAAAGGTATTCTGGAAAAAGAAGTTCCCGGCGATTTAGAATTTGATGTACCTGCCAAACTGAAAAACCTGTTGGTAACCAAAGATTTTGGCCGCTATGCCGAAAACGGAGATTTGAAAGTGAACTTCCTTTCCAATAACGATATTACCGGCGGAAACTCAGGAAGTCCTGTGATTAACGGCGAAGGACACCTGATCGGAATTGCTTTCGACGGCAACTGGGACAGCATGGTGGGCGACCTTTCCTTCCAGAAAAAAGTACAGCGTACCATTTCGGTGGATATCCGTTATGTGCTTTGGTTTATTGAAAAATATGCCGGTGCCCAAAACATTATCGATGAATTGAAAATTGTGTCGTAAGCAAACGCCACACACGATATGTAAAAGGCTGTCCAGATGGGCAGCCTTTTTTTTGTAGTTGAATTGACATGAAAAAAACAAGCAGCCTGCTTCCTATAAAGCCCCGTAGGGGCGACATATTAATAAAACAAGCAGCCCCACTTACCATAAAGCCCCGTAGGGGCGGCATATTAATAAAACAAGAAGACCTCCTTTCTATAAAGCTCCGTAGGGGCGACATATTAATAAAACGAATAAACATCCTTACTATTAAGCCCTGTAGGGGCAGCATCAACCTTATTATGAAAAAATGGATATAGAAAACACTATTCATATTCTCCGAAAATTGTACTTTAACAAACTAAAAAGAAAACCCAATTGACTAAAAAACGTGTACTTATAAAATTAACTTATATCGCTCCTTCGGAGCAATAAACACCGATAAAACAAACTACTTTAAAAGTTCCAACATCTAAAAATCAAACCAATATCAATTCAGACAAACTTTAGAATCATGGCAAACACATTCACACAAATCTACATTCACCTCGTATTTTCAGTAAAAGGCCGTCAAAATCTGATACAGAAGAATTGGAAAGAAGAACTGCACAAATACATCTGCGGCGTTGTCAACGGTAAAAGTCAAAAAGTGTATGCAATCGGCGGTGTAGCAGATCATATACACATTTTAGTCAGCATAAAACCCGAAATTTCAATTTCAGAATTAGTGAGAGATATAAAAGCGAATTCTTCAAAATGGGTGAATGAAAAAAGACTGGTATCAGGAAAATTCAATTGGCAGGAAGGCTATGGTGCATTTTCACACACTCACTCGCTTTTAGACACTGTGATTGCATATATAAACAATCAAGAAGAACACCACAAAAAGAAATCCTTCAAAGAAGAATACATTGAATTATTACAAAAATTCAATATTGAATATGATGAAAAATACCTTTTTGAATGGATTGAATGATGTCGCTCCTACGGAGCTTTTTTCTATGCTCCCCATACGCTATGATGATGCCGCTACTACGGAGCTTTTGTCGACATTTACTCATATCTATGATGATGTCGCTCCTACGGAGATTTTTTCTATGCTCCCCATATGCTATGATGATGTCGCTCCTACGGAGCTTTTGTCGATATTTACTCATATCCTATGATGATGCCGCTCCTACGGAGCTTTTGTCGACATTTACTCATATCTATGATGATGCCGCTCCTACGGAGCTTTTTTCTATGCTCCCCATATCCTATGATGATGCCGCTCCTACGGAGCTACATACGTTTAAAGCAATAACAGCCCCGTAGGGGCGACATATTAATAAAACAAGCAGCCCCACTTCCTATAAAGCCCCGTAGGGGCGACATCAACTCAAAAAAAAGGGGCTGTATCGCGAACGAACAGCCCCATATCCTATCCGGAAAATCCGGTTATTCTTTATCTAAAAACAGATAACGGTAATCGTGCGGTGGCACAAACGTTTCCTTTATGGTGCGCGGACTCAGCCAACGCAGCAGGTTGATTTTACTGCCGGCCTTGTCATTGGTTCCCGATCCGCGGGCTCCGCCAAACGGCTGCTGACCCACCACGGCGCCTGTGGGCTTATCATTCAGGTAAAAATTACCAGCCGCATTCCGGAGTTTGTTCACCGCTACATTCAAGGCATAACGATCCTGCGAGAAAATGGCTCCCGTAAGCGCATAAATACTGGTTTTATCCACCAGCTCCAGCGTTTGTTCGTAGGCCTCATCTTCATACACGTAGATGGTAAGCACAGGACCAAACAGTTCCTCACACATGGTAACATATTTCGGGTCATCCGCACGCAACACGGTGGGATGTATAAACCAACCTTTGGATTTGTCGTAGGTACCGCCCGCCACCACTTCCACGGAAGGGTCATTTTTGGCGCGGTCAATAAATCCGGCCAGTTTATCGAACGATTTTTCATCGATTACGGCATTAAAGAAATTGCCGAAATCTTCCGTTCCGCCAATGGAAAAAGAAGCCAGATCGCGTTGGATACCGGCTTTCACCTCGTTCCACATGCTTGCGGGAATATAGGCCCGCGAAGCGGCCGAACATTTTTGGCCCTGGTATTCAAAAGCCCCGCGGGTAAGCGCAGTAATTACCGCTTTTACATCGGCGGAGGGATGCGCCACCACAAAATCTTTCCCACCCGTTTCGCCTACGATGCGAGGATAGGAACGATATTTATGAATATTATTTCCGATGGATTGCCAGATATTTTGGAACACTTCCGTAGAACCCGTAAAATGGATTCCCGCAAAATCGGGATGATTAAACACCACCTCGGCGGCATCGGGACCCGAAGGATAAATCAGGTTGATGACTCCGGGAGGCACACCGGCATCGCGGAAAATTTTCATGAGCACATGAGCCGAATACACCTGGGTGTTTGATGGTTTCCATACGATGGTATTGCCACACATGGCAGCAGAGGTGGGCAGGTTTCCGGCAATGGCCGTAAAGTTAAACGGAGTCAGGGCATATACGAACCCTTCCAGCGGCCGCCATTCCATACGGTTCCAGATACCGGGCGAACTCACGGGCTGTTCGTTATAAATTTCGCTCAGAAACTCCACGTTGAAGCGTAAAAAGTCAATGATTTCACAGGCCGAATCAATCTCTGCCTGAAAAGCACTTTTGCTCTGCCCCAGCATGGTGGCGGCATTCAGCTCGGCACGGTAGGGACCCGCAATCAGTTCAGCAGCTTTCAGAAAGATGGAAGCCCGCTGTTCCCAAGGAAGAGCGACCCAGGCTTCTTTGGCGGCCAGCGCCGCATTGATGGCCGCTGTTACATCCTCTTTGGTGCTTTTGGGGAAATAGCCCAGCACATGCTGATGATCGTGCGGAGGAGTAAGCTTTTGGCGGTTATCGTTAAAAACTTCCTTATTGCCTATAAACATGGGGATTTCGCGCACTTCAGCACGCATTTCGGCAATTTTCTTTTTGAGGGCTTCGCGTTCGGGAGTACCCGGTGCGTAGGTTTTTACGGGTTCGTTATATGCCTTAGGCACATGATAATGTCCATACATACGATTCAAATTTTAGCTGGGCAAAGGTAAGGATATAAACGCAACACCGGACTAATTCAACCGGTAAGGGACATTCATGATAAAAGCGGGAATATCTACCGGAAACGTGGCTCCGGAACTCAGGTTTTTCATGATAAAGATGCCCTCCATTTTACCCATATCGGTTACGAAGTTGCAACCGCTTTCGTACATAAACGTGGTGCCGGGTTCAATCACGGGCTGCTGGCCCACCACGCCGGGACCTTCCACTTCGCGGTATTCGCCGTTGCTGTCCGTAATCTGCCATTTTCTGAACAGCAGCTGCACGGGGGCATCCGTATTATTGGTTATCGAAATTTCGTAGGAGAAAAAATAGTGGCGGTTGCGCGGTTCCGACATTGCATCTCGGTAACGCGTTTCCACTTCCACACAAATTCCCCGGGTTTCCTTCACTACCATGCCCCAATGTTAGGGCATTTTTTTCAGCTGTGCAAACCCGGATTATTTTCCGGCAAAAACCGGTTTGCGTTTATCCAGAAATGCCGTGGTGCCTTCCTTAAAATCGGCCGTACCGAAAGCCCGCCCGAAGGCATCAATTTCGGCTTCGTATCCGTTTACGCCGTCTTCAAAACCCGCATTTACCGCTTCAATGGCAAAAGCAATGGCCTTGGGCGAATTTTTACAGATTTTATCGGCCAGGGCTTCGCATTCGGCCAGGAGTTGTTCCTGCGGAACCGTTTTATTCACCAGTCCCCAGGAGGCAGCTGTTTCGGCATTGATCATTTCGGCCGAAAAAATAAGCTGATTGGCTCTTCCGCGACCTATGAGCATGGGCAGGCGCTGTGTGCCTCCGTATCCGGGAATCACGCCCAGCGATACTTCGGGCAGACCCATTTTAGCATTGTCGGAGGCAATGCGGATATGGCAGGCCATGGCCAGTTCCAGTCCGCCGCCGAGGGCAAAACCGTTTACGGCGGCAATTACGGGTTTATGAAAGTTTTCCAGTTTATCGAAGAGTTTCACCTGACCGTCGTGGCTCAGTTTACGGCCTTCCTCTACCGAGAAATGGGCAAACTCCGAAATATCGGCTCCGGCCACAAAAGCCTTCTGCCCCGAACCCGTGAGGATGAGGCAGCGCACTTCTTCATCATGATGGGCGAGGTTCAGGGCCTCGTTCAGTTCCTGAATGGTTTCGCGGTTGAGGGCATTTAATTTCTCGGGGCGGTTGATGGTGATGGTCAGCAATCCCCCTTTTTTCTCGGTGAGTATGTTTGTAAAAGACATGATTGAAGTATTTGCCACGAAAGTACTATTTAGTGTTGAGTATTGGAATATGAGAAAAGTATTGAGTATTTAGTATTGAGTATTTAGTATTGAGTAGTTTATGCCTAAATAATGTTGACCGTTTTTCTCTACTGTTTAAC
>JAKRSD010000005.1 GCA_022402535.1 Flavobacteriales bacterium | reverse complement strand
TTATTAACATTCAATATGTTAATAAATTAAAGAGGTTTTTAGACAGTTTGACGGTGTAGGATATCAGCAGGCAGCCACCGGGGGCGGATATGCGGGTTTTTTGACATATACTTCAGGCGGTAGCAGAGAATATTTTTTTGCCAACCTCAAAGAGTCGTTACAACCGGGTGAACAGTATGATGTAAAATTTAAGGTTTCACTTGCTGAAGGTTCCAGTCATGCGACAAAAGTTTCTGCATGCCTTGTAAATTCCCCTTCGCAGACTACACAGAATTTTCCGGGAACACAGCAGAATAACATAATTACAATAAATCCTAACCGCTGTATTACCTCCAATGTGGTAACAGACAAAAATGGTTGGACTGAAATAAGTGGAATTTTTAATGCAGCTAACACTTTACCGGAGAATACTATTATCGTTGGCCATTTTAATTTTACCGGACAGACTCCTGCAGTTACCCCGGTAACCGCAAATCCGGCATACCCTGCCCTTACTCAACAATTGGGCACTGCCGCTTACTACTACATTGACGACATTTCCGTAAAACCGGTAGGCTTCTGTCATTGCCCTGCCGACAAATCCTTCGGCACCGACCTCAACAGCGTTACCTACACTTCGCAGCTCAACATGAGCCCCGGGCAGTCGGCTTCCATAATCGGAAATTTGGTGGTAAATTCGCCCGTGTTCACGATGAATAACCTGAATCTGAAATTTGCCCCTGGCAGTAAACTCACCGTGCCCGCCGGCACCAAACTCGAAATTGTGCAGGGTTCCGTGCTGGAGGCCTGCACCGAAATGTGGGAAGGCATTTTTGCCCCGGGCGAACTCATTTTAAACCAGAGTACCGTGCGCGATGCCAAATCGGCACTCAATTTTACCAACACCTCCAAATGGAACGTGCAGATGTCCGTGCTGGAAAACAACCGCCGCCACATGCTCGTAAACAATACCATACCAGCCTCCGGTTTCACTTCCTCCTATTTTAAAGATAATATCCTGCGCTGTAATCCCGCACAGATGAAGGCGCCCTTTGCGGGCCAGTACACCTACAATGCCATAGAGCTGTACAACATCCGCGAAATTTTCATAGGCCGCGAGGGGCCGGTGTCCGACCGCAACGAAATTTCGGATGCCTACAGGGGCATATATGCCGAGAGGGTAGAATTTTTAAGGGTACAGAACAACCACTTTGAAAACATAAAGTGCCACAACCCCGCCGGGCTGTTATGCGGCAAGGGCACCGACCTCAACGTGGCCATACTGGTAAACGCCCGCAAAATTACCGAACCCCACTCGCGGCTGTTTGCGGGCATACAAAGCAACCCTTTTGCCAAAAACACGTTTAACAACTGTACGGGCGGCATTTATGTGCTGGGCAACGTGAGTTCACACATACACTTAAACCACATGACCAATATACGCGACTACGGCATACACGGCACCGGCAACTACTTTGCCGAAAATGTGTTTTTTGCCGTGCAGAACACCATACACCAGGCCAAATCCGGTATTTACCTGTACGACCTGCGCAACCGCCCCGCGTTCATATTCGGCAACATCGTTAAAAAGCTCACCGATTTCAACACCGTGCCCACCTACGGCATACGGATAGAAAACCCGCTGGCCAGTTCGCAGCCCTATGCCGTGTTTGTGAATGCCAACGAGGTGTGGCAGTACCGCTTTGGCATACACCTGAGCCAGATAACCACCCCGCAGGTAATGAACAACCTGGTGAACACCCATGCCCATATTACCTCGTACCCCGAGGGCATACGGGTAAACTACTGCCCCAAGGCCCACATAGCCGAAAACAACATATACGAGTACGGCGCCGGCATAGGCCAGAGCATGGGCATACGCGTGGAGTATTCGCCGGCGGCATCTACCCTGTGTAATAATATACACTCCAACCAGATCAGTATGTTTTTTGGGGGCGACCAGCTGAGTAGCACCGTGGGAGCCAATTATATGCACAACGGACGCACGGGAGTATATGTTAACTGGGGGCAGATAGGCGTGCAGGGGCCTCCTAAAACCGCCCACATGAATGCCTGGTACGGTAACACTTGGAATGAGCACCTTTATGCTTTCGGTAATGGATCTGGTGGCTCTGCGTCGGCATTTTGGCTCAAATTCAATGGCTCTGTATTTTGGCCGAGTAATTTTATATCTATTGGAGATGGTTGTCCTCAAATTGTTACTTGGCACGCTACCCAGACCGACAACTCCGATATTGCTAATTTTGTTTGGAACTGCCGTGATGTTATGGGAGACCTGGAAGACCGGAATGAGATTCTGTTGGGACTGCTCAACGACAGCACAGGGGTAGATGATTCACTGGCTTTTAAAGACGAAATAGTTTGGAGTCGCGAAATGGCTCTTTACCGAATGGTAAAAGAAGATACCACCGGCATGTTGGATGCTGCCCTGTATCAATATAAAATGAGTGTGGAAGCCACCTCAAAAGGAATGCTGGATGCAGCCAAAGACAGTCTGCTGAACGGAAATACGGCCGATGCACAAACCCGCCTTACGGCCACTGCCGCTGCCGACAGTATGGAAACCTATCTGAAAACGGTTTATGGGCTTATTACCCAAAAATCTGCACTGACAGATAGCGTTTGGGAGTTTTCAGAAACAGAAAAAGCATTTCTGGAAGAGTTGGCAGGGCAATGCGTATATAAATATGGCGAGGCGGTTTATTCTGCAAGAAACCTGATTTACTATTACAATCCCGACACCCTGTTTGAAACGGAATGTGAAGCCGTAAACTGGAACTTGCAGAAAAAAGCAGATGCTGGGCAGACACAAGAGGAAGAAACCGGTGTGTTGGTTTACCCCAATCCATCACCGGACAATTTTGTATTTGTGCTGCCGCCAAACATAACGGGCGGCAGGGTAGAAATTTATGATTTACAGGGAAGACCTCTAGGAATTACCGAATCTTTTAAAAGCAGCGGGGTTCACCTGCTGAACGGAAGCGTTCTGGGCAGGGGAATGTACCTGTATCGTGTTTTTGATGATACGGGTAACCTGATAGGTAACGGAAAATTGGAAAAACTCTGAAATTAATTTGGGGGCGGAATGTTTACCGCCCCCAATATTTGAATATGACAAAAGCGGTTTACATAGCGTTAATTACCATACTCTTTGCGGGAAGTATATGGGGGCAAAACTGTTCCGGTAATATCGTCCCCAACCCTTCTTTTGAGGACACTTTGGATACAAGGGCAGGCTCATTTCCTCTCTATTTTATACATGTTGCTCATTGGACTTCCCCTAATAATACAACCCCTGATTTATTCCATGATTGTTTAAATTATTTTTCTTGTGCAGGTTCTAACGTTTATCCACCTCTAAGAGGACAACCTCTAAATCGGTTTGGGTTTCAAAATCCCCAAAATGGAATTGCGTATGGTGGATTTTTGATTTATTATGCTGACCCCAATGATTATTATATAAATTACAGAGAATATTTACAGGTACGCTTAAAGGAAGTTTTAAAACCCTGTACTGAATATACGCTTAGTTTTTATGTGAGCCTGGCTGATACAAGCAAATATGCAAGTGCCGAAATTCAGGCTTATTTATCATCTGACAGCTTGCAATGGACCGGCTTTGACATAATAGACCACATAACCCCCACCTATGCCGGCCCCGGCTATGCGGTAAGCGATACGGCAAATTGGACCCAGCTTTCCTACACATTTATGGCAGAAGGAGGAGAAGAATGGCTTACCATAGGAAACTTTACCTCGCGCTACGACACAAATTTAGTGCAGGTAAAAGATAATGGAAGAGAGCTCAGTTACTATTACATAGACATGGTTGAACTCTGCGAGGTGCCGAGGCCGCCCTTAAATGTTCCCAATATCATTACCCCCAACGGCGACGGGGTAAACGATGTATTTGACATACAGGGTCTGTACCCCGGCAGCAGCTTGTATATTTACAACCGATGGGGCACGGAGGTGTTCCGCAGCAGTAACTATGCCAACAACTGGCAGGGCGAAACCAAAACCCTGAACATGCCAAGCCAACTAAACGAAGGGGTGTATTTTTATATTTTAGAACACGAATGCAGCGGCCGGCAAACGGGAACGATAACGCTAGCGCGCTAGTCAGAGTGAGAATGAAAATGAGAGCGGAGGAAGCAAACAACATAGCATGGAACCGGGAACTGTTACTCTACCGTGCCGTAAAAGAAGATACCACCGGCATGTTGGATGCGGCCCTTTATCAGTATAAGGCGGCATTGGAACAAACCACATTGGGGCGGCTGGAGCAGGCCAAAGATTCCGCTATCAACACACGCTACACCGAAGCCTTGGTTACGCTGAATACCGTAAACGATACCTTAGAAATTGAAAGCAAACTCAAAACGGTACTGGGTTTTTATTTTGAGAAAAATAACCAGACCGATTCAACCATTGAACTGAGCGAAGCCGAAATTCAGGTATTGACCGAACTGGCAATTGAATGTCCGTATAAATACGGTGAGGCGGTTTATACGGCACGTAACATTTTGTACGGGGCCAATCCCGATACGCTGTATGTGAACTCCTGCGAAGAAAGCTATCTGCTGCTTCCAAAAACGTTGAAGGTGGAGGAGAACACAACGGAAGAAGAAAAAGAACATTTTGTAATTTATCCCAATCCGAGTGCCGGTGAATTTGCTCTGGTATTTGAAACGGTGGAAGAAGCCGAAAAAACAAATGCGGTAATTACGGATCTATATGGCCGAAAAATGGGTGAATTTAATGCCTTCAGAGGATCTAATATGATATTGATACCTGCTGATGCCCTGCCCAAAGGAGTATATTTCTGTACGGTTTATGAGGACGGAGTGATGATTAAAACAAAACAGATTCAAAAATTATGATGTTATGTGTGTCCGGAGCCAGGCTCCGGACACACCTTTTTTTATGAAATATATTATTTTTATACACATTCTATTTTATGCAGGGTTAAGACTACAGGGCCAAAACTGCCCGGAATCCTTAACCCTCGATCCTACATTTGCAGATACCTCGGGGCTGGAAGGCGGTGTTGTTTTTTTTGAAAATTTGGTGTATTGGTACTCCCCTGATTCTACATCAACTGAATACTACCATTCAATTAATAATATCACTTTTTTATCACTTGGCGTGCCCAAAAATGCTGGAGGCTATCAACAGCCTTTTGAAGGTGTTTCTTATGTAGGTATTTTGGTTTATTATGATAAAAAATATGATGATTCTTATTACTATAAAGAATACATCCAAACCAAGCTGAAAGAACCCTTAAAACCCTGCACGGAATACACCCTGAGTTTTTATGTAAGCCTTGCCGATACTAGCAATTATGCATCTCCTAACATGCAGGCGGCCATCACAAAAGACAGTATTTATTCGCAAATTCCCTGGATTATAGACCACGTAAACCCAACCTATGCAGGTCCCGGCAATGCCGTAAACGACACGGCAAACTGGACATTGCTTTCTTATACATTTATGGCAGAGGGTGGAGAACAATATCTGACCATCGGTGATTTTACCTCGCGCTATGATACCACATTGGTAAAAGTGAGAGAGGATGGGAGAGATATATGCTACTATTACATAGACATGGTAGAGCTCTGCGAAGTGCCGAGGCCGCCCTTAAACGTTCCCAATATCATTACCCCCAACGGCGACGGGGTAAACGATGTATTTTACATACAGGGCCTGTACCCCGGCAGCAGCCTGTATATCTACAACCGCTGGGGCACGGAGGTGTTCCGCAGCAGTAACTACGCCAACAACTGGCAGGGCGAAACCAAAACCCTGAACATGCCAAGCCAACTGAGCGAAGGCGTGTACTATTACATTTTAGAACACGAATGCAGCGGCCGCCAAACGGGAACGATAACGGTGGTAAGATAGATGGTGTTAATTATAATGTGTTTATTATTTGGCGTTTAATCTAACTCCCGTTAATTATTAATAAAGTCTTGTCGGTGAAATATAACAATAAGATGCAAAATTGAAAGTAAAAATTTATTTTATAATATCTTCAGAAGCATGCTTTAATTCAGTTGCAAATAGCTTGGTAACTCGCTTCATTATCATTAATAGTGTAAGAAATATTTCAATTAAAGAGAAATAAATTAAAAATGACTGTATTTTCAAAAAAAACAATTTCCCCCAGTGTAAAATGAAAATATATTCTTCAAAATATTTAATTGAATAAGTTTTATTTTTTATAAAATTACTAAAACTTAGTCCGTACGAGAATACTATTATTAATGATAAAATACAAAGTATAATTACAAAAGAAATATTATAAAATGTTTCTTTTATTAGCAAATATCGATTTTTTGTGTCCTTAACTTTATGAGGATTGTCTATGAATGGAAATAGAAAAACTAAAAGGTTTAAAAATAATCCAATGAAAATTGATAAAATAGTTGAAATATAGCTTAAAGTTTCATTTGTTGGAGCTTTAAAAAATGTACAAATTACCGCTGATACAAATAATGGAATCCAGATGAAATGAAAAAATTCACCTTTAATTAAAGTGTTAAAATTAAAAGGAATCATGCTTAAAGATTGTGCATGTTCCTTTACTATATTAATTATGTTCAATTTATTATTCATTAGAATAATTCAAGTCCAAAACTATTTAGCAATTGTATACATTCACTATGTATAGAATGGTAATTTGTATTTCCACTCGCATCAACATTTACTTCTATTTCATAATAAGGTCTTATTTTCATTGATCCAGATAAATTTACAGTACGTTGTCTGCCATTAAATTGAGATACCACCTGTATTTTAGAGTTGTCATCAAATCCTAATTCTTCAAATTGCTCTGATGTAAAAAAACCAATCTGTTTACTTTCAAGTATTTTAACTAATTTGTTTTTTGTTGCAATAGGAAAAGTTTTGTTTTTATTGGGTTTAATTGATAATTTGATAGTATAATCACTTGTGTCAAAATTTCCTAAATCATAACGGTCAGCTACATCTGCTGGTAAAAAAGACCTAATTAAGGCGACTTCCTTATATTTTCCATCTGCTACATATTTTTTTGCTACATCGTCTTCAATAAAGTTTCTTATAATTATTTTATTATTTGGATATTTTTCTGATATTAATTTGTACATAAAGAAGGAAATCAAGCTATTTATGCTATTAGATCCTTGCCTCTCCATTATAATAAAGCCAGTGTCTTTTAAAGGAGAAATACATATTAAAAAGTAAAATGGTTTTTTGACGGCATGGTTTTTCTTGATGCTAAAAACTTCGGTTTCTATATCCTCTACATCTACTACTGATTCTTCTTTACCATAGCTCCCAGAGGATATTATTCCTGAAATAAATCCTTTTGATTCATTCATATACAATATTGATTCGCCCTCTGGATTTTTTAAAATGTTAGCTACTCTTTTTTGATTATCATCTACACCAAATTCATCAATTATTTGTGTAAAATTTCGCACTATATTTTGAAAATTATCAATTGCATTAAAGTGAATAATTGATTTTCTTCTTGGAGACTCCTTTCTTTCAATTTGAAATTGATGTACTTCAACAGTTCTTTTTTCTGGCATAAAATATCTTAGTTAGTTAGTGTGAAGTTATCATTAATACATAAATATACCAAAATTATTTCTACCTAATATACTCAAACCCTGTGTAAGGTACCAGGCATTTGGGAATACGGATTCCCTCGGGGGTTTGGTTGTTTTCGAGCAGCGTAGCCACAATCCGGGGCAGAGCCAGGGCGCTGCCGTTCAAAGTGTGGCATAGGCGGGTTTTGCCGTTTGCATCTTTGAAACGAAGTTTCAGTCGGTTGGCCTGAAAGGTTTCGAAATTTGAAGTGGAACTTACTTCGAGCCAACGTTGTTGGGCGGCAGACCAGGTTTCAAAATCGTAGGTAAGGGCAGAGGCAAATCCCATATCTCCGCCGCAGAGGCGCAAAATACGATAGGGGAGTTCCAGTTTATCTAAAATTCCGCCCACATGGGCCACCATGGTTTCCAGATTTTCATAGGAAGTATCGGGATGGGCAATTTGCACGATCTCCACTTTATCAAACTGATGCAGGCGATTCAAACCACGAACATCTTTTCCGTAAGAACCCGCTTCGCGGCGGAAACAGGGAGTGTATCCCGTCATTTTGATGGGAAAATCTTTTTCGGTCAGGATGATATCGCGGTACAGATTCGTAAGCGGAACTTCTGCAGTAGGAATCAGATACAAATCGTCGGTGGCATCGTGGTACATCTGTCCTTCTTTATCGGGCAGCTGACCCGTGCCGAATCCGCTGTCGGCATTTACCATGTGCGGTACCTGATATTCCGTGTATCCTGCTTTTTCGGCTTCGTCCAGAAAAAATTGGATAAGGGCACGTTGCAGTTTGGCCCCTTGGCCTATATATACCGGAAAACCGGCTCCCGTAATTTTTACACCCAGTTCAAAATTGATGAGATTATATTTTGCGGCAATTTCCCAGTGGGGAAGGGCATCTGAACCCAAGTCGGGTTTTGCTCCGCTTTCGCGTACAATTTCGTTGTCCTCTGCCGATTTGCCTTTAGGCACGGAAGCATGGGGAGAGTTGGGGATGGTGTATAATAATTCGGTCAGATTTTGTTCGGCCGTTTTTTGTTTTTCTTCCAGCGTTTTCACCGTTTCTTTCAGCTCCACGGTGCGGGCTTTCAGTTCGTTGGCTTCGGCCTGACGTCCGGTTTTAAAGAATTCACCGATCTGGGCAGAAAGATTGTTCATTTCGGCCTGGGTGGCATCGCATTGTTGTTGGGCTTCGCGGCGGATGTCATCCAACTGAAGCATTTGAGTTACGAGTTCTTGGGCCGGCAGATTTCTTTTATCTAAGCGGCTTATGATTTCCTCTTTGTTTTCGCGGACAAAACGTACATCGAGCATATGGATTTGTGTTGAAGGATTTATGAATTGTTTTTGGTGGGCCGGTGATTCCGGAAAAGAAAAAACCCGGTTATTCCGAGCGAGGCTCCGAATAAACCGGGAATGAGTTTATAGTCGGGCGCTACGGCTTAAGCCGATACAACCGAAACGTACGATTTGTTGTCTTTTTTCTTGCGGAAAGTTACCACTCCGTCAACCAGAGCAAACAGGGTATGATCTTTACCGATACCCACACCTTCGCCTGCATTGTGGCGTGTGCCACGCTGACGAACGATGATGTTGCCGGCAATGGCGCGCTGCCCGCCGAATAATTTTACGCCTAAGCGCTTGCTTTCTGATTCGCGACCGTTTTTGGAACTACCTACACCTTTTTTGTGTGCCATGACGATTTATTTTAAGGGGATTACTCCCGATTATGCATTAATTGATTCAATTTTCACTTTGGTGAAACACTGACGGTGACCGTTCAGTTTTTGGTACCCTTTTCTTCTTTTCTTTTTGAAAACAAGAACTTTATCTCCCTTAACGTGAGAAATGATTTTACCATTTACAGAAGCACCTGAAATGGAAGGGGCACCTACGGAAACTTTACCTCCGTTGTCAACCAGTAACACACGGTCAAAGGTAACAGCAGCACCTTCTTCGCCACCTAAACGGTGAACAAAAATTTCCTGATTATTTTCAACCTTAAACTGTTGACCGGCAATCTCTACTATAGCGTACATCGCAATCTGTTTTTCTTAGTGGGCTGCAAAGGTAAAAAAAGATTTATAATTCACAACCGACCGGTGAAAAAAACTATTTAGCCTTTATTTTTACCCGGTTCTGGCCTTTGTTTACCAGCCAAATGGCTGTTAATATGATGGAAATGCCTACAAAATAAAAAGCGCCGATCTGTTCCCCGTCCACAAACCCCCACATAATGGAGAAGCCGGGAATGAGATAGGTAACCATGGAGGCAAACAGGGCCGTGGTCTGTTTTATGAGCATATTGAACAGAAACACCCCGATTGCCGTGGCCATTAATGCCAGACTGATGAGATACACGGAATCTTCCACCATCTGCGGATTTTCTTTCAGTTTGTCGAACGTGCCGATGCCCAACATATAAAATAAGGCCAGGGTAGAAGTAACGGCAAAAGGATAACCCGTAATCAAAAGAGAAGGCAGGTGGCCCAACTTCATTTTGATGATATTGAGACTTACTCCGTAACAGGCAGACCCGGCAACCGCCAACAGCGCATAGCGCCAATCGCCCTGAAGAGAAGAATTATAGGAATAGATAAGGTAAACGGCTCCCACCAGTCCCAGAAATACGCCGTTCATAGACATTACGGATGCCCTCATTCTGAAAAAAATCAGGGCAAAGAGCATGGTGAAGATGGGTGTGGTGGAATTGATCATTCCGCCCATGGCGCTGTCGATTTTGCCTTGGGCAAAAGCAAACAAAAAAGCAGGAATGGCATTGCCGAAAAAACCGCTGATGAGTAATGGGACCACATCCTGTTTTCGGACCAGCTTAAACTGATGCAGGATAAAAGGAAGCAGAAACAAGCCGGCAAGAAAAATCCTTCCTGCCGCCATTTCCTGGGGAGACCAGCTTCGGAGGGCTTTTTTCATAAGAATAAATGCCGAACCCCAAATGAGCCCCAGTAACAGGAGGGTTCCGAACTGAACGTATTTGTTCCCGAATTTTGACATGCGGCCGCAAAGCTATCTTAAAAACCGGCTACCGCGTAAAGGGTTCATTGTTTTTTCAGGTTTGTGAAATTATGGGTGGGTCTTGGCCAGTTTTTTTATCTCTTCCGATTCAAAAATATGCACGCCTTCCGG
This sequence comes from Flavobacteriales bacterium, assembly GCA_022402535.1. GTDB lineage: Bacteria > Bacteroidota > Bacteroidia > CAIKAF01 > CAIKAF01 > JAKRSD01. Next base: position 33,407 of record JAKRSD010000005.1, on the reverse strand, counting down.
AGATGATTTTGCGTGGTTCACCATGCCTTTGGCCACCGAATAGGCATGTATTCCCCTGTATTTTTTAAGCGGACCCAGCATCAAAGGGTGAACCATATACATGATGATTTTTCCAAAACGTTCGCCGGGCCGGTTTTCTTTGCGTGGGCCAAAAAGCATAGAGGGCCTGTAAATGGAAAGAGATGGCAATCCCAGTGTTTTAAGGGCCTCTTCGGTTTCTCCTTTAGTGCGCAGATAAAAGTTTCGCGAAGCGGCATCGGCACCTATGGAAGAAATCAGGTGGTATCCTATATTATATAAGGCACATTGTTCGGCCAGTTTTACGGGAATGTCAAAATCTACCTTGCGAAAATTTTCTTCGCTGCCCGCTTTTTTAATGGTAGTGCCAATGCAGCAGAAGAGCACATGGGCATCCGGCCAGAAATCGTATTTGTCGAGCTTCGAAAAATCAACGATAATTTCCTTCACCTTGGGCTGCGCCGGTTTCATGGCTTTGCGCGATAACACGATAATGCGCTCAAACGATTTATCACGGGCCAGAATATCGAGCAGAAAACTCCCCGTAAGTCCGGCGGCCCCGGCTACTATTGCGGTTTTTTTAGGATTATTTGATGGCTTATCTCTCTGTTCCATGCGGTTCTTGTATTTTTGTGGCCTGTGAGTGAAAACAAAAATCTGTATTTAGGTTTTGTATGACCACAAGCTAAAGGTAAAATAAAAGTATGAGTTTATTCTTTCCGCTGCCCATTGCAGCCAAAAAACAAGAAACGGAAGACGCTGTGTCAATTTCGTTTCTCATTCCTGATGAATTAAAAGACAAATTTCAGTATAAAGCCGGTCAGTATCTTACGCTGGAAGTGGATGTTAACGGAGAAAAACTTCGCAGGGCCTATTCTCTCTGCAGCTGTCCGCTCACGGATGATTTACTCACGGTAACGGTGAAAAAAGTGGACGGCGGACGGGTATCCACCCTGCTGAACGGACCTTTACAGTTGGGTCAGACCCTTTCCGTTATGCCTCCGGAAGGTAGATTTACCCCCGATATACAGGCAACTCACGCAAAACACTATATGCTTTTTGCCGGCGGAAGCGGTATCACTCCGATGATGAGTATCATTCGTACGGTGCTGAAAGCAGAACCAAAAAGCGCCATTACACTGGTGTATGCAAACCGCAATAAGCATTCGGTGATTTTTAAAGAAGAACTGGAACAGCTTTCCCGTGATGAAAAAAATCGCTTCGCGATGGTGCATGTTTGGGAAAAAGCCGATTTGTTCTGGTCGGGTGGAATTAAAGGCCGTCTGACTTCCGATATCGTGAAAAAGCAGGTGCAAAAAAATCAAAAACCCGGTCTTTCTGCCGAGTTTTATATCTGCGGACCCACGCCGATGATGAACATCGTGAAGGATGCGCTTATAAGTTCAGGCATTTCAGAATCGGCCGTGCACATAGAATACTTTGCGGCTCCGGTTTCAGAATCAGAAAAAACAGCTCCCGCAACCACTATGGCAAATGCGGAAGGATGCAACATGAAATTGAAATTGGGAGGAAAAGAATATGATGTATTTGTAAAAAATAAAAGAACCATTCTTGCAGCGGCACAAGATGCCGGATTGGATCCTCCTTATTCCTGCGAAGCCGGTATTTGTTCCACCTGTATGGCCAAAGTTACCTCCGGAAAAGTGCGGATGATTGAAAACAATATACTTACCCAAAAAGAAGTTTCGGATGGGTATGTATTAACTTGCCAGGCATTGTGCGAAAGCCCCGAGGTTACTGTAGAATATTATGATTAATCATTCACGAATAAATCAGCTTTGTGAGCTGTTGTAGTTATGAATGACAAATATGGCTTCTACCCCCTGATGGTTTAGAATGTTATATTCTGCTCCCAGTTTCTGTTTAAAGGCATTAATCAGTTTCATACCGAAAGAACCGGATTCGGTTTTATTTTCTGATAGGCCCACCCCGTTGTCTTTTACTTTCAGAATCAACGATTGATTTGTTTCTTTCAGGCTGATGTGTAATTGCCCTTTTCTTCCGTCAGGAAATGCGTATTTCAGGGCATTGGTAATCAGTTCGTTCAATATTAAACCCAGTGGAATCGCTATGTCCACATCTAAAAAGATAGAATCAATATCCGTTTGTAATTCAATTTGATTTTGCTCTATTCGGTATGCGCTGAATAGGCTTTCGCCCAATTCATAGATATACTTTTGCATATCAATATTGTTCAGGTGCTCATCGCCATATAAAAATTGATGAATCAGCGCCATGGAATGTACCCGATTTCTACTTTCCTGAACGGCTTTTTGGGCTTTTTCATCAGTAATTTCACGTCCCTGAATACTTAGCAGACTGCTCACGATTTGCAGGTTGTTTTTTACCCGGTGATGTATTTCGCGCAAAAGGGTTTCACGGTCACGTAGGGCTGCTTCTGTTTTATCCTTCTCTGTTTTTAACCGCCGGTTATTTTTCTGTTTAGAAATTCCATATAACACTGCTCCGCCTAAAAGAAGCAGTACAAAGGCAATACTGAAGAACAAATTTTGTTTCTCCCATTCTTTTTCGGCTAATTTTTCACGGGCAATGGCATCTTTTTTTTCCTGTTCTATTTTTAGCAGAGATTCTTTTTTATCAAATGCATACTGAAATTCCAATCGGGTAATTTCCTCTGATTTTTGTTCTTTGTATATGCTGTCTCTCAGTACAATGTATTCCTTGTAGTTTCTGTAGGCCTCTTTGTAATTTTGGGTTTGTTCATATACGTCTGCCAAAAAACCGTAAGCCGATTTCATTTCGGCCAGAAAGCCTTCCTTTTTGGAGATGGCTAATGACTTTTTCAGGTATTCTTCTGCTTTTACGGTTTGTCCGAGCTGATTGTACAAATTGCCCAAACCCGCCAAATCAGACGCAATGTAAATTTTATTACCAAGCCTGAGACTGAGATTATACGCCTGATTATAGTTATATAACGCCTCGCGGAATAAGGAATCTTTTTGAAATTGTGATGAGGCTCTTTGTGCCTGTTTGATGTACGCATTGGCAATATTTCCATAGTTTCTGGCGATGCCATCCGGATTATTTAATTGGGTTTCATCTTTCAATGCGTCTTTGTAGTAGCGGAGCGCTTCATCATACCTGCCCATTTCAGAATAGATTAGCCCTAAGTTTCCCTTTTTGGTCGCGACTTCGGCGTCTAATCCTGCAGTTATATCAATTTCCAGTGATTGGGATATGTAATCAATCGCCTTTTCATAATTACCCTGCTCCTTATAGATGATGCCGATATTGTTATATGCCGATGAAACGGATGTTTTGACACCCATATCTTCTGCCAGTTTTAAACTCATGAAATAATATTCCAGTGCTTTGGAATAATTTCCTTTTGCCCGGTGAATAATCCCGATATTATTTAATTGTCGGCTCACCCCGAATTTATCTTCTGCTTCATGATATAATCGTAGCGACTTATTCAATAAATTCAAAGCTTCCTGTAAATCGCCCCGCTCTTTTTTTACAAGCCCTAAACTGCCGTAGTTAGATGCCATTCGGTCTTTCCGGTTTATTTCAATATTTATTTTTAATGCATCCCGGTACGCCTTTTCGGCTCTGTCAAATTCACCATTGGCCTTATACACATTACCCAGGTTTTGGAGCGTGCCTCCCATACTGATTTGATCATTCCTTTTTTTATGAATCTCAAAAGCAGTATTAAAAAATTTTTCAGCGCTGACATTATCACCCTTGAAAAAATAAAATGTTCCCAGATAATGATTTGATTTGCCTAATCCTTTTTCCCAATTTATTTTTTCGGCAAGATGCAAGGCTTTTTTTCCGATAAATATGGCACTGTCGGGGGTATCATACATCAGATACCAACCGATTTCATTCAGCAAATTGATTCGTTGGGTGTCCGATTGGGTAATCTTCAATTCTTTTTGAAGAGAGTCTAATTCTTTTTGTTGTGAAAACGAGGAAAAACAAAAAAATAGTAAGATGGAAGTGAAACAAAGTCTTGTTATACAATGTGTATTGATACTCATGAGTTTAAATTCAGGGTTTTGTTTTCCAAACTTTATCGGCCGCTTCTAAATAAACCGGCAATGCGGCAGAACCATACCAATTGTATAATTCATAATCCAGCAGTTTTTCTTTAATGGCCGGGTCTGTTATCAGAATGTTTTCAGCCTCTGCTGTTGTTTTCACATTCAGGATAAATAGACCACGGTATTTATTTTCATTTTTACCGATGGGACCGGCTACAATTAGCTTGTTTTGTTCCACCAGTATTTCCATATTGTTCATATGTCCGGCAAAGCAGCTGTCAATAAAGGCTTTTTCGGTGGTTTTGTTGGAACCTGTCTTAAGAATTACCAGTATATAACTTTTCATTCCATAATCATCGGCCCCTAATTCGCCGGCCAGTTTGGCATCATATACCGGATTTTGAGCAAATAGTACGCTCAAGAATACAAAGACGGAAAAGATGGTACAGAGCATTTTTTTCATAATGTATTTTTTATGTATACATTTCAAATATATTCATTTCTGTTTAGTTTAACAGATAAGTATACAAGGGTTCTCCCTATCTCTTCAATATGTATCTTTGTAGAGTATGAGTACAATACATGATTTTCCGATTTTTGCTGCCGGTGAATGGATAAAAGGGAATCCGCTGCCCGTTATAAATCCCTATGATGGAAGTATAGTGGGGAATGCTTTTCTGGCGGATGATACCGTTTATGAAATGGCGGTTATTAAGGCGAAGGAATCACAAACTAAAATGGCTTTGTTGTCTTCTCATGATAAATATACGGCATTGATGCATATTGCTTCCCGCTTACGCGAAGAATTGGAAACACTGAGTCTGATTCTCTCCCGAGAAGCGGCCAAACCGTTGAAATATGCCCGTGCAGAAGTACAACGGTCTATTCAGACTTTCATCGTAGCTGCCGAAGAATCCAAACGACTGCCGCGCGAATACATCGCATTAGATTGGACGCCAATTGGCGAAAAGAGAGAAGGATTGATTAAGTATTTTCCTTCGGGAATCGTAGCCGGTATTTCTCCTTTTAATTTCCCTTTAAATTTGGCTGTTCACAAAATCGCTCCGGCAATCGCTGCAGGATGTCCTATTGTTCTAAAACCCGCATCATCCACGCCTTTATCCTCGCTTTTTCTGGCAAAAATTATTGCAGAAACCGCCTTGCCCAAAGGGGCTGTAAGTATTTTGCCCATGAACAGGGATTTCGCCGATCGCATGGTGACCGATACTCGTTTTTCACTGCTTTCGTTCACGGGTTCGCCCGAAGTGGGCTGGCCCATGAAAAATAAAGCAGGGAAAAAGAAAACCGTTTTAGAATTAGGAGGAAATGCGGCCGTAATTATTTCATCTTCGGTGAAAGTGGAAGAGGTTATACCCAAATGTATTCAGGGGGCCTTTGCTTATCAAGGGCAGATTTGTATTCATGCCCAGCGTTTTTTTGTGCACGAAAAACACATGCCCGTTTTTTTAGATATGTTTTTGGAAGCGACTTCCCGATTGGTAATAGGCGCACCCGATGATGATAAAACTGATTTTACCTGCATGATTGATAATAAAAATGCAGAGCGGGTTGAAGAGTGGATACATCAAGCCGAATCGGAAGGGGCCGAAATATTGATGAGGCCCAACCGGGCGGGAAATCTCGTTCATCCCACGGTAATAGTAAATGCCCGAAAAGGCATGAATGTATATGATGAAGAAGTATTCGGTCCTGTAATTACAGTAACTCCTTTTTCTGATTTTGATGAAGCTGTTCTTATGGTAAACGACTCGCGTTTTGGTTTGCAGGCGGGTGTTTTTACCGACAGTCAGACGGAAATAGACAAAGCGTTTCATGAACTGGAAGTGGGAAGTGTTATATTGAACGATGTACCCACACTTCGCTTTGATCACATGCCCTATGGTGGTGTTAAAGACTCCGGATTAGGCAGAGAAGGTGTAAAATACGCCATGATGGATATGTTAGAACCCCGTATTTTAGTAAAATAGCATGATGTATAAATTTATTTTATCCGCTGTTATATGTATAACAACACAATCTGTATTGGCTAACAAAGAATTGCCGCCTTTTAAAGCTTCTGAACAACCGGCAGCACCTGATTATGCGTTAGAAAAATATTGGGCTGCATTACCGTTCAGGCAGGATGCTGCGGATGTGATTCCCAAATATGAAACCTGGATTTCGGATTCGCTTAAAAAGGTGGATGTATTTTATATCTACCCGACTATCTATCAACGCGGAAACACCTGGAATGCCGATGTAAATGATGAAAAACTGAACCGAAGAATTGACAAACTCCCCGTTCGCTATCAGGCCAGTGCGTTTAATCATGTGGGAAGAGTGTATGCCCCGCGATACAGACAAGCCATCATCAAAGCCTATAGCGATAAATCCGGAAGCGGAAAACAGGCTTTACAATTTGCGTATGAAGATATAAAAGCCGCTTTCAGGTATTATATGAAACACTATAACAATGGTCGCCCGGTGATTATTGCTTCTCATAGCCAGGGAACTACCCATTCCCGTTTACTAATCAAAGATTTTTTCGACACGCCCGAAAGGCAGGCAAAACTGGTATGTGCATATATAATCGGCTTTGCCATTTTTGCTGAAGAGTATTCCACGCTTAAGCCTTGTGCCAATGCAGAGCAGACGGGCTGTTATGTAACCTGGGCAAGCTTTAAACATGGATATCGGTACAATAAAGAGTTGCCTTATTATGGAAATGTATGTGTAAATCCCTTGAGCTGGAAAATAGATAGCCTTTCTTCGAAAGGTAGGGGGGCCATCATGCTGGGTTTTGATAAGAAAAAACCTTATAAAACAGAAGCAGTTATAGCAGACAAGTATTTATGGGTAAAAACGGGCATGCCGGTTGTGCAAACCTGGAATAATATGCATTTGGTGGATTATAATTTGTTTTGGCACAATATCCGTGAAAATGCTTCATTACGCGTGAATACGTATTTTCAGAAACACTAACTCATTTCATTAACAACAATTGGGCGTTTGATGTCGCGCTTACTTTGTGTTTTACCATCGGCTCTATCAACACATAGTCTCCCTGTTTTAGTGGAATATGCTCGCCTTTTTCATTATCAAAGAGAACTTCTCCCTCAAGACAGATTAACAACGCAGGAACTTTTGTAATATGTTCTTTGAGTATTTCATCTTTCAACAGTTGTATAGAAAATGTATTGGCTTCGCTTCCTTTAAATAAAGGAACAGCAGAAAGCGATTTGTCGGCAGGATGAAGAGCTTTAATATTCATAAGCTTTTAAATTTTGATACAAGGTAGGGATAACCTTACTATTATCGTGTTTATTTCATTAGGTTTGATTATCAACCCAATTCGTTACCTTTGAATAATCCGATTTATAATACAATGAAAAATATATTCCTTTTCTTATTGTTTTGTCTACCTATTTGGACTTACGGTCAATTTGATATAGCCGAGCCGGTAGTAAATACGGGAAATTATTTAATAACAGATACCGTTTATATGGCCCCTGATGGAAATGATGCCAATCCGGGCACATTTGCATTACCCGTCAAATCGTTTTCCGTAGCCTTACAAAAGCTTCCATACGGTACTGCAGGAGTAAATGGCGGAAATGCTTATGGACTGATACGCATGCATCCCGGATTTTACGAAACAGCAACGGGGTTTCAACAATATTCCAATAACTGGCAAAATGGTAATACATACCGAAACGTAAGCATTGAGGGGATGGGCGAAGTAATTATCGGCGGTACGGCGAATAGTTTTGCTACCGGACATTTATTGGTGTTAACTGGTAATCACATTTTTATAAAAAATTTAAAATTACGTTATTCAACGGGTATTGGACTTTTGCTAAGCAGACCAACGGCTCCGGCTTCAAGGCAAAATCATGTGTTAATTGAAAATGTACAGGTGGACAGTGTCGGTAATTTTTCTATGTTATTTAAAAATGTAGATACCATTCTTGTACGAAATTCATCTTCCTTTTATGCCAGTCGCCCCGGTAATGAGCATTTGCTATCGCCCTGCCAATGGCCGAGCGGGATTAAATTTTTTGATTGCCATGAAAGTACGATTCATGACTGTGAAATTGCCTATACGCGGGGAGAAGGGCTAAATTTTCATAACAGTGAGCGGGCAGATGCTTATAACAATATCCTTCATGATAACGGGCTGAATTTTTACAATGACAATTCTGCCAAATTGATGGTACATCATAATTTGATTTATAACACGCCCGGAATAGGAAGCCAATACTGGCGAAATTGTCCTTCTGATACCAACAAAGTGATGGCATCGCGGGGTTTTCTGATTGCGAATGAAGGGGCTTGTGATCAGGGAAACGGTCCTGTTTTTGAAAATTGCAGCACAAAATGCACCTTGCCTTTAGAATATTTTTCAAATGTGGACAGCATGTATGTGTATAACAATATACTCCAGCATGTGGGAAGTGCTTTCGGTTTTTGGCAGGGGGTTACGGATATTGTTGGTGTGAATTGTATTCGAAATGTGTTTATTTTCAATAACACGGTTATCGGGGCATTGGGGGAGTCAGGAGCGCCCGCTTCGGCTATGGTGAACTTCTTTTTTCCGAATTATAATGCCGTATTTAATTCGTTTTATGGCACTATGCAAAATGTAAATATTACTCACAATATCTTTACATACGATACCCTTTCATATCCGCTGATGGCTCCCGTACGCACTACATTTCATGCCATGCATCCGGGACCGCTCGATATAACATTGGATGGAAACCTTTGGAATAAAAACCATGCGTTTGTAGGTGCCAACGGATTAGTTCGCACGAATTTGCCGGTAAGTACATATATGCTGAGAGACTCTTTATATTCCATTACTCCATGTCCTGAAAATGCCGCATTTATATTTAATGCATCAGCTGCATTTCCGTTTATCACGAATGACTATTCCTATTTTCCCCGAAATTCTCCTTTAACTAATGTGGGGGCTATAGAACAACGTATTATCTGTAACCCTGAACCGTTTGCTCTGCACCCAAATGAAATTCAAGAATTTCGGGTGTATCCTAATCCTTGTTTCAATTGTACGTCCTTGTTTACCACAGGACTGAATGCCGAGACGCCTGCTTATTATCAATTACACACGGTGGATGGAAAAATTGTGGCGGATGGAAATGTGTGGAGTTCGGGAGAAATTCCTGTCCGGCAAGTATCGCCCGGTATGTATTTCTTAGTTCTCCGCACTGGCGGGAACATATATTCTCAGCGGGTGGTAATCGCTAAATGACGTATTGATAAAGGGCTTAATTTAATCCTTTCATGGAGAAGGAAATCCTCTTTCGTTCCGCGTCAGCTTCCAACACTTTTACTTTCACATGCTGATGAAGTTTAACCGCCTGAGCGGGATCGGAAATAAAACGGTCGGCAATTTGTGAAATATGAACCAATCCATCCTGTTTTACACCCACATCCACAAAGCAGCCAAAATTGGTAATGTTGGTTACAATTCCCGGTAAAATCATTCCGGGAATTAAATCTGAAATGCTTCGGATATCCGAATTGAATTCCAAAATTTTGTAGGTGCTTCTGGGGTCGCGCCCGGGTTTGAGCAGCTCATTTTTGATATCCTGAATGGTAGGCAATCCCACTTCATCGGAAACGTATCGGGCATCAATAATTTGGTTTACTGCTTCCGGATTTCGAATCAGGTTTTCGGTTTTTAATCCTAAATCAGCGGCCATTTTTTCAACCAGTGCATAACGTTCCGGGTGTACGGCTGAATTATCCAACGGGTTTTTTGCATCGCGGATCCGTAAAAAACCGGCAGAAAGTTCAAAGGCTTTCGGTCCTAATTTGGGCACTTTCAATAATTCTTTCCGAGAAGTGAATGGACCATGTTCGGTTCTATAATCCACTATGTTTTGAGCCAAAACAGGCCCCAAACCTGAAATATGTGTCAGAATATGTTTGCTTGCCATGTTCAGTTCCACACCCACCCGGTTTACGCAGTTTTCAACAATCTGCTCTAATTCGGTTTTCAGTAAATGTTGGTCTACATCATGCTGATATTGGCCCACACCGACCGATTTGGGGTCGATTTTTACCAATTCCGCTAAGGGGTCCATCAACCGCCTGCCTATGGAAACCGCTCCCCGAACGGTAACATCATAATTGGGAAATTCTTCTCGTGCCACGGAAGAAGCCGAGTAAATAGAAGCTCCGGATTCATTTACCGAAAACACTTTTACATCTGATTCGGCGGGGAATAAAACTTTGTTTTTGATAAATTCTTCCGTTTCTCTGCCTGCGGTGCCGTTACCTATGGCAATGGCTTTAATCTTATATACTTCCGTGAGCCTTCTCAGCGTTTTTGCCGCTTTATCTTTTTCATTTTGCGGTGCATGCGGATAAATGGTTTCATTATGAAGCAATGCGCCCATTTCATTCAGACAAACCACTTTACATCCGGTTCTGAAGCCCGGGTCTATTGCCATTACCCGCATATTGCCCAGGGGTGGAGCCATAAGCAGTTGAGAAAGGTTTTCGCCAAATACCTTGATGGATTCTTTATCGGCTTTTTCTTTCAGATCCGCTTTGATTTCATTTTCCAAGGAAGGGGCCAACAATCTTTTGAAGCCATCACGAAAGGCTTTTTCTACCCAAATGCCGCAGGCACCGAAAGGAAGTCTCAGATTTCGAATGATGGTTTGAAACGCTTTTTCTTCGTCCACCTCCACAGAAAGATTTAATACTGATTCATTTTCGCCCCGGAATACGGCGAGTATTCGATGTGCGGGCATTTTTTTTACGGCTTCGCTATAATCAAAATAATCGCGAAATTTTTCGGCGTCTTCGCCCGGCTTCTTGGCCTTTTTAGCCTTTAAAACACCTTCATGGCTATATAATTTTCGCATGTATTTGCGAATTTCTGCATGTTCCGACATTTTTTCAGCCAAAATATCCGAAGCGCCTTCCAGGGCTTCTTCGGCAGAAATGCCCGCTTTCATTCCATATTTTTCCGCTTCTGCCTCCGGGTCGCGGTAAGCTCCTTTCAAAAGTCCTTCAGCCAGGGGCTCCAATCCTTTTTCACGGGCAGCGGAAGCCCGGGTTTTGCGTTTTACTTTATAGGGAAGATAAATATCCTCCAGTTCCTTTTCATCCCGGCAATGTTCAATCTGGCTTCTTAATTCGGGGGTTAATTTTTCGGCTGTAGCCAGTGTTTGAATAATAAATTCTTTACGTTCTTCCATTTTGGAAAACCGCTCCAACTCTTTTTTGATTTCACCCAGCTGTACTTCGTCTAATCCGCCGGTAGCCTCTTTTCTGTAGCGCGATATGAATGGAAGGGTATGTCCGGAATCAAATAATTCATGCGTTTTTTGAATCTGCGTTGCCTGAATTCCCAGTTTTTCTGAAATCAGTTTAAAATGAATCGGTGTGAGGAGCATATTTGGGTTTAATTGTATGAAAGTGCCTTTTTAGTTTGTGAACTACCTAAAAGAATAAATGAAATACTTGGAACCAATCATGAAAATACTGTATATTTGTCGCAACAATCAGTCCTCTCTTTCTCCTTGTAACCAAGTTAAAGCCTCCTTCCCCGGGAGGCTTTTTTGTTCCCCCGGTTTTTCAATCACAATCATCCAAAAGAATGGATTGTATTCTTTTACCAATACGGGTTTGTAATTTCTCGCCTTATTTTCTTCCGTAAAAACGCCAAAGTAGCCCCCGAATGAAACTCTTCCTAATGTAAAGGGAGTGAGTGTATCCGGAAGATTGTCCCTAAAATTCCGCATTTCATACACTTCGGATGAATCTTTGTTGAGGTATAGATTGAGCACGGCAAATCGGGGTGATAATTCTTCGAAATACTCGTTCATGGCTTTGAAACAGGTTTGTTTCCGTTTTTCTTTTTCTTCTTCAGGACAATATTGCATCGTCCATTCATTATATCCTGACGTGTAGATAATCTGGGCCACCCGCTTATCACACAGCCCCAGCCAGTCTACCATGTATTTATCCTGAGCATAATAGGCCGTCATGCCGGCATCCGTAATTATGGCCTTATCCTGTTCGGTCATGGTAGAATCCAAATACCTGCCTATATCGCCGTGCGCTCCTTCTAAAGCGGGTATTACCGTGTTAAATGCAATCAATTCCTTTTGATAATAATCGTAGTATTTGAATAAAAATAAAGCGGCAATCAACACCATGCCCCATGTAAAAATCCGGCTCCTTGTATAAGAACTGTACGCCAATTCACGGATTTTTTCCAGGAAATAAAACGTTCCCAAAATCATGAACGGAACCGCGGGAAGCAACAACCGGTGTTCGGGTAGTATATCTCCTCCCGAATTGATAAAATACACTATCCACATAGGTACCACCAGCAACAGTATCCGAAATTTGGATTTGAAAAGCAGGGCCAACAATGAACCGGCCAGAAAAAACCCGTTCCAGTTCGTTTCAGAAAAATAGCGGACTCTTCCCAGTCCCAAGCGCCTGAGATAATACCCGCCTCCGCCTTTGGCGTAGTAGGTATTGGGCACTAAATCGCCAAAATACAGATAGCGGAACAGGGTGAATGCGGCCAAAATAGCCAGCGAAGTACCCAGGAAAAGGGCAATAGACTGATATTTTTTTTCGCCCGTATAACTCAGCGTCAGATAAAAGGCGAGTAACAAGATTACGGGAAGTCCTTCGGGACGGGTAAGGATTAATCCTACGGAAACTACAGTAAGTAATATGAGGGTAGATTTTTTGGCATGCCTGCGGAACGCTTCCGTCAGGTAAAAGGCGGTCATCATCAAAAAACCAAACATGCCCGTTTCCAGTCCGGCCTGAGCCCACAAACCGAACGCGGGAAAACTCACAAAAACGAGTGCCGGCAGAAACCAAAGCAGACGGTCTTCGATCCATTGGCGACACACCTGTATAAAGGCCACCAACCAAAGTGCTGAAAAAAACAATCCCGCATATTTTAAAAACAGAGGAATATCGGCTCCCGCTTTTGCGGCAACGGCTGCCATCAGCGTCCAAAGCAGCGAAGTGGCCCCCTCGGTGTATTCGCCGGCATTATACACAAAGCCTTTTCCATCGGCCAGGTTTTGGGCGTAGCGGGCAAATATGTAGGCATCGTCCTGCAGAAAACCCACATAACCCGTGGCAATATTTACAAACAGGGCCGCCAACGCCAGATATAGCCAAAATTCGATGCGTTTCATGAAGCAAAAAGTTGTTCGAGTTTAAAGCCGCGCGACCCTTTCAGCAGAATCGTGGCATTTTCGGGCATATTCATTTCGAGCCAAAGTTTGGCTTCGGGAGTAGAATCAAAACATACAAAGCGGTTTTCGCGGTCGGCCCGTGTAAATTCGGGACCAATCAACACCACTTTTTCTATCCCCGTTTGAGCGATGAATTCCACCATTTCGCGGTGTTCTTTTTCGGAATGACTGCCCATTTCGAGCATATCGGCCAGAATAAGCATAGGTTTTGCGGCTTGCAGCTCCACAAAACTTTCAATGGCGGCTTTCATGCTGCTGGGATTTGCATTGTAGCAATCAAACACTATGGTATTGCTTCCGATTACACTCACCTGCGAACGGTTCAGTCCGGGTAAATAATCCGCTAATGCGGCACGGATGTCTTTTTCTTCCACCCCAAAATGTCTTCCCACGGTTAAAGCGGCCAATAGGTTGGGCGTGTTGAAACGCCCGAATAAATGGGTTTGAATCGTTTCTCCGTTTGCTAATTGTAGTCCCGCCATGACGGAATTTTCTAACGGTGTCGCCTGAACCTGCGCCTGCGCAGTTGTTCCATACGTAACGCGGTTTATCCCTTCGGACGCCGCCATCAACTCTTCATCATCGGCATTTACAAAGGCTGTACCAGCCGATTTTCTGAGCCAGTCGTACATTTCGGCATTGGCCTTTTTTACACCTTCTAGGCTGCCAAATCCTTCCAGATGATCTTTGCCGTTGTTGGTAACCAGTCCAAAATCGGGAGCGGCCAGTTCGCATAAAAAAGCGGTTTCGTGCAGATGATTGGCTCCAATTTCCACTACTGCCAACTGATGCGATGTTGTAATTTCCAATAACGTGAGCGGAACACCGATGTGATTGTTCAGATTTCCGCGGGTAACGGCCGTGTGATATTTTTTGCTTAAAACGGCGCCAATGAGTTCTTTGGTGGTGGTTTTTCCATTGCTTCCGCCGATAGCCAGCATGGGAATTTGCAGACTGCGCCGGTGAAATGCCGCAAAATCCTGAAGGGCTTTCAGTGTATCATTCACTACATAAAAACCCGGTTGGTTTTCCAGTTCTTTTCTGTCGGTAACCACGGCTGCAGCACCCTGTTCTTTTGCCTGTTCGGCAAATACATTTGCGTCGTACCGTTCTCCTTTGAGTGCAAAGAAAATACAGTTTGGGGGCAGGTTGCGGGTATCGGTAGAAACCCTGGAACCTTTGAGCAGCAGGGCATGCAGTTTTTCTGATACAGATGTGTCCATGGCAATAATTGCGGGCTAAGTTCGCAAAATTAAAAGACCTTCGTAGTCGGTTTTGAGATGAGCACAAATATTTCTCATTTTTGCCGGCACGTATGCCTTCAGAATCTACCATTCCGCTTTCGGGGTTTCAGTACGAACTGCCCGACCGATATATTGCCTATGAACCCTTAGAAAGGGGACGATCCCGGCTCTTGGTGTATCGTTCCGAAGGAACTGAACATGCCCGTTTTGCGGATATTTCAGATAAACTTCCGCAAGGAAGTCTGTTGGTGTTTAACCAATCCAAGGTAATTCCCGCCCGAATCCAAACGGTTACTTCCCAAGGAAAACCGGTTGAAATTTTTTTATTGAAACCTGCTGGAAGTTCCACAGACCCCGTGCTGGTGCTCAACCAAAATGAATCGGTGATTTGGGAGTGTATGATTGGTCGCCGCAAAGATTGGAAAGCCGATGAAACCTTGCTTTTTAATTCAGATGGTATTGAAATCAAAGCCTTCTGGCACGACAGAGAACAAAATCAGGTGAAATTTCAATGGACTCCGGCTCAAATTCCGTTTGCGCAGGTGTTGGAAGCGATCGGAAAAATACCGTTGCCTCCTTATATTCAGCGGGAGGTAAAAGAAACCGATAAGAATTTATATCAGACTGTGTATGCCAAATCGGAAGGTTCGGTGGCGGCGCCTACGGCGGGTTTACATTTTACGGACGAAATTCTGGAGAATATCAGACAAAAGGGGCACGATACGGCCTTTGTGACGCTGCATGTGGGGGCGGGAACGTTTATGCCCGTGAAGGAAGAAAACATGCTGAATCATGCCATGCATTCGGAGTTGATCACCGTTTCGCTGGATTTTATCGATAAACTTGCCCGACACCAAGGCCCGTTGATTCCGGTGGGAACCACTTCGCTGCGGGTGTTGGAAAGTTTGTGGCATTTGGGTGCGGATGATGAAGAATTATCGCGGGTGGTGCAGTTTCCCTCGACGGCCCAAAGAACATTCACCATGCAGGAATCCATGAAAAGGCTGGGGGAGAAGATGCGTCAACGGGAAATGGATTCCCTGACGGCCGAAACGTCTATCATGATTTATCCGGGCTACACACTGCATGCCTGCGATGCGCTCATTACCAATTTTCATCAGCCGGGTTCCACCTTACTCATGTTGGTGGCCGCGCTGATTGGCGATGACTGGAAAAGCGTGTATGAAGAAGCCAAAAACGAAAATTACCGCTTTCTGAGTTACGGCGATTCTTCGTTACTGTTCAGAAAGAAATAGTTTTTAATTTCTTAGTCTTTGTCAGGATTGGCATTCACAAAAATGATTTCAACAGGATGTTGGCTTTGGAATTTTTGAGCACCTTGAAGGGATCTTTTGAAAAATTTACGACTTACGGGGCCGCCTATTATTCCTCCAATTTTTAAATAATAGATGAAATAATAATATTTATCAGGTGAAATTTCGAGATCAATATTTTGGCCTTTAAAGTCTGTAATACAGGCCAATTCATTCTTCACTGAGTATGTTTGGTTTAACTCTTTTGTGTAGGGATTTACCGGAGGAAAAGTTTTCCAAAATGGAGCTTGATTTCTATCACACAAACGAATCCATGAAACTAAAGAATCCCCTTTAAACAATACGTTTTGCATGGGATAAAATTGATAGGTTGTGTCTTTATTAACGTTGTTTTTAATTTGTTCAAACGTACACTCGTAGCTTAAACGATACATTTTTACATCAAAAATATGTTGTCGTTTAAGAAACTTAACTCCCTGATATTCTTGAATGGGTTTAACGTAGCCTCCTGATAGAACGGAACAACCATTCAGTAAAAGGACTACTAAATTAATGAATATGATTCTGTAAAAAATCAGTTTCAAAGAGTATCTTTTACCAGGGTTTCTCAAAACCTTCTTTATCAAAGGCTTTTTCCACAGTACGGTATGTGCCTGTAGCCGGTTTTTTCAGAAATAGCGGATCTTTTTTGCCAAAAGCCCGGGCCAACAGTGAAATAGGAAAAAGAAAAACATAAAACACCATTCCCAGAATGATATTCGGTACAATCAGGCTAAGTATATGGGCCAGTTTCATCCATAAAAAATCAATCTGTTTGGCCAGAAATGCCGAAAACAAACCGGCAATTCCCACTCCCAGCGAAATCCCCGCAGCCCATTTCCAGCCCGTAAGCAGAAAAATAGCCATGAACCCCAAGGTGATGGTGAGCACGGTTTTCAGCGGTTCAGATTTGGTGTTTTTCATGCGATTAGAATAAGGTATAAATAAACGGAGCAATGGCGCTTCCGCCTCCAAATACAATCAGCAGACCCAACAGCAGCAGCACAAAAATTACCGGAGCCAGCCAGAACTTTTTGCGCTCTTTCATAAACATCCACAGGTCTTTCAAAAAATCCATATTCTTATTTTTTAATGAGTTGTCTGTTTTTTAATTCGGCTGCAATCTGTGCAGCAATTTCCTGATATCCCTTTTCGTTGGGATGCCCGTCAAATAAAAAGAAATATCCCGATTTATTTTCCAGGTTTTTAAAATGAGCTGTCATTTCTATGTACGGCAAGCCGTTGGTTTCTGCCACAGAACGATACATGGAATCTATTTTATTGTTTTCCATCACCCAGGTATCCAAATGATCCATCGGGGTGCGGATTACCTGATGACCTGTGTATTGATTGGCCGGCATGCTGATGATGGAGAGCGCCGCTCCCGTGGAATCGCATAGTGTTTTCATGTCTGCTACATCCTGCTTCAGTTCGTTTATGGCAAATTCGGTTGCCGGATGGGCGGGATTATTGAAGATAAAATTGCGGTCAGGAAAATCTATGTAATAATGCAGCAGGCCCGGATTCAGATTTCCCGTGATGAACAGTTGCTGCACGGTATCTTCCAAACAGCTGAAACGCAACTGCTGAAGTGGATTGAATGCGCCTCTGATGGCTTCCGCCTGGCTTATCCAGTCGTCTTTAATTTCAATGGGTTTGCGTTTGCTTTCTTTTACTTTTTCCAGTGTATTGCGGAATGAAGACTGCAAAAACACGGTGAAAATATATTTCACTTTGGCCGAAACGCCTGGATTTTCTTCCTCTTCCTGCTTTTGGGCTTTGGGTTGGTTTCTGAAACTTCCGTGATTTTCGTAAAGCTGTGCCAGATCATCACCCTGAAGCAATCCCACCAAAACCAGATCGGGTTTGAGTACGGGCAGCACGGAGCGCATATTTTTTAGGTACGTACGCGAGTATTGTCCTGCCTGTCCGCAGTTAATCACTTCCACGTTGGAATAGCCGGATTCTTTCAATAGCAATTCCAGACGATGTGGCCAGCTGTCTTCGAGCGAAACACCCCAACCGAATGTCCAGGAATCACCAAAACAGGCGATTCGGAAAGCCCCTTTTTTATCTGGGTCAATTTCGCGCTCTCTCAGGCCCAGGCTGTTGATTTGTGCGGTGTAGTTAAATTCGGTGGTTTGATAATTTGCCGTGGAATTGGGTTCAAAAATGAGCCCTTCTTTTTTAATGACTTTTCCTTCCGCCGTTTTTTTCACGGGTTTCGCAATCAAACCGTCAGCCATAATAGCCAAGCCCAGAAAAATGAGGGTGAAAGCAACCGTCAGGGTGCGGTTTTTAGCTTTTTCGCCGAGTTTATTTTTACGGATAAAATAAATGAGCACAAGGCCTCCCGCAAACAAAACCGCAATAAAAAGCCACCAGAATTTGATGGTAATTACGGGCGTATTCCGATACACCACATAAAACACGAGCGGATTCCAAAACAGCAGCGAAAGGAATACAAAAAAGGCGTATATGGAATTGTTCGACTTCATGCGGGCGGTTTAATCCATCTTAAATTTTACCATCCATTTGTCTTTGTTTTGCCAGTCGGCCTGCTCGGTTTTGGCAAACACATAATTATTGATGACCAGATAATCCATATCGGTGCTCATAAAACAACGGTAGGCATCATAAGGCGTGCACACGATAGGTTCTCCGCGCACGTTGAACGACGTGTTTACCACGAGGCTGTATCCGGTAATTTTTTTGAAAGCGGAAATCAAAGCCCGGTAACGGGGGTTGGTTTCTTCATGTACGGTTTGTACCCGGGCCGAAAAATCGAGGTGGGTGATGGACTGCACATCGCTGCGGGTATAATATAGCCGGTCCCAAAGCGGAAGATCGTGGTAATTTTCGGGAAGGGTTTTTCGGCGCGATTCTTTTACAGGCGCTACAATGAGCATATAGGGAGAATCAACCTTGAGGTCGAAATACTCGCCCGCATCTTCACTGAGCACCGAGGGCGCAAACGGCCTGAAACCTTCGCGGTATTTAATTTTTAGGTTAAGTTTTTTCTGCATTTCAGGATTTCGGGCATCACCCAGAATACTGCGGTTACCAAGTGCCCGCGGACCAAATTCCATACGTCCCTGAAACCATCCCACCACACCGCCTTCGGCAATTTTTGAGGCTACGTGGTGGCAGAGTTCTTCTTCTTTTTCGAAATGGCTGTACACCGCTTTGGTTTTTTTGGCCATCGACAAAATTTCTTTGTCCGAATATTCAGGTCCCAGATACGAACCCGACATGGTATCGTGTTTACCGTCGCAGATCCGTTCCTCATCAAAATACATATGGCTTACGGCCAATGCGGCACCCAATGCCCCGCCTGCATCGCCCGAGGCAGGCTGTATATAGATATTTTTGAAAATTCCCTGTTGAAGCAGTTTTCCGTTGGCCACGCAGTTTAGCGCCACACCGCCTGCCATACACAGATTTTCGCTTCCGGTAAGTTTTTGGGCTTCGGCGGCCATTTTCAACACAATTTCTTCCGTCACCATCTGAATGGCCAAGGCCAGGTTACAATGGTGCTGGTGCAGTTCTTCTTCTTCGCTTCGGCGTTTGAATCCGAAGAGTTTTTCCCAGCGGTCATCTTTTGCCATGCGCAGGCCTACCGCATAATTAAAATAGTGCTGATTGAGCCAGATGGAACCGTCGTCGTATATTTCTACCAGGTGTTTTTTAATCAGATCGGCAAACTTATGCGTCTGTTCGGCATGCGGATTTCCGTAAGGAGCAAGTCCCATGAGTTTGTACTCGCCGGAGTTAACCGTAAAACCCAGATAATAGGTAAAAGCACTGTAGAGCAATCCCACGGAATGAGGAAAGCTGAGCTCTTTGAGTATTTTCATGGAATTGCCTTCACCCAATCCGATGGAAGCGGTAGTCCATTCGCCTACGCCGTCAATGGTGAGTACTGCTGATTTTTCAAACGGAGAGGGGAAAAATGCACTGGCTCCGTGTGAAAGGTGATGTTCCGGAAAAAGCAGTTTAACCTTCTTTTTGTCGTAGGTTCCCACCTCTTTCAGCCCTTCAAAAATCAATTTTTTCAGGAACATTTTTTCGTTCAGCCACACGGGAATAGCTTTCAGAAAGGAAGGAAGTCCTTTAGGGGCAAAGGCGTAATAGGTTTCGAGCAGGCGTTCAAATTTGAGCAGGGGTTTATCATAAAACACCACGGCATCCAGTTCGTCAATCTCAATTCCGGCTTCTTCGAGACAATATTTAACGGCCTGTACGGGAAAATCGGGCGTATGTTTATCGCGGGTGAAACGTTCTTCCTGGGCTGCGGCTATAATTTTTCCGCCTATGGTGAGTGCAGCGGCTGAGTCATGATAGAACGCAGAAATGCCTAATATTTTTTTCATGCAAAGTGTGTCGTTTTCATTTTGGCCGGGCCGGTTTGTTCAGGTCAGGTTTATTCTTCACTTAATCAGCCAAAATAGAGTTCCCCTCTGAGGCAAAAATAGATAAAAACCTCATACCTGAATATTTGAACCTGAACCGGCCTATTTTCTTCTGTTTATCGGGCTTTAAATATCTTTCCAGGTAGATTGCTCACCAACCCTTTAAGCTCAAGATTCAGCAGATTCACGGCTGTTTCGCCCTGGGTCTGACCGGAGAGCAATTGCAGCTCATCTACGTTCAGGGGGCCTTTATCGCGCAGCAGCGTGAACAGTTTGTCTTCTCCTTCTTCCAGCACGGGAAACAGTTCCTGCACCAGATTTCTTCGGCCTTCGGGTTTAATTTTCCAGCCCATTACCCGGCATACATCCTCGGCATTTTCTACCAGTGACGCTTTGTTGTATTTTATCAGGGCATTGCAGCCTCTGGACCAGGTGTCGTCTGCTTTTCCGGGCAGGGCCATTACTTCTCGGTTATATGAGAATGCAATATCGGCGGTAATCATGGCGCCACCGCTTTCGGCTCCTTCCACCACAATTACTCCGTCGCAGAGTCCGGCGATGATACGGTTCCGTTCAGGAAAGTTACCGGCATCGGGAATGGTCCCCGAAGGATATTCGCTCAGGAGTGCGCCTCGTTCCAGCATTTTTTTGGCAGTAGAAATATGGCTCTGCGGATACACGGAATCCAATCCATGGCCCAACACTCCCAGAGTAATCAGGTTATTTTCCAATGCGGCTTTGTGGGCGCAGATATCAATGCCCAGGGCCAGTCCGCTTACGATAACCGGCTGTAAATCCGCAAGATTTTCCAACAGCTTTTTGGTCCATTCTTTACCGTAAGGCGTGGCTTTGCGGGTACCCACAATGGCCAGCCATCTTTTGGCGTCGGTAGGTAATTGTCCTTTCATATAAAGGAGTGCCGGGGCATCGGTGCAATTGGAAAGCCGCGACGGATAATCGGATTGACCAAACATGAGTATTTGTATGCCCTCACGTTCGCAAAACGCCAGTTCTTTTTCAGCAAATTTGAAGTCGGCTTCTTTTTTAATTTTTTGTATCCAGTCTTTTTTAAGCCCTGTTTTTTCGATGACTTCTTTGTCCGATAACTGAAAAATATCTTCCAGCGAATCTAATTCCGCAATCAGAAATTTCAGGGTCTGGCGCCCCACTCCGGCAACTTGCGAAAGGGCTAAGGCAAATTTTAAATTTTCGTAATACAAAATTGGTTTTGGTTTTATAATTCCTAATTTGGCGCACTAATTTAAGATTCAAAACGAATATCTATGAAGAAAATTTTTACGCTGTTTGCCGTATGGATCAGTGCTGTTTCTCTATGGGGTCAACAAGCCACACTTAAGGGAAAGCTTATCAGTGCTGAAGATCAGAGCGGAGTACCCTTTGCCAATATTGCGGTGGTAGGTACTTCTACGGGAGCCACTACCGACATGGAAGGCCGCTATGAAATTAAACTGAATCCGGGCACGTACACACTTAAAATTTCTTCGCTGGGTTTTGCCACCAAAGAAGAAAAAGTAACCCTTGCCGCAGGCGAAACCAAATCGTTGAACATTACCATGAGCAAAGGAGCCGTGGATTTGGCCATGTTCACCAAAACGGAAGGGAAATACGAAAAAAGAGTAGAAGAACTCACCGTTTCATTGGATATCATCCGGCCCAACATTATTGAAAACAAAAATGCCACCAGTGCCGATCAGGCTCTTCAACAAACACCGGGTTTGGTAATCGTAGACAGTGAGCCACAGCTTCGTGGCGGTTCGGGGTATAGCTTCGGAGCGGGTAGCCGTGTAATGGTATTGGTAGACGATTTGCCTTTGCTTTCGGGTGATGCCGGTCGTCCCAGCTGGAGTTTTATTCCGGTTGAAAATATAGAGCAGATAGAAGTGGTGAAAGGTGCCGCTTCCGTATTATATGGTTCGGGAGCCTTAGCTGGGGTAATCAACATCCGTTCGGCTTTCCCTTCCAATACGCCCAAAACCAAAGTAACCTTTTTTGGCGGGGTATATAACATCCGTAAAGCCAACCGTTGGCATTCCGCGCCGGATATGCCCTTTAATACCGGTTTGAGCTTTTTGCATTCGCGTAAACTGGGCAAAAACAAAGAATTTGATTTAGTGGTAGGCGGAAACTTGTTCAAAGAAAAAGGATTTATCGGCCCCTCACGTGCCGATACAGTTGGAGCTCTTGACAGAACCAACTCCGGTGAATTTGAAAACCGTGCCCGTATGAATTTTAACTTCCGCCACCGCGTTCACAAAGTAGAAGGACTTGCCTGGGGATTAAACGGAAACATGATGTATTCTCAATCTGCCGGTACGTTTATTTGGGACGGTGCCTCTGCCGATTCAGTGTATCGCTCTCAAGCCGGAACCACCACCCGTACCTTACAAACCGTTTTTCACTTGGATCCGTATGTTACCTATCAGCATAAAAATGGAACCAACCACAGTTTGCGTCTTCGTTATTTTTATTTAGATAATAACAACTCAAACAACCAGGGCAACTCCAGCCAGGTGTTTTTTGGGGAATATCAAACCCGTATTGTGGTGCCTAAGGTGAAAGACTTTTTCATCACACCGGGAATTATGGCTAACTACACCATAGGTAAAGCCCAGTTATTTGCCGGTCAGCCTCCCATTCCCGTTAATCCTTACGATTCGGTACGTACCGATAAAATCGGCACAGATGCCATCAATGCAGCCTTTTATGTACAGTTGGAGAAAAAATTCTTCAAAAGACTTACCGTTTCAGGTGGATTCAGGTTGGAGTATTTCCGCATCGGAAAATACGATCGCTACACCCTGGTGGATCAGGATGGTTTAGCACCCGATTTGGCATTGGATACCAACTTTGTGGAAACGAAACCCATTACTCCGGTTTTCCGTCTGGGTGTGAATTATAAAGCCGCCGAAGAAACGTATATCCGAGCTTCATTCGGCCAAGGATATCGTTTCCCCACCATTGCCGAACGTTTTGTGAAAACTACCGTAGGTCCTGCTCAGGTTTATCCTAACCCCGTGTTGGCGCCTGAGCGCAGCTATAATGTGGAGTTGGGTATTAAACAGGGGGTTAAAATCGGACAGTTTATGGGTTATGTGGATTTAGCCGGTTTCTACCAGCGCTTTAACAATACCATCGAATTCACCTTTGCACAGTGGGGTATGGCTACCGATCCGCTTTTCGGACTCGGTTTCCGTTCCATCAACATCGGCCGTTCTCAGGTTTGGGGAGTCGATTTTTCAATAATGGGTCAGGGTAAATTCACGAAAGACCTTACCATGAATGTGCTTATCGGCTACACCTACACCAACCCTAAAGTGTTAGATCCCGAAAAACCCTATGCTTACTTGGTAAACGAATTTGGCGATACCACCAACACCCTTACCAACAAAAGCACCAGCGATACCATCAACAATCCTAAAGGAGATTTATTAAAGTATCGTTTTGAACACTTGGTTCGTGCCGATGTGGAATTTATCTACAAAAAACTGATGATCGGCGCCAGCTTACGCTATAACAGTATGATGCGTAATATCGACAATGCCTTTTACCAGTTCGAAAGTTTGAAAGTGGTAAACGGGGTGGGCCGTTCCAGAAATCCGAAAGGCGATTTTGTAATCGATTTTCGGATCGGGTATGAAGTACACAAAGGACACCGGGTGAATTTTATCGTAA
This sequence comes from Flavobacteriales bacterium, assembly GCA_022402535.1. GTDB lineage: Bacteria > Bacteroidota > Bacteroidia > CAIKAF01 > CAIKAF01 > JAKRSD01. Next base: position 9,427 of record JAKRSD010000005.1, on the reverse strand, counting down.
ACAACGTGCTGAACCGTGTGTATGCATTGCGCCCGCTTTCGCCGGAAGCTCCGCGTTACTTTGCATTACAGTACAACGTACAGTTCTAAGATACTCCTTTTTCAGGTCAAAAATCCGCTCTTCACGGGGCGGATTTTTTTATGCTTCCTATCCTAATTAGGATGCATGCATACCATAATTTTTTGATAGGGTTTTCTTAATACATTTGCCCCGAAATTGACAGAAAAAAAACAATAATCATCTCGTTTGTCTATGGCTAAGAAATTAAAAGAACAGCGCGAAAACAACTTTTTTGACGATGTATTAAAGTACTTCGATAAAGCAGTGAAGTATGTAAATGCCGAACCGGGCGTATTGGAGCAGATTAAATACTGCAACAGTGTGTACCGTATGAAGTTTCCTATCAAAATCGGCGACAAAGTAGAAGTAATTGAAGCTTACCGTGTGGAGCATAGCCATCACAAAACCCCTACCAAAGGAGGGATTCGTTACAGTGAGCATGTAAACCAGGACGAAGTAATGGCTTTGGCTGCACTTATGACCTACAAATGTGCACTGGTAGATGTACCTTTTGGCGGCGCTAAAGGCGGAATTAAAATCAATCCGCGCAACTACGATGCCGATGCACTCGAAAAAATTACCCGTCGTTATACCACCGAACTCATCAAGAAAAACTTTATAGGGCCCGGTATTGATGTACCGGCTCCCGATTACGGAACCGGAGAGCGCGAAATGGCCTGGATTGCCGACACATTTGCCGCTTTCCACCACCTGGAAATCGATTCGTTGGGCTGTGTTACCGGTAAGCCCATCAGTCAGGGCGGTATCCGCGGGCGCAGAGAAGCTACAGGGCTTGGTCTGTTCTACGGACTCCGTCATGCAGTTTCTTATGCCGACGATATGAAAAAACTGGGCTTAAAACCCGGACTTCAAGGCAAAACCGTGGTGATTCAGGGTATGGGCAATGTGGGTTACCATGCCGCCAAATACCTGCACGAGGGTGGAGCCAAAATTGTAGCCATTCAGGAATATAACGGATCTATTTACAGCGATAAAGGCATCAACCCCGAAGAAGCGGTGGCTTGGTTCCGTCAGACAGGAAAATTAGAAGGCTTAAAAGGAACTAAATCCTTTAAAAAACCGGAAGAAGCGTTAGAATACGCCTGCGATATTTTGGTGCCTGCGGCCCTAGAAAATCAGATTCATGCCGAGAATGCATCCCGTATCAAAACGAAAATCATAGCCGAAGGAGCCAACGGTCCCGTTACTCCCGAAGCCGAAGCCATTCTTACCAAAAAAGGTGTGCTGGTGATTCCTGACATTTATCTGAATGCAGGCGGGGTAACCGTTTCGTATTTTGAGTGGTTAAAAAACCTGAGTCATGTCCGTTTCGGACGTATGGAGAAGCGTTATGCACAGGCAGCCAATCTGCGCCTGATGGATGCCATTGAAAAAGCAGCCGCTTCAGGTAAAAAACTTACCAAAGAAGAAAAAGAGCGAATCATTGCCGGACCCGACGAAGTAACACTGGTGTATTCCGGTTTGGAAGAAACCATGATTACGGCCTACGATGCCATCCGCGAAACCTACCGCAATACCAAAGGTATTCCGGATATGCGTACGGCGGCGTTTGTAACGGCCATCAACAAAATTCTTACTTCGTATTCTACTTTGGGTATTTTCCCATAATGGATACCGAAACTGAAATTGTGTTTTAAAGAAAAAGGCTCCGTAAGGGGCCTTTTTTTATTTCGGATTTTTCAAAACAATAAAGTGGGTTAAGGGTTATTTGTCTTATTTAATTTGTTCAAATTTATATTATCCGTCATGAAAAAATTGCTGGTTTTATTTTTCCCGTTCCTTCTTTCTTATTCCCTGTCGGCCCAAAAAGTGAAAGCCGAATATGAAGAGGGTTCAATTAAAGTGAATGATAAGGAAGTGGCCACCATGACCAAAACCAAAGACAAGGAAAATCTGGGGCTCACCAGTACATTCGAAGTGTTTTCGTTGAGTGGTGAAAAATTGATTATCGGAGCGTATGCCGGAGAGTTTGAGCAAGACCCGAATGACAATACCAATCAATTTTACCGCGTAAGTTTTTTAACGGTTAATCAGACCGGAATTTTCGCCGTATCAAAATTGGGTGCAGAAAAATCGTTTGGTAAATTAATGGCGAAGAGTGGGATTTTTACCGATAATGGGGTAGATGAGCAATTGGTGAAGGAATTTATTGCAAAATTTGGTAAAACCCCTAAAGTTGCTGTAGACTATTCCGTCGTGGGACGGGATAAAAGTTGGCCACTCAAACTCAATGCCGATAAAACCATCGAACAGCAGAGTAAAATCATTGGCCGGTTTAAAGACATAACCGTGAACGGTAAAGGGGTGGATACGTATGAATTCTATTTGCCTTCCGGGGTAAAAATCGCTACCGTAAATTTTACAGGGGGTAACAATGCCCAAAATTGTGACATGCATACATTGAAGGATAATATGGTCAGAAATGTGCCAATCGCTACCAAGGAAACGATTACGGCAAGTATGTCAAGCATTGATAGAAATCAATGGGTGTTGGAGCGCATTACCAAGTGGCTGGTGGCGAATGCTTATCTCTAAATCTTCAACGTGTTGCTTCATCACAAGAGAGACCTTCCGAAAGCTGATTCAAACATAAACCCTTTAAAGTCTTTTCAAATTTCAGGTGTGCCAGCTAAGCCTGTGAAAATACCGGTTAAGTGCCATAATTTCCTTGCGCTTTGATGGGTTGTAATTCAACCTTTATGTTCAATTTATTCGTGGCAGATTTGAGAGATTATCCGATTTAGTTTTGTTCCTCTTTGTCTTAAAAAAATATGTACCCTTACGTGTTTGATGTAGTTTGTATTTTGAAAATAAAGCAATGACACCATCCATCTGTGCCTGACCTAATGCGTTTGGGGATATTTGAAGCGTAGCAATTTTATAGGCCTCAGGGTTATATAAAGAGGTTAATTTTTCTTTTGTAAAGCGTGTGAATTGTCCATCAAGCCAATCCTCTTTTTTCTTGTTAAAACGCATTATTCTTTCTTCTTCTATTACTTTTTCCCGCCAATTATTGTAGTGGTTTCTAATTCCTTCAATGCTTGCTTCATCTTTTACTATAAGTTGGTTGATAGAAAATTGAATTATTTCTTCTGTCTGCATATTTACTGAAGCTATGAAGGCTTGCATTTCATTATTTACGTCGTACATCATCGGATTTTTCAAATTAGATTCAAACCACGCTAAGCTCTGCTGTATATGATTGTTTATTAAATTCAATTCTATTCTTCTATGTTCTTCGTTTGAAAGAAGCAGCATCTTTTCAATACGACCTCTTTTTTTGTTTACTTTAAGAGGTACTTGAAAGAAAAGTGAATTAGAAAACCAACGCATGGGTTTTCTAGATAGAATTGTATGGTGTTCTATAAAATAGTGCTCTGTTATTTGGGTTTTCATTTTTTCAGGAAGTCGGCCAAAGTATTCTTCTTCTACTGCCATATCAGCATTTACCTTTATAATATATCCTTCAATTTCGTTTTCATTATTTTCAACTGCTTTTTGAAATGTTATAGTTTCAATAGGATTATCCACTATATCATATTTAAACGTACCCGAAAAAGACATTCCTTCATCCGAAATATCAAAGTGATTTTTTTCTAGTTTTAACTGATAGAGAGTATAATAAAACGGGTCTAACCGGCGCCTTACCAATGTAAAACGGTCGCTGAGAACATCTAATGGTGAAAGAGCTCTTTTCGCTTTTTCTCTGAAGGAGCCGCTTAATGATTCTGCAATTTCAGTCGCTATTGCGTCACCTCCAAAAAATCCCGTAAAAAAAGTCAAGAGCCCCAAGTAAACCCCAATCATGGGCGAAATAAAACTTAATAAAGCGCTAAAAACAATAGTTACAATACTTCCCAGAAACCAACTGAGGGCAAATTTTGTCTTTTTAGAAAGTTTTATGTCGGGCTCCCCTAAAAATGAATTCCATTTCATATTTCCATTAATCCACTCCGCCCAAGAGGAAAGGCCTATTTGAAAGTCCAGTTCACCACCATACTTTTTTATGTTTCCTTCTATAGAAATATGTAAACCTCCTTTGTATTTTTCACCTACGTAGTTTTTATCTTCATCATACACACGCTCTTTCATAGGTATCACGGTAATTCGTCTAAATTGCCCCAAATAAGTGCTGCCATCTTTAATTGGATGCGTATAATGGCCACTTCCGGGAGGATTTTCTTTTGACACCCTGGCCATCAAATCGGTTTGCAGTAAACCATAAACAGAGGCAGGTATTGCCAACGAAAACTCTTCATTGTTTACTAAAAAGTTAATGGCTTTATCAAGTTTTAAATCGGGCCTGTCAATGTTTTCGGGTTCGGGTCCTTTCTTAAGAGCCAATGCAAAATATAAGCCCAAAGCAGGTTTTTGTCCTGTATAAAAATATTTAAAACCTAAGTTACTGAAATATGTGTCGGGCTTGAAAAAATCCATAGGTCTTCTTCCCCCCAAAGTAGTATTCAGTAGCTGTAGAATATGACTCTTCTCAATTTGAGGTTTATTTGCCAGTATTAAAAATAAATTTATTGCATTTATAGCTGATTCCAAATAGCCTTCAAAGTCAGAAACATACAGGTTAAAATAAAGCATATCGATTGCTCCCTCCTCATTTCGTTCAAACTCAGGGCGGGCTATAAAGTAAATTTTTGTTTCAGTATTAACATTTACTCTAAGCGGTACTCCATTTTCGTCAACAATCAAAGTAGAAAAGGTTAACTCAATGTCTGAGGGTTTAAACCCTGTTTTTTTCTTAATTTTTACAGATGAGGGACGATCAATTTTTAGTTTATACCCTTCAGACAAACTGAACTCCCCTGGAATTTTTTCTGCATCATAATATAGATGAATTAATTTTAGGAAAAACGTTTCGCCTAAAAGCAGCTCTACATGAGCTCCAGTTTTTAAATGTCTGTAATCCATGTTGGTTTTTTAAATGATTTACCCCCAAATTTAAAGGGTAAAATGAATATAATCAAGTTAAAATCAATTTTATAAGAAAATTCCTTCCCCTTTTTTAATGGAATTTCCTTTTGTTGGCACAAAAGTTTATTTGTGTGAAAATACATATCTCAAAATCTTCACAATATTGTGAATTCATCAGTGGAGCATGTCAAAAGCTGACGGATTAATTTATCCTTTAATTCCGTTTTTCGATAACTTTCCGGTATGCTTTACCCGGTCGGTGAAAACTCCGCCGGAGGCAGAAAATTATATCTTTTTATACACCTCTTCAAACGGAATCCGCATTCTGTTCCCCCAGACTCCGCCTTCTTCTCTAATACCGCAGGAAACCACCATATTGATTTCGGCACCCATAGGCAGGTTCAGCATCCTTTTCACCCGCCGGCTGTCAAAACCTTCCATGGGGCAGGTATCATAACCTTCATTGGCCATGGCGAGCATAAACGTTTGGGCGGCCAGAGCACAGGTTTTATGAACCACCACGCGCATATCGCTTTCTGAAACCTGATACACAATCGGCCTGAAAAGGCCAACCACATTGACCAGGAGTTTTCTAAATAATCCTATAACACCCAGGCATCTGGAATAAAGAAAAGGAATCACTTTTCCGTAATACATTTCCCATCGTTTTATTCTGGCACTTTGTTTTTCGGGAGCAGAATTATTTTTCACATTGAGGGATTCCAGCTCCATCATTTTTTTTCGCCTGTTGTTATATAAATCCTGGCGTGTAACAAAAACCACCATTTGATTGGCACTGGTGGCGGCCGATTGATCCAGGCAATAATGGGCCAGTTCTTTCACTTTTTCAGGATCTGTTATATGATAAAATTCCCAGAGTTGCATATTGGAACTGTTGGGTGCCAATACGGCCAGCTCCAGACATTTTTTTACCTTTTCTGCCTCTATCCCTGTTTTTTTATACAGTCTTACCGACCGTCTGTAATTAACAATTTCCTGAAATGTCATTTTATTATATCTGTTGTTTTTGCGGCCTAACTAAAGTGGTGATTTTAATTCTATCGAAAACGGACCGTTTTATTAAAAGGTTCTAAGGATTTTAAAATTAAGGATTGGTTCTTTCAATAAATCGTTCAATATCCAGTTTTGCCCTCTCTGCTTTTTCCGCCATGGGCATGTGTCCGCAGCTGTCATACACGATTACTTCGCAATCTTTGATATCTCTGTCGAAGTATGCGGCATATTTTACATCAATAATTTTGTCTTGCTTTCCCCATAAAACCAGTGTAGGAACTTGTATTTCTGAAATTATTTTTTCGTCGGGAAATTTTTCATTTTTTGCGAGGCGAAAAATGGCGGCAAGATTTCCTTCTTTGTTCCAGATCCGGTTTTTGATGATTAATTCATTTTCTGAAACTAACGCAGGATTATAGTAAATTCTGTTTACCGTGCTTCGGTTTATCCACAGCGGAATTCCCTTTGCAAAGAGTTTTTCTGCAAATTTAAATCTGAAAATACGCAGTGCGTTTTTCCGTGAGTTCTGTATATCATACCCTGCACTGCCACAAAGTATCAAACCCTTTATGTTTTCCGGGCGGTCATGGGCAGCCATAAGCGATATACTGCCTCCCATGGAGTTCCCGATCAGGTAGTAATTTTTGAGCTGCAGATGATCTTCAAAATCTTTCATGAAGTTTTGATACATGGCAAGGTAGTCGTTTTCTTCCTCGGGGAAGTCAGATAATCCGAAACCGGGTAAATCCACCCGGATGATACGGTATTTTGTCAGGTCGAACAACTCCGTAATTTTCTGAAAATTGCGGTGCGATCCCGAAAAACCGTGAACCATCAGCAGGGGAATTCCGCTTCCCTCGTCTGTGTAATGTATATCGATGTTATTCCATCTGAAAAATTGGGAACCCGGCATTTTCAATTCGGCAATGACCTGTTCTTTGGGAATAATAAGCGATGGCCGTAAAAGCAAATAACTGAAAAAAGAGAAGATCAGTGTAATGAACACCAGAAGCGACTTCTTTGCGATGGATTTTAGTTGGGGTGACAAATCAAACGTGTATTGGGACGAAGGTACACGGATTCAGTTAATCTAAATCAGTTTTTAAACAGTGAAATGGTTTTCTTGACAAGAGTGATTAAAACCCACGCAACTATTCCGCCCAGCAGGCCAAAAATAAATTCTTTCAGTATGCTTGGCCACCCGGATAACAGGTGGTGCAAATATTCAATATTGTGCGAAAATATACCGCCCGACACAAGCAATAAGGCCAGGGTTCCAACCACCGATAGAGCCTTGATTACAAGCGGCAGGGCTTTTACCAGCAACATACCCAACGCATTTGCCAACCCTTTTTTATTCGATTTTTCAATCAGCGTCCATCCCAAATCATCCATGCGCACAATCAGCGCGACAAGGCCGTAAACGCCTATGGTGGCTATTATGGAAACCGCAGATAAGGTTAAAATTTGCATAATCAGGCTTTTATCTAACACCGTGCTTAACGCAATGATTACGATTTCCACAGAAAGAATAAAATCGGTGGTGATCGCGGATTTTATTTTTACTTTTTCCAATTCGGCATCCTGTGTCATTTCAGCATCAGCAGCGGGCTTTGCCGTGTGTTTTTTATGAAAGAAGTATTCTACCATTTTTTCCACCCCTTCAAAGGCCAGGTAAAAACCACCCAGTATGAGTATAACGATGATGGCAGAAGGTAAAAACACATGGAGCAGCAAGGTTAAAGGCACAATAATTAGCTTGTTAATAAATGAACCTTTGGTAATGGCCCACAACACCGGAATTTCCCTGGAAGAGACAAACCCTGTAGATTTTTCGGCATTCACGGCCAGATCATCACCCAGAATTCCGGCGGTTTTTTTGGTGGCAAGTTTGGCGTTAACGGCCACATCATCCATTAAGGCTGCGATGTCGTCTAAAATGGCAAATATTCCTGAAGCCATGGTTTATATAATCTATTTTGAGGATAAAGAAAATCTATTTAACGATTCGGATTAACGGTTTCACTAAATTTTTTAGAGTTGCTGTATTAGGGTTTGCAGATGGTAGAAGGTGGCGGTTTTAACACGACCGAAAAAAGGGAGGATTCATTTATTTTTTGAATCTCATGTTTGTTACACTCGGTATTGCATTTCCAGGTAAGGAAAACAGCCAACAAAAAAGAAAACGGGGCTTAGAGGCCTCCACCTGCTTTTTAGCCGTGCAGCGGCGAAAAAGAGGTAAGCCGCCGAAGCGGGTGGGTGTTCTATTTTGTGGGGTAATTTAAATTTTAACGGTTTCGGGCTTTGCGTTCGGGCGGGTTTCGGAGCACAAAAGTGTCAACCAGCACTGAACTTGAATAGAAGCACAAAACTGCAAGTTTGCACGTCACCCCGCCTGACGCAAAACCCGTGTTAGCAGCTGGCATTTTGTCTATTAGGTTAATCTCATTCTTAATTTCTCCATTTCGTCAATGACTTGGTTTAGTTCAATAATTTCACTGTCCCGATTAAGATTGATATATAATTGCGGGTCTAACCAAAATCGTGATTTATGATAAAGCATTTCGCCAAGTCCTTGGTCAACTACCATAATTGAAGCAGATGCTTGATTCCAAACTTCCGCTAATTCTATGTTCGGAACATACTGCCCATTCCTATTGCGTAAATAATCATACGTTTTTATGAAAGCTGTATTGATAGCTTTATGAGCATTAACTACGCTATTTTTTTTCTTATCAGCTTGTCCCGATAAAAAAGTTCCTATGTCTTTAAAGACTGTCCAAAGAATTTTTATGTCAAATGCTGTCGCCATATATTTTTTGTTGTTTAATTATTTTAATAAAGCAAAACCTTTTTCGTTTTTGTATTTGTCAAATTGCGGAAGAGGGTTACAATTATTTCCTGCTACTCGTGCCGCATATTTTCCCGCATTAGTCCCATTTTTATTTAAACTAACATTTGTTTTGTCTTCGTGTGCCATTCGCATAATGTCTGAAGATGGAATTACCCAATACGTATCAATCATTTCAGAGTAAAAAACAAAAAAATAATTGTCGTTTTTTTCTTTGATAGATAGTAATGGGAAATAACCTCTGTTTTTTAATGAACAAGTTTTGCTTCTTGCTTTTATTTGTATGTCTAAATATCGTTTGCTATCTATTCTAATGACACAATCAATACCTTGGTCGTCAACCAAGGTTGAGTAAACGTCAAATCCTAATTCTAACAATTTTGCAATTGCTTTAAATTCTTGTCGTTTTCCATATGAGGCACTATCTCTATATGACATTTGAATTTTTTCCTTGTCTATTAAACTGTTTTATTGTTGCTACATATGCTTGCAGGTAACGGCAGTTTGTCTAAAAACTTCCGTTCTGTTCCCGAAAATAGTAAAAAATCAATTTGA
>JAKRSD010000032.1 GCA_022402535.1 Flavobacteriales bacterium | reverse complement strand
CTGATTTATTTTTTATTATCAGCATGAAACTGTCAACTTTTTTTAGGCACTATCAGAAACGTACTGATGATTTTGGACCATTAACGGATAAAGATTAACAGAATCATGAACCAAGAGCCAAGAGCCAAGAAATGTGCTGATGAATCAATGTGCTGATTGGAAAAGACAAAGGAAAAAGGATAAAAGATAAAGGACAGAAACGTACTGATGATTTGGACCATTAACGGATAACAATTAACGTATAACCATTAACCGAGCCAAGAGCCAAGAAATGTGCTGATGAATCAATGTGCTGATTGGAAATGACAAAGGAAAAAGGATAAAAGATAAAGGACAGAAACGTACTGATGATTTGGACCATTAACGGATAACAATTAACGTATAACCATTAACCGAGCCAAGAGCCAAGAAATGTGCTGATGAATCAATGTGCTGATTGGAAATGACAAAGGAAAAAGGATAAAAGATAAAGGACAGAAACGTACTGATGATTTGGACCATTAACCGATAACTATTAACGGATAACTATTAACGGATAACGATTAACCAAATCAAGGCATCCAACAAAAGAACATAAGAACAATTAAACAGCCAAACATTTAAGCATTCGCACCTGCTAAATTCCGATGAAATGCGTACTTTCGCGGCTTATAAAAAGCACCTGTTTATGTCTTCAGAAACTGCCTCGCTTCATGCGCCCACTACGGTAGATACCGCCAAAAAACTCGGTCTTCTTCCCGAAGAGTTTGAAAAAATTAAAGAGATTTTAGGCAGAACGCCCAATTTTACCGAATTGTGCGCCTACTCCGGCATGTGGAGCGAACACTGTTCCTACAAAAATTCCATCGTCTGGCTCAAAACGCTTCCCAAAAAAGGAAAACGCATGCTGGCCGAAGCCGGTGAAGAAAACGCCGGCCTTATCGACATAGGCGACGGTCTCGGCTGTGCTTTTAAAATTGAATCACACAATCACCCCAGCGCCATTGAACCCTATCAGGGTGCGGCCACCGGGGTGGGCGGTATCAACCGCGATATTTTTACGATGGGCGCCCGTCCCATTGCCCAGTTGAATTCGCTCCGCTTCGGCGACATCAAAAATCCCAAAACCAAACGCATCATCAAAGGGGTGGTGAAAGGAATCGGCGATTACGGAAATGCATTCGGTGTGCCTACCGTGGGCGGCGAGGTGTTTTTTGATGAGTGCTTTACTCAGAATCCGCTGGTAAACGCCATGTCGGTGGGCATTTTAAAAACCGACCGCATTGTTTCGGCGATTTCTTACGGAGTGGGTAATCCGGTGTTTATCGTGGGTTCGGCCACCGGGAAAGACGGAATCCACGGCGCTTCTTTTGCCAGTGAAGACATTACCGAAGAAAGCGCCAAAAATCTGCCCTCCGTGCAGGTGGGCGATCCGTTTCAGGAAAAATTACTGCTCGAAGCGTCTTTAGAATTGATAAAAACCGATGCCGTGGTGGGCATGCAGGATATGGGTGCCGCCGGCATCATCTGCTCCACTGCCGAAATGAGCGCCAAAGGCGATCACGGGATGGTAATCTGGTTAGATAAAGTGCCTACCCGTCAGGCCGATATGCTGCCTTTTGAACTGCTGCTTTCCGAATCGCAGGAGCGTATGCTCGTGGTGGTGAAAAAAGGGCAGGAAGACGTGGTACAGCGTGTGTTTGACAAGTGGGACTTGCAATGTGTGCAGATTGGCGAAGTAACCGAAGGCGGACAGCTGGAATTCTTCTTCCACGGCGAAAAAGTAGCCGATCTTCCGGCCAAATCGCTCACCCTGGGCGACGGCGCTCCCGTGTATCACCGCGAATACACCGAACCGGCCTATTTTGCCGAAAACAAAAAATTTGATCCTTCCACGGTGGCTCAGCCGGCTTCTTACAAAGAAGTAACCGAGTTTTTAATCGGAAGTCTGAATATTGCCTCCAAACGCTGGGTGTATAACCAATACGACAGCATGGTGGGCACCGTAAACATGAGTACCAACGCGCCCACGGATGCGCCGGTGGTGGCCATAAAAGGCAGCCGCAAAGCCTTGGTCATGACGGTGGACTGCAACAGCCGCTATGTACAAGCCGACCCCGAAACGGGTTGTGCCATTGCCGTGGCCGAAGCCGCCCGAAATATTGCCGTGAGCGGCGGCGAAGGATTGGGCGTTACCAACTGCCTGAATTTCGGAAATCCTTACAACCCGGAAGTGTACTGGCAGTTTGTGCATGCCATCAAAGGTATGAGCAAAGCCTGTCTGGAATTTGAAACTCCCGTAACCGGCGGAAATGTGAGTTTTTACAACCAGTCCACTTTTGCCGGACAGACCGTTCCCGTGTTTCCTACCCCTACCATCGGTATGGTGGGCTTAATGGATGATGTATCGCTGCAGATGACGATACCGTTCAAAAATGAAGGTGATCTGGTGTATGTAATCGGTAAAATGACGGATGATATCGCGTCTTCGGAATATCTGTTCAGCTACGTGGGAATCAAAAACTCACCGGCTCCTTATCTGAATCTGGAAGAGGAACACCACATGCACCGCAGTGTGCGCAGCCTGATTGCTGCCAAACTGATTAAATCGGCCCATGACATTTCGGACGGCGGATTGATTGCCTGCCTTCTCGAAAAGGCCTTTACTTCAGGTTTTGGGTTCAATGTAAATACGGATTCTGCCTTCCGTAAGGATGCCTTTTTATTCGGCGAAAGCCAGGGCAGAGCGGTAGTTACCGTAGCGCCTGAACATAAAGAAGCATTTGAAGCGGCCGTAAAAGGCATGAATCTTCCGGCGTTATTTCTGGGCACGGTGGCCGGTAAGGAAGCCGTGGTAGATGGAGAGCCGTTTGGCCATATTGGTTCGCTTAAACATCGCTACGACCATGCGCTGGTAGATGCATTGGAGTCGTAATTCCAACATAATAAGCATAAAAAAAAGGACAGAAATTTCTGTCCTTTTTCTTTTTGAGGGGGTTAATTATTTCAAGTTCTTAATGTGATTCACAAAGGCTTCGGCTTCCGCTTTTGTCTTAAAGTAAAAGGGCTCATACGAATCTTTTGATGAACTCTGTTTTCCGGTTTCCAAGTTGCAGGTAAACTCGGTAATGGCTTTGTTGTAGTTTTTCATCTGTAGCCCTAACACACAATAGCTTTCGCTGGGCTCGTATTCAGTGCGGTCAAAATCTAACAAGGCTTTTTCGAATACAATTTCTTTATAGAGTACAACATCTTTTTTAGCGTTGGTATTCACCGATTTAATGGTAACCTGATCTTTGGCCAAATCATACGACACATAATATTGTCTGAAATCAACATAATTTGCGTCATATTCGCTTTTGTAAAGATAGCTACCGGTGGGTTTTACCGATAAATCCACGGTTATGGTTTCGCCGTTCAGGTTCGGGCAGTTCAATACTTTTTTCTGGGCCATGGCCCCGGTCATTCCGCTCAGAAGAGCTGCAGCCAGTAAAATCGTTTTTAGTTTCATGATGATTATGTTTTAACCGAAAGTATCCTAATCAGCTAAAGTGTAGGGCAGACATTCTATAAGCAGCCTGTTTTGTCCCCCGAAACAGGGTCTTTTCTTCATATAGCGAATCGAAATAATTAAAGAATGTCTATATCATTCGGGAGTAAATATTCGTTACCTTCGAATTCAGTTTAACACGTATATGAAAAATCTTTTTGCGTTTGTTTTGGTTGCGGTTACCGGTTTTTCGGGCTATGCACAAAATACTTCGGTTCAATGGTTCACCTGGGAACAGATGGTTCCGCTTATGGAGAAAAATCCTAAAAAAATCATGGTGGATGTATATACCGACTGGTGCGGCTGGTGCAAAAAAATGGATGCGAATACCATGACGAATCCCGTGATTGTTTCGTTGTTGTCTAAACATTTTTATGCCGTGAAGTTGGACGGGGAACATAAAAAAGACATAGTTTTCAAAGGCCGTACCTTTAAATTTGTTCCTTCGGGAAACCGTGGTTATCATGAGCTTCCGGCAGAATTGATGAACGGGAAAATGTCGTATCCGACCCTGATATTTTTGGATGAAGAATTTGGAATCATTCAACCGCTTCCCGGTTATCAGGAGCCCCAAAGTTTAGAACCGATTTTGACCTATTTTGGAAAAAGCCTTTATAAAACGGAAGCCTGGGAGGGATTTAAGTCACAATTTAAAAGTGAGTTACCCTAAAAAATACTCCGTATGCGTAATTATTTGATTTCAAATTTTCCGATACATTAGCTCAAAATTTACATCATGATTAAGAAAACACTTTTAGCCCTTTTTTGTCTGGTTTTGGTACAAACCGTAATGGCACAATCTGCAAAACCCGTCAACCTTACTTTTTCGTATCAGGTAACTAATACCATCGAAGGATATGCATATGTATCCAAATTGGTGGTTTATGTGGACGATCAGGTAGTCGGAGAAAGTACTCCGCTGATTCAGACAAAACCTAACTCTGTAACAGTTTCCATTCCCAAAGGGAACCACAAAGTAAGAGCCGTTCTTATGGCCCAATTTGAAGGCAACTGGGAAGAAAGAACAAAAGACAATAACTACAGTTGGGATTTTGAATGGACCCAAACCGGGAATTTTTCTAAAAACAGAAAAATCAAAATCACATTCGATATCGACAAAGGCGTAAGTTCCAAAGGGTAGCTTACCTTTTTCTAGAAGTAGAAGGTCATTTCTTCGGCTAAACGTTTGGCTTCTTCGCCGGCTTTTTCGGCAAAATCTTCTCCGTTTGATGCGTAAATGATGGAGCGGGAAGCGTTAATCAACAGGCCGATAGCGTTCGTTTTTCCATGTTTTACCACTTCGCTCAGCGAACCGCCCTGTGCACCCACACCGGGAACCAGTAAAAATGTTTCAGGAGCCAAAGCCCTGATCTTTTGGAGATATTCAGGACGCGTGGCGCCGGTTACATACATCAGTCTTTCGCTGCCCTCCCAATGTTGGGAAGTAGCCACCACTTTTTCAAACAGGTATTGCCCGTTTTCCAGTTTCTGCAACTGAAAATCATCAGCCCCGGGATTGCTGGTAAGGGCCAGCATGATGGCATATTTATTTTCGTATTTCAAAAAAGGCGAAATGGAATCGTGGCCCATGTAGGGAGCCACCGTAACGGCATCAAAGCCTGCTTCTTCAAAAAAGGCTTTGGCATACCGGTCCGACGTGTTGCCGATATCGCCGCGCTTGGCATCGGCAATTTTAAAATGGGCATTTCCGATATAGGCTTCCGTACGCAGCAAGGTTTCCCAGCCGTCGGTTCCTTTATCTTCGTAAAAGGCCGTGTTTATTTTATACGACACACAAAAATCGCGGGTGGCATCAATGATGCGTCGGTTGAACTCAAAGGCGGGGTCGTCATATTCATTCAAAAACGAAGGAATTTTTTCCAAATCGGTATCCAATCCCACACACAGGAAGTTTTTTTTGTGGGCAATCGTATGTTTTAGTTCAGCAAGATTCATACAGTTGTTGGGTTATTGGGTAACGCCTTCTTTGAGTTTTTCGGCATTTTCGGCGTTCATCAGTTCGTGAATAAAATCATCAATATTGCCATCGATTACCGATTGCAGGTTATGGCTGGAATAATTTACCCGATGATCGGTTACGCGGCCCTGAGGCCAGTTGTAGGTGCGTATTTTGGCACTCCGGTCGCCGGTGCTTACCATCGTTTTACGGCGCGAGGCCACATCGCCCGTTCTTTTAGTGAGCTCCATGTCGTACAATTTGGCTTTCAGCATTTCCATGGCGCGTATACGGTTGCCCAGCTGTGAGCGTTCTATCTGGCACATCACCATAATACCGGTGGGTTTGTGCAGCATCTGCACTTTGGTTTCCACCTTGTTTACGTTCTGTCCGCCTGCTCCGCCGCTTCGGGCTGTGGTCACTTCCAAATCGGCCGGGTTAATATTAATCTCGATGGAATCATCCACTTTGGGTAACACCACCACGGAGGCCGCCGATGTATGTACTCTACCCTGCGATTCGGTTTCGGGTACCCGTTGCACCCGGTGTACTCCGGATTCGTATTTCAAGGTACCATACACATCGGTTCCTGATACTTCAAAAACTACCTCTTTATAGCCGCCCGTTGTACCTTCAGTAAAGTCCACGGTTTCCACTTTCCAACCTTTTTTCTCGCAATAGCGGGTGTACATTCTCCACAAATCGCCGGCAAATAATGCAGCCTCGTCTCCTCCGGTTCCGGCCCGAATTTCCATAATGGCATCCATGCTGTCTTCGGGGTCTTTGGGAATCATCATCACCCGGATTTTTTCCTGCAGTTCTTCCAGTTCGGCTTCTGCGTTGGTTAATTCTTCGCGGGCCATTTCTCTGAACTCGGGATCTTTTTCATTCACCAGCATATCTTTGGCTGAGCGGATATCGTCCGTAAGCTTTTTGTAACGTTCGTACCCTTCCATTAACGGTTCCAGGTCTTTGTATTCCTTATTGAGCCTGATGAATTTTTTAACGTCCGAAATAACGGAGGGGTCCGTGAGTTGTTTTCCCAACTCTTCGAAGCGGATATGTATGGCCTGTAATTTATCTAACATGATATTCTATAAAATGGAGCAATCAACACGAATTGGCACTCCGTAAAAATTTAATAATTAAACGTTCCCCATTCCGAGGTTAGGGTGAGTTTTGGCTGTTCAGAGGCTTCCACTCTTCCGATGATTTGGGCTTCTATACCCATAGATTTAGACATGGTAATCATTTCTTCGGCAGAGGCGGCATCGGTATAAATTTCTAACCGGTGGCCCATGTTAAACACTTTGTACATTTCTTTCGGATCAGTTCCCGATTGCTCCCGAATGATTCTGAACAGCGGCGGAATGGGAAGCAGATTGTCTTTAATGATATGCACATTTTCCACGAACTTCATCACTTTGGTCTGTCCGCCACCTGTGCAGTGAATCATTCCGCTTATGTTATCTCTGAAACGGGGTATGAGTTTTATGAGCAAAGGCAGATACGTACGGGTAGGGGAGAGCACCAGTTTTCCGTAAGTCATTCCGGTTTCCGGTTCAATATCGGTCAGTTTGAGTTTTCCGGCGTATACTAATTCATCGGGTTGGTTGGTTTTATCATACGATTCGGGATATTTTTGGGCGTATTCTTTAGTAAACACGTCGTGGCGGGCAGAAGTAAGTCCATTAGAACCCATACCGCCGTTATATTCGCTTTCCCACTCTGCCTGACCGTAGGATGCAAAACCTACGATTACATTTCCGGGCTTGATTTGAATATCGATCACTTCATGTTTAGGGAAACGGGCAAATGCCGTAAAACCTACATCCAGGGTGCGGACAATATCGCCCACATCGGCAGTTTCGCCTCCGGCCAAATGCAGTTTAATGCCATATTTAGCCAGTTTATAGGCCAACTTTTGAGAAGCTCCAATCAGGTGGCCCAGTACTTCGCCCGTGATGTAATTTTTATTTCTTCCGATAGTGGATGAAAGAACAATATTATAAATAGCGCCGGCACAGGCCATATCATCCAGATTCATGACAATACTGTCTTGTACAATGCCTTCCCAAACGGAATTATCCTGGGTTTCGCGCCAATAGATATATGCCAGTGAGGTTTTGGTACCGGCCGTATCGGCGTGCATGATATTGCAATATTGCGAATCATTTCCGGTATAATCCGGAAGGATTTTACAGAATGCATTTGGAAATAACCCTTTATCTAGATTTTTTACGGCTTCGTGCACTTCTCCCTTATCGGCAGATACGCCACGTAAGTCATATTTGGATGGCTGACTCATATTCTAATTTGCTGCAAAGATACCCAAGTAAGTGGAATTTGTTTAAAAAGAAAAAGAGCATCCGCGATTAACGAATGCTCTTTTTAATATGAATGAATTAACTATTCTTCTTCTTTCTTCGGAACTTCTTTTGGAACATAGTCATCGGCTATTTTCTTCAAGGTTACACGACGGTTAAGCTTGTGTGCTTTTTCGCGTGCATCTTCTGTAGGTAAACCGTTGATGTATTCCTCGGTAAGTTTAGTTCCGGAAGGAATTCCATCAATTGCTTTTTCCAATACACGGGGCTCTTCTTCACCATATCCTTTTGAAGTAAGACGCTCTTTTTCGATTCCTTTGCTAACCACATATTTTACTACTTCCTCAGCACGACACTCAGAAAGTTTCTGGTTGGCCGGATTGCTACCTCTGGAGTCGGTGTGGGCACCTAACTCAACCCGCATTTTGGGGTTTTCTTTCATGATTTTTACAATCTTGTCCAACGTATCGGTGAACTCAGGATAGTAGAAGCATTTGTTGAATTCAAATAATACATCGTATAGAAGCGGCACATCCGATGTTTTTATAAATAAATCAACCGTAATAGTTGAATCTTTACAATTGTACATAGGATCTATACCCTGTGTGGAGGCTTGTCCCTGACCGTTAAAGTATTTTTCTTTAGAAGCCACCAATTGATACAATTCGTTAAAACCAGCTTCCTGAAGATTTACTTTACCGGTTGCATCTGTAGTCAGTTCTTTTGGATCACTGTTAGTAGGAGTGAACATTACTTTAGCTCCTGAAACAGGTTGTTTGGTATCCACATCATATACAGTAGCGATAATGTTCAAAGTAGATTTGCTTACATCAAAAGTGTAGATATCATCACCACCACGTCCGCCTTTACGGTCAGAAGTAAATAAACCTTTCTCGTTGATTCCGTCGAACACGATACCAAAATCATCTCCTTCAGAATTGATAGGAGCTCGCATGTTATCGGTTTTCCCCCATTTGTTGGGCTCTAATAGGTCGGCTTTATAAATATCTAAACCTCCCATTCCTTCAATGCGGTCTGATGAAAAATATAACTTATCATCAGCACGTAAATAAGGATACATTTCGTTGGCCGGTGAATTGATTTCCGGACCAAGATTTACCGGATTGGAAAACGTTTTCTTTCTGCGGTCATACTGAGCCATCCAAAGATCCATTCCGCCTTGTCCGCCGGGCATATTTGAGGCAAATATCATCGTATTTCCATCAGCAGAAATTGCCGGGTGACCCGATACTAAAGAATCAGCCGCTAATTCAATCAAAACGGCTTCAGCCCAATCCTGACCTTGTTTCTTAGATTCAAAAATCTGACAGCCTACTTTTTTTCTTTTATCCGCAGCACAACGGGTGAAATAAAGTGTATTGAATTTTTTATTTATGGCAGAGGCTCCTTCGCTGCTTTTTGAATTGATTTTTTCAGATAAGGCAACCGGAGAACTCCACTTTCCTTTTTTATCAATTTTTACCTGGAATAAGTCTTCAGGTAATTCGCCCACGATTCCGTCAGGTTTTCCTTTAGCCCCTTCGCGAGAGGAAGTAAAGATGATCACATCACTTTTTTTGCTGGCATATACAGGTGCGTAGTCATCCGCTTTGGAGTTTAACGCTTTCAGGTTGTTTACCTGATAGCAGGTTGGATTATCTCTCCATTTGGCTGCATTAACGCAAGATTTAGCACCTAAATCGCCGCGGGTATCTTCCGGATTCTTCTTGGCATATTCTTCAAATGATAATTTGGCGGCTTCGTACTCACCTTGTTTTTTCTGGGCAAGAGCCACAGTCATAAACATGTATGGATCGTCATTGTAGCCGGCTTTATCTGCTTTGGTGTACCATTGAACAGCTTTTTTCAAATCACCTGTTTTGTGAAAACAACGGGCAATCTGGTAAGTAATACAAGCTTTAGCTTCTTTGTCTTTAGATGCTTTTTTCAATGATTTCTCATAGGCCATGTAGGCTTGATAATAAAACCCGGCTTCGTAGAATTTGTCTCCTTCTTCCGAGTATTTGTTACCACATTTTCCTACGGGCTTTTGCGCAGAAACCGTTGTAAATGTTAGGGCTGTAAGCGTAAATACAGCTAATGATAAGGTCAGTGTTTTCTTCATAATTATTATAACCTATGAATCTCGTTAATGTGCTAAAGTAATAAAATTTTAGAAACCAAGCGTTTTTATTGAAAAAATCAACCTTTCGGAAGGTTTTCTTCATCTTCTATTTGGTCCAGCGTTTTTCGATATTCGTTTTCAATTTCGGTTCTGCGGGTTTGGATTTTTTCGTCTGCTATTTTCACGCTGTCGGAAATTTCACGTTTCACCGCATCCGAAGCATTTTTAATTTCCCGCATCCCTTTTCCGAGTGTTCTTGCTAAATCTGGGATGCTCTTGGATCCGAAAAAGAGCAATACAAAAAGTATGATGACCAGCAGTTCGCCGGTTCCGATATTCAGAAAGTATACTATTTGCATGCCCCAAAAGTACGAAAGCCGTTTCAATGATGAAACGGCTTTCTCATATTTTGATGATTTAATTATGCTACGCTTTCTTCTTTTTCTTTTCCTATCCGTTTTTTCAAATCAATCACGATAGGTGAGGCAATGAAAAGAGAAGAATAAGTACCTACACCGATACCAACCAACAGGGCAAAGGACATAGATTTGATTCCTGGGCCTCCAAATATGAAGATAATCAACAATACCACTAAAGTGGTAAATGAGGTGTTGAATGTTCTGGATAAGGTACTGTTAAGCGCTTTATTTACCAGAGTTCCGATGGTTCCGCGTTTATGGTCGTTGAAATATTCACGGATACGGTCAAACACAACCACGGTATCGTTGATAGAGTAACCGATTACCGTAAGCACGGCAGCGATAATTGCCTGGTCGATTTCCAGTGAGAATGGTAAAATACCGTCAAAAATTGAGAAACAGGCCAGAACCAATAATACGTCATGCATCAAGGCGACGATGGCTGCCACCCCAAATTGCCATCCTTTGAATCGAATCATGATGTAAAGGAACATCAATACTATACTGAATGCAATGGCATAAATGGATTTTGTTTTGGTATCGCCGGCAATACTGGGTCCCACTTTTTCTGAACTGGCCAGTCCGATTCCGGAGTTTTCATCCGCAAAATCTTCTAAGCTGGGTGCAGTTGTATAAAATCCTTTCACCGCATCATAAATCAGATTAACTACAGCTGTTTCAGTTTCGGGTGTAGAATCATCAAATTTATATTTAGTGATGATTTTGATTTTATCGTTAGAACCAAAAAGTTTTACCACGGGAGCTTCTCCGCCAAATTGCGGTGTTAATGCATCGGCAATTGCCTGAGTATTGATATTGTTATTATCAAAAGCTACGGTATAGGTTCTACCTCCTTTTAAATCTACCCCCAGATTAAATCCTTTGGTAAAGAAGGATACAAAGCCTATGGCAATAATAACGGCTGAGACGATGTAGAACATTTTTCGTTTACCCACGAAGTCGAAATTCGTATTAGAGAATGCTCCTTCAGTCGCCTTAATGGAGAATTTAATTGATTTTTTTCTTGCCAATTGGGCTTCAAACACCAAACGGGTGATAAAAATGGCCGAAAATAATGACGTTAAAATTCCCGCAAACAATACCACCGCAAATCCTTTTACAGGACCCGCCCCGAAAACCATCAGGATAATGGCCGTAAGCAATGTGGTTACGTTCGCATCGATGATAGAACTATAGGCTCTGGAATATCCGTCGGAAATAGCCAGTTTTAATCCTTTTCCATCCCGGAGTTCCTCTCGGATACGTTCAAAAATCAGTACGTTGGCATCTACCGACATACCGAAGGTAAGTACGATACCGGCAATACCGGGTAGAGTTAATGTGGTCCCTAGGGAAGCAAGTACACCTACTAAGAAGAATACGTTCGCCAATAACGCAATGTTAGCCGTGATACCCGCATTACCATAATAAAATGCCATGTAAATAAGAACTACCAACAAGGCTATTACCATAGAGAATAATCCTGCACGGATAGCTTCTTTACCCATGGAGGGGCCTACTACCGCTTTCTCCACGATGGTTGCAGGTACCGGAAGCTGACCCGCTTTTAATACAGCGGCTAAGGTTTTGGCTTCATCAAAGTTGAAGTTACCGGTAATGGTTGAAATTCCTCCCGTAATTTTATCTTTAACGTTGGGAGCACTGTATACCATTCCATCTAAGGTAATGGCAATACTGCGGTCAATATTCGCTTCAGTCAGTTTAGCCCATTTGTCAGCTCCTTCGCTGTTCATGGTCATTCTAACCATAAAGCCGCCACCCTGATCATTTTTTTCAAACGATGCATCTGTGATTACATCGCCATCTAAGGCCGCTTTGCCATCTCTTCTGGGTGAGAAAATGCAATACAGTTCTAAAGCAGGAGTGTTGGGAATGGTTTTATTTCCCCACATCAGTTTCACATCCTTGGGTAACATCGATTTTACCTGAGGTATACGCATATAAGTGTTGAATTCAGCGGTATCTTTGGTCATCACATAACCTAAGATGGGGCCTTGAACATACGTTCTCTGCTGAGTTTGTGGATCTAAAGCATAAGCAATGTCTAAAATACCTAATAAAGGATGGTCTTTTTTGAATTCTTCAAGACTTTGGGTTTCTAATGAACTGGCCGTATCTTCTTTGGCGGTATCCGTTGTCTCGGTTAGATTTAGTGAAGGCGTGTTTTCTGCGGTTGCAGCTGTATCTACGATTTCTGTGCTCTCTGCAATGGTTGTGTCTGCGGCTTCAGAAGTTGCGTTTTGCGCTTTTTTTACTTTAGCCAGATACTCATCAATTTTAGAAATTGGCGCAATCAATTTACGCATGTCGTAGGTTTCCCAGAATTCCAGTTTGGCTGTTTTTTGAACTAATTCCACGGCTCTGTCCGGATCTTTGATCCCGGGTAATTCAATCAGGATTCTGCCTGTGGCTTCCAGTTTCTGAATATTAGGCTGGGTAACCCCAAACTGGTCGATACGTGAATTCAATACCTCAAACGTACGTTGGATAGCCAGATCGGCCTCTCTGCGAAGAATGCTGATTACCTCATCGTTCGTCATGTTTACATTAATCATGGTTTGGTCTTTATGACCAAACAGACGGGCACTGGCTAAATTTACATTAGGGTCAGTTTCTTTCAAAGCCGCCACAAAATTGTCAATGATGTCAGTATTGTTTTTGGCAGACTGTTCTTTGGCTTTCGCTAATGCAGCAGTAAATACAGGATCCTCACTGTTGTTGGCCATCACCTTCAACAGGTCGGCTACAGATACTTCTAAGGTAAGGTTCATCCCGCCTTTAAGGTCAAGACCCAGATTCAGTTCGCGCTGCTTGGCATTCTGATAGGAGTACAACCCGGTGTACTCATACATAAATTCTCCTAATAGCGGCAGATTCGCTACAGAATCCAGATAAGCTCTTTCGAGCCTGGAGTCGCCGTTTGCATAAGCCGCAGCGTCGCTTTCTACTTTTTTCGTAACCACCGTAAACGATAGGTGGTATATACATGCCAGTGCCAACACGATGGCGATGAAACTTATAAATGCTTTATTTTGCATATCTTATTACAGGGTATTTCTCCTAAAATTTTAGCCGGCAAATATATCATTTGAAAGATTATTTACCAATTTGTTTTAGGACTATTCTTTATCAAGCCTCTTTTTTTAACTTTGAGGAATGAGAAGCGCCTTACTGATAATCTTTTACACGTTTTTTCTTTTTTGCTCATTTTCTTCATTCGCCCAAGGAGTTTATCGTTTTGAAAGGGCTGATTCTGTAATGCTTATTGAAAATTCAGGTTCTCTAAAAAATGCTTGGGCCGGAGGACTGAATTTTGTAGTCATGGGAGAAATTGACCTGGATTATGATGGAATTGCCGACTTGGTTATTTTTGATAAATCCGGAAATAAAGTCATTCCTTTTTTGAATCAAGGTGTAGCCGGAACGGTTGCTTACCGATATGCTCCCGAATACAGAAAGTTTTTTCCGCCGATGACTGAATGGCTTGTTTTTAAAGATTATAACGGCGACGGACAAGCGGATTTGTTTACCTATTACTCGGGAGGAACACGTATCTATAAAAATATAGGGTCAGCGTCTGAAGGCCTTAAATTCGAAAAAGTAGTAAACCTGCTTTTTTCAGATTATGAAAATATAAATACCAGCATTTTTGTTCCCGCGTCCGATTTGCCCGGTATCGAAGATATTGACGGCGACGGAGATTTGGATTTTTTAGCGTTTGACGTGTTTGGAGGCTGTGTGGATTATCATAGAAATCTGTCCATGGAATTGTATGGGCATCTCGACAGCCTGAAATTTGAGTTGGTTACCCGTAATTGGGGAAATTTCGCCGAAGATGGATTTACCAATGCCGTTTCTCTTAATGCAGATTGTGGAAGAAACCTTCGTCATGCCGGTTCCAGCTTTTTGCTATTGGATGTAAACGGCGATTCCAAAAAAGACCTGGTGCTTGGGGATATCAATTACAATAACATGGTGCTCTTGATAAACGGCGGTACCCAGCAAACGGCCCAGATGACTCAGGTGCAGATAAATTTTCCGGCGCAGGTGGGCGGGAGTTTTCCGGTGAATACCACGGTTTTCCCGGCAGGAGTGTATATGGATGTAAATAACGACGGCGTAAAGGATTTGCTTGTAGCACCCACGGCGGCCGGCCGCTCCGATAATTTTAAAAGCATCTGGCACTATCAAAACTCGGGTTTTGATTCTTTGCCTTCTTTTCAATTGGTTCAAAAAGGATTTCTTCAAAATACCATGTTGGATATGGGAGAAGGGGCGCACCCTGTTTTTGTAGATTTTGACGGGGACGGGCTACAGGATTTGGTTATTGGCAACTACGGATATTTTGTCAGCACCTCGAATTATGATTCCCGCTTGAGGGCTTACCGGAACACAGGTACGGCTTCTGCTCCTGAGTTTACTTTCTTTTCTGCCGATTTTGGTAATCTTTCTTCCGCCAACCTGGATGGACTCATGCCCACTTTTGGCGATTTAGACGGTGACGGCGACTTGGATATGATTGTGGGAGAGTCAAACGGAAGGCTTCATTATTATAAGAATAATGCAGGTGCAGGGCAGATTCCCCAATTCACTTTAGAAGCGGCTAATTTTTCAGGTATTCAGGAACCTCAATTTAGTGCGCCTTTTCTGTTCGATTTGGATGAAGACGGTAAACTTGATTTGCTGGTGGGAAGCCGGGCCGGCCGACTCAATTTTTATAAAAACAACGGCACCGCACTTATTCCCATGTTTTCATCTACACCTACGGTTTTAAATATCGGGGGCGTGAATACGGTAGATCAAACGCTCAGCTTTTATGGATTCAGTACTCCTTATGTATTTGCCGATGCGAATGATTTTCAGTTGTTCTGTGGTTCATTTAGTGGGCGCATATTTCATTTTAAAGGACTCAAAGGAAATTTGAACGGTGAATGGCAACTGGTAACTCCCGTGGCGGACAGTCTGGTTTATGAAGGCATGCGGACAGCCGTTTCGGTTGCTGATATTAATAATGACGGTAAATTGGATATGGTGGTGGGTAATTATTCAGGCGGGCTTTCGCTGCTTTACGGGCAGATTGTCAATACATCCATACAGGATAACTCATTACCCGCGATAATGGCAGAAATGTTTCCGAATCCTTTTTCGGATTGGGTTTCATTTACTATACCCAATAACACAGGGAAAACAGAATTAACCGTAATGGATATCCGGGGAGTAGAAATGCAACGTATTATTTTTTCAGCAGGAGAATCGGTGGGTTTTGATGCCTCCGCTTTACCGGGAGGTGTATTTGTATTTAAAATACAAAAGGAAGGATACGCCCCATATGTTTGCAAAGGGGTAAAAATGCATTAATCTTTCGGATAGGAAAGAATCAGTTTTTGTTTTCCGAAATCGATTACGGCATTGTGTTCCAATAAAATATCTGAACCCAGAACGCCAACCACGTTACCGTGTCCAAGGGTTTCGTAAGATTTTACCAATACATGAAGATCTAAAGCCAGAGCCTCAAAATCTTTTTTTGTTAAGGCATTTATTTTGAATGAGTTTAACGTGACGGAATGGGTTTCCATACTGTCAGTTCCCAGTCCGGCCGACATTCTGCCATCAATGACGCGGGTACCTTCTTTCACAAAACGGTTTATTTCTTTCTGGTCAAAAACGGTTCGCGAAGCTCCCGTATCTAAAACCATACGGGCTTTTTTACGATTAAGGGTAACCGTGAGGCAAATGTGAATGCCTGTTTCGTCGATGTTAAGGATTTCTAATGGAATCCGTGTTTTTCTGATTGAAGAAGCCATATCGGGGAGATTAAAAAAAAACAGCCTCCGATAGGAAGGCTGTTTCCTAAATGATATGTTGTGAATTAAGCAGAAACAGAATTCATTCTGTCTAATACAGAACAAACCTCACGTACAGCCTCAGCAGACTGGTTCAGCAGTTCTTTTTCGGCATCGTTCAGTTTAAGTTCAATGATTTTTTCTACTCCGTCTTTTCCTAAGATTACGGGAACACCCAGATATAGGTCTTTGATTCCGTATTCGCCGGTAAGCCATGCACAAACAGGAACTACACGTTTTTGGTCGCGTACAATAGCTTCCACCATTTGGGCTGCTGCTGCACCCGGAGCATACCAGGCCGAAGTTCCCATAAGGTTTACCAATTCGCCGCCGCCTTTTTTGGTGCGCTCTACGATGGCATCCAGACGCTCAGGAGAAACCAGTTCTGTTACCGGAATTCCGCTTACGGTAGTGTAACGGGGCAGAGGAACCATGGTATCTCCATGTCCGCCCATCAAAATGGCCTGAATTTCCTTTGGTGAAACGTCAAGCTCTTCTGCCAAGAATGCGCGGTAACGGGCAGTATCCAAAATACCGGCCATACCAAACACTTTGCGGCTGTCTACTTTGGCTGTTAAGAAAGCGCAATAAGTCATTACGTCCAGTGGGTTTGAAACCACGATGATTTTGGCATCCGGAGAGTATTTGATAACATTTTCGGTAACCGATTTCACGATACCGGCATTGGTTGCGATAAGGTCATCGCGGCTCATTCCGGGTTTGCGCGGCAAACCGGATGTAATAACAACCACCTCAGAGCCTGCGGTGGGCGCGTAATCATTGGTGTACCCTTTGATGCGGGTATCATAATGGTTTACGGGGGCGGTTTGCCACATATCGAGCGATTTTCCCTCGGCAATTCCTTCTTTAATGTCAATCAGGATTACTTCTTTCGCTAATTCTCTTTCAGCAATTACGTTGGCGCATGTGGCTCCTACGTTTCCTGCTCCTACTACTGTGATTTTCATATATTATGATTCTTTTATTCTTGCGGCCAAAAGTAGAAATTACAATTTTCCCGGCAAGTATTTTTTTTCTGATTTTATCACCTTTTACGAACTTTTACGCAAAGGTACCCTGATTTGAAGTTTAACCGGAGCTTCGGGGAGTCCATGGGGTTTCTTCTACCCCATATTCTGATGCAAACATCCGAGCCAGGGTAAACAGGTAATCCGAAAGCCGGTTTAAATAACTCACAATGATGGGGTCGTATGTGTAGTGTTCGTTTAATTCTGTACAACGGCGCTCGGCTCTGCGACAGATACATCGTGCCACATGGGCATGTGAAACCGAAGGATGCCCTCCCGGCAGAATGAAATTTTTAAGCGGAGGAAGTGTTGCATCCATTTCATCTATGCTGTCTTCCAGCGCTTTTACGTCTGATTCATTTATCTGCGGAAGCTTAATATTGGTTTTTCCGGGTTCCAATGCCAAATGAGAACCCATGGTAAACAGATTGTCCTGAATGGTTTTAATTTCCGCTTTTCTGTTTTCGTTCCCAAAATCTCTCAGAAGACCCAGATAGCTGTTCAGCTCATCCACGGTTCCGTAGGCTTCAATACGCATGTCGTACTTTTTCACTCTTGAACCGCCTAACAGTGAGGTTTCGCCCGTATCTCCTTTTTTTGTGTAAATTTTCATTTCGCGTTTTTGTTTATCAAATATTCAACGGATGAGCCGCCTGAGTGTTTAATTCGTCCGATTCAATCAGTCCGTCGCGCAGGCGGATTACCCGTTTGGTGTAAGCGGCAATATCTTCTTCGTGAGTAACAATAATAATGGTGTTCCCGCTTTGGTGAATCACATCGAAAAGCCCCATGATTTCCAGCGAGGTTTTGGTATCCAGATTTCCGGTGGGTTCGTCGGCCAACAATATGGAAGGTCCGTTAACCAAGGCCCGGGCAACGGCTACCCGTTGTCTTTGCCCACCCGAAAGCTCGTTGGGTTTATGTTTCATACGGTCACCCAGCTGCACTCTTTCCAGCGCATCGGCCGCTTTTTCTAAACGCTCTTTTTTGCTGTAACCGGCATACACTAAGGGAAGGGCCACATTTTCCAGCGCCGTATATCTCGGAAGCAGATTAAATGTCTGGAACACAAAGCCGATTTCGCGGTTGCGGACTTCGGCCAGTTCGTTGTCGCTCATTTTGGATACATCGGTTCCGTTCAGAAAATAACTTCCCCCCGAGGGGGTGTCCAAACAGCCCAGAATATTCATAAAGGTAGATTTTCCGGAACCTGAAGGTCCCATCAGAGCTACATATTCGCCCTTTTTGATGTCAACCGAAATTCCCTTCAGTACTTTCAGCACTTCACTGCCCATAAGGAAGTTTCGGGTGATGTTTTCGGTTTTTATAATGGAATGACTCATAAGACTATAAAAGTATATTAAAGTGTTGTTTAGATAAGCGGGTATCGAAAAAAACAAGTCCGAGTCTGAATAAATCAACCGTTAAGGTAGTTTTTGAATCCCGTATGATTTGATTCCAGGCGTTTTTCATGCCGGGCGACCAATGAATATCATCAAAAATGAGCAGGGTGCGGCTGTCAGATTTTGCTTTCAGCCATTCAAAATAACGAAGGGTGGCTTCTTCTGTGTGGTTTCCGTCTATGTAGGCAAATTCTACAAAAGGGATTTCCTTTAACAAAACAGGCAAAGTGTTGTCAAAATTCCCGGTCCGGATTTCCACATTATTCATTCCAAAGGCATCAACATGCTGTCGGGCTTTTTGGGCGGTGTTGGGGCATCCTTCCAAGGTGATGAGTTTGCCTCCCGGAATGGCGGTGGACAGATAAAGACCGCTTATTCCCAACGAAGTGCCCAGTTCAATAATCGTTTCGGGTTTTCTTTCCCGTGCCAATGCATGCAGTACGGTTCCCCAGGCATGAGGTTTAGAAGCGTTTTTAATGATTTCGGAAACTGTGCGGAGGTTAGATTTTCCTCTTTTTGAACCGGCGCCTAAATCCGTAATATCAATCGAGCTGTGGTCTGTAAGTAGTTTTTGTCTAAATTTTTGAATTGCGTTTACTTCTTCATGTTTAAACCGCTGAGGGAAAACGTTGTCGCACAGATGGTATAAAAACGGGGAATGTACGCCCGCCCTTCCATGTGCTTTCATGCGCCATTTGATATATTCCAAAATTTCAAACACAGGATAAAGGTATATGCATACCCTGTTTTTCTGAAATGTTTTTTCGACAAACAGAATGCTACAGACTCAGTAAAGCACTTATAGTTTGTCCTGCTTTGAAATAGGTTGCTTTTACTCGGGACTTCATATTACCTTTGTCAAAATTTTGAGTTATGAAGCATACGATAGGATTACTGTTGTTTACGGCAGTACTACACATTCTTACCGGTTGTGGCGCCAAAAAGGCCGAAGAACAAAAGAAATCACAGGATGATTTGGCCAAGGAAGTAATGGCAATTCACGATGAAGTAATGCCACGGATGGGAGAACTGGTCGGATTCAGAAAGCAATTAAAAACTAAAATTAATGCTTGGACCCAAACAAATACTGCAGAATCCGATGCGGTGATTATGGAAGCAACGGCTTTAGTGGAAAAACTGGATGCTGCCGACAAAGGCATGATGGATTGGATGCATGAATACAACGGCGGACAAGGTCTTTACGAACATGAATTGATAATGGAGTATCTGAGAGATGAAAAAAGCAAAATTGAAAAGGTGAGAACCGATATGAATTTGTCTATAGAAGAAGCTAAACAGTTTATTGAATCCCATCCATGAAATATATAGTCATTCTGTTGTTTTCCGCTTTTCTTTTTTCCTGCGGAAATTCAAATTCGAAGCCGGAAATAACAGCAAAAGTATTACCTGTTCTGAGTGAAGAACCTATGGTATCCTTCGGGTTTATAAACCAAAATGGCGATACCATCACGGAGAAAGAAGTGGAAGGCAAAATTTGGGTGGTTGACTTTTTCTTCACCACCTGTCCCACGATCTGTCCTAAAATGAAAAATGAAATGCTTAGAGTTACGGAAGCCTTTCAGAACGAGGAGCGGGTGAAAATTCTTTCGCATACCATAGATCCCGAACATGATACCCGCGAAGTATTGAAAGATTTTGCCGACAGGCTGGAAGTTAAAGGCAATCAATGGCATTTTTTAACGGGCGATAAAGACAGTATTTACAGCATGGCCGAACGGTATATGATATCTGCCGCGGAAGATGCTTCGGCTCCCGGTGGTTTTATTCATAGCGGGGCTTTTGTACTGCTCGACGAAAACCGGAATATCCGCGGGTATTACGACGGAACCCGACCCCAATCAGTTGATACGATGATTGTGGATATGAAAGGTTTGTTGAAGTAAGAGTTAATATCCTTCTAAGGTTTCCCCTTTTGGGGTGTACATGGTAATGCCTTTCTTGCGATAGTTTTCCATCATACAGGCAAACATTTTTTTGCCGTCAAAGAGCCATGCATCGGCTTCGCCGATTTTTATTTTTTGCGCTACTCCTTCCCGTTCAAATAAAGGCAACAGGCTATCGCATTTGCGTTTTTGGGAAATTTCCGGGTTGTGCACTTTCGTTTTCACTTCGTGTGATTTTCCCTGTTCGTCAATCACCGTAAACGGAAATATTTCTTCAGCATAAACCGGATACTTAAAATCTACGGCATCTTCCAGTGTATGCAGATGGGTTCCGGCATTATCCAGAGTAACGCCCAGATAGAGAATTTTTCCCTCTTTTTCATACATCCGTCTCCAGGGAGACTGCGCCGTGTAAGGGGTTAACTCGCCAAGATGTCCTTTGGTGAGCCATTCGGCATCCGGCCCTGAAGCACATACCGGTTCAGTAGGATGCGCACTGCGTTTTACGCCGGGAAGTTTTCGAAAATATTCCGTGATGGCTCCCAATTTTGAAGGGGTGTTCAGCACGTCAAAAACCGGATTTTTTCGGGCATATTCAATCTGAAAAGAAGCATTGGGCGAGGATGGCATCAACAGGTTTCCGTCTCTTCCCAACACTTGAAACAGGGCATCCGTAAGTGTTTTTGGGCCTTGCTCCAGATAGCCGATTTTACTCATGGCACAATGCACCAAAAGCGTATCTCCCGAATGTATTCCTGCTGCCTGTAAATCCTTCACCAGTTGGTCAACAGTTATTACCTGCCCCTTTTTTTTCTTGTTTTCCAGCGCTTTTCTGGTTTTGTTTTTTTTGTGATTACGGTAGGCTTCCAACAAAAAAGCAGGAATCAACGGGCGAAGGATATTATTCAGGATTTTCATGATTTTCTGCCTGTTTTAACCGAGTAGTTAAATCCCGCAAAAAGGATAAATGCCAATAAGGCTGCACCCACGGCGGCCGTTAACGCCAATAATGAACTTCCTAACAGATATTGAACACTGCTGTCCACAATAAACTTTGTGGGTTCTGCTTTTATCACGGCCCAGTCTAAGTCAGTTATTTTATCGTCCGATATCATAAGTTCGCCCATTTTGTAACTTCCATAGATAATAAAAGGCAGAATCGGCGGAGAACTGATGTTACTGCTCAGAATGGCAATGGCTTTGTTGAGTTTTAAAAAATGGGCCAACACGCCACAAAGCAACATCTGAAATCCCCATACGGGAAAAATGCCCATAAAAACCCCGAGTCCCACTGAGGCGGCTTTTTTTTGAATGGGCTCGTCTTTGTCAAAAAAGTTTTTTTTGATGAATTTCTTGATATTGCTCCAGGTCAATGCTCTGAAAATGACCGCCCAATGACCATACAATACGGCACATATTACCAGATATGTATTCAGAATGCTGATGCGGGTAAAATCGGGTCCCGGCCTAAAATGTGAAATACGCTCACTTTGCGGTGGATAATACACATCTACTGGCACCGAATCAACGGAAATTCCTCTCCATACCGATTTTACCAACACTTCTACTTCAAACTCATATTTGGTCGATAAAAATCGCATGCCTTTCATGCGGGCTATAGGATACAGCCGATAGCCGCTTTGTGTATCGGGCAGGCTGTGTAGGGTTTCTACTTTATACCAAAAATTTGAAAACCGGTTGGCAAACCCACTTTTTTTATTCTGATCGGCGCCTTCCATTTTGCGGCTGCCCACAATCAGCCGGTCTTTCTTTTTTTCTATTTCATCGAGCAGGGTAACAATATCCTTGGCGTAATGCTGTCCGTCAGAATCTAATGTGATGGCATGTCGGAATCCTTGGTTTCTGGCTGCTTCAAAACCTTTTCTCAGGGCATATCCTTTTCCTTGGTTTGGGGTGTATTGAATAATTTGAATATCAGAAATGGAATTGACTAACTCAGCCGTTCCGTCGGTTGGGCCGTCAAGTACAACAAATACATCCCGGCAATACTTTTTTACATCCTCAATGACTGCTGCTACTGTCTGAACATTATTGTAAGTAGGAATGATTACACAGCACGAAACTTTTTTCAGCCGCTCCTGAATAGGTAAAAATGGTGTGGAAGTATTTGGTTTTTCAGGCATTTTGGTAAATTGCCTTTGATTTCAGAAACGTGTATTCTCCCATCGTAATCATCGACTGGGCCGTTGTTTTTTCTTCGGTAATTTGCAGGGTGATGGTAACATCTAATGAAGGTGTTTTTCGCGGGTCAATCATGCTCAAAAATTTAATCTGATCGGATTGTTGCATATTCAACCTTGTATTGAGGGCTTTTTCCGTGAGTTCTTTCACCATTCTCAGTTGGCAAACACCCGGCAAAACGGGCTGCCCGGGAAAATGTCCGCCGAAAATGGGATGATTTTCATTCAATAGAACATGAGCTTTTATAACTCCTTCTGAAAAAGAAAATTCCGTAATTTGGTAAATATTATCTGACACGCCTGAAATACAATTGATGCAGAACAAAATTAGATTAAAAATCGGGAATGGAAATGGGCTTTAGGTTGTGTTTTGTTTAATTATTGGAATAATTTTTGAAACAAAATTTACACATCGTGGTTTCTATATTCAAAAAACAAGATGAAACGCTCAAACATAAAATACTTACTGTTAGTCTTTTTGATTACTGCACTCACCTTTCAGGGATGTATCATTATTCAGACGCCCGTCATTTATGAAGAGGCAAAAAAAGGTGTACCTTACGATGTAATCATTGTGCCCGGAGTGCCTTATAAAGATGCGGGTATGGCTGATATTATGAATTTTCGGGTGCGTTGGGCAAAACATCTGTATGAAGAAGGAATTGCCAAAAACGTGATATTCTCGGGCGGGGCTGTATACACTCCTTATGTAGAAGGAAAAATTATGGCGCTGATGGGAGAAGAAATCGGCATTCCGGCGGAGCATATTTTTGTGGAAGACAAAGCTGAACACAGTACGGAAAATATGTATTACGGATATTTATTGGCCAAGAAATTAGGGTTTAACCGTATTGCGGTTGCCAGCGATCAGTATCAAAGTTTTATGTTGCACGAAGTGTATGAGCGCTTCAAACTGTATGATTTGGAGTTTGTACCGATGAAAGTTTCATTTATGCGTGAAGTGGATAAAACACCGATTGCCATTAATCCCGAATCGGCCAAAGTGAAAAACTTTGTTGCGCTTACGGAAAGGCAGTCCTTTGCTGACCGGTTTAAAGGAACGCGAGGAAAATACGTGCAGGAACAAATTCGCCTCACAGAAGAAAGACAATCCGGAACCCGATAATATTAAGGCTTAAGCAGCAGGCGTAGATTCAGGACTTCTATTGCTCGTTGCATCCTGATTATTCCTTCCCCCGAAATTAAAGCATAGTTTTTCCCAGCTTTTTCGAGCGTTTCTGCATATTTTTCAATGAAATAGGTTCTCAGATGCGGATGTTCCCTTAATGGATCGGGCTCCCAGGGAAGATCAATATCCATCAGGAGATAAAAATCATAATGCACCGTTTCAAACAGATGTTGAATGGTTGGTGTGCATGAACCGAATGCATGTTCGCACCATATTTTTAACACGGTTGTGTCCGTATCACAGAAGAGGATTTTATCCGTGGATTTAGCCTTTTTTTCTTCTTCAGCCATCTGCCCCAAGGCAATTTCATCGAGTATTTTGGGAGTGTACTCGGGCTCTCTGTCTTTCAAATAAGCGCGGGCAAATTCGGGCACCCAGTGCGTACCGAAATGCAAAGCCAATTCCTCGGCTATTTTGGATTTCCCTGTACTTTCAGGTCCGGTAATTGCCACTTTAAGCATATTGTTCCTTTCGTTCTTTTTGCCATGCTGCCCAGCCCCAAACGGCCATTGCAGCATACACGCCCATAAGTAAGGATGTGAGGTATAATTCGTTTTGAATAAATAATATAATGGCAGACACATTGGCCACAATCCAAAATATCCAATGTTCAATCTTTTTTCTTGTTCCCAGGTAAGTTGTCACTACCGACATACTGCCAATAAAGGAATCGGCCAGGGGAAAACGGGCATCGGTATTTTTACTGATCAGGTAAGCCAGCGTCGCCGTAAATACAACAACTGCTAAAACCGACAGCGCCAGTTGGGAAACCGTCAAAGAAGATACCGGTTTGCTGTTTTCTTTGTTTCCCCACGAAAACCAGCCCACAAAGGCCATGATAACATAATAGGCATTTAATCCGCTTTCCACATACAAAGTAGAAACATAAAACAGGTAAGTATAGATTAATGTGCTGATTCCTCCGAATATCCAACAAATACGAAGTAATCGGGCGGCGAGAAATATGTATGCCAGCCCGGTTAAAACGGCCGTGATTTCTAAAAATAAAATCAACTTTCTGAGGAGTTTAACCGGTTCACCATCGAAACCATTTTATCCAGCATTTCGGGCGTTTTTTCTAAAATATTGCCCACAATAATGGTTTGGGCGCCGGCTGCAAAAGCCTCTTCTGCTTGAACCTCATCAGTAATGCCACCGCCCACGATTAAAGGAATAGTAATAGTATCCGATACTTTTTTTATCATTTCGGGAGAAACGGGTTTGTCCGCACCGCTGCCGCCTTCCAGATAAATGCATTGCAAACCCAGCATTTCGCCTGCCAGGGCTGTACTGGCGGCAATTTCATGTTTCTGGTAAGGAATCGGAAAAGTTTGACTCATGTAAGCTACGGAAGTCGATTTTCCGCAATCAATTAACATATATCCGGTAGAAATGGGTTCAAGATTCATGCTCCGGATTTGGGGAGCAGCCGCCACATGCTGCCCGATAAGCAACTCCGGATTTCTTCCCGAAATCAGTGAAATAAATAATATTCCATCGGCTTCTTGGCTGAGTTGCAATATACTTCCGGGGAATAGAAGTACGGGGTTGGTGAAATGTTTTTTCAGGTTTCGGATACAGGTATCCATATTGCCGTTTGCCAACAGACTCCCCCCTACCAAAAGGGCGTTCAGCCCCATTTTTTGAGCCTTTTGTCCTGTTTGAATCGCTTCATCCTCCGAAGTTTTGTCAGGATCTATCAAAGGAAAAACCTGCTTTTTATCGTGAAGAAAGAGGCGTTTATATAGATTTCCGTGTTGCATATTCATCAGGGAGTAAAGTTGGTGATAGGGTATGAAATACCCAAACAAAGGTTTCGGTAAATTCTGCCTGAAAATGATAACGCTTAATCCCATCGCCCAAATCAGCATCCGCGCTTATTGTCCCATTTTCAGCAGTAAAAGGATGGAGGGTGAACAGATTAATGTAGTCGATAAATCCCTTGCCATACATTTTATAAAGAGCTTCTTTGCAGCTCCACATGGCGGTTAAAGTTTTTATTTTCTCCTGTTCATCTTGTATCTGTTTTACCCAGTTCAATTCTTCAGTATTCAGGTATTTATCAGCTAATCGGGTAATCTTAGGTTTGTAATGTTGCACATCAACGCCGCAGGGAATATTTTCTGAAACCTGACAGGCAATGGCATTTTCGCAATGTGAGAGGGATAATTCGGATGATTTATTTAAGAAATAGGGTTTGCCTGATTCAAGGTAACTTCTTTCCGTGTTTTCTTCGGGGTACATTTTTTTTAACAACATATCCTGCCCGGCTTTTTCTTTTTCCCTTTTATTAAGTTTAAATAAAGGATCTTTAGCCTCTAGAATTAAAAGGCCAGAATCAAATAGGGCATGCTCAATTTTTATAAATTTCAATTTGATAAATTGTTAATGAAATGATGGTGAAATTTTGTTAAAAATTCTGTAACATTGCAAGTTGTGATTTAACTGGTAGATGACAAAGATATACAAGGCTTTTTTTCTTGTGCTTGTTTTTTTGGTTGGGGCTCGGATAGAGACTAAAGCACAAGAGTGTAATATAATTTATGTAACTCCTTTTGGGGCCACATCGGGTACCGCAGGGACTAAGCAGAATCCAGCAAATTTGACGTATGGCTTGAGTTTGGCTACGTCTCCTCAGAATATCATTTACATGAGGGCCGGAACGTACAATGTTTCAAACCCTGTAAATCTTGTGTCTAACGTAAAAATTTACGGTGGATTTAATCCCCAGTGGGAAAAAACAAATGGTTCAGAAACCATCATATTGCGTGATTTTTTTAATGTGCAGCCTAATCCCTTAAGGCTAGTAGCGGTGCAAGGGAATAACATTTCCAATTTTGAACTTCATGATTTAACGATAAAAACCGCCAATGCCATTGGAGAAGGCATTTCAACCTATGGATTGTATTTAAACGGATGTTCAAATTATGAATTAGTCCGCACTAAAATTCAAGCAGGTACAGCAACAAGCGGTTCAGCAGGTGTTTCAGGCAGTAACGGTTTGCCGGGTAGTGCGGGTTTTGCAGGCCAAAACGGCGATGAAGACGGGCCTTGTTGTAATTTGGGCGGAGCGCCTGGTTCAGGTTCGTTTCCGGGAAGTAATCCCGGTGGAGCCGGAGGGAATGGTGGTCCAAGAGGAACATACTCATTCCCAATCGGTGGTTCAGCACCTCCCGGTTCTCCGGGTCTTGCAGCACCGGGTGCGGGTGGCGGATTACCGGGTTTAGGTGGAATTGGCGTAGATGACCGGATTTTTTCTTTGAATGTTTGCCCAAGAACTTTTATGAACGACGGAACTCCCGGTACTGCAGGTGCTCCGGGTTTAGATGGTAATAATGGATTAAATGGTCAGGCCACTTTTGCAGGCGGATATTTTCAACCACAGGCAGGCGCTCCTGGAACAGCCGGTACCAATGGATTTGGCGGCGGCGGCGGCGGTGGCGGCGGTTCTCAAGGATATGTGGTATCCGGTTTTGGGTTTAATTTTAATGGTACCGGTTCGGGCGGCGGTGGAGGCGGAGAAGGCGGTCAGTTTGGAACTGGGGGCTCCGGTGGTATCGGAGGTGGTGGTTCATTCGGCTTATTTCTTTGGAATAACGGAGCCAATACTGTAATAAAAGACTGTTTTTTTCAGGCCGGTCAATATGGATTGGGCGGCCCCGGAGGCTTAGGCGGTGTTGGAGGAAATGGTGGAGCAGGCGGTCAGGGCGGCGGTCAGCTCAACTGTGATGTGGGTGCCGGCGGTAACGGCGGTAATGGCGGTAAAGGAGGAAACGGCGGAAAAGGAGGCGATGGTTCAGATGGAACTACGCTCGCATTTTATCAGTCCGCTTCCGGAACGCCTATTTCGGTACAAAACATAAATAACCTGCAACAACCCATAGTGAAAGTCAATTACTCAGCGTGTACCAACACCCCGGTAATCTTTTCAACCAACCAAACCGGAACCATTCAGTGGTTTTTCGGAGCAAACTCACAACCTGCCAACCAATATGGACAAACGGCAGTAGCATATTATACCCAGCCCGGTGAAAAAACATTCACTATGGTGTGGAACGGAATTGCCTATACATACACGGAGTTCATCAATATTACCAATACTTCGGCACCTTCACTGCCTCAAATCCAATCTTCAGATTCTGCGCTTTGTATTGGGGCCACGGGCTCATTCTCCTCGTCCATTTCTGCGGATAATTATGAGTGGACCATTACAGGTGGAAATAATGCCATAAATCAACAAATCATAGGTCCTGGAAATCAGCAAATTCAGCATTTGTTTGACGTGCCAGGCAGTTACATGATTTATCTTCAAACAATTGATAATTGCTGCGGGAGATCTTTCGTTGATTCATTTCAAGTTCAGGTAGAGGGGCTTATACAACCCTCGTTGGTTATTCAGTCCATAATTGAAACCAATGGGTTTAATGTATGTGAAGGAGCCAATGTGATTTTCACGGCTACGGCCGCCAATGCGGGATTGACTCCCGGATACCAGTGGTTCGTAAATTCAGTGCCACAGGGTTCATCTTCGCCCACTTTCGTTTACCCGGCCCCATCGCAGGGCGATGTAGTAACCTGCCAGGTATTGTCTTCACTGGGATGCTCAGCGGGCCAGACAGGTTTGTCAAACGCTATTTCCATTAATGTAATAGAGACCCCTCAGGTGAGCTGTACTTCACAGGTTGGTTTTGCGAATCAGGCTACATTCTTTCAGGCCGAAGTGGTTACGGGTGGATTAGCGCCCTTTACTTATCAGTGGAATTTTGGTAACAATTCCTTCGGTTCTGGTTTTGATGTGGCTACGGTGTATCCGCAAGCCGGTTCTTACAATGTGCAGGTAGATGTAACCGATGCAAACGGGTGTACGGGTAGCTGTAATCTTGCTGTATTGATAGAAAACTTTTTGTCAGTAGATTTCAGCACCAATGTGTTTAATGGTTGTGTACCGTTGCCGGTCCAGTTCACCAACGAAAGCATTAATGCCATCACATACCTTTGGGATTTCGGCGACGGACAATCCAGTAATCAGGCCAATCCACTTCATATTTATACCTCTCCCGGAGTGTATGATGTAACATTAAGCGGTTTCAGCCAGGAAGGAAATCTTTCCGCGTCAGTGGTCTCTCAAATTGCCGTATTCCCATCTCCGGTGGCTAATTTTTCGGCTTATCCCCAGGTGGTGGGGCAAGCCGGTCAAACCGTTTTCTTTACCGATAATTCGCTTAATGCCTGGACTTGGGATTGGAATTTTGGCGATGGGGGAACTTCATCTATTCAAAACCCACAACATACCTATGCCCAAAATGGAAATTACACAATAACACTTATAGTTACCAATGATTATGGTTGTGCTGATACCACCACCAAAATCGGATTTGCTCAGGTTCACGTAGGTGTTTCAGAAATAGAAAATAATCAGCTGGTGATTTTCCCCAATCCATTTAAAAATCAAATTTTCATTCAATCCGATTTACCTATAGAATCCATTAATCTTACCGATGTGCAAGGTAAATTGATTCCAATTTCCGTTACCGGTAAACATTCACAAAATGCAAGTGTTTGGATTGAAACACAAATTGCTTCGGGTAGGTATCTGCTAGAGGTGAATGGCAGAATTTTTAAAGTGGTTTCAAATTGATGGGCTGTAATACGATGAACAGACAAATACTCATATTGATTTTAATCATATTTTCTGCGGGGTCTTTAAAGGCTCAGCAGCCCAATATCATTTATGTTACTCCCAATG
This sequence comes from Flavobacteriales bacterium, assembly GCA_022402535.1. GTDB lineage: Bacteria > Bacteroidota > Bacteroidia > CAIKAF01 > CAIKAF01 > JAKRSD01. The sequence goes on along the minus strand of JAKRSD010000032.1, from coordinate 62,581 downwards.
GAAATGGTACAGGAACTCAGGCAAGTCCTGCGAGTTTAGCTTTTGCAGTGTCCAATGCGGGTCCCGGAAAACAGGTTAGATTGGCTGCCGGAGACTATATCCTGAACACCACCTTTAATATGACTGCAAACCTCACGATTGAAGGCGGGTATGATCCTGTTTCCTGGTGTAAAAATTCATCATTAGTTTCTCGTATTCTACGAACCAACCAAAATGTTACGCCCAATCCGAACAGACTGGTTGCTTTTTCAGCAGTAAACATTTCTGATTTCTACATTTTTGATTTGGAAATAGAAACTGAAAACGCCGTAGGAAACGGGGTTACCACATATGGCATTTACCTGAACGGATGTTCAAATTACTCAATCGTTCGTTGTGATGTAAAAGCCGGTAATGGTTCTGATGGACTACCCGGAGCTAATGGAACACCGGGCATTAATGGAGCTGCCGGTGTAAACGGGGGTAACGGATGCGAAAATTGCAGCAGCGCCGCAGGACGACAAGGCGGGGCAGGAGGTTCGGGTTCTTTTCCCGGAAGTTTTGCCGGAGGAAACGGAGGGAACGGAGGAATTCGAGCCAGTAATAATAATTGTCCCGGCTCGGCAAATGGAACAGCGGGTTTACCCGGTCAGGGGCCCGGAGGTATCGGAGGAAATGGAGGACAGGCTGTTTGTGGCATAGTATCCGTCGGATGTGATGGTAATGGTCCTGCCGCACAAGGACAACCCGGAGCCATTGGAGCCAATGGAGCCAACGGTGCTGATGGTGCTGACGGTATAGCTGGTTTTGCCGGCGGATTTTTTCAAAATGCGACTGGACAACAGGGTTTACCCGGAGCTAACGGATTCGGTGGCGGCGGCGGCGGCGGTGGTGGTTCACAGTCCGGATTATTTAACATTCCATTTATAGGAAATCAAAATGATGATGGACCCGGTGGAGCGGGTGGTGGTGAAGGAGGACAGGGTGGTCAAGGTGCGATGGGCGGTGGCGGCGGCGGCGGTTCATTCGGTATTTTTGTATGGAATAATGGTGTAAATGGAAAAATATTAGATTCCGATATGGAATCGGCTTTACCCGGAAACGGTGCTCAAGGTGGGCAGCTGGGAGGAATCGGTGGACAGGGCGGAAACGGAGGTCCCGGATTAAATCGTTCCGGTTGTGACATGGGAAGAGGTGGCCCAGGCGGTAAAGGCGGTAATGGAGGAAATGGCGGAAAAGGCGGAAATGGAAATCCAGGGGTGAGTTTGGCTATTTATGAAGATCCTAACGGAATACCTGTTCAACAGGCTTCTTTTTCAAGTCCGGTTGAGCCACAGATAGTTGTTTGTGGTTTTGGATGTACCTATTCTGAGTTCACTTTTTCAACCAACGCCTTTGGTTTTATTCAATGGTTTTTTGACGGAGGAACAGTTCCTCTCATTGCAAACGGAAATACCGTAAATGTTCATTATACTACACCGGGCCGTCACACGGTAACACTGGTGGTGAATGGTCTACCATATATATTTTCAGAATTTGTAGGCGTATTTGAAGATGGAACCCCATTTATTCCTCAGATTATAACAGGTGATTCATTGTTATGTCCGGGTGATGCCGGCCAGTTTTCATCATCGCTCGCCGGTACTGATTATCGTTGGAATTTTGAAGGAGGCGCTCCTTCCCAGATTTTAGGTCCGGGTAACCAAAATGTGCAATCCACCTTTGCGAATACTGGTGATTATTGGGTTTCCCTTCAAACCGAATCTGTAACCTGCGGATGGTCTATTCCGGATTCATTACTCGTGCAGGTGTTGCCTGTTTTAACGCCAGAAGTATTAGTAACTTCATCCGGAGCACAGATTTGTAATGGTCAGGATGTCACCTTTGGCGCCTCGCCCGTGAATGGCGGAACCAATCCCCAGTTTTTATGGTTTGTCAATGGCGTTTCCACAGGGTTTACGGGACCTGTTTTTACACAAAATAATTTAACATCACCCATAACGGTAACTGCGCAGATGCAAAGCAGTTATACTTGTCCCCAGCCTCAACAGGTAACGTCATTACCTGTGAATGTCACGGTATTTCCGCAGCCACAAATGAATTGTAGTTTTATCGGAAATTATTTAGGCGCTCCATCTATTTTTACCCCTTCTCCTTCGGGAGGAACCGGACCTTATACCTTTTTATGGAATTTTGGCGATGGCGGCATTTCATCAGACAGTGTGGCAACCCATCAATTCTCCGGTACAGGATTGTATAATGTTTCAGTTGTGGCCACCGATGCCAACGGATGTCAGGTATCTTGCTCAACTCCCGTCAACGTGATTGTGGCCCCTCAGGTGGTAGCTGATTTTACTTTTGATTTTCAATCCCAGTGTGGAGAAACAGATGCTCAGTTTTTTGATTTTTCTACAGGGAACGTAATTTCTTGGTTCTGGGATTTTGGAGATGGAAATACTTCTGTATTACAAAATCCGACACATACATACACACAACCCGGTTTATTTACCGTAATGCTGGTGGCATCCAACGGAGTGAATTTTGATACATTGTATGCTCCCAATGCCATTATGGTGGAAGCACTTCCTACGGCCGGTATTTCAGCCGTACAAACCGTAGCCTGTGAGCCTTTTCAGGTTCAGTTTCAGGATGCTTCATCGGGTGCCACTTCCTGGTTATGGGATTTCGGCGACGGATCGCCCACATCTACACTCCAAAATCCTTTACATTGGTATCTGAATGCAGGAACGTATACGGTTACACTCACCGTTTCTAATAATATTTCGGGTTGTACAGATGAAGTGACAGAACTGAATTACATTCTAATCAATCCTTCACCGGTAGCAGATTTCTCAGCAGCACCGCTGGAAATTTGCACAGGAGATCCTGTTCAGTTCACCAGTTTGTCTACCGGGGCGGTGCAATATGTCTGGGATTTTGGCGATGGGGGCACTTCGAATCAGCAGAATCCGGTTTATATTTTTGAAACGGCGGGTACATATACCATTGCACTGGAAGTAACCGGTCCCGCACCCACGTTTTGCAAAGATTTAGAATGGAAATCCTTGTATGTGAAAGTAAATCAGACACCCTCCGCTTCGTTTACATATGATCCCCAAATCGTTCAGTTGCCTTTCAGCACCGTGAATTTTACCAATACTTCCTTTGGGCATGATTTCATAAAATGGGATTTTGGAGACGGTTCTACTTCAGATGCAGATTTTCCGACAGTGGTTTATGCCGACAGCGGGATTTACAATGTAGTACTCTATGCCGGAACCGATTTCGGTTGTAATGATGTGGCTTCTGCTACCGTAACCGTGATGGAACAAATGGTGATTTATGTTCCTAATGCATTTACTCCCGATGGCGATTTCATTAACGAAACCTTCAAGTTTACTACAAAAGGGATTAAAAATTTCCACATGATTATTTTTGACCGCTGGGGCAATGAAGTCTATGGAACCCGCGATATAAATACATTCTGGGATGGAAAAACACCCGATGGAAGAGAACATCCCAACGGATTGTATCCTTACGTAATTTATTACCAATATTATCTGGGACCACCCCAGAAACAGATGGGTTCGGTTTATCTTATCCGTTAATTTTTATTTAGTAAACTAAGGCCTATCTTTGCGGCCTAATTAAATAACAGAAAATGTCTGAATTAACTGCAACAAATACCCGCTACAAAGTAAAAGATATCACTTTGGCAGAGTGGGGAAGAAAAGAAATTACACTGGCTGAAGCCGAAATGCCGGGCCTTATGGCCATCCGCGCTGAATATGGCCCTTCAAAACCGTTGGCAGGTGCCCGCGTAGCCGGATGCCTTCACATGACCATTCAAACCGCCGTATTGATTGAAACATTGGTAGAACTGGGTGCTGAAGTAACCTGGTCTTCCTGCAACATATTTTCTACCCAGGATCATGCCGCTGCCGCTATTGCCGCTGCCGGTATTTCGGTGTATGCCTGGAAAGGACAGACCGAAGAAGAATTTGACTGGTGTATAGAACAAACCCTTTTCTTTGGAGAAGACCGCAAACCGCTCAATATGATTTTGGACGATGGTGGAGACCTTACCAATATGGTGTTTGACCGTTATCCTGAATTGGTTTCGGGCATAAAAGGATTATCCGAAGAAACGACTACAGGCGTTCACAGACTATATGAGCGCGTGAAAAACGGAACGCTTCCGATTCCGGCCATTAACGTAAATGACAGCGTAACCAAATCGAAATTCGATAATAAATACGGATGTAAAGAAAGTGCCGTGGATGCCATCCGCAGGGCTACCGATGTGATGCTTGCCGGCAAAAGAGTAGTAGTATGCGGTTATGGCGATGTGGGAAAAGGAACTGCCGCTTCTTTCCGTGGAGCAGGTTCTATTGTTACCGTAACCGAAATTGACCCCATCTGTGCTCTTCAGGCGGCCATGGACGGATACGAAGTGAAAAAATTAGATACGGTGGTTTCTACGGCAGATATCGTAATCACCACTACAGGAAACAAAGACATCGTGGTAGACCGTCATTTCAAAAAAATGAAGGATAAAACCATCGTGTGCAATATCGGACACTTTGATAATGAGATTGATGTGGCCTGGTTGAACAAAAATTTCGGACACACCAAGAATACCATCAAACCGCAGGTAGATATTTACAATGTGGACGGTAGCGAAATCATTCTGTTGGCAGAAGGCCGTCTGGTGAATTTGGGTTGCGCCATGGGACACCCTTCTTTTGTAATGTCTAATTCATTTGCCAACCAAACCTTGGCTCAGATAGAGCTTTGGACCAATACCGATAAATACACCAACGACGTGTACATGCTTCCTAAACATCTGGATGAAAAAGTAGCCAAACTCCACCTCGCCAAATTAGGAGTGGAATTGGAGGATTTATCTCAAGATCAGGCCGATTACATCGGCGTGAAGCGCGAAGGTCCTTACAAACCCGAGTATTACAGATATTGAGTTAAAGTTCTGTTAAAAACTTCTTTCTTTCTTTCTTTCTTTCTTTCTTTCTTGTGGTAATCAAAAAATATTAACTATGAGAAAGAATTTTTTAATTGCCAGTATTTGTTCACTATCCTTATTTTCTTGCAGCAAAAGCAAAGATGATTCTATCAGAAATCCTGTTGAAAAATCAACACCTGTTTCTGAAATTTATTCGGGATATCCCGAAGAAGAAATGAATTGTAGTGACTGTGATGCTGCTATATTGTCAGTATCTACTCAGGATGATGCACTTCTCTTCGAGAATTATGAACATTTTATTAAGGTGAGAAATTGTCTTGCCCAGCAAGTTGAAGGAGCTTACTTTTCAGCATCTCTAAACGATACTATAAATGAAGATTTTGATGGAGAAAGTCCATTAGATGAATTTGAACTTTGGTATCCTGGATTTAGATCACTTCGAAAACTCAATAATGAACTAGAAGCTGAATATGTCTTTAATGGTTCTGATGGTAGCGATATGCCTTTTGTTTATACAATTTCAGATCCAGTAGAAATGACTCTTATTTCTGAGCATGGAAAGGTTTGGTTTGGGAGTGAGCTTTTTGATATAGAGAATAACCCCTATGAAAAATCAGGTTGTATAAATGTAAGAAAGACTACAAAACTGATTTATTCAGGTATTGGTAATTATTATTTTAGAATGCGTAATTCTATTTTCCCTTGGCCTTGGGGAACAACAGTTTATGGGACAACAGTTTCTCTTCGAAAGAAAGTTAACGGTACTTTTACCCAAGTAGTAAAAAGAATTGGTGTTCAGGGTGGAGGTATAATTTATGACGAAAAATGTGAAGAATATAAAACGTTTAGTATATTTTATTCTGGATTGCTCAGTAGAAAAAGTGTAACACGAAGTTATACTGATTGGGGTTGGTCAAGTGCTATTAAGAAGAATGAGTGTGCAACTCATCATTCATATCAAAGTATCAGCCCTATTGGAATGTTGGTATATTAACTATGTTATATAAAAAAATCATAAAGATTCGAAAAGCGGCCCTCCTCATAGGAGTGGCGGCTTTTTGTTTTATTAAATCTTACGCACAGTCAGATTCTTCTAATTTCCAGTTTCGGTCCCGGTTTGAGTTTGGTCTGTACACCTCATGGCACCCCATCCGCAGTGCCACTTATCCAAAAGGGCGGTTGAATTTAAAACTGCACGATACGCCTTCGCCGGAGTTCTATTTTTTGGCCGGTTTTCCTGTGGGGAAAAAAGGATTTGGCGTTGAACTTACGGCATCCGCAGGTATGTTATTCGTGAGGGAATCATTTACTGTGGACTCGGTGTTTGTAAATGGTGGCTGGACAGACGACCGTTTCAGACATAACCCGTTCGGTACCACTTTTTACGGACGCTTTGCCATGCAGGGCTTTTGGCAAAAGAAAATCAAAAATTTGCCATTGGTGGCCGGTGTTTCTTTGGGTGTGGGTACATCATTGTACATGCCATCTACTTTTACCAGCCTTGGGGTAGATTATTCTTTTTCAGAAAATCCCGTGGATATAAACATAATACACGAGGTCAGAATTAATTCACCCGTTTCATCTCCCAATCTGTTTATTCCGCTTACGGTACGCTTATCCTATATATTCAAAAATAAACAGGCCCTCAATATGGCATTTCGGGTGGGCTTATCTCACCAAAACCTTATGAATACCCGCTATGTTTACACAAGACAACAACATTATTATGAAACGGCCACGGCACAGGTAAGGGATATCAGCTTTGGTTTAGGGGTCGGTTATTCCTTTTCGTCAACCAAAAAAAATACGTGGTTCAGCAAGCGTAAACGCTAGTTTAACAACCCTTGCGCAAGAGTGTAAATTTATTTTTTCTTTCATGCGGAAATAGTATTTTTAGCACCTCATAAATAACACGCAATTGAAATGGAAATAGTTAGAAATTTTGACATTCTGGCCCTGTTAAAGCAGAAGTATTCAAGAGAAGATACGGTAGCCGCAAAAAGAGACGGCAAATGGAGAACGTATTCCACACAGGAGTTTACCGAAACCATTGACAACATCAGTTACGGACTTCTTTCCATGGGTGTGGTAAAAGGGGATAAAGTAGCTATCATTTCCATGAACCGCCCCGAGTGGAATATGGTAGATTTTGCCTGTGCCCAATTGGGAGTTATTACGGTGCCCATGTATCCAACACTGAGCGTGAATGATTACGTGTTCATTATGAACGACGCAGAAGTAAAAGTGGCTTTTGTGGAAAGTGATGAAATCAATGCAAAAGTGATGACCGCCAAAAAAGATGTAGCGGGTCTGGAGCATGTTTTCACTTTTAATCAGATTGCAGGAACTAGAAATTGGGAGGAAGTGGTGAATGCAGGTAAACAGAATCCGGCACCCGATAAGGTGAAAGAACTTTCCGATACCGTTAAAGGCGAAGATTTACTCACGTTGATTTACACTTCAGGAACAACGGGCACTCCCAAAGGAGTTATGCTTTCGCACAATAATATCATCAGCAATATCAGAGCCGCAGTGGCCGATGTTTTTAAGGGGGATATGGCCGGTGCTAAAGCCTTGAGCTTTCTGCCGCTTTGCCACATATTTGAGCGCACTATTTTTTATTGCTATATGTATATCGGGGTTTCGGTTTATTATGCCGAAAGCATGGAAACCATCGGTGACAACCTGAAAGAGGTAAAACCCGATGTATTCTCTACCGTTCCGCGATTATTGGAAAAAGTATTCGATAAGATTATTGCCAAAGGACACGAACTCACCGGCATCAAAAAGAAATTGTTTTTCTGGGCCGTAGATTTAGGTCTTAAATTCGAACTTCATCGTAAAAACGGAGCTTGGTATCATTTCCAGCTAGGAATTGCGGATAAGCTGATTTTCAGCAAATGGCGCGAAGCATTGGGCGGTAACGTGAAATTCATTTTCTCGGGTGCTGCTGCACTTCAGCCGCGTCTGGCAAGGATTTTCACTGCCGGCAATATTATTGTACTCGAAGGGTATGGATTGACAGAAACATCCCCCGTAATTTCGGCAAACCGAATTGAAGAAGAGGGAAGATGTTTTGGAACCGTAGGACCTGTCATTTCGGGTGTTGAAGTTAAAATCGACTCTTCTGACGGAGAATACCGCGAAGGAGAAGGCGAAATATGCTGCAAAGGACCAAACGTGATGATGGGGTATTACAAACGTCCCGACTTAACGGCCGAAGTTATCAAAGACGGCTGGTTCCATACGGGCGACGTGGGCAAAATTGTGGACGGTAAATTCATTAAAATCACCGACCGTAAAAAAGAAGTTTTCAAAACATCCGGTGGAAAATATATCGCACCGCAGCCGATGGAAAACAAATTCAAAGAAAGTATTTTCATTGAACAGATTATGGTAATCGGTGAAAACCGTAAACACCCAGCAGGCCTAGTGGTTCCAGCTTGGGATGCACTCAAAGGATGGGCAGCTGAACAAGGAATCCGTTTTGATGGCTACGAAGATTTGGTGAAAAATCCTAAGGTTGTTGAACTATATCAGGGCGAAATGGATAAGTATAATGCCGATTTTGGAAGTTGGGAACAACTGAAAAAATTTGAACTGATTCCAAACGAATGGACGGTCGATGGAGGTGAAATGACGCCCACCTTGAAGTTGAAGCGTAAACCCATTATGGAAAAATACAACCATCTGGTAAATAAAATTTATGCCGATTAATTAATCGAATTTAATTCACTGAAAGGGAGGAGCTTGAAGGAAGTGTCCTCCCTTTTTTGTTTTGGGGTTCATGGTGGGGGCAGGAAATTTGCCGTAACCTTGCCCCAAAATCTGTAGTATGGAAAATAAAAACATGAAGCCGGAAAGTCTCATGATGAGTTACGGGTATAACCCGGCATGGTCAGAAGGTGCTATAAAATGCCCGATTTTTCAAACGTCTACGTTTGTCTTTCAAAATGCAGAAGAAGGGAAAGCCTTTTTTGAAATAGCCTATGGAAAACGCGATAAACACCCCGGCGAAAAACTGGGGTTGATTTACTCCCGAATCAATAATCCGGATTTAGAAATTCTGGAAAACCGACTCACATTGTGGGATAAAGCAGAGGCTTGCGCTGTGTTCGAAAGTGGAATGTCTGCCATTACCACCGTGCTGTTAGAATTTTTAAAGCCGGGAGATTTACTGCTGCACAGTTCACCATTATACGGCGGAACCGATCATTTCATTAAAAAGGTCTTACCCGCTTTTGGAATCAAAACCGCTGAGTTTAAAGCCGGCATGAATGCCGAGCAGATACAGGAATTGGCAAAAGGGTTGGGTAAACCTTCCCTGGTTTATATTGAAACGCCGGCAAATCCGACCAATTCCTTGATTGATATTGCCATGTGCAGGAAATTAGCCGATGAATTATCAACCCCAGAAAACAAGGTGCACGTAGCAGTTGATAATACCTATATGGGGCCGGTTTGGCAACACCCGCTGGAGCATGGTGCCGATTTGGTAATTTATTCTGCCACAAAATATATTGGTGGTCATAGCGATGTTATTGCGGGTGCAGTCTTAGGAAATGCGCAAATCATTCAACGGATAAAAGTATTACGTACGTTTTTGGGCAATATGGCCGGTCCCTGGACGGGCTGGTTATTGTTGCGTAGTCTGGAAACCCTGAAAGTGCGTATGGATCAGCAGGAGTACAATGCATCCAAAGTGGCAGAATTTCTGAACCAACATCCCAAAGTCGAAAAGGTGTATTACCTCGGTAACTTGAAACCGGAAGACGGTGAGCAGTATGCCATTTTTAACCGCCAATGCAAAGGAAAAGGTGCCATGTTATCCTTTGATATCAAAGGGTCAGAAAAGGAGGCATTTTTGTTTTTAAATAATCTGAAACTGATCAAATTGGCTGTAAGCCTCGGCAGCACGGAAAGTTTAGCGGAACATCCATACACCATGACACATGCCGATGTCGATGATGATGAAAAGAATGCCCTCTCTTTAACAGAAAAAATGGTTAGGCTTTCGGTAGGAGTGGAGCATTATTCAGATTTAATCGCTGATATTTCACAGGCGTTAGATAAAGTGTAATTGGTTCGGTTATTGAATACAATAAATCGATAACCTTTTTGTTTTTTTGCATCATGATGTTTAAGAATGTACTGCTCGCTTTGTGTTTGCTTTTTTCAGCAGGTGTTTATGCCCAATTTGATGGCACAAAACCCGTTTCAGACCCGGAATCGGTGAAAGCCAAACTCGAAAAATCAGCGGCTGAAACACAGGATATTTTTGCCCAGTTCAAACAGGAAAAAAATCTCAGTGTATTGGAAGAAGTGATTGAAAGTAAGGGCACTTTCCATTTCAAAAAAGAAAACAAGGTCAGATGGAATTATGCAGAGCCTTTCAAATACCTCATTATTATTAACGGACAGAAAATGTACACCAATGATGAGGGTAAAGAAAAAGAGTACGACATGAAGTCCAACAAAATGTTCCGCGAAATCAATAAAATTGTAGTGGGAACCGTGCAGGGAAATTTATTTAAAAGCCCCGATTACAAGTCGGAATTTTTGGAAAACCAATTCTATTATCATGTGAAAATGGTTCCTGCCGATGCTAAAATGAGGGAGTTTTTACGGGAGATACATCTCTATTTCGACAAGAAAGATTTAACTGTATCGCGCCTGAAAATGATGGAGCAGGGGGGCGATTATACGTTGGTGAATTTCTTCGGAAAAAAAATCAATGAGGGCATATCCGATTCTCAATTCGCCATCCGATGAAATGGAAATTCATTTTCGGGATTTTATTCGCATTTATAGCATCCTCCGACGTTCTGGCCCAAAAGCCATCCTCAACAGTTGATTTAGTAAAAGAATTGCCCGCTTACGGTCATTTTTTTGAAAATGGCGCGAACAAAGTCATGTTCAAGTCGGTAATAGAACTGGGTCGTGAAAAACTATCGGGTCTGCTGCTGATAAAAGCATTTCCTGAAGGAGAGTTTATTTCCGTGTTCACCACCGAAACCGGTTTTAAAATTTTTGAAATCGGCTTTTCTGACAATGGTTTTACACTCAAATACGGAATAGGTCCGCTCAAAAAAAAGATGATAGCCAAACGATTGGCGATGACGGTTCAGGTGCTTACCATTCGTCAGGTACAGGAAAACAGAGTGGTTGTAAACCGTGAAAAAAACAAACCCGTATTTGTAATCAGCAGGCTTGTTTCCAAGGGGTATATAAACATGACCGTGAATGATTCGTATCAAGTGATTGACCAAGTCTTTTTGACCAAGTCGATGAAATTGAAAGCATCTTCCATATTTTCTAATTTTAATACCCATAATATCCCCGATTCGGCTCATGTCATGCATGTTGGATTTCCCCTTCAGGGTCACTTTCGTCGGTTGTCTCCATAATAATCAACCCGTTAAATAATATTCAGTTACCATTCTGAACGTATTCTTTTTTTAATACCTTTGCACTCCTTTAATTAGGAATAACGCGTTAATTTTTTCCTCACGTCATGGCAAAAAAAGAGCAAACAGTAACCAAAGAAATTACGGTAGAAGATAAACTCCGTGCTTTATTCGATCTGCAGCAGATTGACTCAAGAATTGACAAAATCAGAACAATTCGCGGAGAATTACCTCTTGAGGTAAGCGATTTGGAAGATGAAATTGCCGGGTTGAAAACCCGTCTCGATAAATTGAAAGCTGAAATTAAAACCTTTGATGAGGAAATTTCAAGCCGTAAGCTTCAGATTAAAGATTCACAATCTTTGATTAAGAAATACGAGCAACAGCAATTGAATGTGCGTAACAACAGAGAGTTTGATTCTCTTTCTAAAGAAATTGAATTCCAGACACTTGAGATTCAATTGGCTGAAAAGAAAATTAAAGAAGCTCAGTTCCGTATTGAAGACAAAAAGAAAGTAACGGACGAAATTTCTGCCCGCATTGATGACCGCACCAAAGATTTAGATCTTAAAAAAGCGGAATTAGATGATATCGTGGCCGAAACCCAAAAAGATGAAGAACTGTTGATTGAAAAATCAAAAGAATATGCAGGATATATCGAAGAGCGTTTATTGGTTGCATACAACCGTCTTCGTTCTAACGCTGCTAACGGACTTGCTGTAGTTCCCATTGAGCGTGACGCCTGTGGCGGATGTTTTGCCAATATTCCTCCTCAGCGCCAGTTAGATATTGCTCAGCGCAAGAAAGTAATCGTATGTGAATACTGCGGAAGAATTCTTACCGATCAGGTTCTGGCTTCAGAAGAAGAAGACAGAATGACTAAAATTCTTAAGTAATCAAAATTGAATAAGAGAAAAGCCGCTGCAAAGTTTGTAGCGGCTTTTTTTATGCATTAAATATTTGATTAGAAGTTAAATCCCGCGGTAAGCAATAGGTTGTGTTTTTGCATACGCGTTTGAGTGGCTCGAACCAATGAGGCATCGTATAGCCAGTATGCTTCTTTTACCGAAAAGAGTGAATAGGCGATGTCAAGAAAAAATCCTGAAGGCAGATTTTGAAAGCCAACACCTGCCGACATTCCCCAGGCAGGAGAATTATTCACCGTTACCTGATATGGACTGGAGGCATAATGGGCTCCAACCCGGAATGCGAATGGGTCTAATTTCAATTCGGCACCCGCTTTTAAGTTGTGTCCGCCCCGGTAAACCTGTTTGATACGCTCATTCGTAGTTTGGAAAAAATTGGTGGACACACCCGTCTCCCTGAACCTTGGTCCTTTGTAATTTACAAATTCATATTCCAGGCCTAACAGGGCCAGTTTACCAATTACAAATCCGGCCGAAATCTGCAATCTTAACGGATTAGAATATCGGTATTTGAATACACCTGCCGGTGAAAGCGCCTCGGTTTGAACCCCATTGTCAAAAGTGGCGTTCATATCATTTTCAAAACGGTCGGTAAGGGTAAAGGCCGTAGGTGTGTGAAACGAGATGCCTAATCTTAAAAAATCAACGGGGCGATAAATCAGACCAAACTTTGCGTTTATACCACTACCCCGGGTTCTGAAGTATTCTTTAAATACAAATTCCTTAAACTCCGGAATGGAATCACCAGCATCTTGTTCGGAATGAAATGAGGTTTGCCTGTAGTCGAGCACATTGATATTAAAAGACGCACCAAAATAGAGTGTATTGGCGTAGTTTGCAGCAATGGCAAAGCTTACATCTCCCATAGAGCCCCGGCTTTCAATATCTTTTCGTTGAATTTTTCCGGCATTGGGCCAGGGGGCATCAAAAGCATAGTAACCACCGCTTGGCGATGGAATTAACAATTCGGCATTCATAGCCAGTTGGTCGTAATATGCATTGGTTGCAAATCCGCCGTTGGCATTCACAGAATTGGCAAAATCATCCAATAAAGAACTTTCCTCGTTGGTTCCTCTGATTAAGGTTCTGTTATTTAAATCAGATGTTTTGGTGTAAGCCATCCCAAAATTTATGTATTGAAAACCGTCTGTAGGTCTTTTATTTCTGCCAATTTTGGAAGAAAACACCAATCCCAGATTCGCCAGGTTAAAAGAAGTGCGGCTGTCCACGTTGGTTTCGTCGTAATGGGTAGACCGGGTGCGGTTTATGGAAACACCGGGAGTCAGAGTAACCTGGCTTTTTCTGAAAACCCCCAACCCTGCGGGGTTGTGAGCTAAGTTTGAAACATCAGCACCAAACGCACCGAAAGCTCCTCCCATGGCGGCATATCTGGCCGTGCCTGTGAAGTAATATCTTCCATATCGTAGAGCATCTCCTTCATTTTGGGTAAATGCTTTTTTAGCACTAAATCCTAAAGTGAAAATAGCCGTAATGATTGCTAATATGATTTTCCGCATACAGGAATATTAAACAAATTCTAAATGACTAAAAAGCCCCAAAATATGGGGCTTTTATATTATCTTCTACCGCCGCCGGATGAGGAAGAACCTCCACCTCCCGAACCGGACGAACGACCGCCTCCTCCGGAGGAAGGGGAAGAGAATGAACCTCCGCCTCCCGAAGATGGGGATGAAAAACTTCCACGGGATGGGTTTTGAGAACCTCCGCCCTGATTAAAATTCTGAGATGGCGTAAAACTACGCTGTGGTTGCTGTTGAATGGGCGCCTGCTGTTGTGGCGTAATTACACGCTGTGGTTGTTGTTGAGGCTGCTGTTGTTGCTGAGGCGTAATTACACGTTGCGGTTGCTGTGGTTGCTGCTCAGCAGGTGTAAACGTTCGCTGAGGCTGATTTTGGAAAGGCTGCTGCTGTTGTGGCGTTATAACACGGCCATTATTAGGTTGTGCATTTGTATTTACGGGAGCTCTATTTGCATCTTGAACGTTAGTATTTGACGGTTTACTTGAAACAGAAGTGGGAATACGGTTATAATCGGGTTGAGAAATTTGTTCCCTGCCTGATGAGTTAACATCCTGTGGTGAGCGAACTCTTCCGGAGTAATCAGCCTGAGGTTTGCCCGTTGCATTCTGTGTAGCGTTGGTAGTAATCGGCTTTGACACATCTCTGCTGTTCACGTTATTATTAGCTGGAGAAGAACCTGTTCCCGAGGTATTGTTATTCTGTGAATTCTTCATGAATCCGGCTACAAAGTGTGGGTTGAAACTGGTAGTAGGCGTAGTGCCCGAAACACTTCCGCGGCCGCCCCAAAGACCCGATACACCGGGAGCCCAGCTGCCGCCGAAGTTTCCGCCGCCAAAGCCAAAACCTCCGCCCCAGTTATTGCCGAAACCTCCACCCCAGTTATTACCAAATCCATTGTTACACCATGGGTTGTTCCAGGGATTATTCCAAGGATTGTTCCATCCTCCGCCGGACCATGGATTGTTCCAAGGATTGTTCCAAGGGTTATTCCATGGATTGTTCCACGAATTATTCCAAGGACTGTTCCATCCTCCATGACCTTGCCATGGATTTCCAAAATATGGATTCCCCCAACCGGATCCTCCCCAGTTGTTACCAAACATCCAAGGGTTATTCCATGAATTATATCCTATGAAAAGAGATGAGTTATTGCCCCAGTTGTTGTATGGACTAAACCCGTTATAACCCGTCATACCGGCGTTTGAATAATAATTATTGGTTATAAAAGTGTTGCCCTGATTAGCATTATGGCCAAAAAAATTGGGATCATTGGCAGATTGAAAATCATTTGCAGATTGTGTGGTAACCCGATTATTTTGTTGGGTTCTGTTTCGTTTATTATATTCCCGTTTGGCATCATTCATGCCATAGTAAGCATCATCATAATATAAATAATCTGCTTTTCTGGAACTGGAACACGAAACGGTAAGCAAAACTGTTACGGCTAATACCGCCCAAATACCCTTTTTCATTTTATACTATTTTATTGGGTTACACAATCTGTTCGTTACTTTTGCAACGAGTTTAAAATTACAAACAAAATCCATACCGGTAAAAAGATTTTCAGTGAAAAAGCTAATATCAAGAGAAGAAAATTACTCAGAGTGGTATAACGAACTGGTAGTGAGGGCCGGATTGGCCGAGCATAGTGCTGTTCGAGGTTGCATGGTGATTAAACCTTACGGATATTCCATATGGGAAAAAATGCAATCCGAATTAGACAGAAGGTTCAAAGATACAGGCCACGAAAATGCGTATTTCCCCCTGTTTGTTCCCAAAAGTTTGTTTGAAGCAGAAGAAAAAAACGCAGAAGGATTTGCCAAAGAGTGTGCGGTGGTTACACATTACAGACTTAAAAACGATCCTTCCAATCCGGGAAAATTGATGGTTGACCCCGAAGCCAAATTGGAAGAAGAGTTGGTGGTAAGACCTACCAGTGAAGCGATAATCTGGAACACTTATAAAAATTGGATTCAGAGTTATAGAGACCTTCCAATATTGGTTAACCAATGGGCCAATGTGGTTCGTTGGGAAATGAGAACCCGTCTGTTTTTGCGCACGGCTGAGTTTTTATGGCAGGAAGGGCATACCGCACACGCCACCAAAGAAGAAGCGGTGGAAGAAACCGTGAAAATGTTGGATGTATATGCCGAATTTGCAGAAAATATTTTGGCTATCCCGGTAATCAAAGGGGTAAAAACAGAAAGCGAGCGATTTGCCGGTGCTGAAGATACGTATTGCATAGAAGCATTAATGCAGGATGGTAAAGCGCTTCAGGCGGGTACTTCTCACTTTTTGGGTCAAAATTTCGCCAAGGCATTTGATGTGAAGTTTGCCGGGAAAGACGGCAAGTTAGACTATGTATGGGCTACTTCCTGGGGGGTATCAACCCGTTTGATGGGTGCTCTTATCATGACTCATTCTGATGATAATGGTCTGGTGCTGCCTCCGCAGGTTGCCCCTATTCAGGTAATCATTGTTCCTATTTACAGAACGGATGAAGAGCAAACACAAACCATTGAAGCCGGTAAACAGATTTGTGAAAGCCTGAAAAAAATCGGTATTCGTGCAAAACTGGATGATAAAGACAACCAAAAACCGGGTTGGAAATTCGCTGAATATGAACTCAAAGGTGTTCCTCTGCGTATTGCAGTAGGACCTCGTGATTTGGCTCAAAATTCGGTAGAATTGGCAAGGAGAGATACACAGGAAAAGGCTACCATATCAATGGATGGTTTGTCCGAAAGAATTGAAAATTTATTGGTTGAAATTCAACAGGGTTTATTGAATAAGGCTTTCGAAAGAATGACTCAAAATACCCG
Source organism: Flavobacteriales bacterium (assembly GCA_022402535.1). Classification (GTDB taxonomy): domain Bacteria; phylum Bacteroidota; class Bacteroidia; order CAIKAF01; family CAIKAF01; genus JAKRSD01. Next base: position 45,925 of record JAKRSD010000032.1, on the reverse strand, counting down.
CGAAGCCAATAATTTCGAAGAATTTAAAGAAATTCTGAATGGCCCGGGAGGATTTATCAGTGCTCATTGGGATGGCACTCCCGAAACCGAAGAAGCCATCAAAGCAGAAACAAAAGCAACTATCCGTTGTATTCCGTTAAACAGAAGTGCTGAACCCGGTGTTTGCGTATTCAGTGGTAAACCTTCAAGTGGTAGGGTTTTATTTGCAAGAGCATATTAATCATCATTTAGTAATAACAAAAAAGGCCCTGATAGGGCCTTTTTTTATGGGATGTTTTTTCCCGATTATTCTTTAATTATCAATTTTTCAGTGAATTCTTTTCCTTCACTTAGAATCTTAAGCAGATAAACGCCTTGGCTTAATCCCTTCTGATTTATTTCAATAGCCGTTGCATTTACGTTGTATTCTGCGACTATTTTTCCATTTAAATCCATTAAAGTTACTTTATCAATTAACTTCCCTGATTGAGCTGTAAGCCAAAATAAACCGTTGCTGGGATTTGGGTAAATTGTTAATGTAGAATTTTCATTTTCTCCGATTCCCGCCACACTATGGGGTTTGATATATGCAGGACGTGAGCGAATATTATACCCTGCATTGTTATACACATGAAGTATGACAGAGTAAGACGAAGTGGAATTGAATATTACCTGAGGATTTTCTGAATTTTCATTCGTTCCATTTACATAGCTAAACGTATTAGGCGTAATCGTCCATAAATAGCCGTCGGCAGTTCCGGTACTTTGATTGGTCAGATTAACCAGTTGACCCACACTCGGAGTAGTGTTGTCCGCAACAAATTCTACTGTCGGTAAAGCCGCCGATGCACAGGTGCTTACCTCTTTGCCGGCTAATGTGGTCGGGTTAGTATTGGATTTGTCTAACCAATCTTTTAATCTTCTGTTGGGTGTGCTGGCCGTTTGATCCCAGCTGTAAGAGAATTTTCCGTACACATCCATTCCGTTTGTATTGGAGCAGAAAGAACTTCCTCCACTGAGTTTACCCACAATCTGTCCTGCGGAGTTAAAAATTGCCGAACCGGAGGAGCCTCCTTCCGTTACACCGTGTCCATTTGCTGTGGCTGCCCAAACTACTCCCCAGTGTTTGCCCCAGTTTGTACCCGACCAGCCTGAATTGGTAAGTGAAGCCGTGTAGGTGGAAATTTTCTTAACATCCCCCGAAGGATGATGAATTCCAACTCCGGAAGAAGATGCGGATGTACTTCTGGACCATCCGGCCATAAACGCATTATAGGAACTGGCTGGTCTGTTTTTAATATGAACCAACAAAAAGTCTGAAGCAATTACATCTGAAACATCCGCAGAACAGCTCATTTTTAAACAACCGGAAGCCACCTGATCATCTAAGTCATTGGCCGAAGCGGGATTAGTACATCCCGGCGTTTCAAAATTGAAATAGAAAACCCATTGTTTGAAGTTGGTTATGCTGGCTCCTGCTCCGCAATGGTTAGCCGTTAAAACATAAGGAGTACAGTCATTAGTTGCACTGTTGATTAAATTTCCTGAACATAAACCCGTAAAAGAACCATCTCTCACCACAATTTTAACTACAGAGCGCTTCTGGGCATCCCAGGAATTTCCTTCGGAGCAATTCGCATTTACTTGACAGGGGTCAGAATCTCCAAAGTTTGATGCATTTTTAGGACCAAATCCACCATTTCTGTAATTATAGCTCACTTCATTTAGGATGAATTCAAACATTTCGGCCGTTTCTTTTGGACCGTTATATTCCAGAATCAGACTTTCTCCTACCACGGGAGCTGTTGCAAATACATCAGCATTGGGCGAATTTTCTGAAGTGAATGGCCCTACCACGTGTGTTAAATCGGAGCTGTAAACAAAGAGTTTACCCCCTTCGGGTATGGCCAAATAATCAAAGTATAAACCGATAGATTTGGCTGCCTGAGCAGTAAATCCATGCTGCCAGATTACGTTGTTTCCCTCGAAAGAATATTTACCTTTTACGGCAGAGTGTGTGGGGACTTCCGTTATAATTCCTGTTCTGTAAAATTTACCCTGTTTGTCTCTGATTTTATCTTCTTCCAACAATGCCTTTACATCGGGTTTGCTGATTTGAGTAAATGGAATTTCGGAATGTATCTGTAAATTAGTGCTAAAGCTTAGCGGTAATTCTTTTTGATTTTGTTGGGCATTCATGGAGAAGATTCCCGTTAAAATCAAGGTGGCTGAAATGAATAATTGTTTCATCAAAAAGATAATATTTAATTCAAAGTTAAAAAAAAAGGGGCCAAAGGCCCCTGATTAATAAGTTGAGCGAATCTCAAACTAGTTTTTTATGATTTTTTGCGAAGTAATAAAATTTCCTGTACGGATTTCCAAATTGTACATACCATTTGCCCACCCTTCGGCAGATATCTGATAACTTGAGGTTCCGGAAGGAATGAATACCTGGCTGATACGTTTACCGACCATGTCATATACGGTTACGTAAATATCTTCAATAATCGGTGAAGAGAATTGAAGGTTCAACATTTCAGTCACCGGATTCGGGAAAATGGAAACGGACTCAATGACTTCCTGGCTTCCAATGCTTGCATTGTTATATACATTGATATAATTGGTTTTGGTTTCTCCGTCAGAACCATTGGCATTGGATGCAGTTAGCGTAACAGTGTATTGGCCTACATTATTAAACTGCACGATTGGATTCGCAGAAGATGCCGTAGTTCCTGATACGAACGAAGTACCGGCACTCGGGTTGATGGTCCATGCGAAAGTGGTAGGATTGTTTGTGCTGGTTTGAGTGAAACTTACCGTATTTCCTACCGGAATATTGGTAGTATTTGCCGTAAAATTCGCTACCGGGGCAGCACCGCCAGCTCCTCCTTGAGGACAAACACTCACAAATATGGCATGTGCATATTTTTGACCGTATGAAGTCTCATAAGAGTTCCATGTGTTATTGCTCCATTGTTCCCAGGCATAGTTGGTCGCTACCTGATTGGCAGCAGTGGTATACAATCCAACCGAAGTTCCGGCAGCCGTTGGAATATCAAAACCTACATAGAAATTACCCGTGATGTTAATCGGTGTGGGTAATGTAAATAAGATTGCATTGCCGTTAGTTGGAATGGTATTGGCTGCGGCAGTACCCTGCACTAACACAGCTCCCGGTGTTCCTCCGGCACCCGTGGCATCCCAAATTTTGAACGTAACGTTTCCAGTCCCTACGGCTGCGTGGAAAAACATGTAAAATCCGGTAATCTGTGAATTGGCAGGGAACGTGTTGATGAATAATTCAGCTTTTGCTTTATCATTATAAGAGTTATTTCCTGCAATCCATCCGGTTCCGCCTGGAGCTGTCAATGCCGATGCGGTATGGGTGCCGATGATAAAATGAGATGTTGTATCACAAGTACCTGTGGGTGGGGGAGTGGAGCCACAGGCATTTTTGCCGTTCAATGTGGTGGGGTTGGTTCCCAAGGGATCTAACCAAGGTCTTAAACGTTGGTTGTTATTGGCGCCGGCAGTTTCCCAGCTATAAGAGAATTTGCCATATAAATCGGGTTGATTCTGACCGCCGGGTTGTACAGTATTACAATATGATGAGCCTCCGGAAAGATCACCTACAATTTGCTTGTTTTGGTTGAATATAGGAGAACCGGATGAACCACCTTCCGTTACCCCGTGGCCGTTTGTGGTCCCTGTCCAAATTACTCTCCAATGTGAGCCGGATGGCGTTCCCTGCCAATTAGTGTTTTGTAGTGTACCTGTATAAGTACTGATTTTTTTGATATCACCGGAAGGGTGGTGAATGCCGACCCCACTTGTAGCGGCTGTGTTATTTCGGTTCCATCCGTTATAATAAACATTGTAGTCAGATGGAATGGCTGTATTAAATTCAACTAACAAAAAGTCTGAATGATTAATGTTGGATGTGGTTCCGCTAAATGCTCTTTTTGTACAACCTGTTCTTACCTGATTATCCACGGCATTAGCTTGAGATGATGTTAAATTAGAACAGTTGGAAGATTCGAAATTAAAATAAAACTGCCACTGATTCATGTTAGAGGTGGTAGCGCCGGCTCCGCAATGTTGAGCAGTTAAAAAATAATTTTTGCAATCCTCTGCCGTATTGTTGATTAGCGAACCGGAACAAAGTCCGCCAAAATTTCCATCAACTACATAAATTTTAGCTACCCCTCTTTTTTGGTCCTGCCAGTTATTTCCTTCAGTACAGTTTACATTCACCTGGCAAGGGTCAGAGGCACCATTTTGTTGAAAATTCTTAGGTTGGAACTTAGCCCCCTCACGGAATATATGAGAAACCGCTTCAATAACGATTTCCGCATCGCGGGTTTCGGTTTCCGGAACCCAATATTCCAATACGATTTCGTCACCTGTAATAATCTCGGTTGAAAAATGCTCTCCCGCAGGGTTTTCATCACCTCGATAAGCTCTTGATTTATGGGTAAACGCGCTGTTATATACAAATACGGAAGCTGATTCCGGAATGCGGAACTTAGAATACAACAGGGCGATTCCTTCGGCTCCTGCACTTTTTAGTTTCAATCTCCAGGTTTTAAACCCGTTGTATGAATGCCATTCCCCGGAATTCTGCATGGTAAGATTTACGGGTGTATTGTATCCGATGATATACATTTCCCCACTTTTTGGATGAGTTCCGTTTATTAACGAAGCAATCATACTTGAAGAAGGAGCTTGCACCTGTGTTGCAGCTATTTTATTTACATCGGTTTGATAGGTGTAGCCCGAAGGTGCTAATGAAAAAATGGATTTTTGTGCATGTAATCCTGCTACAGAGAGTAGAAGAAGTAATGCGGAAATGTAAATGTTTTTCATGTGTGTGAGTTTGATAATCAAATGTAAAGGGAATATTATAAAGTGTCAACAAATTGGTCAAAAAGATAGCGGGAATCATGCGGACCCGCAAATGCTTCCGGGTGATACTGCACGGAGAACACCGGTTTGTTTTTCAGTCTGATGCCGGCAATAGTTCCATCATTTAAGTGGGTATGGGTCACTTCAATTTCGGGATTATTGCCCAGTGTTTTTTCATCCACCACAAAACCGTGATTTTGAGAGGTAATTTCGCCCTTTCCTGTAATATGGTTTAAAATAGGATGGTTTATACCGCGATGCCCGTTCACCATCTTATAGGTGCTTAATCCGCCGGCAATTGCCAGCACCTGATGTCCAAGGCAGATGCCGAACAATTTTTCATTTGCTGCTACAATGTCTTTTACGGTCTGAATGGGTTTTTCAAGCGTTTCGGGATCACCGGGACCATTGGTTATCATATATCCGTCAGGATTCCAGGCTTTCATTTCTGCATAAGACGTATTCATCGGAAAAACCTGTACATAACATCCCCGTTCGGTAAGGCAACGAACAATATTATGCTTCAGTCCCAAATCCAAAACCGCTACTTTCTTTGCCGAATCCGGACTGCCCTCAAAATAGGGTTCAGTACACGAAACTTTGGATGATAACTCCAATCCCTGCATCGAGGGCACTTCAGACAACATCTGTTTAAGGGTTTCTACGTCTTTGATTTCTGTAGAAACTATGGCATTCATGGCTCCTTTATTACGAATATGTCTTACCAAAGCCCGGGTATCCACATCAGAAATAACGGTTATGCCTGCGTCTTTAAAATATTGGTCAAGATTTGTGTATGATTTGATACGTGAACCTTTCAGCGAGAAATTTTTACATACCAAGGCCGATATTTTAATGGAATTGGATTCGGTTTCCTCTTCGTTAACATTGTAGTTACCGATATGAGCATTGGTCATGGTAAGAATCTGTCCATAATAGGAGGGATCAGTAAATGTTTCCTGGTATCCCGTCATGGCTGTGTTAAAGCAGATTTCGCCTGTGGCGGTTCCCGGTTTTCCGGCTGCTCTTCCTTTAAACAATGTACCATCGGCGAGAAGTACAAATGCATCCTGCGCAATTTCGTATTTCATGAGTATTCCTTGTGAATTTATTTGCAAAAAAAAAGGATAAATCAAAGCGATTTACCCTTTCTTGATAATTAGTTAAAAAAACATACTTATTCGTTTCCGCTTTCTTCTGTTTTAGATTCTTCAGCGGGAGCTTCTTCTACCGGCTTTACTTCTTCTACCGCTTTTTCAGCAGCAGGAGCAGTAGCTTTAGCACCACGACGGGTACGTTTTTTGGCAGGAGCTGCTTTAGTTCCCTTAGTGAGTACTGTATTGTAATCTACTAATTCAATGATTGCCATTTCAGCATTATCACCGGGTCTTGCGCCCAATTTGATGATGCGTGTGTAGCCACCGTTTCTTTCGGCAATTTTGCCGGAAATTTCGCGAAACAGTTCCGTTACGGCATCTTTATTCTGAAGATAGCTGAATACTACCCTGCGTGAATGTGTGCTGTCTGTTTTAGACTTATTCAGCAGAGGTTCTACATACTTACGAAGTGCTTTAGCTTTAGCTACAGTAGTCGTAATACGTTTGTGGGTAATCAGTGAAGTGGCCATATTAGAGAGCAAAGCTCTTCTGTGAGGGGCCGTTCTGCCCAAGTGGTTTACTTTTTTACCGTGTCTCATTTCAATACTTTTATAGGATTACTCCTTGTCCAACTTGTATTTGCCCACATTCATTCCGAAGTGTAAGCTTTTGCTTTTAACCAGATCTTCTAATTCCATCAGAGACTTTTTACCAAAGTTTCTGAATTTTAAAAGATCGTTTTTGTTGAAAGAAACCAATTCTCCCAGTGTTTCCACGTCGGCAGCTTTTAGGCAGTTCAACGCTCTTACGGAAAGATCCATATCCACCAGTTTGGATTTCAACAGTTGACGCATGTGTAAGAATTCTTCGTCAAATTCTTCAGTCTGTGTTTTTTCTTCAGTATCCAATGTGATTTTCTCGTCAGAGAAAAGCATAAAGTGATGAATAAGAATTTTAGCAGCTTCTTTCAAGGCATCTTTAGGATGGATAGAGCCGTCAGTAAGAATCTCGATAACAAGCTTCTCATAGTCTGTTTTTTGCTCAACCCGATAGTTCTCGATAGAATACTTCACGTTTTTGATTGGCGTAAAGATAGAATCGATCGCTATAACGCCTGTATCGGCATTTGGATTTTTATTCTCTTCGGAAGGAACGTAACCACGACCTTTTCCGATAGTGAACTCAATGTTCAGTTTTACTGAGGGTTCCATATGGCAGATTACCTGCTCATTATTCAACACCTGAAATCCTGAGATAAATTTACCTAAATCACCTGCGGTAAGTTTGTCCTGACCGGTGAAGTTTAAAGTCACGCGTTCATCACTAACCGTATCGATTTGACGTTTAAATCGTACTTTTTTAAGATTCAGGATGATTTCGGTGAAATCCTCAACCACTCCTTTTAGGGTAGAAAACTCATGAGGAGCTCCTTCCACTTTTACGGAAGTGATGGCAAATCCTTCTAGAGAAGAAAGAAGAATTCTTCTCAGGGAGTTACCGATTGTAATTCCGTATCCGGGTTCAAGAGGTCTGAATTCGAATTTACCTTGGCGGTCATCGGATTCAAGCATGATAACTTTATCCGGTTTTTGAAAATCAAGAATAGCCATTTGTGCTCTCCTTTTTTATTGAGGATTATTTTTATTTTGAATACAACTCTACGATTAACTGCTCCTTGATGTTTTCAGGAATCTGATCTCTTACGGGAAGAGATACATAAGTACCTGATAAAGTAGCAGCATCAAATGTAACCCAGTCTAATTTTGTACGATGGGTAGATAATGTGGACGTAATGATTTCTAAGTTTTTAGATTTTTCACGAACACTTACAACATCGCCCGGTTTCAAAATACGGCTGGGGATATTACATACTTCGCCGTTTACCAAAATGTGGTTGTGACCAACCAATTGGCGGGCAGCTCTGCGGGTTGGAGCAATACCCATGCGGTATGTCATATTGTCTAAGCGTGATTCGCACAGACGTAAAAGGTTTTCACCGGTAATCCCTTTCAGGCGGCTGGCTTTTTCAAACACCAGTCTGAACTGACGCTCAAGAATACCGTATGTATATTTAGCTTTTTGCTTTTCTGAGAGCTGAATAGCGTATTCAGATTGTTTTTTACGTCTTTTAGACGGACCGTGCATACCCGGACCGTACTGCTTGCGCTGTAAAACTTTATCAGGGCCGAAAATGGGCTCTCTGAACTTACGCGCGATTTTGGATTTTGGACCTCTATATCTTGCCATGATTATTTACTTCTTTAGGTTTAATGAAATGATTAAACTCTACGTTTTTTAGGAGGCCTGCAGCCATTGTGTGGAAGTGGGGTTACATCGATAATTTCAGTAACTTCAACTCCGGCACCATGCAGGGTACGGATAGCAGATTCTCTACCGCCTCCGGGTCCTTTTACATATACTTTTACTCTTCTGAGACCTAAATCGAAAGCCTCCTTAACGCAGTCTTGAGCTGCCATTTGAGCCGCATAGGGGGTATTCTTTTTAGAGCCCCTGAAGCCCATCTTTCCTGCAGAAGACCAGGTAATAACCTGTCCCGCAGAGTTGGTCAAAGAAATGATGATGTTGTTGAACGTGGCGTTGATATGTGCTTCGCCCATGGGTTCAACTTTCACCTTTTTCTTCGGTGTTTTGCTTTTAGCCATTATATTATTCTATTACTATTAACCTAATTATTTAGTAGCTTTTTTCTTGTTGGCTACAGTTTTACGTTTTCCTTTACGGGTACGGCAGTTGGTTTGAGTCTGCTGACCTCTTAAAGGAAGACCTAAACGGTGACGAACACCACGATAGCAACCAATATCCATCAGACGTTTAATGTTAAGCTGCACTTCTGAACGAAGAGCACCTTCTACTTTAATTTCGTTGATGATACCGCGTATGGCTGCCAACTGATCGTCGTTCCAGTCATTCACTTTTACATTCTCATCAATTCCGGCTTTCGCCAGAATTTTTTTAGAGCTGCTTAAGCCAATACCATAAATGTAGGTAAGGCCAATTACGCCTCTTTTGTTCTTGGGTAAATCTATACCGGCTATCCTTGCCATAGTGACTAATAATAATTTTTAACCTTGTCTTTGTTTAAACTTAGGATTCTTTTTGTTAATCACATAAAGCTTTCCGTGTCTGCGTACAATTTTGCAGTCGGCGCTTCTTTTCTTTATTGATGCTCTAACTTTCATGATTCCTTTTTCTAAATTTTATTTATATCGGTAAGTAATTCTTCCTTTTGTTAAATCGTATGGCGACATTTCAATTTTTACTCTGTCTCCGGGTAAGATTTTTATGTAATTCATTCTCATCTTTCCCGAAATGTGGGCAGTAATAATATGACCATTTTCTAACTCTGCCCTAAACATGGCATTTGATAAGGCCTCTATTATTGTACCGTCCTGTTCTATCGAAGACTGTTTTACCATTTATATACTTACCAAATATTCGTTTTTCTTTATCTCTTCTTCAATCTTAAGAAACGAAGACAAAATCTCGGTTCCTTGTTCTGTGATGGCTACTACATGTTCAAAGTGTGCAGATGGTTTAGCATCTGCCGTGACTATTGTCCATTTGTCTGCCAACGTTTTTACTGCTTTCGTTCCCATATTAATCATAGGCTCTATGCAGATAGTTGTTCCCGGTTTCAGTAAGGGGCCGCTTCCGGCTTTTCCGTAATTGGGCACTTCCGGTTTTTCATGTAATTCTCTTCCGAGTCCATGACCGACAAGCTCTCTTACAACTCCATATCCGTGTTTTTCGGCATGTTTTTGAATCGCTGAGCCTATGTCACCCACCCTGTTTCCGGGGGCGGCAAAAGTACAACCTATTTCTAAACATTCCAAAGTTATTTTCAGTAATTTTTTCTTATCCTCAATTTGCTCGTCTTGAATAAGATATGTATAGGCTGAATCGCCATGGAATCCGTTTTTGAAAACCCCGCAATCAACGCTCAGTACATCTCCCGGTTGAATTTCATAATTACCGGGAATACCATGAACTACGGCCTGATTTACTGAAATGCATAATGAAGCAGGGAAACCGCCGAATCCTTTGAAGGAGGGAATTCCTCCCATATCCCGGATAAATGTTTCCGCAATTTTATCCAGTTCGGAAGTTTTAATTCCAGGACGGATATGTTTTGCAACTTCTGCATGGGTGTCACCAACAAGTAAAGAACTTATACGGATCAGCTCAATTTCTTCAGAGGTTTTAAGGATAACCTTACTCACTCTATAAAAATTAAATGCTTACCGAAGTTGTGGAACGTCCTTTAATCCTTCCGGATTTCATAAGACCGTCCATTTCGCGCATTTTCAGATGACTGTCAATTTGCGAAAGAGTATCTAACACCACACCCACCATAATTAATAGAGAAGTTCCTCCATAGAAGTAGGCGAGTGCTGTATTTATGTTTGCTAATGAGGCAAATGCCGGCAGAATGGCAATTAATGCCAAGAATAATGAACCCGGAAGGGTGATTCTGGACATCACATTATCAATGTACTCTGCCGTATTTTTTCCTGGACGGATACCGGGAATAAAACCGCCTGAGCGTTTTAAATCGTCAGCAATTTGATTGGGATTAACAGTAATTGCCGTGTAGAAATACGTAAACAATACGATCATCAATGCGAACGTAAAGTTGTAGGGTAGGGTAGTGAAGTCTTGGAAATTACGGGCAATCCAGCTTCCGCCACCCGAATCTGCAAAACCCACCAGATAAATAGGCACAAACATAATTGCCTGGGCAAAAATGATTGGCATAACTCCCGCTGCGTTCACTTTTAAGGGTAAGAACTCGCGACGACCACCGGCTTGTTTAACACCGCCGCCTACTAATCTTTTGGCAAACTGAATCGGAATTCTACGTGTTCCCTGTACCAATAAGATACTCAACACGATAACCGCTAAAAGAAGCACGATTTCTAAGATAAATAGAATCAGACCTCCACCATCGGCTTCCATTTTAGAACCAAATTCTACGATAAATGCAGTGGGGAGGTTGGCTATGATACCAATCATAATCAGAATAGAGATTCCGTTACCGATACCTTTATCAGTGATACGCTCACCAAGCCACATACAGAATATGGTTCCTGATACTAGAAGAGTAATGGCCATAGTCCACCACAATGCACTATCAGGACGGGCCATTAACGGAACCTGTGTAGTCAGATATCCTGGAGCCTGAAAGGCTGTAATTAACACGGTAAGCCCGCGCGTAATTTGATTAAGTCGGGTTCTGCCGCTTTCTCCTTCTTTTTGAAGTTTTTGAAAATAGGGAACGGCAATACCCAATAACTGCACAATGATAGATGCAGAGATGTAGGGCATGATTCCTAATGCAAAAATTGAAGCTCTTGAAAAGGCCCCGCCGGTAAAACTTACCAGAATGTCGAGAACACTTCCGGAAGAACCTTGAGCCTGAGCCGCCAATACTTCAGAATCGATACCGGGTAGTACGATAAACGAACCTAAACGGTATACAAGAACTAAACTGAGAGTCGTTAGAATACGTCCTCTCAGTTCTTCAATTTTAAATATGTTTCCTATTGTGGAGAAAAGGTCCTTCATTTATTCCAGTATTTCCGCTTTACCACCTGCGGCTTCAATAGCCTGAATTGCTTTTTGTGTAAACCCGTCGGCACTTATGGTAAGAGCCGCTTTTAATTCGCCTCTGCCTAAAATTTTAAGTAAAGAATTTTTGGGCATTAATCCATGAAGTAATAAAACATCAGGAGTAATTTCAGTGATCCCGAATTTTTCAGAGAATTCCTGAAGAGTATCCAGATTTACTCCTTTAAACTCAATACGGTTGATGTTTTTAAATCCGAATTTAGGAACACGACGCTGTAAGGGCATCTGTCCACCTTCAAATCCTTTTTTCTTAGAATAACCGGAACGAGACTGTGCTCCTTTATGACCACGGGTAGAGGTTCCTCCTCTTCCTGATCCTTGACCACGTCCTACACGTTTATTATTTTTTACGGAACCTTCTGCAGGTTTTAATTCGTTAAGCTTCATCTCAAATTCCGTGTTAAATTTCTTCTACATTAATCAAATGTTTCACTTTCTTAACCATACCCAAAATTTGGGGAGTGGCAGTATGTTCAACGGTGTGACGGATTCTTTTAAGACCTAAGGCCTCAAGGGTTCTTTTTTGATCTTCTTTTCTTCCGATACCGCTTTTCAGCTGGGTAATTTTAATCTTTCCGGCCATGGTAATTATTGTTAACCGTTAAATACTTTTTCAATGGATACTCCACGTTGTTGAGCAATAGTACCCGCATCACGTAATTGAACCAATGCCTCAATGGTTGCTTTAACCACGTTGTGTGGGTTAGATGAACCTTTGGATTTGGCCAAAACGTCTTTTACTCCTACAGATTCCAGAACAGCACGCATCGCACCACCGGCAATTACGCCGGTACCGTTTGCTGCCGGTTTCAGGAACACACGGGCTCCACCGTATTTTGCAGATTGCTCATGTGGAATTGTACCTTTAAGGATAGGAACCTTAATCAGATTTTTCTTCGCATCTTCAGCACCTTTTGAAATAGCATCAACTACTTCATTGGCTTTACCTAATCCGTATCCTACAACGCCGTTCTCGTTACCCACAACAACAATTGCAGAGAAACTGAAGTGACGTCCACCTTTGGTTACTTTGGTAACGCGGTTGATTGCTACGAGCTTGTCTTTTAATTCAATCTCGCCTGATTTTACTCTTTTTATATTTGATGGTGTTGCCATAATAGATACTAGAATTTAAGTCCTCCTTCGCGGGCAGATTCTGCCAAAGCCTTTACACGTCCATGATACAGATAACCATTACGGTCAAACGTAACACTTTCAATACCTGCATTTTTTGCTTTTTCTGCTAAGGCTTTACCTACGGCAGCAGCAATTTCTACTTTAGTACCTTTTACTGAAGCAAGTGCTTTTTCTCTGGATGAAGCAGATAATAATGTAACGCCTTTGGTATCGTCGATAATTTGAGCGTATATTTCTTTGTTGCTACGGTAAACAGAAATTCTTGGACGCTCTGCAGTACCTGTAATAGTCTTGCGGATGCGCATTTTAATTTTTGTTCTCCGGATATTTTTAACGGCTGACATATTCTAAACTTTGTTTCCGATTTATAATTATTTTTTACCGGCTGATTTACCTGCCTTACGACGAAGCTCTTCACCTGCGAATTTGATACCTTTTCCTTTGTATGGCTCAGGTTTACGCATAGATCTGATTTTTGCGGCAACTTGTCCTAAAAGTTGTTTGTCGAAGCTGGTTAATGTAATGGATGGAGCCTTACCTTTTTCAGCTTTGGTTTCAACAGAAACTTCTTTAGGTATTTCAAACAAAATGTTGTGAGAATATCCTAATGTCAGTTCCAACATCTGTCCTTTAGCTTCTGCACGATAACCTACACCGACCATTTCCTGCTCGGATTTGAAACCGGTGCTTACGCCGGTAATCATGTTATTTAGTAGAGAACGGTATAGACCATGCATGGCACGATGTCTTTTTTGCTCGGTAGCTCGGGAAAGAACCACGGTGCCGTTTTCAATTTCTATTTTGATTGCTGGATCTACAGCTTGCTTAAGTTCGCCTTTGGCGCCTTTAACCGTAACCACATTGTTGGCATTTACATCAACTGTAACACCTGAAGGCAGTGGTATAGGTAATTTTCCAATCCTTGACATTCTTTTTACTTTATTAGTAAACGTAACATAATACTTCGCCGCCCACATTCAATTCTCGGGCACGCTTATCAGACATAACTCCTCTGGAAGTAGACAAAATGGCCACACCCAATCCGTTTAGTACACGTGGAAGAGAATCTGCTCCACTGTATTTACGCAAACCCGGGCTACTCACCCTTGTAATGCTGCGGATAGCTGATTCCTTAGTTACCGGATGGTATTTAAGGGCTATTTTGATAGTTTCCTGAGGACCGTTTTGCTCAAACTTGTAGTTGGCAATAAAGCCTTTATCAAAAAGGATTTTTGTAATATCCTTTTTAAGGTTTGATGCAGGAGCTTCTACCACACGGTGGTTCGCTTTTACTGCATTTCTTATTTTGGTCAAAAAATCTGCTATAGGATCCATTTCCTTATCTTTTATTTTACCAACTGGCTTTAGTTACACCGGGAATCAGACCAAAGTTGGCCATCTCGCGGAATTGATTTCTACAAATACCAAACTGTCTCATGTACCCTTTAGGGCGTCCCGTAAGTTTGCAACGGTTATGTAAACGAACAGATGATGAATTAGCAGGAAGTTTTGCAAGTCCCTGATAATCGCCTGCAGCCTTAAGGGCGGCTCTTTTAGCGGCGAATTTTTCTACCATTCGCTCTCTTTTTCTCTGTTTTGCTTTGGCTGATTCTTTGGCCATTTTCTTATTTCTTAATGTTATTAAAAGGCATTCCGAATTCTTTCAGCAGGGCATATGCCTCGCTGTCATTCTGTGCAGATGTTACGATTGTAATATCCATACCGTTTATTTTCATCACCTTGTCGATATCAATCTCAGCAAAAATAATTTGCTCAGTGATTCCCAGGTTATAATTACCACGTCCATCAAATCCTTTTGCGTTAACTCCTTTGAAGTCACGGATACGGGGTAATGAAATAGACAGTAGTCTGTCCAAAAATTCATACATACGATCTCCGCGGAGCGTAACACGGGCACCTACATTAACTCCTTTACGAAGTTTGAAGTTTGAAATGTCTTTTTTAGATTTTGTGGCTACGGCTTTTTGGCCGGCAATCAACGACATTTCAGCGATGGCAACATCGATTAAACGTTTGTCCGCTACTGCGCCGCCCACACCTTGATTGAGAACAATCTTGGTAATACGGGGAACCTGCATTACAGATTTATATTGGAATTGTTCCTTCATTGCGGGAACAACTTCGTTCAGATATTTTTCTTTTAATCTGGGCTTGTACATTACTTGATAATTAAAGTTTTACCCTCTTTTTTTGCTTTCACGGAAATGCGAACTGATTTTCCGGTTTTCTCGTCGGTAGTGCGACCTACACGAGTAGGTTTACCGTCAGAATCAACAACTTTAAGTTTGCTGATATGTAAAGGAGCTTCCTTTTTAATGATACCACCATTCGGATTTTGAGCCGATGGTTTTGTATGATGTGAAGCCAGATTTACGCCTTCAACGGTTGCGCGGCTTTTAGCTGCATCAACGCTGAGTACATTACCCTGCATTCCTTTGTGTTCTCCTGCAGTTACGACTACTTTATCGCCTTTTTTAATATGAACTTTCATTCCAGTGATATTGTTAGAGCACTTCCGGTGCTAATGAAACGATTTTCATGAATTGCTTTTCGCGAAGTTCTCTGGCTACGGGACCGAAAATACGGGTTCCACGCATCTCGCCTGAATTGTTAAGCAATACTGCTGCATTATCATCAAATCTGATGTAAGAACCATCAGGTCTGCGAACTTCTTTGTGGGTTCTTACAATAACCGCTTTGGTTACTTGTCCCTTTTTCACGTTACCGGTGGGCATGGCATGTTTTACTGTAACCACAACCGTATCGCCGAGTCCGGCATAACGTCTTTTAGTTCCGCCTAATACACGGATCACTAATACTTCTTTGGCACCGCTGTTATCAGCCACCGTAAGCCTTGATTCTGACTGTATCATGTTTACTTAGCCCTTTCTAAAATTTCTACCAAACGCCAATTTTTCAATTTACTCAGCGGACGAGTTTCCATAATGCGAACGGTGTCACCAATACCGCATTCTGTTTTTTCGTCATGAGCATAAAACTTCTTAGTCCGTTTTACGAACTTACCGTATTTTGGGTGTTTTACTTTCCTTTCAACGGATACTACAATCGTTTTATCCATTTTATTGGAAGTAACTATTCCAATTCTTTCTTTACGGTTATTTCTTGTTACGATTTCCGACATGGAATCTTACTTTTTATTTGTTAACTTGTTCCAATTCACGTTTTCTGATTTCGGTAAGAAGGCGTGCTATGGATTTACGTTGTGCACGCAGACTCAGCGGATTCTCCAATGGAGATACGGCATGATTCATTCGCATTCTTGCCAATTCTGATTGTAAATCAACCAGTTTTTCCTGCAATTCGGTGTTCGATAATTCTTTTACTTCGCTGTTTTTCATTTCAATATGATTTACGCAACGTAATCACGTCTGATTATGAATTTTGTTTTTACCGGTAGTTTCTGTGCTGCCAGTCTTAATGCTTCTTGTGCAATTTCTGCTGACACGCCTTCTACTTCAAATAAAATTCTACCCGGAGTAATTGGGGCAGCCCAAAACTCAGGAGCACCTTTACCTTTACCCATCCGAACCTCTGCAGGTTTTTTGGTTACAGGTTTGTCAGGAAATATACGAATCCAAACCTGTCCTTCGCGTTTCATATAGCGGTTAACCGCGATACGGGCAGCTTCTATCTGACGGGCATTAAGCCAAGCTTCTTCCAGGGTTTTCAGGGCAAATGATCCGAAAGCAATTTCGGTTCCTCTTCCGCTGTTCCCTTTCATGCGGCCTTTTTGGACCTTTCTGTATTTTACTTTTCTGGGTGATAACATCTCTAAACGTTTTTCCCGTTATACGGATTTATTTTCTTTTTCTTTTTTGATTGTCGCCTCCACGCCCTTCTTTAGGACGATCAGGTCTTTCGTTTCTTTCAGGACGGTCTGTGAAATTAGAACCGCTTTTACGCGTTTTCTGCATTCCCAGGTTTGGAGATAAATCTCTTTTACCGTAAACCTCTCCTAAACAGATCCAAACTTTGATTCCGATTCTACCATATGTAGTATGTGCTTCGCCAACTGCATAATCAATATCAGCACGGAATGTATGTAATGGAGTTCTTCCTTCTTTAAAGTTTTCTGAACGGGCCATCTCAGCACCGGCTAAACGACCGGCTAATGAAACTTTAATTCCTTCAGCACCCATTCTCATGGCAGAGGAAATTGCCATTTTAACGGCTCTTCTGAATGCCACACGACCTTCAATCTGACGGGCGATGGAATCAGCAACCAGACGTGCATCAATTTCTGGTCTTTTGATTTCGAAGATATTTATTTGAATCTCCTTAGTGGTGATTTTTTTAAGCTCTTCGCGGAGTTTGTCAACCTCTTGTCCTCCTTTACCGATTATAATACCCGGACGGGCAGTATGAATGGTAATGGTTACCAACTTCAGAGTACGCTCAATAACTACTTTGGAGATACTGGCTTTAACAAGACGGGCCATGATATACTTGCGGATTTTGTTGTCTTCCACAATTTTATCGGCATAATTGTCGCCGCCGTACCAATTGGAATCCCACCCTTTGATGAATCCCAGTCTGTTTCCTATCGGATTGGTCTTTTGTCCCATTATCGGATTCCTTATTCGTTTGAAGTTTGTTGAACTGAATTTACTAATTGCGCTTTGATGGTTTCGCTGCGTGTGTCAAGCTCCACGGTTACATGATTACTGCGTTTACGTTTGCGGTAAGCACGACCTTGAGGTGCAGGCTGAATACGCTTTAGCATAGCTCCGCCGTCAACAAAGATGGTTTTTACGTAAAGTTCGCTTTCGTCAGCTTTTAAGCCTGATTTTTGTTCAAAATTGTCTGCTGCGGAACGAACCAATTTATATAATCTACCGGCGGCTTCTTTTCCTACGTGAGTAAGAATATCCAAAGCACGGTTAAGATCTTCACCACGAATGATGTCGGCTACCAACCTCATTTTTTGTGGAGAGGTGGGGCAGTTGTTCAGCTTGGCAAAGTATCTTACTTTATTTGCCTCTTTTCGCCTATCTGCTGCTATGCGTTTTCTTGCGCCCATTGTATTAAAAAATCAAATTTTAATTATTTCTTTTTATTTCCTGAGTGACCGCGGAAGGTACGGGTGGGAGAGAACTCGCCCAGTTTGTGTCCTACCATGTTTTCGGTAACATATACAGGGATAAATTTATTTCCGTTGTGAACAGCAATGGTATGTCCTACAAATTCAGGAGAAATCATGCTGCGTCTAGACCATGTTTTGATCACGTTGCGCTTGTTAGCGGTATTCATTTCCGCAACTCGCTTCTCG
The DNA here is from genome assembly GCA_022402535.1 of Flavobacteriales bacterium. Classification (GTDB taxonomy): domain Bacteria; phylum Bacteroidota; class Bacteroidia; order CAIKAF01; family CAIKAF01; genus JAKRSD01. The sequence goes on along the minus strand of JAKRSD010000032.1, from coordinate 27,847 downwards.
AGTTTGAATTCAATAAAAGGTCCTTTTTTAAGCGATCTTGACATAGTTATACTTATTTCTTACGTCTTTCAAGAATAAATTTAGAAGAAGAATTCTTCGGAGCTCTGGTTTTGTAACCTTTAGCCGGGATACCTTTGCGTGAGCGTGGGTGACCACCCGAAGCACGACCTTCACCACCACCCATGGGGTGATCTACAGGGTTCATTGCCACAGGACGTGTTCTTGGACGACGGCCTAACCAACGTTTACGACCCGCTTTACCGTCAACAGTCAGGTTGTGCTCAGGATTTGATAAGCTACCGATTGTTGCCAGACAGGTAAGAAGGATTTTGCGGATTTCGCCTGATGGCATTTTAATAACCGCATAACTTCCATCTCTTGCCATAAGCTGAGCATAAGTTCCTGCACTGCGAACCAAAGATCCTCCTTTACCTGGTTTCATTTCCAGATTGTGGATAACGGTACCCAGTGGAATTTCAGAAAGTGGTAATGCATTTCCTACTTCAGGTGCAGAACCTGTACCCGAAAGTAGCGTTTGACCCACTTTAATTCCGTTTGGAGCCAGAATGTATCTTTTTTCTCCGTCGGCATAAGCTAAAAGAGCGATACGGGCCGATCTGTTTGGATCGTATTCTACTGTTTTAACGGTAGCCGGAATTCCGTGTTTATTGCGTTTGAAGTCAATAATGCGATATTGTTGTTTATGGCCACCACCTACATAGCGCATGGTCATCTTACCGGAATTGTTACGTCCGCCTGAACGCTTTTTGGGAGCAAGAAGCGATTTTTCAGGAGTGGATGAGGTGATTTCACTGAAATCAGCCATCACTTTGTGACGCGTGCCCGGTGTAATTGGATTTAATTTACGTACTGCCATTTTTCAATCAGATATTACTGAAAAAGTCTATTGTATCACCTTCTTTAACCGTTACTACGGCTTTCTTGTAATGGTTTTTTCTACCGAATGAAAACCCTTTCTTTGTGTAACGCGAAGTAGATTTACCCATGTAACGCATGGTGTTCACATCAGTCACGGTTACTCCGTAAGTTTCTTCAACTGCCTTTTTGATCTGGATCTTGTTGGCATCCATATCCACTATAAACCCGAAGCGGTTTCCTTTTTCGGTTAGTGATGACATTTTTTCGGTTAAAACCGGTTTTTTTATAATCGCATTCATTTATTCGCCCGTTAAGAGTTCTTCAATTTTTTTAATTGACGCTTCAGTTAAAACCACTTTTTCAGCTTTCATAACTTGGTAAGTGTTTATATCTGAGGCAGTTATAACGTCTGACCCCTTCAAATTTCGGGACGACAAATATACGCTTTTATTTGGTTCGCCAAGCACCCACAATGTTTTTTTGTTTAAAACATCGAAATTCTTGATTATCTGAACGAAATCTTTTGTTTTCGGTTCGGCAACGGTTAAGTTGTCAATCACCATCAGATTCCCTTCCTGAATTTTGGTAGCTAAGGCAGACATACGAGCCATTCTTTTGGTTTGCTTATTTAGCTTGAACCAGTAGTTTCTTGGTCTTGGACCAAAAATGGTACCCCCGCCAACAAATACAGGAGATTTAATAGAACCTGCACGGGCTCCACCTGTTCCTTTTTGTTTTTTGATTTTGCGGGTAGAACGGGCTACTTCAGCGCGCTCTTTTGTTTTGGCTGTACCCTGGCGCTGATTCGCCAGATATGATTTTACATCAAGGTAAATGGCCTGTGTGCTTGGTTGAACGCCAAAGATGGCATCGTTCAATGATACTTTTTTACCGGTATCTTTTCCTTCTTTATTATAAATTGCCAGTTCCATTGTATTCCTTATTTTTCAATAATTAAATAACCCCCTTTAGGTCCGGGAACGGCACCTTTAACCAATAAAAGGTTTTTTTCAGGAAGAATTTTTACTACTTCTAGGTTTTGTATTTTAACGCGTGAGCCTCCGGTTCTTCCGGCCATTCTCATGCCTTTGAAAACCCGGCTTGGCCAAGAGGATGCTCCTAATGAACCCGGTGCGCGCATACGGTTATGCTGACCGTGTGTTGCATCACCAACTCCTCGGAATCCGTGTCTTTTAACAACACCCTGGAAACCTTTTCCTTTGGATGTGCCTACTACGTCAACATATTCTCCTTCTTCAAAAAGATCCAGAGATATCACATCACCCAAGTTTTTTGAATCTTCAAATTGAAACTCAACCACTTTACGCTTAGGAGTAGTTCCTGCTTTTTTAAAGTGACCTTTCATTTGAGACGATGTGTTTTTTTCTTTTGCATCGTCAAATGCAAGCTGAACGGCGTCGTAGCCTTCTTTTTCTTTTGTTTTAACTTGTGTTACTACACAAGGGCCGGCTTCAATTACAGTGCAGACAATGTTTTTGCCTTCTGCGTTGAAGATGCCGGTCATTCCGACTTTTTTACCAATTATTCCTGCCATTTTTATTTGTTTTACTCCGCATAGGATTCCGTCGGGGGATTCTTACAGAGTGGATTAAACTATACTTTGATTTCTACCTCCACACCGCTGGGTAACTCCAGCTTCATTAGTGCATCAATCGTTTTTGTAGATGAACTGTAAATGTCCATCAGTCTTTTGTAAGAAGAAAGCTGGAATTGCTCTCTGGCTTTCTTGTTTACGTGCGGTGAGCGAAGAACTGTGTAAATTCTTTGGTGGGTAGGAAGCGGAATGGGACCGTTAACTACTGCTCCGGTTGCTTTCACCGTTTTTACTATTTTCTCTGCTGACTTGTCAACCAGATTGTGATCGTAAGATTTTAATTTAATTCTGATACGCTGACTCATTGTAGCTAATTATAAAGAACGTTCTATTTATGCGTTTACTTTGCCTTTAACTTTTGCAACTACTTCATCCTGAATGTTGCGTGGTGCCTGCTCATAGTGGTCAAATTCCATAGTAGAGTTGGCACGTCCTGATGTGATGGTACGCAACTGGGTTACATAACCAAACATTTCGGAGAGCGGAACTTTTGCTTTAACCACTTTGGCTCCGGCACGGCTGTCCATACCTTCGATAACACCACGGCGGCGGTTAAGGTCGCCTACCACATCACCCATGTTTTCTTCAGGAGTAATTACTTCTAATTTCATGATAGGCTCAAGAAGAATTGGCTGTGCTTTGGGAGCAGCCTCTTTGAAGGCTAACTTCGCTGCCAGTTCAAAAGAGAGGGCATCAGAGTCCACGTTGTGGTAGGAACCGTCTATCAAAGATACTTTTAAAGAAGTCATCGGATAACCGGCCAAAACACCTGTTTTAAGTGCTTCTTTGAAACCTTTCTCAACAGAAGGGATAAATTCTCTTGGAACAGATCCTCCTTTAATTTGGTCAACAAATTCGAGACCTTCTTTTTCGGCACTTCCCGGTTCAATTTTAACAATGATATCGGCGAATTTACCACGACCACCTGTTTGTTTTTTATATACTTCGCGGTGTTCAACGGTTCCGAGGATTGCCTCTTTGTAAGCCACCTGAGGAGCACCTTGGTTACACTCAACCTTAAACTCACGTTTCAGACGGTCAAGGATAATTTCAAGGTGAAGCTCACCCATACCGCTGATAATGGTTTGTCCGGTTTCCTCATCGGTATGAACGCGGAAGGTGGGATCCTCTTCAGATAATTTAGCTAATGACATACCTAACTTATCTACGTCGGCCTGAGTTTTAGGCTCAATAGCCAGACCGATTACCGGCTCAGGGAACACCATAGACTCAAGTACGATGGGTGCATTTTCGTCGCAAAGTGTATCTCCTGTTTTGATATCTTTAAAACCTACCACTGCACCGATATCTCCGGCGGTGATACGCTCAATTTGATTTTGTTTGTTGGCGTGCATCTGGAAGATACGTGAAATACGCTCTTTGTTTTCGGAGCGGGTATTGTACACGTAAGAACCTGCATCTAATTTCCCGGAATAAGCACGGATAAAACAAAGACGGCCTACAAATGGGTCAGTGGCAATTTTGAATGCCAATGCGGCAAATGGTTGGCTTTCATCAGCTAAACGAACCACTTCTTCGCCCGTTTTAGGATTAGTACCTTTAATACCATCAGAATCTAATGGAGAAGGCAACAGGTGCATTACGTAATCCAACATGGTTTGAACTCCTTTGTTTTTGAAAGAAGATCCACATACCATAGGCACGATTGCCATATCAATGGTTGCTTTACGTAAAGCGGTAAGAATTTCATCTTCGGTGATGCTGTTTGGATCATCGAAATACTTCACCATCAGGTTTTCGTCGTATTCGGCAACAGCTTCCAATAATTTTTCTCTCCACTCTTTAGCTTCTTCCACCATATCATCCGGAATTGGCACTTCAGTAAAGGTCATACCTTTAGAAGCCTCGTCCCATACGATACCGCGGAAGTTTACTAAATCCACAACCCCTTTAAAGTTGTCCTCAGCACCGATAGGTAACTGAAGAGGAACCGCGTTAGAACCTAACATTTCTTTTACCTGTTTTACCACGTTTAAGAAATCGGCACCTGAACGATCCATTTTATTTACGAACCCGATACGGGCAACGTTGTAATTGTTAGCGAGACGCCAGTTGGTCTCTGACTGAGGCTCAACTCCGTCTACGGCGCTGAATAAGAAAACGAGACCATCTAATACACGAAGCGAACGGTTTACCTCTACGGTAAAATCCACGTGACCGGGTGTATCGATAATGTTTACGTGATATTGGTTTCCACGGTAGTTCCAGTTTACGGTAGTGGCTGCCGAGGTAATGGTGATTCCTCTTTCTGCTTCCTGAACCATCCAGTCCATTGTGGATGCTCCATCGTGTACTTCACCGATTTTATGGTTTACACCTGCATAATAAAGAATACGCTCTGTAGTAGTCGTTTTTCCAGCATCGATGTGCGCGGCGATACCAATGTTACGTGTGTATTTTAAATCTCTTTTTGACATGCTCTTATTTTGACTCTGCTATTGACTATCTGAAACGGAAATGTGAGAACGCTTTGTTTGCCTCAGCCATACGATGGGTATCTTCTTTCTTTTTGAAAGCTCCGCCCTCTTCTTTGTATGCTGCTACGATTTCGTTAGCTAATTTGCGTGCCATGGATTTGTCGTTACGTTTACGTGCGTAACCGATCATCCATTTCATGGCCATAGATGTTTTACGGCTTTGGCGAATTTCCTGAGGAATTTGGAATGTTGCACCACCTACACGGCGTGAACGTACCTCTACCTGAGGGGTAACGTTTTCTAATGCTTTTTTCCAAACGTCTAAACCGTTTTCGTTGGTTTTGTTGGACACTTCATCAATAGCCTCATAGAAGATGGTGAAAGAACCATTTTTCTTTCCATCGTACATAAGGTTATTCACAAATTTAGTAACCAGTACTTCATTAAACTTCGGATCAGGAAGTATAATTCGTGCTTTTGGTTTCGTCTTTCTCATATCTCGGAGCTCGTTATTTTCTAATCAATTATTTTTTCTTGGTAGCGCCTTTTTGGCCGGCTTTACCTTTTTTGGTTCCGTATTTAGAACGACGCTGATTACGGCCTTCCACACCGGCAGTATCTAATGCGCCTCTCACAATGTGGTAACGAACTCCCGGTAAGTCTTTTACCCGGCCTCCGCGTACAAGCACGATGCTGTGCTCTTGCAGATTGTGACCTTCGCCTGGGATGTAGGCGATGATTTCGGTACCGTTTGTTAACCTTACTTTAGCCACTTTACGCATGGCTGAGTTTGGTTTCTTTGGAGTTGTAGTGTACACACGGGTACATACTCCTCTGCGTTGTGGGCAGGAATCTAACGCCGCTGATTTGCTTTTGCGCTTGATTTGAGTCCTCCCTTTGCGTACTAATTGTTGAATCGTAGGCATTTAAAATTCAAGTATTTACGTTTCAAATATTCTATTTCCACCCTAAAATAGGGGAGCGCAAAGGTATGATTTTTCATTTAATTCACAACATGTTGTAAATTATTTTCGGAAGATTTTTCGAATTGTTCATTTCCGTATGCTTCCTTCGTTGGTAAATCCCTGTTGTGTAAGGGTTTTTTATTGGAAATGTTTCTTCCCTTTTGAGCGATAAAAAGTGCAACTTTGCCGCAAAGATATCTTTCTTGATTTACTTATTGTCATACCTTATATATAAGCTTGAACCTTTTTTAAAATCGGTTCTGTTTTTATTGCTCTATCATATAATAGGATACAGACGTAAAGTGGTTAAATCAAATTTACGTTCCGTTTTTTCTGATTGGTCTTCAACCCAGATTAATCAGACGGAAAAGTCTTTTTATAAAAATCTGGCTCATGTGCTTATTGAAAGTGCCTGTGTGTTTGCCCTGGATAAAAAAGCCTTGATGAAGCGGGTGAACGTGATTAATCCCGAAGTATTGGATCAGTTGGCAGAACAAAATATATCTGCGATGTTTTTGGGAGGACATATAGCCAATTGGGAATGGGGTGGAATGGCTACGGGTAATTTCTCACCTATGCACAATTTGGCTGTTTATCTTCCTTTGAAAAACAAGTTCTTTGATAAGATGATGCGTAAAACCCGAAGCCGTCTAACACAGATTGATACACTTGTGGCCTCCAGAAATCTATATAAAGCGGTATTAAATACTCCGCGTCCCTTTCAGGTATACATTTTGGCCGACCAGTCACCATCGCGAGAACATCATCACCGGGTGGATTTTTTGGGTAAATCCACCGCATTTTTTGACGGGCCCGCCAAAATGATTCATAAACTCAAATTAGGAGCTGTATATCTTGAAACCCGAAGAATACGCTCTGGATATTACGAAGTGGAACTATACCCATTATTTCATGATGGTTCTTCCCTGTCTGCTGAAAAAATCACAGAAATGTATGTCCGAAAATTGGAGGAGTCTATTCTGAAAAATCCTTCTGACTGGCTTTGGAGCCATAAACGCTGGAAGTTTTAAATCAGGATTTAAAGGCGATAATGATAACAAAATAGTATTTGTATTTTGATTTGGGGTTGTGAACCAGGGCTGCTCCCACATCGGTACATCCACCCCAGAATTCGGTCATACCCATAAGATGTTGGCGGTGTCCGGGAGGGTTTTGTCCTTTATCTAAAATCAACGTATTGATATTGGCAATTCCGGTTTCATCTCCTGCTGCTATAGATTCAAAGGAGTTGAATTCTTTTTTGCGAATCCATCTTTCCTCAAGGGGATAACCTGCAACATGTATCATATAGTTAATACCCAATCCTTCTTTATTTACATGGTCAAAATAGTTTTTGTCGGCCATGTCTTTGGCTTTTTTCAGGGCCACATCCATCAGTATGGAATCAATCTGCAGGGCGGGTTTTTCTTTGGCATACTTAAGAGAAGGGGTTCCGGTTGAATCGGCATAGGCTTTCGGATTTTGGCGAATGCGGTTCAGGTAATGAATGGCTTGAAGCGACTCTTCTTTCAAATGGGTGGTTTGTGCTTTAAAATCAGACGCAATAAACAAAAAGCATAATAGACAAAGCAGACGGATACTCATAATAAATCTTGTTTGGGCAACTAATGTAGGTAAATCGTGATTTTATCATGGAAAATGAGCCTAATAAAAATAGTTAACGGATTTATTAATTTTGGCAACTGATGAGTGAGGGTATGGTTTTCAAATCTAAAATTGGTTACGAATTATTAATTCCCGTGCTGATTACCGTATGGGGTACTTCTGTTTTACTCATGGTTTCTAATGTGTGGGTGGGGTTAGCCCTGCTGCTGATAACTACCATTTGGATATACTTCACTTTTTTCCGCATCCGGTATTTCATTTATGAGGATAAAGTAGAAATAAGGGCTTTGTTTTTCAAAAAGGAGATTGCCCTATCTTCCATTCATAAAATTTCAGAAACCCGCGATCTGTGGAGTTCGCCCGCAGCTTCTACTGACCGACTCGCCATTTACTACGATAAAACCCAACGGATTTTGATTTCACCGAAAGATAAACGCGGATTTATTATACAAATCACCCAACGCAATCCCGAAGTGAAAATCGAATACACAAGAAAACGCTAAGGATACTTTTATATAGGTTAAGGGTGTAGAAAATAATGCATCTTTGGCCGTTACATTTCTCATAATTATGCAAAATCGAATTTGTTCTCTGTTCAATATTCAATATCCCATTATTCAGGGCGGAATGATCTGGTGTTCGGGTTGGAGACTGGCCTCGGCGGTGAGCAATGCCGGCGGTTTGGGATTAATCGGTGCCGGTTCTATGTATCCCGATGTATTGCGCGAACATATCCGCAAATGTAAAGCCGCCACCGGTAAACCTTTTGGGGTAAACGTACCGCTTCTATACCCTAATATTGAAGAAATTATGCAGATTATATCGGAAGAAAATGTGCCCGTGGTGTTTACTTCTGCCGGTAATCCGGCCACCTGGACGGCTAAACTCAAAGCCGAAGGAAAAGTGGTGGTGCATGTGGTTTCGAGTACCAAATTTGCTCTGAAATCGGAAGCGGCCGGCGTAGATGCCGTGGTGGCGGAAGGTTTTGAGGCGGGTGGACACAACGGTCGCGAAGAAACCACCACACTGTGCCTGATTCCGGCGGTTTCCGAGGCCGTAAAAATTCCGGTGATGGCTGCAGGCGGAATTTCCTGCGGAAAAACGATGGCTGCCGCCTTTGCCCTAGGTGCGGAAGGCGTGCAGGTGGGAAGCCGGTTTGCGGCTACGATAGAAAGTTCAGCACACGATAATTTTAAAAACAGAATCTGTGAAACAGGAGAGGGCGATACGGTATTGACCCTTAAAGAAATTACGCCTGTACGATTAATCAAAAATGAATTTTATGCCCGGGTTTTTGAAGCGCAGTCCCGCTGTGCCACAGTTGAAGAATTAAAAGAAATTCTGGGCAGGGCCCGCGCCAAAAAAGGAATGATGGAAGGTGATTTGGCCGAAGGCGAACTGGAAATCGGCCAAGTGAGTGCCCGCATCCGCAGTGTGGAACCGGCGGCTTCGGTGGTGAACAGTATGATTGCCGAATACAATTCCGTAATTCAAACTTTCCGGCCGTTTTAAACCGAACGTTTCAGCAGGGCTTTGTTGATGGCTTTTACCAAACCCGGACCTTCATACACAAATCCGGTATAAAGTTGAATAAGATCGGCTCCGGCATCTATTTTATCCAGGGCATCCTGCACGCTCATGATTCCACCCACGCCGATAACCGGAAACGCATGATTTGATTTGTTTTTGAGGTAACGGATTACTTCCGTAGCCCTTTGGGTAACCGGTGCTCCGCTCAGTCCGCCGGTTTCATTGCGGTTGGCCGATTGAAGGCCTTCTCTGGATAAGGTGGTGTTAGTGGCTATTACCCCGTCAATTTTAGTTTCCCTTACGATTTCAATAATGTCATCCAATTGTTCATTGCTGAGGTCGGGAGCAATTTTGAGCAGAATGGGTTTTGGGTGTTGAAAACGGCTGTTTTCTTCTTTAAGTTCGTGCAGAATTTTCATCAGCGGTTCTTTGTCCTGCAAAGCCCTTAATCCGGGGGTGTTCGGAGAGCTTACATTCACGGTGAAATAATCTACATTTTCATGCAATGCACGCAGGCATTTGAGGTAATCTGATCCCGCATCTTCATTGGCGGTTACTTTGTTTTTACCGATGTTTCCCCCGATGATGGGGCCGTCTTTTTTGCGGAACCGCAGTCTTGCGGCAGCCGTTTCTGCTCCTTTGTTGTTGAACCCCATCCTGTTAATGAGTGCTTTATCTTCCGAGAGTCTGAATAGTCTGGGTTTGTCGTTTCCGGGTTGGGGAAGAGGCGTAACGGTGCCGATTTCTACAAATCCGAAACCGAAAGACGCCAATTCATCAAAAAGGGCCGCATTTTTATCAAAACCCGCAGCCAATCCCACGGGATTGGGAAATTCCAGTCCGAAAACGGTACGTTTTAATGCAGGATGATTCACGGTATAAATAGCACGGAGAAGCGCTCGCATACCCGGAATTTTGTGCGCAATGCGTATGCATTCAAAGGTGAATTCATGAATTTTTTCGGGGTCGAAACGGAACAGAAAAAAGCGGATGATGGAATACATGCGGCAAAAGTAAGGGATTTGCCTGATTAAAATAGGTCGCTTTGTTCCGGTTAAAATTATCTGATCACACTGAATGTAAAAATGGCTTCGGGTCGATTGTGTTTTAAAATCAATCCTGTGTAATTCCCCGGAGCAAGCGGTGAAACATCCACTTGATTATTGTTGAATGGAAGAGAAATTGTGGCACCTGATGCAGAAAATACCCTCACCGAAAAAGATTCGTTTGAAATTGGAAAACCAAGCGTCAGTATATCTCTGCAAGGGTTTGGAAATACAGAAACGGATGGATAAAGGATTGATGCATCTATTTTCCAAGGCTGTGGCAATTCAAATGGACCAATGTCCACACGATTTCCTGATATACGGGGATTATTCCATGCATCCCATTCAGGAAGATATAAACCTGATGTGTCGTTGGGGCCGGCATCAATTCCCGGGCTGTTTTCTTTAAGTCTCCAATCGGCTTCATTTGCCATCGGGTCAATGCCATAGGCCCATACCGGGTTTTCAAAATCGGGTATTTCTGAAATATTTCCGATGCCCGGCAAAGCGAACTGGCTTATGTTATATTGTGCATTTTGGTAATCGGCAAAGGATGAATTGTTTCCGTAATTATTCCAAAAGATATTGCCGTAGTATTTTAAATGTTCGTTGTTGGAATATATCGGAGGTCCTGTATGGTTAGCCAACAGATTGTTTGCTATGATTCCCCGTGCATATATACCGCCGTCTATGCCTGATCCTTCGTTGCTTACTATCAGGTTATTATAAATATAAATGAATCGGCTGAAAATATTGATTACGGAAGCTGAAGCATAGTTGTTGACAAATGTGTTTGATTCGATTTTATGAGAAGATGTATGGGTAGAAGGCGGCAGACCGCTTTCGGCGGTGCTTCTGAACACACTGCCGGTTGCGTATCCAATCCACATTCCCGATGTGCTGTCGTATATATAAACCATTTCACGCCCATTATATTCAAAATGATTTTTATACCAGTATGAATTTACAGAATCGGCAAGATGAACCGCGCTACCGGCTGTTGAAATAGAGTTAGTGAGGTTGTTGTAATAAAATGCAGAGTTTGTAACAACCGCTATTGGAACTTTTCGCATATACACGGCTCCGCCTCTCATAGCCATACAATGGGAGAAAGTAACATGTGAAAAATTGATTTCAGAAGTATTACGGGCAAAAAAAGCGCCTCCATAACCATTATTCAGTCCGATGTTTTTAGCAAATAGAAAACGGGCATGAGATATATCAGCTTTTTTGCCGGCATTATTTCCTGACAATCTGATGCCCGGCCATCCGCCGGAATCCGAAAAGATTTCATGCCATCCCGTAGTGTCGGCAGGAGCAAAAATGACCGGGTCTGCTGAATCGCCGGTAACGGTAAAACGGCCATTTATCCATATCGGGAAAGCCCCAGAAAACAGAACTTTGGTTTGCCCGCTGATGTGAAGCTCTGCACCTTCATGAACATGCACAGTATCTGTTACCCAGAGTGTGTCGCAGTTGAAATATGTATTATCGAATATTTGAGAAGGTAAAAATTCAACCTGGCATTGAACGGCTTTGGTCAGCAGAAGAAAAAAACACAATAAGAATTCTCTTTTCATGAAGACCAAATAAGTTGTTCTATGGTTACTTTTGCACACTTTGTTTTAGATTTTCAAATTTATCAAAATAAACAGATGCGATACAACCTCACCGAAATACAAAACCTGATTAAAGACCGCAGAAGCATAAAACCGTTGAAAATTAGTCAGCGTAAAGTGCACCGAGAGCAGATTGAAGCCATGATACAGGCGGCAAATTGGGCGCCCACCCATGCCAACACGGAACCCTGGCGATTTAAAGTGTTTGGCGGCAAGGCCAAAGAGGAACTGATGCAGTTTAATGCCGATTTGTATAAAGCCAAAACCCCCGAAGAAAAGTTTTTGCCCGATACCTACAACGGTTTTTTGGAAAGAGCCAAACGGGGCAGTTATATAGTAGGTGTGTGGATGAAAAGGCAGGAAACCGAAGTAATTCCGGAAGTGGAGGAAATATTGGCGGTGGGCTGTGCCGTGCAGAATTTTTCGCTCGTGGCGGCAGCTTATGGGCTGGGCTGTTTTTGGGGAACCGGCGGATTTGCTTTCAGCAAAGAAATGCACGAATACATGAAACTGGGCGATAAGGATAAATTTTTGGGTTTTCTGTATGTGGGTTATCCAGAAGGAGAATGGCCCGAACCTACCCGCCGCGGAATTTGGATGAACAAAGTAGAATGGTTTGAATAGACAGAACCGGCCGTAGGGTTTGGATATCTGAAAAACTTCGCTACTTTAGCCCTTCAAAGGGGAGCGTTGAAAGCAAGAATTACGTTTAGAAACAAAATTTTTAGGGTGGATTTGTATCAACCCATGGATATCAGTCTGCCGGTTTCAGCCCAGTCTGAGTTGTCGGCTTATGGCTGTGAACCGCCAATGATAGAACCTCTTATCGCGGGCAAATTCAAAGGAGAAGTGAAACAGGGCGGCTCCGTAAATTTTAAAAACATCACATTTAATCCGCACGGAAACGGAACCCATACCGAATGTGTGGGGCACATTACCCGCGAAGCCCAGAGTGTAAACCTGTCTCTTGAACGTTATTTTTTCTTTGCCTTACTGTTAAGCGTTAAACCCGATACTATGGCCAACGGCGATGATGTGATCATGCCGGCGGCTTTTAAAGAACTGTTTATTCCGGGAGAAGGAATAGAGGCGGTAATTGTTCGCACATTACCCAATCATGAAAGTAAAAAATCGCATGTTTACGGGGGCTCTAATCCACCCTATGTTCATCATGAAGTGATGAATTATTTGTCTGCCGCAGGCGTAAACCATTTTCTGATAGATTTACCTTCTGTGGACAGAGAATCGGACGGGGGTATGCTGATGGCCCATAAAGCGTTTTGGGGTTTGCCCGACCGATGCAATGAACATAAAACCATTACGGAATTAATTTATGTTCCGGACGATATAAAAGACGGGTTTTATCTGCTGGAATTACAAACTGCTCCCTTCGAAAATGATGCCGCCCCTTCCAGGCCCTTGTTGTATTCCATTGATTTTTCCTGATACGCTTTGTTTTTCAGGTAGATGCGACGGTTAAGTTTTTATAACAAACCTTTTCCATTTTCCTTTTTTATTCTTCATTTCTTGTGTATTTTCGCTCGAATTTTTACAAAGTGAACAGGCACATAACCATAGCTTTATTTATTCTCTCGTTTGCCGTTTGGGGAATTTCTCCGGCTCAGGTAAACCTTACGAACGGGTTAGTGGCTCACTATGATTTTACGGGTGATGCCACCGATTTAACCGGAAACGGCAACAACGGTACGGTGAACGGTGCAACACTCAGAACCGACCGGGGCGGAAATGCCGCTTCGTGTTATGAGTTTGATGCAGTAAACAACAATATTGTTGTACCCAATTCATCAAGTTTTGATTTTCCTACCAATCGAATGTCTATATCCTTTTGGTTTCAGGTCTGTGAAGTGCCAGTAGGCACTAAAGAGCGTTACATGATTTCCAAAATGGATTACATGAGCGGTCCCGCTAATACAGGTTGGCACATATATTTCAGAAAAGAACCCGATTCCACATTGATGTTGTGGTACAGGTTGGTGAATGGAGATCCGACCAATCCCGGTGGTTTTTATGAAAATTTATCGGCCATTCAAACCGGAATTTGGTATCATGCCGTATTCATTGTCAACGCTACGCATATTCAGCATTATTTGAATAATGTGTATATGGGGCAATGGCCCCGTGTGAATGCATTAGTTCCCAATAACAGGCCACTCGTTTTTGGCGGGGGAACCAATGTGTGGAATCCACTGAGCGATTTAATGTATGGTCCCGGAAGATTAGATGATATCCGCATTTATAACCGGGTAATTAATGCCCAGGAAGTGAATGCCCTTTATAATCTTATTCCTTCAGCAACGATTAACCCAAGCATTACATTATCTACCAATAATGCACTTTGTTTAAATATTGATTCTTTGGTGCTTTCGGGCTCTAATCATCCCGGTTATACCTATATCTGGAATACGCCTGCCGGTAATCAGGTAACAGGTAATCCAGCCGTTATTCAAAACCCGAGTAATGCTTATGCCGGAACATACACGGTTACTCCGGACAACGAAGGATGTACAAGGGCTCCGCTTACTATAAATGTTACTCCCGCTATCCCAGATTTGGTATTGACCGCCCCCGCTCAGGTATGTTTGGGAAATCCGTTTAATGTAACTACTCCGGCAGTTCCGGGAGCTACGTTTAACTGGAGTGCTCCTGGGGCAGGAACCCCGAATGCTAACCAATTTTCGGTGGGTGCTGCCACAATAAATGAGGAAGGGAATTATAGCCTTACCTATTCGCTCAATGGCTGCTTAGGCGAAAGCGACACGGTTCAGGTGGCTATTGTTAATCAATATCAGATTACGTTGTTTGATACTATCTGCCAAGGGCAGACATTATTTGTGGGCGGTGCGGCACAAGGCAGCACAGGAGCTTATCAGGATATGTATCAGAGCGTATCCGGATGCGACAGTCTGGTGACTACAGAACTTTTTGTAAAACCGCTTCCTCAGGTTTCCTTAGGACCTGACCAGCAAAGTTGCGTAGGAACGCCTGTAACACTTACCGCACAGACTAATGGAACTTTGCTCACCTGGAGTGATAATTCAAACGGACCATCCATTACGGTTTCTACAACGGGTGCCTATTGGTTTGAGGCTGAACTGGATGGATGCACCGCACGCGATACGGCTATCGTTACGTTTTATCTGAATCCGCCGGCGGATTTTACAGCCAATGCCAATGCGCAATGCTTAACAGGCAATTCATTCAGTTTTTCTCCCAATACCAATTATGCTCCCGGAACTATTTTCGATTGGACATTCCAGAATGCGAATACCCCAACATCGGGAGTTCAAAATCCGTCGGGTATTATATGGGATGCTTCGGGTACATTTCAGGTTTCTTTGGTAGTAACCGAAAATAACTGTGTGAGTACACCCGCTACACTGAACATTACGGTTTATCCTATGCCCAATGCTGATTTTACTGCACTTCCTACCGAAGGCTGTATGCCGGTTCAGGTAAAGTTTAACGATGCCAGCACTTCTAATTCCACGTTTGCTTCTACCTGGAATTTTGGTGACGGAAATACGGGCACAGAAAATAGTCCCGTGCATGTATACCCCGATCCCGGAAATTATACGGTTTCCCTTTCCATAACGGATGAAAATGGATGTTCGGACACCGAAGTGAAAACGAATTTCATCACCGTGTATCCACAACCGGTTGCCGGATTTTCATTAGCGGATGAAAACCTGACTACCACCATACCTTTGTTGAATGTAAGTAACGAGGCTTTATTGAGTGAAAACTGTCTTTATTATCTGAATACAGGTGAAGCGTGGACCGATTGCAGTTTTTCGGATATGATTGTGGGAACAGGTACTTATCAGATTACACAGATTGTGACTTCTGGTGCAGGGTGTACCGATTCCCTTTCCAAAACGTTTACCATCCGTCCCGTACCTGAGATTTTTATCCCTAACAGCTTCACGCCCGACGATGATTTTATTAATGAGCGTTTTGAAATCAGTATGTCGTGGATTTCTGACTTTTACCTGATTATATATGATCGATGGGGAACGATTGTGTATGAAACCCCTGATTTATTTTCCTATTGGAATGGCCGTTTTATGAACAATGGTAAAGAAGTTCCACAAGGATTGTATGCCTATAAAATCCGCTACAGGCCCCTGGGGCAGCAAAAAGATTATTTCGTTACGGGTTCGGTGAATCTGATTCGCTAGATTTTGAAAACCATCCGACCTTTTTCAGTTTGTTTTCGTCAAATGAAATAACGCAGGCCGCTGCCATAAAGAGCAGGGCGGGTGCTTTGTGCCGAAGAATATTTCCCGCAATGACATCGGTATAGCCGATCAATAAGAAAAATCCCAGCGAAAAACTAAACAAGAAAACAGAAAAAGCATCTATGTTTTTGAAACTTGTTTTATTCGAGAAATAAAACAAAAGTAATAGTATAACCAGAGCATTTTCAATGGATGTTAACCACAATAGCGGGTTTTTATTTTCTAAAACGATGGGTTCCCAAAACACATTTTTGATGGCTGTGGGCAGATAACTTATCCATCCTGCCGGTTCAGGAAACAGCGGGGGACCATTGATATAACTGCCTGCACGTGGAAAATGAAACATCAGATAATATTCGCCCGAATAAGTGTCCAGTGGCAGTTTTATTTCGGATACCTTCCCAGTTCCGTAAAGTGAATATTCCACAGTTGGAGACAGGTAATAAAGTGTCGGTTCGGCTGAAAAAGCATTTCCTGATTGAAGGGCATATTCCATTTCTGATTCCGAAACACAAATCTGAAAGCTTTTATCGACTGTATTGAAAAAATAATAGCCGCCCCGCCCTATCTGTTGCTGATAATTCTGTTTTGAACTCAGGTAGGCAAACGGACTTTTTTCAGGTACTAGGTAATGCACACAAACTGTTATCAGAAATAAAAACACGGGAATAATTAAGGCTTTCGTTCGGTATTTTTTAAAAGCGATATACATCATCAACCCGAAAAAAAAGAGCGCCAAAACGTGCATAGAATTGAAGAGCAGAATGAAGAATCCCCCAACAAACGCAAGGATTTTGTATCGTTTTTCTGAAGGCGAAAAAGCGGCATAAGTAATCAGTCCTAAGCCCCAGATGAGCATACTTTCTTTCAGTATTCCCGAACTCCAGAGCAAAACGGAAGGAATCAAAAAGGAAGCGGCCAGAAGCTGCATTTTTTTATCTGGAGCAATATGAATACATGTTTTAAAGAAAAGCAGACCGCCCCAAAAGGATAAAAAGCAGATAAAAAGCGTATGGATAGGCAAAAAACCATTGGAAATAAACGCAATGAGCGCATTTAGCCGAATCAGGAATCGCTGTGACTGTATAAAGTTGCTGTCTTTATATCCGGTAACTTCCAGATATTCTCCCTTATGCGGATTCCAATTTTTGAGCGTTTCCGAATGTGCGGAAGAAAGAAAAGCATCGTCGCCGGTTCCTGCCATCATGTTCAGAAAGAGAGAGACATCCTCATAAGCAAGATTTTTCAACGCAATTCCATCATCAACATATTTATGAATGTCTGATTGCGAAGTATCGTTGTAGTAGCTTGAGTATAATATATTCAGCCCGATTCCGGCAGAAAGTTTCAAAACAAATATTGTAAGGAGTACATACTTGTTTAAAGGAATATTTTTGAAAAATTTTCCTTTAAAAATCAGGGCAAATAATCCGCCCAGATAAAGTGTAAACAGAATGTAGTTCAGCATGATAAACCGCTGTTAGAGGTAGCGCTCACAAAACAGCATGGTGTTTTTGTAGAAGAGTTTGTCCAGTATTTCTTCTGCCTTCAGCCCGTACCAAAGTGCCTTTTGAAATTTATTTCTTCTTAGCCAGGAATACAGGTCATCATAAAGTTGTGGAAACTTATTGGCGGCATCGTAATTTTCTAGTGTGTTTATACCGCCGTCTAAATCGGAGCCTATGGCCAGTGTGTCCCAGGCATCCGCTTTTCCAATCGCTTTTACTGCCTGAAAAACATTCTCAAAAAAGATTTGTATCACCTGATCTTTATACTCCTCCTGGTTTTGGGCCAGTTTCAGTTCTTTCAGGAATTTTTCGCCACCCAGTTTGGTTTTATCCAACATGATACCCATAATTCCTTTGGTGTCGTGAATGATTTTGATTTCTTCGTCGCTGAGGTTTATGCTCCAGTTAAAGAAACGGCTCTTGGCATTTTTGGCCGCACTGTCTTTTTTCATTACGGAGCCTGCCATGGTTCTGAAGCCGTTCACCCCTGTATGCGAACTGATGATGGGAATGTTATCGTATTTGTTGAGGTAATTGTAGCTGCGTACCCAGTTGTAGTATTCTTTCCGACCCTGCATGCTCATGTGTTTGGTATCCACATAAATGCGCCTGCCGTTGCTGTTACTCAGCATTTCTTTCATGGCTTTAATGCCCAGGCCGGTGAGTCCGCTTTCCATTCCTTTTTTCTGGTTTATCAAGCCTTCGCCAACAAGAACATTAAAGCTCTTGGCATGTCCGCACAGTTCATTATAGAAGTGGTGCGAAAGGTTCATGACAAACGGAGGATTCTCCCAGTTTTTTACGGCAATGATGTTCTTTTTCAGTTCATCTTTCATCTCTCTTTTGCCTAATTTCCCGCTCAGCATCGCTTTATTGAAAAATACATGCGAACCTTCGATACTCATTACCAGCGCCAGGGTATTGGGTTGGTTTTCGGCGATATCTTTAAGTTCTCCGTACGTATTTACGATTTTCATCTTGTATTTGCCGCAGGGTGAGGGACCTTCGTTTTGTTTCAGGTAAGCATATTCATCCTGTAGTTCTTCAAAATAATCATCGTTTTTCATCAGATAACGCACCTTTTTAGGGTCATAACCGGTAGCTACGGCAGTTAATTCATCAAAGCCCTTTTTTCCGGTAATCACTTTCGGCACACTTCTCAGTTTTAGAAAGCCTTTTTCAAGCGGATAAAGAGAAACGAATGCCACCCGCACATTTCCCTGCATAAGGTTATAAAAGTTGGTCTGTGAAAACTTGGCCACATCCTTAGAATTATTGATGGCAAAACGTCCTGCGGGAGTGGTGGGTTTAATGTGTTCAAAGTCTTCCCACATATTTCTTGAGGGTAAAGGATGCCCCGAATTAAACGATTTAAGTGTGGGGTGAATGTGGATGTCGGAAAAACAGGGTATGGAACGCATTACTGAACTTTTTTTCAAAGTTAGTATTTAACGCGTAATTTAAAAGCTGAAAAAAGTAAAAATTTGTAACATTCTGTAAAACAGGTTAAAATGATGAAACCTGAAAGAAAAATAGTATTAATTTTTGATCAATTTTTGAACCGATAAAAATGAACCATCAAGCGTTTTCAGTTCTATGATGTAAATACCCTGCGAAAGGGAAAGGAGATTACCACGGCTTTCTTTTCCTGTCATAATCTTCTTGCCCGTTACATCAAACAGATTCCATTCGGCCAGGGTAAATTCTGCCGGTAATTTGACTTCGAAAAAGTCGGTAACCGGATTAGGAAATACACTTCCGGTTTCTGGATATTCATTGGGATTCACGCTTAGATTGTAATAATCATAAAGGCATTTCATAGCCAGTTCTGCATTAATCCGTCCGGTACCCAAAAGACTGTCATAGGCCGCATTGGCAGGAAGATTATCAATATCTGTGGCTGTAGAGAAGAGGCAATTCAAAATTACTTCGCGTTCGGCATCGGGTGTGTAACCTTTCATCAACGCAAGAAGCCCTGCCACCAATGGCGAAGCCATGGATGTGCCCGATTTGAATGCATACGCCGGAGCCGCAACTTCAGATTTGGATGTGGACCAAATACCCGAACCGGGCGCACTGATATTTATTCGGGTTCCGAAAGAAGAAATATTCAGCTTAGCATCGCTCTGCGTAGTGGCTGCCACAGAAATTACGCCGGCATATGTAGCCGGATAAACAGGTACTTCATTGGCAAAATTCCCGGCAGAACTGACTATATAGCAGCCCTGATTAAGAGCAAATTCTATCACCGATTTCCCGGTAGCCGAAGAGTCCAGCGTACCCCATGAACAGTTTATGACATTGGCACCGCGAGAAGCTGCAAAGGAAATTCCTTCAAAGCCGTGAGTTACTACATCCGATGAATTGGCCACTTTCACGGGTAACCATTTGGTTTTAAAACCGATGGAAGCCATGCCAATGTTGTTATCGGTGTGTGCGGCGGCGATTCCCGCCACGTGGGTTCCGTGGTCTGAATTGGAACTGACGATATATACATCACCGTTATTGCCCAATGCATTCCATCCTTCATAATCATCTATAAAACCGTTACTGTCATTATCTATTCCATCGCCTGGAATTTCGGCAGTGTTAACAATTATTTTTTCCTGTAAATCCGGGTGGTCGGTTAAAAAGCCATTGTCTACGATGGCTACCACTATATTCTCCGAACCTTTGAAATAATCCCAGGCTTCACGGGCGTTGATTTTATAGTGATACCATTGGTTGGGAGAGCCTAATTCCACTTTCAAATCATTGGGCGTATAACTGAAGGAGGCAATGGGAACTTTTTCAAGGTATTCGATGTGTTTAATGTGTACTCCGGTAATTATTTCTCCCAAATCTAATTCTTCGGCATCAAAACGGAATACTAAATCCAGCCCGTCAAAAGCAATATTTTTAAAGGGTCTGTAGACTTGTTTTGCGTTTGGGTTTGATTTTAAAACATGCTCAGTGCGTTCAATAAAATCGTGAGATGTGATTTTTAGATAATAGGACTCCTGCTGACTGAAGAGGCTTAGCTGCAGCGGGAAGATAAAAACCAGCAAAAAGATTGATTTGAAATTAATATGCATTCTTATGAATTCTGAATCTAATTGACAAAATTTGCAAAGTGAGAGTTCAATATTACGTCTTTTTTGTATTACTGTCTGCATGGGGGTGCCGGACGCCTTTTGTGCCCGAAGCCCGCATAAAAGATAACATTCGCGTTGAGCAGGTTTCTCCTGATGAAAAATTGGAATCTATCATAGTTCCTTACAGAGAAAAAATGCAAGTATCCATGAATGAAGAGTTGGTGCGTTCGGCTGTAATATTAGAGAAGAAAAACCCTGAATCTACTCTGGGCAATGTAGTTGCCGATGCGGTAATGTATGTTTCACGTAATCGAATTGAGCAGGAAAAGGACGCTATTTTTCCTGATGTGGTGTTGTTGAATAATGGCGGATTGCGTACCGAATTACCTGCAGGTGTCATCACCGTATCGCATGTTTATGAGCTCATGCCTTTTGAAAATGAAGTTGTGCTGCTTACACTCACACCCGAAAAATTTCGTGAGATGGTGGATTTTATAGCTCAATTGGGCGGTGCTCCCGTGGCAGGATTAACCATGCATATTCACCAAGGCCGTGCAGAACATGTGCAGATTCAGGGAAAACCTTACCTGTTTGACCGAAATGTGGTGGTGGCAACTTCCGATTTTTTGGCCACCGGAGGCGACGGAATGAATTTTTTCGGTAATCCGGTCGGTTATGTGGAGACTAGAATCAAAGTGAGGGATGCAATCATTATCTATTTCAGGAAAGTTAAATCGGATGGATTGGAACTCAATCCCAAAATAGAAGGGAGAATTGCCCGATGACAGACCGCAGAAGATTTATAAGAAACGCAGCATTGGGCTTGCCTGCTCTCTCGCTCGCAAAACCGCTTTTTGCTTCTGTTTCTGATGCTGAAAAAGTAAAGAAGCTGACTATCCTATACACCAATGATACCCACAGCCGTATTGATCCATTTCCGGCCGACCATCCTAAATTTCCGGGTATGGGAGGGTTCGCTACACGGGCCTCTGTAATCGGAAAAATAAAAGAAGAAGAGGATTCCGTTTTATTGTTGGATGCAGGCGATATTTTTCAGGGAACGCCGTTCTTCAATTTCTATGGCGGAGAGCCTGAATTCAGACTGATGAGTGCCATGCAATACGATTGTGTCACATTAGGAAATCATGATTTTGATAATGGGGTAGAGGGTTTGTTTGGTCAGATGAAACATGCCCGATTTGAATTTGTAAACAGTAACTATGATCTTTCAGACACACCGCTTTTCAATCGGGTAAAACCCTATCGTATTTTTAAAAAAGGGGGATTGAAAATTGGCGTTTATGGATTAGGCGTAGATTTGGAAGGGTTGGTAAATCGTCACCTCAGAAAAGGAGTTGTGTACACTGATCCCATACAGGCAGCCCTGAAAGCAGAAAAAGAACTTAAGCATGATTTTCATTGCGACTTAATTATTTGTCTGTCGCATTTGGGCTATAGTTATAAGCAGGAAAAGATTTCGGACAAACAGCTTGCTCCCATGCTTTCGGAAACACATTTAATAATCGGTGGACACACACATACTTTTTTGGATTCACCGGTAAAGTTTGTTAATAAATCGGGTCAAAATATTTTTGTTACTCAAGTGGGTTGGGCGGGTGTGATTTTAGGAAGGTTTGATTTTCTGTTTGATAGAAATAGAAAGGTTTTGAATACCTATTCTTCTATGGAAAAAATTTATTCAAAAACAACCCTGTATTAATTTTTTTTTAAAGAATTTTCTCTGAATATTTGCCCTAACAAATAAGGGACTTCTTTACGGGTCTGATTTCTGTGAAGAACTCTCTTTTTTTGTTGCCTTAAGTTAAAGTAAACAAAACCTTAATAGTATCGCCTTGATCATGAGTAAAACTTTTGCAGAAGTATGGGACAACTGTCTGAAATTTATCAGGGACAACGTGAGTCCGCAAAGTTTTAAAACCTGGTTTGAACCTATTAAGCCCCTTAAGTTAGATAGCGGTGTACTCACCATTCAGGTACCCACACAGTTTTTTTACGAGTGGCTCGAAGAGCATTATATCACCTTGTTGAAATCGGCTATCCGTAAAGAATTAGGGGCGGAAGGAAAACTGGTTTACAGCATCATTATGGATAATAATCATGCAGCTTCCAAACAGCCGTATTCCACCAAGATTCCGGCTACAGATAAAAAAGCTGTGCTAAACCCATCCGTTAATGCGCCTATGGATATTGGAAACAAAGCCATCAAGAATCCGTTTGTGATTCCGGGGCTAAAAAAGATTAACATTGAGTCTAACCTCAATCCATATTACACCTTTGAAAACTTTGTTGAAGGTGAATGTAATCGATTGGCACGTTCTGCCGGCTATGCCGTTTCTAAAAAACCCGGTGGGACTTCATTCAATCCCCTTCTTATATACGGAGGAACCGGATTGGGTAAAACGCATTTGGCGAATGCCATAGGGGTTGAAATCAAAAAGAATTTTCCGAACCTTACAGTATTATACATAAACTCTGAACGGTTTACGGCTCAGTTTATCGATGCGGTAAAAAATAACAGCACCAACGACTTTGTAAACTTCTATCAACTGGTGGATGTGTTCATTGTGGATGATGTGCAGTTCTTCGCAGGTAAAGAAAAAACCCAGGACGTGTTTTTTCACATATTCAACCACCTGCATCAAAACGGAAAACAAATTATCCTTACTTCCGACAAGCCCCCGGTAGAAATTCTGGGTATGGAGCAGCGTTTGCTTTCCCGTTTCAAATGGGGATTAAGTGCCGACTTACAGGTTCCCGAATTGGAAACCCGTATTGCCATACTTAAAATGAAAGTATTTAAGGATGGAATCGATTTACCAGATGATGTGTTAGAACATTTGGCGTACAGTATCACGTCTAATGTACGCGAGCTGGAAGGAGCCTTGATATCTTTATTAGCTCAGGCTTCTCTCAATAAAAAAGAAATCACGTTGGATCTTGCCCGCAAGATGATTGATAAATTCGTAAAAAACACCCAGCGTGAAATTTCAATCGAGTATATCCAAAAAGTAGTGTGCGACTACTTCAAACTGAATATGGATTTGATGAAATCCAAAACCAGAAAAAGAGAAGTCGTACAAGCCCGGCAGATTGCCATGTACTTTGCGAAAGGATATACCAAGGCTTCGTTGGCAACAATCGGGGCACATTGCGGAGGGAAAGACCACGCCACGGTTCTTCATGCCTGCAAAACCGTAAACAATCTGATGGAAACAGATAAACGTTTTAAAAGCTATGTAGACGAGCTTGAAAAGAAAATCAATCTTAACGCGTAAACCATATTGTTTTGTTTGACGACAAACCGAAAACCCCGTTTAATCATAAACGGGGTTTTTACATTTATAACTATGATTTTTTTTGAAAAAAGATTCATAAAATTTGGATTTTAAAAAATTACTAATAATTTTGAACATCTTTAATAAAACAAATCACCGGTTTTTTAAAGAAATATAGCTCAAAAAGTGGATTGTAAAGATTCGCTATTTTATCCCCTCTGCCATTTTTATCCTCTATTTCCTGTTTTGTAATTAATGTTTTGCTTGAAGCATTTCATTTAAAAATGATAAAAATGACTTGTAGTAATGTCCAAATATCGAGTAGGTTTTTAAGAAAATTGAAGATTTGTCCCATTGCTCTGATTATTAATGATATGCAGTGTTTATTCCCAAGCCTAAAACGTTTGTGAAAAATAATATTCTGGTGTAAGTTATTTATTATCACCACCAAACAAGAGATGCCCCTTTTCCGTGGGGCATTTCTTATTTTTGGGCCTATGAAAGTTTTAATGTTGTGCTTGGGAAATATTTGCCGCTCACCCATGGCAGAAGGAATATTGCGGCATAAGGCTAATCTTAAAAACACTGAAATTGTTGTTGACTCTTGTGGAACGGGCGATTGGCATGTGGGCGAATCTCCTGACAGCAGGGCGCTTAATTACATGAAAAGGAAAGGAATAGATATTTCCGGATTAAGAGCAAGACAATTACAGGTTGATGATTTTTACCGGTTTGATATCATTTTAGCCATGGATTCGGAAAATTATTCAAATGCTAAAAGAATAATGCCGCTGGATGCAACAGCTCGACTTGAGATGGTAATGAATATTCTGCATCCCGAAATGAATATTTCTGTTCCAGATCCCTATTTTGGAGGGGAAGAGGGGTTTAAAACAGTTTATGAAATGTTGGATGAAGCGCTTGAAAAACTATTTTAGGTATCGCTAATCCGATTCCCTTTAGTAAACTTGTGAAATAAATTATCAATATGGAATACAATAATCAACAGGCTGAACAGGCTGCAATATCGGCTCCCATAAATATTTCTGCCTATATGACCCGTGTATTCGGGTGGATGACTCTTGCGTTAACTATTACCGCTTTAACAGCTTTGTCTGTGGCATCATCGGACGCATTGGTGAATCTATTTTTGGCCAATAAATTTGTGTTTTATGGATTAATAATCGGTCAGCTTCTTCTGGTTATGGGCATATCCGGTTTAATCAACAGAATTTCTTCCACATTGGCCACTCTTTTGTTTATCATCTATTCAGCGGCAAACGGACTCACGCTTTCCGTTTTATTTTTGGCATATGCACAGTCTTCAATTGCATTGGCCTTTTTCATCACTGCCGGTACTTTTGCGTTTATGGTGGCCTACGGTTATTTCACCAACAGAGACCTCACTTCCATGGGAAGCCTTTTATTCATGGGATTGATAGGTATAATTATAGCTTCTGTAGTTAACCTGTTTATGTCGAGTGAAACATTGTATTGGATAATTTCGTATGCGGGAGTCTTTATTTTTGTAGGTCTTACGGCTTACGATGCCCAAAAAATTAAAAATCAGGCTTTGCTCATGAACGATGATTCAGAAACGGCTCAGAAAGGGGCTATATTGGGTGCATTAACGCTTTACCTGGATTTTATCAACCTTTTTATTTTCATACTTCGCATTTTTGGAGGGAGAAAGTAAAACATGAATCAGGACAACAAGTCGGGCACTCTTTTTTTAATTCCCAATTTTTTATCGGCTGAGACCAAAGAACTTCCCGTGCCTGACTATGTAAAAAGCATCACACAGCACATACATCATTTTGTTGTGGAGAGTGATAGGCCCGCCAGAAAGTTAATGGCAAAAATTTGGGGTGTCCAAAATCTGAATCATTTAGATTTTTGGGTAATTGATCCCAGAAGCCGTGACATGGAAATGGAGAAAGAAATACTATCCTTATTAAAGCAGGGTAAAGATGTCGGGTTGATTTCGGATGCAGGATATCCGTCGGTTGGTGACCCGGGTGAAAGTGTTGTTTTTCTGGCTCATAAATCGGGATACAGGGTAAAGCCGCTTATCGGCCCCAACTCATTTATTATGGCGCTGAGTGCTTCTGGACTTAATGCCGAAAAGTTTACGTTTCATGGGTATTTGCCCAAAGATAAAGCGGGAAGAATTTCATCACTTAAAGAACTAGAAGCCGTAGTTCGAAAGAACGGGTACTCACAGATATTTATGGAAACGCCGTACAGAAATTCGGAAATGATCAAGGAAATCACACAAAATCTAAATGGGGAACTCTATTTGAGTATTTCTTGGGATATAACCGGCCCTGATGAATTCATCTTTACCCAAAAAATTGCCGATTGGAAAAATTACACTCCCGACGAAAAGACGGATAAACTTCCTGCCGTTTTTGTTTTAGGAGTGCTTTAATAAGGCTTTTTGATTTCCAAGATTTCTACTTCCATAATAAGGTTTGAATAAGGTGGAATAAGAGGGGGCTGTCCTTCTTCGCCAAAAGCTAAAAAGTAGGGTAGGTAAACCATCGCAATTTCTCCTTTCTTCATCTTCATCAAGGCTTCATCAAGGCCTTTCATGCCATATTTACTTCCGATTTCATACTCAAAGGGACCTCCCGTTTTTTTAGAATTTTCCACTTCTTTTCCGTCAAAAAGCCACTGGGTCAGGTGAATACTCACCACATCTCCATAAAAAGCATCCGCTCCATTTCCTGGTTTAATCGTTTTTTTCACGGTTCCTGTACCAGTCGGTTTTTCGGTAATATTGTTTTTCTGTAAGTAACTGTCAAAAGCTTCTACGGCTCTCAGTTTTGATTCAGATTTGGCAGCCTCCAGTTTTTCGTAATACTCATTTTCCGTCAGAATATTGTGAATCTTCACATGAAGATGTACGTTTTGTCCTGCTAATTCATAAGGCACATCCATACCATAGTAATAAAGAAATAAACTGTCTGCTTTAGATTGAAAAGAAACACTGTCGTCGATTTTTAGGCCGGGAAGCCCTTTGATAAAATCATATGAGTAGGCGGGTTCTTTAATCTGGGTGATGAAATAAAAAGAAGGCGGGAAGGTGGCGGATTCGATTAACTGGTCTTCGTTGTCAAAAATATGAGCCCTCAGATAAAAGTAATCCGTTCCGTTTTGCATGCCCCTTCCGGTTCCCTGTTCTATTTTTTTCATCCCCAACCCGGGAGCAATGTTTTCATAATCGCTTTTGGGTTTACAGGAAAACAATATAAGGATTGTGAAAATCAGCACACTATTAAGTATTCTTTTCATAAATATATTTCTGACTAACTATTTTTTGGATAATCAAAATGGTGCAACACCCCCTGCCCGAAAGTGAGCGTTTGCCAACTTCCCTTTACCTGAATAACGGCAATACCACAGGTGGGAATATTGTCAATTCTTACAGAAGCCAGTTCATTAACAAAATCAGTAAATCCCGGATTATGTCCAAACATAAATACTTGGTTGTATTGTTCGTTGATCGAGTTAACCACTTTCAAAATAGTTTCGGGCGAAGCATGGTATAATTCATCAGCCCAGACAATCTTACTTTCATTAAAAGATAGAATATCCGAAAATACGAGTGCGGTTTGTTTAGCTCTTTCAGCCGTACTGCTTATCATCAAATCAGGCATCATGTTTAGATTGTACAACCTTTTAGCCATTTCGGGAGCATCTTTGCGTCCGCGTGTATTCAAAGGTCTTTCATAGTCCTCCATATAAGGGTTATCCCAACTGGATTTTGCATGCCTGATTAAAAATAGACGCTTCATGCCCTCAAAGATAGAAACGTAGTATATAGGTCATGTAGTTTATGATTCATATTTAGTTGCCATAAATTTTCAGTGCATTTTTTTACTCTCATTTTCAGGCATGAAGCATGTAAAGAAAATCTTTTTAATGGATAGTATTTGCATAATACGGAAAAGCCCTTACTTTTGCACTCCCGTTTTGTCGGGGTAAGT
>JAKRSD010000031.1:6498-105650 GCA_022402535.1 Flavobacteriales bacterium | reverse complement strand
TTTTTTACTATTTTCGGGAACAGAACGGAGGTTTTTAGACAAACTGCCGTTACCGGAAACCCTATTTTGCGACCGTGCTAACTTTAAACTGACGACTTTTTAAAATAGCGACAAGACCATTTTCCGACTTTTGGACACACCCCTTTTCACCGACAGACCCCTGCTTCGTATTTTTATTTTTTCCCCACGCGCAAAAAAATTGAAGTTTTTATTGCCTCCCACGTTTGGCACATTTGCCTTTGCCTGCCTGCCCACAAGCCAACCCGAAGGCAAAGTCAAAAGAGCCAAACCGCCCACGCTCTGTTTAGTGCAGTGGTTCAATTAAACTTTAGGGGTGAGAATGAACTTTCTATCATAAAAAATATTATCTTTGACATCACGTTTAAGCGACTGAATGAAAAAAATTACCGTCATACTTTTAATGTTTCTATACCTGATACCCGCTATTGGGGTAACAGTATCGGCTCATTACTGCGGTGGCAAAGTAACATCCGTTTCCTTCAATCCATTTGACATCAAACACAAGTGTCCATGTGGCAGCAAAAAGATGAAAAAAGACTGCTGCAAAGACGAAACAACTACTTTTAAACTTGATGATGAACAGCAAAAAACACAACAGATTTCCTGCAATGTTGTAAAGTTTACAGACTTCCAACCTGCCATTTTAACAAATCTAACTTTTGACTATCACACTCCGCTTCTTTCTACTGAGTTTGACCGCAGCACACATCCGCCCGATGACCTAAAGCATCCGCTTTACATCCGTCATTGCGTTTTCCGTATTTGATTTTACTGATTTTGACTTTTAGCCGACACTTCATAAGTGTATCGGTTTGTTGTGCTTTTATCAGCCCAACAATTTCAATCATCATTCAAAATCAAAAACAATAAAATGAAAATCACAAAATTATTTTTTGCAACAGTAGCTATCGCTGCTCTTGCTTTTGTTCTTGGCATTTCTTCGTGCAAGAAAGACCACGGCAACGACCACGACATGGATATGCTCAACATTAACTATCCTGCCGCCTACATTGTCAACGGCAGTTCCAATAACATTTCCGTAATCAAACTTTCCGACAACACAGTTACCGAAACTATTGGACTAAACGGAGCAACATATCCGCACCACATCTATTTGAACCCTGCCAAAACAAAATTGGCGGTGGCAATTACCAGCACCGATTTAAGCGGTGGACATGGCGGACATGGCGGAACGCTTACAGGTTTGAAAGTGCAAATCATTGATGCCGTTACAGGCATGATTGACAAAGAAATTGTGCTGAACAAAATGCCACACAACGCAATTTTCAATTCTACGGGAACAGAACTTTGGTTGGGTCAGTCAGACAGCGTTCAAAGTCAGGTATTGGTTTACAATACTTCCGACTGGACTTTGAAAAACACTATCAATGTTGGCGCAGGACTTTCAGAAGTGACTTTTTCTTCTGATGGCTCAATGGCTTTTGCTTGTAATACCGATGACGGAACTGTTTCGCTCATTGATGCCAATAATAAAATGATACATGCCACGCTCACAGTCGGGCAAGACCCCGTTGGCGCATGGACAGCAAGCAACGGTAAAATGTATGTGGACAATGAAACAAGTCAAACTATTTCTGAAATTACCGTTTCATCCATGAGTGTTACAGCAACCATCAATCTTGGTTTTAAACCCGGATATACTGCCTACAATTCAACCAATGGCGAGTTATGGGTTTCTGATGCTACCAACGGCAAAGTTGCTTACTACACCTTTGACGGCTCAAATTGGAATTTGCAAAACACCATTACCACGGGAGCAGATGCTCATGCCATTGCATTTACTGCAAATGGCAGCACAGCGTATGTTACCAATCAGGGTGCAAACACAGTTTCGGTTATTGATGTAGCTACACACACCGTAACTAAAACCATTTCAGTAGGAACAAAACCAAACGGCATAGCCATTAAACAATGACCGAAAAAAAATTCATTCCCGCACTTGGCTACGATTTTCTGAGTGAGTATTACGACCTCACTATTAAACTCACCATGCCTGAAAAAAAGTTCAGGACAAAACTGATTGATTGGCTTAACCCGCTTTCAGGCGAAAGTATTTTGGAGTTCGGTTTCGGCACAGCTCAAAACCTAATATTATTAAAGCAGAGAAAATCCGAAGCATTAGCGCAGGGTGTGGACATTGACACTAAAATTAAAACCATTGCCGAATACAAATTGCGGAAGCATAATGTAGAAGTGCCGCTTCATCTTTACGATGGAAACACGTTGCCTTTTGCAGATAACTCTTTTGACAAAGTTTTCAGTTCATTAGTGTTTCACCAATTAGATGCAGATACAAAGTTGCATTGCCTCAAAGAACTGCATCGTGTTCTCAAACCAAATGGCAAACTCATAATTGGCGATTGGGGCGGAGCAAAAAATAAGTGGATGCGCTTTTCATTTTATACCGTGCAGTTGCTCGATGGTTTCAAAACCACCAACGACAATGTAAACGGCTTAATGCCTCAATTCATTTCCGATGCAGGTTTTCAGCAGGTTTCGGAAGTGGACTTCATCAATACCAAAATCGGAACATACAGTTACTACACAGCAATTAAACATTAACTAACAATCAAAAACAAAATCAAAATGAAAACAAAAATCACAACAGCAGTAATGTTACTCACAGCAGTAATGTTCTTCGCCTCTTGCGGAAACAAAACTTCCGAAAGCAAAAAAGAAAACACAACAACCGAACAAACCGCCAATGTCATGTATCAATGCCCTATGAAATGCGAGGGCGAAAAAATGTATGACAAACCCGGCTCTTGCCCCGTATGTAACATGGATTTGGAAAAGGTTGAAGGAACGCATGAGCATCACGAACACGACAGCACTCACACAAATCATTAAATATTGAATTATGGAACATGCAAATCATCACATAGAAAATCACCACTCCCATGAGCATCAAGCTAATCATGGTGAGAGTGGTCACGACAAACATGCCGGACATAATGTTTCTGATTTTTGGAAACGTTTTATTGTATGTTCCATAGTTTCTATTCCTGTGCTTGCCCTGTCGCACATGATACAGCAGTGGTTAGGATTTGAATTATCTTTTGCGGGCGACAAATATGTTTTGGCTGTTCTTTCCACATTCATTTTCATTTATGGCGGGTATCCTTTTCTCAAAGGATTGTATGACGAAGTAAAAGACAACGCCATTGGCATGATGACCCTGATTGGGGTTGCTATAACTGTTGCATGGGCTTACAGCGTTGCTATCACTTTTGGTTTGCAGGGAATGGACTTTTATTGGGAAATGGCAACCCTGATAGACATTATGCTCATCGGGCATTACTTTGAAATGAAGTCGGTAATGGGTGCATCCCGTTCTTTGGAATTACTCGTAAAAATGATGCCTTCTACAGCTCATCATTTGGTAAATGGACACATACACGATATGCCTGTTAGCCATTTAAAAATTGGCGACATGATAATGGTGAAGCCGGGCGAAAAAGTTCCGGTAGATGGAATGGTAACCGAAGGAGAAAGCTATGTGGATGAAAGTATGCTTACTGGTGAGAGCAAACCCGTTAAAAAAGAAAAAGACAGCAAAGTGATTGGCGGGGCGGTAAACAGCAATGGTTCTTTAACTGTAAAAGTTACAAGCACAGGAAAAGACAGCTATCTGAACAAAGTAGTAAAGCTGGTAGAAGATGCTCAAAAAGTAAAATCAAAAACACAAAATTTTGCCGACCGTGCTGCAAAAGTGCTGACGTTTGTTGCGTTGGGCGGTGGTGTTATCACTCTTACAGTTTGGTTGCTGTTAGGCTATCCGTTTGTATTTGCTTTGGAAAGAATGGTTACAGTAATGGTTATTTCCTGCCCTCATGCATTAGGGTTAGCAGTGCCTTTAGTGGTAGCTATTTCAACTTCCATTTCGGCACAAAAAGGTTTACTCATCCGCAACAGAACAGCTTTTGAAAATGCGCGGCTGATTACTACCATCATTTTTGACAAGACCGGAACACTTACAAAAGGTTCACATGAATTACAGAAAATAAAAGTGCTGAACCCCAAATTTGATGATAAAGAATTACTGCGTTTAGCATCAGGCATTGAACAACATTCTGAACATTACATCGCAGCAGGTTTGTTGAGAAAGGTGAAAGAATTGAACATTGCAATTCCAAAATCAGAAAATTTCAATTATCTGCCGGGTAAAGGTTTGGAAGGCATTGTAGAAGGAAAAGAAATTAAAGTAGTAGGTCCGAATTACCTGAAAGAACAAAACATAAAGTCTGCTGAAACGATTGATGATTTTACAGGCACAGTTGTTTATGTTCTGATTGACAAAAATGTTGCGGGGTATTTTACTTTCTCAGACCAGATAAGAGAAAGCTCTTTTGAAGCCATTCAAATACTCAAAGAAGCAGGAATTAAAAATTTATTGCTCACAGGCGACAACGAAAAAGTAGCCAAGAAGGTAAGCGATGATTTGAAAATGGACGGTTTTTTAGCCAATGTATTGCCGCATGACAAATTAGAGAAAGTAAAAGAGTTACAGGCGAAAGGTGAATATGTTGCCATGACAGGCGATGGCGTAAATGATGCCCCTGCCCTTGCCCAAGCGGATGTAGGTATTGCTGTTGGTTCAGGCACTGATGTAGCGGCAGAAACAGCAGATATTATTTTGGTGAACTCTAACCCCAAGGATATTGCCAACCTGATTTTATTTGGTAAAGCCACTTACAACAAAATGATACAAAACCTTTGGTGGGCAGCGGGCTATAACATTATTGCAATCCCATTGGCAGCAGGTGTTTTG
This sequence comes from Flavobacteriales bacterium, assembly GCA_022402535.1. Taxonomy (GTDB): domain Bacteria; phylum Bacteroidota; class Bacteroidia; order CAIKAF01; family CAIKAF01; genus JAKRSD01. Next base: position 100,837 of record JAKRSD010000031.1, on the reverse strand, counting down.
TATCAGTGGAACATAATGCTAAGCCCGGCAGTGGGTGCTGTGCTTATGAGTTTAAGCACTATTGTAGTTGCCATAAATGCACAACTTTTAAAAACGAAATTAAGATGATTGAAAAAATTATTTCATGGTCAACGCACAACCGCTTCTTTGTATGGATTGGTATTTTACTAATCGTAGTTGGTGGTGTGTATTCGGTGATGACCACGCCCGTTGATGCCATTCCCGACCTTTCCGAAAATCAGGTGATTGTTTATACCGAATGGATGGGGCGTAATCCGCAAATCATGGAAGACCAAATTACCTATCCTTTGGTTTCCAATTTACAAGGTATTCCCAATGTAAAAGCCATTCGTGCAGCGTCTATGTTCGGCATGAGTTTCATTTTTGTCATTTTTAATGATGATGCTGAAATTTATTGGGCAAGAACCCGTGTATTAGAACGATTGAATTTTGCGCAACAGGCATTACCGCAAGGCGTAACACCAACACTTGGTCCTGATGGAACAGGTGTAGGTCATGTGTTTTGGTATTCCTTGCAAGGTGATGGTTACGATTTGGGAGAACTCCGTGCCGTGCAGGACTGGTATGTAAAATTCGCTTTGCAAAATGTGGAAGGCGTGAGCGAAGTCGCCTCTTTCGGTGGCTTTCAAAAACAATATCAGGTCAGCATCAATCCGCACAAGTTGGTTTACTACGGCATTTCCGCAATGGATGTGGCAAACGCATTGAAAGCAAACAACCGCGATGTGGGAGGCAGCATATACGAAATGAACCGCATGGGTTATATGCTTAGAGGTTTGGGCTACATTAAGGATATTAAAGACATAGAAGAAATTTCAGTTGGCGCATACAAATCAACTCCCATAAAACTGAAAGATGTGGCTGATGTGCAAATGAGCAGCGACATACGTTTAGGAATTGTGGATGAGAACGGAGAAGGCGAAGTAGTAGGTGGTGTGGTGGTTGCCAGATATGGTGAAAATGCAAAAGAAGTGATTGACCGTGTAAAAGAAAGGTTAGGCGATGTGGAAAAAGGTTTGCCTCCCGGAGTGAAGATTAAAATTGCTTACGACCGCAGCAATTTAATTGAAGCTGCTATTGCTACTTTAAAAGAAGCATTGATTGAAGAAATTATTGTAGTAGCACTTGTTGTGTTGCTATTTCTATTTCATGTGCGTAGTGCAACTGTTGCAATAATCACTATTCCCTTATCGGTTTTAATTGGATTTATGTTGGTAAAACTTTTTGGCATTTCTCTCAACATTATGTCATTGGGTGGTATTGCGCTGGCAATTGGCGATTTGGTAGATGCGGGAATTGTCATGACTGAAAACGCTTATAAAGGTTTAGTAAAAGCAGTTTTAAAAACAGACAAATAATGGAAAAGCAAAGAATAGGAAATACAAAAGAATTGAGCGAGGAAGAACGTATCAAAATTATTGAACGCTCATCACGCACTGTTGGAAGAGCCGTTTTCTTTTCCATATTGGTAACGCTCATTTCATTCTCTCCCATATTGTTTCTCGAAGGGCAGGAAAAGAAAATGTTTTCGCCTTTGGTATGGACAAAAACCTTTACTATGATTGGCTCCGCCATTATAGCATTATTTGTTGTCCCAATGCTGTTGCGTTCTTTAATGAAAGGCAAGCTCATTCCTGAAAGCAGAAACCCCGTTGCAAATTTCTTTATAAAAATATACAGCCCTGTTTTGCGCCTTTGCCAGCATTGGAAAAAAACGGTAATTGCTATTGCTGTTTTAATCGTGGTGGGTAGCATTCCTTTTGTATTGCGTTTGGGTTCGGAATTTATGCCACCGTTAGACGAAGGTTCTCTTTTGTTTATGCCCGTTACACTTCCCGATGTTTCCAACAACGAAGCCAAGCGCATTTTGCAGGTGCAGGACAAACTCATCATGTCTGTTCCCGAAGTGGAAAACGTATTGGGAAAAGCAGGAAGAGCTTATACCGCTACCGACAATGCACCCATGAGCATGATTGAAAGCATTATTTTACTGAAACCAAAATCGGAATGGCGCAAAGGAATGACTACCGAAAAACTCATCACAGAGTTAAACGATAAGGTGCAAATACCAGGTGTTACAAGCGGTTGGACACAGCCCATCATCAACCGTATCAACATGCTTTCTACCGGAGTGCGGACAGACATCGGAATAAAAATTTACGGACAAGAACTAGACACCATCTACAACATCGCCCGACAAATTGAAAAATCGCTACAAGGCATTGAAGGGCTTGCAGACTTATATGTAGAACAATTGACCGGAGGAAAATATCTCGACATAAAAATCAATCGTGAAGAAATAGCCCGCTACAATCTTTCTATTGAAGAAGTAAATATGATTATTGAAATGGCATTGGGCGGAATGCCATTGACGCAAACAGTAGAAGGTCGGCAACGCTTCAGCGTTTCCATGCGTTTGGCGCAGGATTTCAGAAGTGATATTTCAGAAATTAAACGCACCCCAATTCAAACAGCAAACTATGGTGTGGTTCCGCTTTCGGCAGTTGCAGATATTGAAATTTCGGAAGGTCCGCCAATGATAAATTCCGAAAATGCCATGCTGCGGGGAACGGTTTTGTTCAATGTGCGTGGCAGGGATATGGGAAGCGTAGTTGGCGATGCTAAAAAACGTATTGATGCAGATTTTCAAAAGCTGCCCAAAGGCTATTTTATTGAATGGAGTGGACAATATGAAAATAAGGTTCGGGCAGAGAACCGTTTAAAAATCATCATTCCCATTACGCTTTTGATAATTGCTTTTGTCCTCTATTTCACTTTCCATTCGGTTAAGGAAATGGTGATTGTCCTTTCAAGTATTCCCATTGCGTTAATCGGGGGGGTATATTCAATGTATTTTTTCGATGTGAATTTTTCGGTAGCTGTTGCCGTAGGTTTTATTGCCTTATTCGGCATTGCGGTAGAAACAGGTGTGCTGATGCTTGTTTATTTGAATGAAGCTATACGTGATAAAGTAGAAGAAAAGAAAAGTGCTGCACTCTCAATGGAAGATGTAAAAGGAGCTGTTTTTTCGGGTGCAGTAATGCGTGTTCGTCCCAAACTAATGACCGTGATGGCTGACATGATTGGACTAATGCCTATTCTATTGGCAACAGGTGTAGGTAGCGATGTCATGAAACCCATCACCATTCCATTTGTATTCGGGTTGATTACTTCTACACTTTTCGTGTTAATCGTATTACCTGTGGTTTATCAGTTGGTGAAAGAATATGAATTGAAAAAACGAGGCAAAGTAGAATACCTTGAAATAAAAGATTAGCATATGAAAAATATACTTTCAATAATGGCATTGTTGCTTTGTTTTCATCAAACACAGGCACAAGACACGACTTACATTTCATTGGAAAAGCTGCTGCAACAAGTTGAGACCAATTATCCTTCTATAATTGCATATCAATATAATATTCAATCTATACTATCAAAAGCAGACGGAGCAAAAGCATGGATGCCGCCAACATTCTCCACAGGGGCAATGCGTTTTCCATATAACCTGATGATGTTGAATGAAAAAAACGACCCCATGAACCAGGCGGGTATTGCTTTTTCCTTTGAACAGATGATACCCAATCCAAGCAAGCTGAACGCCAAGAAAAATTACATTAGCTCACTGGCTGAAATTGAAAAATCAAAAAGCGAATGGACAAAAAACGAGTTGAGGCGTGAAGCGAAAATTCTGTACTATAACCGTTATGTAACGGAGAGGAAACAACGCATTCTGAAAGAAAGTGAAGAAATACTTCAATTGCTCATCACGACATCCGAAGCAAAATTCAGCAGCAACCAGTCGCAACTGCAAACCATTTATAAAGCCAAAGCCCGTTTAGCCGAACTCAATAACATGTTGCTGATGCTTGACGGGGCAATTGCAGAAAGCAACATCGGCTTAAACATTCTCATGGTGCGCGATGTAAACACAATCTTTCAAATTGATACGCTCATTGCTCCGGTTAATTATTCGTTCAGCATTGCTGACACATCAAATGTTTCAAACCGTAGCGACATTACCGCACTCAACAAATACATTCAATCCATGAAGTTGGAGCAAAAAGTAATGAAAGTGGGCGTAAGACCTGACTTTGGTGTTCGTGCCGAACACATGCAGATGTTCGGTATGCCAAATCAATGGTCAGTAATGGGCATGATGACACTTCCCATCGTGCCTTGGGCTTCAAAAATGTATCGTTCTGAAACGAAATCCATCGGCTTTCAAATTCAATCCATGGAACAGGAAAAGCAAACCATGCAACTGATGGCAACAAGAATGTCAGCCGAAAAACTCACTATGCTCAATTACGAAAACGCACAATATCAGAGTTACACAAAAAATATCATACCCGCTTATGAAAACAACCTGCAAGCCAATTTACTTGCCTTCAAGCAAAACACAGGCGATTTTTTTGTGCTGTTGGATGCGTGGGAAATGTTGTTGATGAAAAAATTGGAAGCGTATGACAAGTTGTTTAACATCTTAAAATTAGAAGCAGAATATGAATACGAAAAAGAAATCAGATAACACAATGAAAGTAATCGAAAACATTGACAGATTTGGAACAGCAGGATTATTCCTAACGGCAATATTTTCACCTTGCTGTTTCCCGCTTTTTGCATTCGCAGCTTCGGCTCTTGGGTTGGGTAGTTTTGAACTTTTTGGCGGCTGGACAATGTGGATTTTTCAGGCAATGGTTATTATTTCCATTGGCGGACTTTACATTTCATACCGTAAACACCGTTGCTTTTATCCGTTGGCAATTGCCATTCCAAGCGCACTTTTAATATTTTATGGTTATCATTTTAACTTAAGCGACTATTGGACATATTTTCTTTATTCAGGCATGCTTGGACTTTTAGCTGCAACTATTTGGAATTATAAGCGAAATAAAATGCACGGAACTTGCAACACTTGCATGGTCTATAATGGCAAAACCATAGAACTCCAATCAACAATTACTTGCCCAAACTGTGGACACAAAAAGACAGAACTTATGCCAACTGATGCCTGCGTCTATTTTTATGAATGTGAAAAATGCAAAACAAAATTAAAACCATTGCAAGGCGACTGTTGCGTTTATTGCAGTTACGGGTCAATGAAATGCCCCTCAATTCAAGCAGGAGAAAATTGTTGCTGAAACAAATAAAAACTAAGTCAAGTTGTTCAACCTCTTAAAATTAGAAGCCGAATATGAATACGAGATGGAAATTAAATAATCAAATAAGCATCATCCTGTTTTTGCTTTTGGTATCGGTGTTTTCATCGTGCAAAAACGAACACAATAAACAAGGGCATGAAAATCATACTCAGGATGAAGGCGATTATATCTGCCCCATGCGTTGCGAAGGCGAAAAAACTTATCCGCAGCCCGGCAACTGTCCTGTTTGCAAAATGAAATTGCAGTTGGTGGAGGAAGAATTGGTGCAAACGGTTTCACCCAACAAACAGGTTTTATCGCGTCAGGCAACTGTAAAACTGCAAACAGCCAACGAAGTGCAATCCATCAAGGCGCAGGGCTTCATTGATTATGACCGCAACCGAAATCAAAATGTATCAGCACGGTTTGGCGGGAGAGTTGAAAAACTTTTTGTGAAATACAATTTGCAGTTCGTGAATAAGGGCGATAAAATTCTGGAACTCTACAGCCCTGAACTAAACACCATTCAGGAGCAACATTTACTTCTGCTTAAAACCGAAACCGGAAAAACACTTATTGAACAATCACGCGAAAAATTAAAACTGTTGGGAATTACCGAGCAGCAAATTTCAACTTTGGAAAACAAAGGAACATTCACGCAAACTATTTCTGTTTACAGCCCCGCAAGCGGCTACATTCTTTTTAATTCCGATGAGCAAACCAATACAGGTTCACAAGCCACGCAGCAAACATCCATGAGCAGCATGAGCATGAACGCAAACACTTCCGATGCTAAAACATCGGGTTCAGCAGGTGTGCAAATTCGTGAAGGCATGTATGTAAACAAAGGCGAAACGCTATTCAGCGTAAACGATTTACAAACCGTTTGGGCAATCATTTCCGTGCCCTCTCAATATCATTCATCCGTTCAGCCAAACAAACAAATCAATATCGTTTCAGAATTATTTCCCGCTCAAATTCTCACAGGAAAAATTTTACTGGCTGAAAAAACTTTTGAGGAAAAGCAACAACGCTTCGTCAGGGTAAGAGTTGAATTGCCCAACCCGAAAGCTGTATTGAAACTCAACTCACTCGTTACGGCTGAGTTTCCGCTTGAAACGAAAACGGGTTTTCAAATTCCCTCATCGGCAGTTTACCGCACAGGCATGAACGCTTTTGTTTGGGTAAAAACAGGAACAACTAAAAACGGAACAGGAATTTTTGAGTTGCGGAAAGTTGTCACAGGCGCAGTAAATAACGGAACAACAACCATAGTAAGCGGTTTTGCACCCGATGAAGAAATTGCTTTACACGCTGGTGCATTAACCGACAGCGAAACATTTTTAAACGGAAACTGACATGAAGCAAAAAATAATTTTTCTTTCAATCACTATTCTTTTTGCATTGGCAGGTTGCAAGAGCAAAAATGAAAATCACGCAGGGCATGATAGCGGAACATACTATACCTGCCCCATGCACCCAACCGTAAAAAGCAACAGCCCCGGTTCTTGTCCTGTATGCAATATGTCTTTAATCAAAGTCGAAAAACAAAACAACGAACATGCACAACAAGCGGGCAATTTCATCACCATTGAAAAAAAACAGCAACAATTAGCTGGAATTAAAACCGACACCGTAAAATTTCAAAACATATTTTCTTCTTCAACCATTTTGGGAACAGTTGCCATTGATGAAGAACAGGTAACAACTATCAGCAGCCGTGTCAAAGGAAGATTAGATAAACTCTACATCAAAACATCAGGCGAATACATCAGAAAGGGAAACCCTGTTTACGCCATTTACAGCGAACAACTTTTTGCCGATGAGAAAGAATTTCTTGTCCTGTCAGAAAATAAAATAAACAGCAATGCTGAAAATAAATTGCTGAACGATATGCTATCGGCATCCAAAAACAAACTTTTGCTTTGGGGGCTTTCAGAAAAGCAGATTGAAGAATTAGAAAAGAACAAATCCGCTTCACCGCAAATTGTCTTTTATGCACAGACAGAAGGTTATGTTACCGAAATTCTTGTAAAAGAAGGAGCGTATGTAGAAGAAGGAACACTGCTAATCAAACTAACTGCACTAAATCAGGTTTGGATTGATGCACAGGTTTACTCCAATGAAATAGAAAAAATTAGCGGCAGCAATTCCTTTCAGGTTTTTTCCGAAACCTATCCCGATGAAATTTACACAGGTCGCCTTGTGTTCAGCAATCCAAGCGTGGAAAATGGTCGCAAAGTGCAACTGTTGCGCCTTAAAGTTGACAACTCCAAAAACAAACTCATTCCGGGTATGATGGTATATGTAAGTCCCAAACAAAATTCAAAACCCGTTTTAGCCGTTCCAAAATCTGCTGTTCTGTTAGAGAAAATGAAAACCGTTTGGGTATTAGCGCATAACAACACCTTCGAGCAACGCATGGTTGAAACAGGCGCAGAAAATAAATTCTGGATTGAAATTTTATCCGGTTTGAAAGAAGGCGAAACAGTAGTTACCGAAGGAGCATACTTAATCAGCAGCGAGTTTATTTTAAAAAGCGGAGCAGGACAAAGACATGACCATTAATCAACGCACAGGTGTAAGCACATTTGCAAGCCGCCCAAACCCAAGCACAGACCAAAGCTTGCAAAAGAGCTTCCACCTTTCCCACGCAGACAAAATTGAATTTAAAAAAATCTCCTCCACTTCAGAAAATAAAAAATACGCAACCGCGTAGACCAACACTACACAGGCAAAGATGGTAAAACTCAACAACGACAATGGTTTACAGACACGGTGGACAAGAACGCCAGCTGGTAACAGCGTGTTGCCTCAATTGGCGGTGACGTGCAAAATTGAAGCTGAGTGCTCCTATCAAACTTTTGTGCAGGTTGACAGTGAAGTGCTCCGAAATCGCCAACTGCGGCAACACGCAAACCGCCAAGATAAAAAAACAAGTTTATTATAAATTATTTCAAGCGGCAAACTGATTTAATTCCACATAGGGAGTTCCCCTGTTTGTGTAAGCTCCCCCAAAAATAGTACAAGTTGAAAGTAGACAAAAAGTGTTTAATTTAAACATACCGATCAGTAGGCGTTTCAAAATCCACCCGGCCGTTAGTCATCGGACACAAATCTTAAAAATAAAATCACACTATAATGTGATTTATTGAGAAATCCCAATCCTTAATCCCACTTTTACAATAAATATCACACTAAAATATGATTTTTATTGTTTACGTGAAGAAAAGCACTACCTTTGCAGCATAAATCACACTATAATGTTAGCAGAGCATCTTGGAAAAACGATAAAAGCCCGAAGAAAGGAGTTGAATATTACGCAACCTCATTTGGCAGAATTAGCACAAATAAGCACCAATACGCTGTATAAGCTGGAAAGAGGGCAAGGAAATCCATCATTAGAAATATTAAATAAACTGACGGAAGTTTTAGGCATGGAAATCCTGTTGGAAGTAAAGAAACAACAATAGATAAATGAGGAAAGCGGAAGTATATCACAACGGAATATTGGCGGGTGAGCTTATGGAAGAAAACCGAAATCATTATGTCTTTCGGTATAATGACAGTTATTTCTATAATCCGGATTTGCCGGCAATCAGTTTAACGCTTCCTAAAACGAAACAAGAATACGTGAGTGAATACATGTTCCCGTTTTTTAGCAATATGGTAGCCGAAGGCACTAATTTAGCCATACAAGGACGCTATTTAAAAATTGATGAGAGAGATATCATTCGATTACTGGGAACCACCGCCTGGAGTGATACCATTGGAGCCGTAACGCTAAAACTAATTGAGAACACATGAAATTGAATGAAATAAAATATTGTCCCTGCACACTGTCAGAGGGCTTTGACACCTATAGCCCTGCAGGGTTGCGTTTGCTTTTTAATCGGAAAAAAGTAAGCCATATATTAGCGTTTAATACGCCAAAAATAGATGAAGAAGTTGCAGAAAAACTAAGACAAAACAGCAAAAACATTTCAATAAGCGGTGCACAGTTTAAACAATCTTTGGTTCTTGAAAATAATAAACTCCGATTAACAGAACCCGGGGAACCTGGTCAATACATTCTAAAGCCCATACCGTTCAGACCTCCTTTTGGAAAAGAAGATGAGTTACCTGCCAACGAACACCTTACCATGCAAATTGCCAAACAGGTTTATGGGATTGTAACGGCAGAATGTGCATTGGTTTTTTTTAAAAATGGAGAGCCGGCTTACATCACGAAACGATTTGATTATGCAAAAAATGGGACTAAGATTGCCCAAGAAGATTTTGCATCCATTACCGGTAAATCGAAAGAAAAAGACGGTGAAAATTATAGAAGCACCGGCAGCTATGAAGATATTGCCCAACACATGAAAAAATATGTGGCTGCTTATGCCGTAGAAATTGAAAAATATTTTGAACAAATTATTTTCAACTATTTATTCAGCAATGGAGATGCACATTTGAAAAACTTCTCATTACAGCAAACCCAACGCGGAGATTATTTATTAAGCCCTGCTTATGATTTAATTGACACTTCTATACACATTCCAACGGACAGTTTTTTTGCTTTAGAAAACGGATTATTTTCAAATGATTACGAAACGGAAAGTTTTAAGTCTTTAGGGTTCTATGCTTATGATGATTTTTATGACTTTGGATTGCGGATTGGAATGTTAGAAAACCGTGTTAAAAATCTATTAGATAAATACCGAACTAAGAATAACCGGACACTAAATTTAATTCAATACTCGTTTTTATCCTTACCTACAAAAGAACTATACACAAACCATTACCTTAATCGCTTGAACATGTTGAACAATTCATTTTCTAAAAAAGTATGAAGACTCTAAAGCATATTCTGCCACCGTCAGGTGTTATTACCGACCGTGTTTTCGCACGATAAATGGGGTGGGTGAGAATATCAACCACAGACAAAAATGCGTAGAAGTGAGTCATAATTTTTACTTTTGAAATATCAATGGCTTTTTTTAGAAAAGCGGGCCTGAGGGTTAATTGAATACGCAAGCATGTCTCACCAATACAATCATCAACTTTGGCAGAAACGAAATAAAATATTTCTTGTATTTATTGTATTCTCTGTTTATTGGCTTTTGATGCTGACAATACCTTACTTTATGGTGGCCGGTACCGGTGGGGAAAATCAATTCTCCAAATTAGGTTTTTTTCTTCCCATTTTCGGAATATCCTTTGCCTTCAGCAGTTTCAGCAAATCTTCCCCCATATATAAAACAACCCAAGACGATGTGCCAATAATTGTTCTGTTTGCACTGTTAATGTTTTTATTGCCTCTTTTTGCTCACCTCCACGAAATTCAAAAAGTAGAAATCGCAGATTTTCTCCGGATTCCTGCCCAGGTTACCTCCATATGCCTGGGGATTTTTACGGGGGGCATATTCTTCAGCTATTTGCGAAAAAATCACCGGTCATTTGGCCTCGCCATTATTTTGGGGGTATTGGCTACTTCAATAGGCGGGCTATCGGGGGCAATTCTTTTCAAGCTGATTTCTTTAGTCATCATTTAAGCATACGCACCGAATCTTCCGCCAGTTTGCGGGTGTTCAGGTTTCCCCAGTTTCCGGAACTCATCAGCAATAAAGCCGTTTTTTCGCCAAAACTGTTCAGGATAAATTTTTCTAAATCCCCGGTATCCGTGATGACTTCCAAATCGGGACGGCCAAAACAGGTCCGTACAAATTCGGCATCCAAAGGCGGCATACGTTTCAGTTCCAACGTGTGCGGATTATAAAACACCGCCGCACGGTGGGCTCCGTGTAATGCACCCTGGTATCCGGGCAAAAAATCTTTATTCAGCGTACTGAAGGTATGCAGTTCAAAACAGGCCGTTACTTTTCGTTCGGCATATCTTTCCATAAAAGCCGCCAACGTGGCCTGCACCTTACTGGGCGAATGCGCAAAATCTTTATAACAGACTCCGTTTTTTCCTTCGGCCAATAACTCCAACCGGTTGGAAGCCCCCGCAAACTGCCGGGAAGCATTCCAAAAATCGTGGGCCGAAATACCCGTGAGCTTACACACTTCGCAAGCCGCCGAAAGATTGGACAAATTATGTTTACCAAACACCTGCAGGGGATACATTTTACCGTCAAATTGCACAGTAAATTTTTCGTCCTTCACCGAATAGTCGGGAGATACATACGGTATTTTGCGGATATCGGTCCGGGTGTGCTGCTCACAGAGTTTTTTAACTTCCGGGTCTTCGGCATTGTAAATGAGATACGCCTCCGGCTCCAAAGAATCTATAAAAAGAGAGAACTGCTCCACATAGTTTTCAAACGTGGGAAACACATTGATATGATCCCAGGCGATGCCGCTTATGACGCCGATATTGCCTTTATAGAGATGAAATTTAGGGCGCAAATCCAGCGTACTGGCCAAGTATTCGTCGCCTTCCATTACGGCGATTTCGTTAGAATCGTCAATGGATACCATGTTTTCAAATCCGGCCAATAAGGCCCCCACCATATAATCTGATTTTACGCCACAGGCATTATAAGCATGCAGAATCATGGAGGTAATGCTGGTTTTTCCGTGGCTTCCGCCGATTACCACCCGGGTTTTATTTTTCCATACTTCGTATAAATACTCGGGATAGGAATACACTTTCAACCCGAGTTCGCGGGCTTTTTTCAACTCCGGATTATCGGATTTGGCATGCATACCCAACACGATGGCATCTATCTGTTCATGAATTTTTTCGGGAAACCAGCCTTCGCTTTGGGGCAGTAATCCGGCTTTTTGTAAACGGGTTCTGGCCGGGTCAAATATTTCATCATCCGAACCGGTTACCTGATGTCCCGCCTTGTGTAAGGCCAAGGCCAAATTATGCATGGCCGCACCGCCGATGGCTATAAAATGAATATTCATGGGCACCAAGGTAATCCTAATGCCGTTTGGCGCTCAGGCTATACACACAAAATTATGAAAGGCCTTTTGTTAGTTGCCTTGGGAGGAAGTTACCGGGTATTTCTCATCGGCAATTTTCAGCTTCTCGCCTATTTTTCCCGTGAGGATATGGGCAAACATCACAAAATCGGAACCCAGCGACCACAACGGATATTGAAAGGTTGCAGGTTTATTTTTTTCAAAAAAGAAATGCCCGAACCACGCAAAACCATAACCCATCACCGGAACCAGGGCATACATCCACCATTTGCCCAGCAATGGCGCCGCCAATACCATAACAATCACACCGAATGTACCGATGAAATGCAGGGTTCGGGAAACCGGATGACGATGCTCGGACAAATAATACCAATAAAACTCACCGAAAGATTGTATGCGTGTGTTTGATTCGGACATAACTGAATAATTTATCTCAAAAATGAGAAGAACTGCCGAGAAAACAAATTTCAGACGGAATTACTTTCAATATCAACGGTTCATGCAAGTAAACAGTCCTTTGTCAATAAGTAGGATTGCTCAAAAGTTGCAGGTCTCATTTTTTAATGCCTATATTTGCAATCCCACAAAGCGCTTGAAATCTAAACGAGAAAAAGAAGTTTATGGTTTTAAGTAATTTTTATTTGGTATGGTAAAGGAGCTCATGTATTCCGCTCCCCATGCACTTGAATTATCCGCTATTTTCAGGATTACGTTTGACCGCAACGCCCCCAAGCCGTCAGAAGAATCCATCGATCAGTTGGCAAACCGCCTGCCCGACAAAGCATTCTGCTACGAGGTGCTTACCAAAGTATCCCGTTCGTTTGCCGTGGTCATACAGCAGTTGCCCGAAGAATTGAAAGATCCGGTATGTATTTTTTATCTTACCCTACGTGCCTTAGACAGCATTGAGGACGATATGTCGTTGGATGAAACCTACAAAAACAACCTGCTCCGCAACTTCTACAAACAATGCGGCGACGGAAGCCTTACCTATCCCGGTATAGGCGATACGGAAGACTACCGTATGCTCATGAAAAATTATGACAAAGTAGCCCGCGTTTACAGCTCGTTGGATAGCAGCTATATTGAAGTAATTGAAGATATTACCCGCAGAATGGGTCATGGTATGGCCGATTATGCCGACCTGAAGGTGAATACCGTGAGCGAATACGACCATTATTGCCATTATGTGGCCGGACTGGTAGGTTATGGACTTTCGGGATTGTTTTCCGCTTCGGGATTAGAAGATGAGAACCTTCGTTATCAGTACCGTTTGTCGAACAGCATGGGGTTATTCCTTCAAAAAACGAATATCATCCGCGACTACCGCGAAGACCTGGATATGGGCCGCCGTTTCTGGCCTTCCGAAGTTTGGGAAAAATATGCCGATTCGTTCAGTTGGTTCAGCGAAAACCCCGAACATGAAAAATCGCTTACCTGCCTGAATGTGCTCGTAGCCGACGCATTGCGCCACCTTCCCGATGCCATTACCTATTTGAAATTGCTCCGCAATACCCAGGTGTTCCGCTTTTGTGCCATCCCGCAGGTAATGGCTGCCGCTACATTGGCCAAGGTGTTCAACAATCCGGATGTGTTTGAGAAAAACGTGAAAATACGCAAAGGCATGGCCGCCAAAATTATGGTGTACACCGATAATGTTGACTTTGCCCTGAACGAAATACAACGCCATCTGGAGTCTATCCGGGCCATGGCCAGACCCGGAGAAGAATACTATCACGAAGTGATTAAGCAGGTGAACAAAGCGCTCGAAGTGCTTCATGCCCCTGTAAACTCACGGGAAATTTATGACAGAAGCCTGGTGAATAAAGCCTCTTAAAACCAAAAAATCGTATGGATAGTGCCATTTTAGATAAACCCCAAATTCAAAAAAACACCCCAAAATCTACCCAGCCCTTTGATGTCTGCATCATCGGTGGCGGATTAACGGGCGCTTCGCTTGCTGCCTATTTAGGCAATGCCGGAAAAAAGGTGGCGGTTGTCGAGAAGGATTTCTCCTATCAAGATCGTATTGTGGGCGAACTGCTTCAGCCCGGCGGAGTGAAAAAACTGACCGAACTGGGCTTGGCCGATTGCCTCGAAGGCATTGATTCGGCTCCCGTGAGCGGATATGCCATCTTTAAAAACGGTAAACAAATCCATATTCCCTACCCCGATGAAAACACACAGGGACGGGGATTTCATAACGGGCGTTTTGTACAGAATCTGCGTAAAAAAATTACCAACCACCCCAATATTACCCTCATGGAAGGCACGGCCGTAAACCTGCTGCGAAATGATGCGGGAAAAATTACCGGCGTGGCCTATACCGATAAACAGCACGATGATATTCTGGAAATTCAAGGTGCAATCACGGTAGTCAGCGATGGATTTTTCTCCATTTTCCGCAAGGAACTGAGTAAAAATCAGGCCAAGGTGAGCGGTTTCTTTTTGGGGTTGGTGCTCAAAGATTGTCCTCTGCCTTATGCAGGGCACGGACATGTTTTCATCACCGATCATTCACCGTTTTTAGCTTATCCCATCAGCCCTACCGAAATACGGATGCTGATTGATTTTCCGGGAACGATGCCTCCCAAAAAGAGTCCGGAACTCAAAAAAGAGCTGAAAGTGCGCATCCTGCCTTTTTTGCCCCAGAGCCTACACAGCGCCTTTATTGCAGCCGTGGAAGCGGGTGATTTTAAAGTGATGCCAAACCATTATATGCCCGGAAAACCTGTGCCCGAAGAAGGGGCGGTATTGCTCGGCGATGCTCTCAATATGCGTCATCCACTCACGGGTGGCGGGATGACGGCCTGTTTTACCGACGTACTTTCGCTCGGAAAATTATTGGCCGAATGCACCGACCTGAGCGACAGCCGCAAAGTAAACAGCCTGATAAAAACATTTTACTTTCAAAAGCGAAAAGAAAACAGCACCATTAATATATTGGCGGATGCGCTGTACCGCGTATTTCGCCACAAGCCCTTAGCCGATGCCTGTTTTGATTATCTGGCGCAGGGCGGAAAATTTGCACAGGAACCCGTAAGCATCCTGAGTGGAATATCCCGGGACAAAAACCTGCTGATCAAACACTTTTTTGCAGTGGCAAAATTCGGTGCCCGCAATCTGATAAAAACCCAAGGCGGAATCGGCAAGGCGTACACCTTAATCCGCTATGCGTTTCAGATTGTGCATCCGCTTATATTAAATGAAAAACCCACCTTTTCCGAACGCATCTTTTTACAGACGGGGGCATGGATTTTCCCGCCGTTTTCAAAATCTTAATTATTAATTGAAAATATGATGATTGCAACACAAGATACACAGACCCGCCAGAGAACCGCAGATGAATTATACGCATTGTTTGAAGAGTTTTCGTCCAAAAATCCTTTTCCCAAAGAACCCGCAGGATTATACCATGCCGTAAGACATATCATGTCGATTCCCGGCAAACGGTTACGCCCCATTTTATGCATGGCAGCGGCCGAAATGTTTGGTGCGGATGCGCGCAAAGCCGTGGAAGCGGCAGCAGCCGTGGAACTGTATCACAACAGCACCCTGGTGCATGATGATATTATGGATGCGGCAAGCCTCCGCAGGGGAATTCCTACCGTACACGAAGTGTATGGAACCAATGCCGCCATCAATGCCGGCGATGTCATGATAATTAAAACATACGAACTGCTGGCCCGCCTGGCCTGTCCCGTATCGGTGAAAGCCATACAGATTTTCAGCAAAGCTGCGGTAGAAATCATTGAGGGACAAACCATGGATTTGGATTTTGAAACCCGCACCGACGTAACCGAAGCCGAATACCTGAAAATGATTGAATACAAAACTTCGGTTCTGTTGGCCGCTTCGCTGCAAATGGGTGCCAGTATTGCCCATGCCAACGAGCGCGATGCCGAAGCGGTTTATGCATTCGGAAAAAATCTGGGCATTTCTTTTCAGATAAAAGATGATTTGCTGGATGCCTTTGGCGACGGAACAAAAACCGGGAAAAAAGTAGGCGGCGATATCGTGCAGAACAAACGTACCCTGCTCTATCTGCGGGCGTTATCCAAAGCGGACCCATCACAGCGTGATGAATTGAAAAGATTAGAAACCGTAGCCGGTGAACAAGAAAAAATTGAAGGTACGTTAGCTATTTTTAATTCCCTGGACATTAAAAACGAGGTGGAAAAAACAGCTTCGGAATATTACGAAAATGCGATAGAACACCTACAGAAAATAGAAATCGCCGAAGAACGTAAACAGGTATTGTACAACCTGGCAGAACGGATTTTTACCCGCGAATTTTAATAGGATATTTTTGGTTTTTGCAGCCGGTAGGTGTTATCACCTGCCGGTTTTTATTTGCATGAATATTTATGTCGCTCCTATGGAGCTTAATTTTCCCCTAGTAAGATGTCGCCCCGATGGGACTTTTATATGTTGTAACGCGTAGATTTTAATAGCGCCCGTTTTTTGTCTGAATATTTTGCAGCTGGTAGGTGTTATCACCTGCCGGTTTAATTCTAAAAACATCACAAGGTGAATTTTTGCCCCAGGGTAGGGTGTTATCACCTGCCTGTTTATTTTTCTGAATATTTATGTCGCTCCTCTGGAGCTTTATTTTCCCCTATTTCGTTTTTCTACCTATATGTCGCCCCGATGGGGCTTTTACATGTTGCCCCCGGTAGGTGTTATCACCTGCCGGTTTATTTTTTCAAAAACTTCAAAAGGAATTTTTCAGCATCCATACTTTGTAATTCTAACAGGTACATACCCGATTTTAGATTGCCTAAATTAATGCCCGACTCGACAAAACGACCGGCAACCATTTTACGACCCTGAAAATCATAAATGACATAATCGGTATTTATCAAGGTATGCGAACCAGAAATAAAAAGAAAATCCTCTGCCGGGTTGGGATATACATACTTCTGGGTGACAGCCTGTTCGGAAATTGAATTTTGGGTGTAGAGATACATTAAACAATCGTCCTCGTTATAACTACTCCAGAGAATGTATCCTCTGATGGGGTCATAATAACACACAAGGGCTTCCGATATACCAATCATGCCGTCAATCACCTCACAATCAGCCCCTGTAGGTTGAACCAAAAACGTATTCAGTGAGCCGATATTTTTCACAATCCTATTGCCTACGGTCCAAAGCTGTTGCTGATTAAAATCCTGATAATGAAAAGTTCTTCCTGCTCGGGTTATGGTTCCTGTATCGGTTACGAGCATCATTTCGGGCTGACTGACCGGATCACATAAGAAATCCGTAGGATTGGGTTGAATTTCATACATACCTCCGGGCGGAAGGTCAAACACAAAAAGCAATTCTAAACTGAGTGTAGTATCTGTTCCGTTGATTATAGGTTTATACCAAAACACAGAATCCTGAGACTTGCAAAGTATCAAATTCTCTTTCTGATTATCCGATAAAAATGCAGGTAATTGAGTATTAGGATTATCAAAATAAAAATTGCGTTCTCTTACCTTAATTATTTTACACGTTTTTTGGTTAATAATAGTATCTGCCGTTACCTCAAAATGATTAAAAGATAAAACCCAAGCACTCAGTTCTCTATACAGCCATGTAGTCCCCACAGGTGCCCATTCTACCGTATCGGTTATTTGCGCATTCAAAACGGCACAACGGACCGAAAACAAAAAAATAAAGGAAAACATCAAGATTCTCATGGCCGAATTTAGCTTTTGTCAAAGTTAACTGATTTTGCCCATGTAATGCTAAGTATTTTGCTCCCGGTAGAAGTTATAACCTGCCGGTTTTTATTTGCATGAATATTTATGTCGCTCCTACGGAGCTTAATTTTCCCCTAGTAAGATGTCGCCCCGATAGGGCTTTTATATGTTGTAACGCGTAGATTTTAATAGCGCCCGTTTTTTGCCTGAATATTTTTACAGCCGATAGGTGTTATCACCTGCCGGTTATATTTTCTGAATATTTATGTCGCTCCTACGGAGCTTCATTTTCCCCTAGTAAGATGTCGCCCCGATGGGGCTTTTATATGTTGCCCCTAGGGAGGGTGTTATCACCTGCCTGTTTATTTCTAAAAACATCACAAGGTGAATGAGCTAAAGTTACCTGACTAATGTTAAGTATTCCTAATTCAAACTAATTTTTGAATGAAGTGTTTACCTTTCGACACTTATTTTTTACGCACGCAATGAAACGATTTTTTACGCTTTCAATCCTCTTCACCTATCCCCTATCCAGTTATTCACAATCGCCTCTCTGGAACAGGCTCGAAAGTCTGCCGCAGGCGCAGGAAACCCGTTACATAACTCCCGAAAGGGCGGTGATGTATTCTGCGGATTTTGCCGCACTGGTGCAGATGCTCAGCACCTCGCCCATGGAAAATACCGGTCATGGAAAAACGGTGGAAATCCCCACGCCAGACGGAACTTTTGAAGCCTACGAGATTTGGGAATACCACATGATGGAAGAAGGGCTGCGCAACCAATTTCCTGAAATCGGAACCTATCTGGGGCGCAGCATCGATGTGCCTTCGCGCACCATCCGGATTGACCATACCTATCAGGGTTTTCATGCCCAGGTACGGGGTTTGGGTGGTTCCTGGTTTATTGATCCTATTTTTCATCTGAATACTCAATACTATCAGGTGTATTACAAACGCGACCTCATCAACACCAAATCGTTTGAATGCGGGGTGAATGAAGTAACTCCTGCAAAAGAAGAATCATTTGAGACCAAAACCATTCTGCAAAACGGAACCCAGTTTAAAACCTACCGCCTTGCCATTGCCGCCACGGGCGAATACACCACATTTCACGGAGGTACGGTGGCACTGGCCCAATCGGCTCAGGTAACCACCATGAACCGGGTAAACGGCGTGTATGAAATTGATTTTTCCGTGCGGATGAATTTTATTGCCAACAACAACCTGATCATATACACCAATGCGGCAACAGACCCATATACAAACGGTGACCCGGGAACTATGATCGGTCAAAATCAAACTAATCTCACCAACGTAATTGGCGGTGCCAATTATGATATAGGCCACGTGTTTGGTACCAACAGCGGCGGATTGGCCTCACTCGGCTCAGTGTGCAGCAATACCAACAAAGCACGGGGAGTAACAGGCAGTGCGGCTCCCATTAACGACCCGTTTGATATTGACTATGTAGCCCACGAAATCGGTCACCAGTTTGGCGGAAGTCATACGTTTAATTCTTCTACAGGTTCTTGCGGAGGTGGCAACCGTTCAGCAAGTAATGCCTACGAACCCGGTTCGGGCATTACCATCATGGCGTATGCCGGTATATGCGCAGCCGACAACCTGGCACCTAATTCCATCGATAACTTCCACGCACGCAGCTACGATCAAATGCGCACATTTATCACTACCGGAAACGGAAACAACTGCGATGTAGCCACTAACACCAACAATGCGGTTCCTTTAGTAGATGCCGGTCCCAGCATTTATCACATTCCGCTTAGTACTCCTTTCCGTATGACCGCCGTAGGCAGTGATGCCAATCCCGGCGATCAGCTTACTTATTGCTGGGAACAATATGATTTAGGAAATTCTGTTTCTCTGGCTCAAAACCCTACCTCGGGTACGCATCCGCTTTTCATGTCATTCAGTCCCGACACTTCGGCCACGCGGGTATTTCCCCGTATGCAGACCATCGTAAACAATTTGACAGATAACAAAGAAAAACTCCCTTACTACGGCCGAAGACTACGTTTTCGGGTTGTGGTTCGTGATAATCGTCCGAACGGAGGTGCCGCTTCTTTGGATTCTACCACCATATGGGCCGTGGCGAATACCGGTCCGTTTTTAGTAACTTCTCCCAATACCGCCCTCAGCTGGGAAGCCGGAACCACGCAAATCGTAACCTGGGATGTGGCGGGTTCTACGGCCAATCCCATCAACTGTCAGAATGTAAATATCAAACTTTCCACAGATGGTGGATTTACTTATCCCATCACCATTTTAGCGAATACGCCCAACGATGGCACTCAGAGCATTACAGTGCCCAACCTGGGTGCAAATCCGGTTTCAACCTGTCGGATTATGGTGGAAGCGGCCGACAATATTTTCTTTGATATTTCCAATGCCAATTTTACCATTCAACCCGAATCGGTAATTGCTCCCATAGCGTCGTTTTCGGTTTCCTCGGGAGGCGAAATTTGCACCGGCGGAATTTTGAATTTTACCGATAACTCACAAAATAATCCCTCGAGCTGGGATTGGAGTTTTCAGGGCGGAAATCCATCCACTTCCAATGCACAGAATCCCCAGAATATTCAATTCCCCAATGCAGGCACCTTTACCGTTTCGTTAACGGTAACGAACACCGCGGGAAGCAATACAACCAACCAAAGCATTACGGTAAATCCATTGCCACAGGCTACATTTGATGTAACCCCGTCTTTTGCCACACAAAGCACGGGAAGCGCCACGGCCAACCCCTCCGGCGGCTCGGCACCTTTTACCATCCAATGGGCGACCAATCCGGTGCAAACGGGTCCCACGGCGAACAATCTGGCCCCGGGATCCTATGTGGTCACCGTGACCAATGCCGAAGGGTGTTTTTCGGTATTTAATGTAGATATCCCCGGAAATGCATCGGTTAATGAAAATGAAATCAGTCAGATTCAGTTATATCCCAATCCTGCGGAAGACCTGATCACACTCTCCCTTCCTGAAAATGAATACCGCTATCAGGTGAATGATGCCGCCGGAAGAACCGTGTTGTCGGGGAACTTTAAGGGATCTGTGTATTCAGTAAATATTCAGACGCTCTCTGCCGGGGTGTACTCGCTGCTAATTACCACCGAAGGCCAATACGGTGTACGCAAATTTTTGAAAATCAAAGGTTCTGCCGAATAATAAAGAAGGATTCTTACAAAGAATAATCCGGTAAAAACAATCGAATCAGCCTCAGATCTTTCTCAATCGTTTGAGAAGGTCTGGGGCAATTCATTTCCAGCGATTGCTTTTCGATATTTTGAACCCGGGAGCCGTCATCAGGATGGGTGCTCAAAAACGTGGGCATAGTAAAACTTCCCGATTCTTCGGAAAGGCGCTGAAAAAAGCGTTTGGAAGCATCAGCTTCAAATCCCGAATTGCACAAATACGTTACCCCGTAAGAATCAGCCTCTTTTTCGTTTTGACGACTATAGCCTAACGTGATTAAGGAATTGGTTAAATCACCGATAAAAGCACCGTTTTCGCCCAAAATCAATTGTAAAATAATCGATATACCGTACTGTTTGGTTAACTGGGACGTGGAATGGCGGCAGTCGGCATGGGCAATTTCGTGAGCCATCACCCCGGCAAGTTCATCTACGGTGTGTACATATTTCATCAAACCGGTGTACACAAAAATATACCCGCCCGGTGCACAAAAGGCATTGGGAATTTCATCATTTTCAATGATATACAATTCCCAGGGAAAACGGTCTTTATATTTCACGCTGCCTGTGTTTAAAATCTCCTGTGTAATGGAGTCCAATACATGATAGGGTTCAGGATAATCTTCTCTATTCCAAACAGTGTATTCAAAAGTATTCGCCAAAATTTCATCGCGAACGGATTGCCCGAATGCCACATCCTGATCGGGAGAAAATACATTGAAACTGTTTCCGCAGGAAATCAATCCTGAAGAAATCATCAGTAATAACAAGCCGTATAACGCCAAATTTTGCTTCATCCTGATTGTAATTATTTGCTTGGGTAAAGTTGAGAAAAATAGGTCAATGCTTCTTTTTCGGAAAGAAAATGAGCATGCGCCTTTTGATAGGCATCAATCCGGGAATGGTACAAGGCCGTAAAACCCGATTCGTCTCCCGGATTAATCAAGGGTCTTTCCTGTGTTGATTTTGCCCGGAACCGCTCCAACATTTCCGGAAGGGAAGTATCCATAAACAGACAATTTCCGGTGTGTAACATCAACCCGGCATTTTCGGCCCTAATGGGGGTTCCTCCGCCTGTGATAAGGCAAAATTCCTCAAAAAGTGATACCGTATTTTTCAGCACTTCCGATTCTCTTTTTCGAAATTCGGGTTCACCTGATTCCTTTATGATTTCTGCAGGCGATTTTTTATACAGCTGCTGAATTTCGGCGTCTAAATCCACCACGGAAAAAGGAAGAATTTTACGCAGTTTTTTTCCTAAGGACGATTTTCCCGAATAGGGCATACCCCAGATAAACCAACGGTTTGGATAAATAGGTTTAAAATCCAAGTCGCTCAATCTCATCATCTTTCAGTCTTCGGGCTTTAAACAGGTGAAAGAAAAAGGCTTTTTCCTTTTTATAGATTCTCTGAAACGAAAAATTGGTCAACAAATAGGTGAAAAGAGCCGGGAACAGATAAAAAAGCACATTGGGCAAAAAGCCCACAAACGGTTTGAAACGAAAGGCCAGCATCACCATGTATAACAATCCGAGTATGGCAATATTTACAATGGAAAACGGATTGGAAAAAATAAGCCGGATATAAATTTTATCATTCCGCATATAGAAGTTTCCCAAGACTTTCAATGGTCTGTGATTACTGCCCGGATTATTTTTGATAGCCGTAAAGCCCGTGCCGGCAAATTTCCCGGTGTACGGTTTGGGGTTTTTGGGCGAAAACAAAAAATACAACCGGAACGGATGTATGGCCGACATGAGCCTGCCCGAAATTTCGGCCGGAGAAAGCGGAGAATTGAGCACATATACCCTGACCGGAATCCACAGAAGAATAAATTTCCGGTAGCGATATCGTATTTTATCAGGTATAATGGCGCTTTTCATGCAGGGGATGCTAAGGTAATGAAATAACCTTACTCCACCCAATCCGCTATAAAAACATTGGTATCGTGGGTGCCTCCGTTGTTCCGGTTTGAAGAAAACATAATCTTTTTTCCATCGGGCGAAAACATCGGAAACGCATCGAATACCCCGTCGAAACTGATTTGTTTCAGTCCCGTGCCGTCCTCATTAATCATGAACAGATTAAAATTGTAGCCGCGGGGCGAATGGTGATTGGAGGAAAAAATAATTTTTTTGCCGGAAGGATGATAAAACGGTGCCCAGTTGGCTTTGCCCAAATTCGTTACCTGACGAAGGTCGGAACCGTCTATATTACAAGTGTATATTTCCATATTGGTGGGAGCTACCAACCCTTTGGATAATAAATCTTTATAATCGGCAATTTCGGCATCCGTTTTAGGACGTGAAGAACGGAAAACCAGTTTTTTGCCATCGGGAGAAAAGAACGCGCCACCATCATACCCCAATCCGTTGGTGATCTGCTTCACATTATTTCCTTTTAAGTCCATGGTGTATAACTCCAAATCACCGCTTCGGTCGCTGGTAAACACTATCAGATCGCCTTTGGGCGAAACCGTAGCTTCGGCATCATAGCCTTTTCTGTCGGTCAGCTGCCTTACAATATTGCCTTTTAAGTCGGCCACAAAAATGTCGTAGGTATCATAAATAGGCCATACATAACGCCCTGTGTTGCGGTCGGGTGTGGGAGGACAAACTTTATCGCCCAAATGCGTAGATGCATACACCACGGTTTTATTCTTTGGCATAAAATAGGCACAGGTGGTTCTTCCTAGTCCGGTGCTTACCCGATTCGGTTTCCCTGAAATGGGTCCGTCAGCCACCTTGAATGTAAAAATCTGATCGCAGGGAACGCCCCATTCTTCGTTGGTAATTTGCAATACAACCGATTTATTATCAAAACTCCAATAGGCTTCGGCATTCTCGCCTTTAAAGGTGTATTGTTTAATATTTTTAAAATGCACTTCATCTTTATACAGCAGTTTGTCATCCTGGGCAAAAAGTACAACACCCGAAATCATCAGTAAACCGGCAGCTAAAATTGCTTTTTTCATCCTAAATTAAAATTTGGGCAAAAGTACACATTCCTGTTCCCCGATGAATACCCTGCTTTAGGTATTCTTGTTCATAAAATCCTAAAATTTAGCATGCATTTTATTATGCATGCATACTTGTTTTGTGTAAATTTATACCCTGCTTCACAACATACCATGAAACAAGACATCAAAAAACTACTCGTAGCCAACCGTGGCGAAATTGCAATCCGGATCTTGAGGGCCTGTGACGAAATGAATATCCGCACCGTGGCTATATATACCCATGAGGACCGTTATTCACTTCATCGTTACAAAGCCGATGAATCCTATTGTATCGGGGCCGAAAACCAACCGTTGAAACCCTATCTGGATATTCAGGAAATCATCAGCCTGGCAAAAGCCAAGCAGGTAGATGCCATACATCCCGGTTACGGCTTTTTGAGCGAAAATGCGGCGTTTGCCCGTGCCTGCCAAGAAAACGGAATCATCTGGGTGGGTCCCACGCCCGAATCCATGGAAAAACTGGGCGATAAAGTATCGGCCAAACTTTTGGCCCGCGAAGCCGGACTACCACTCATTGAAAGCAATCAGACTCCCCTATCTTCCGCTGAAATAGCTGTAGAAGAAGCAAATAAGGTAGGTTTTCCGGTGATTATCAAAGCCGCAGCCGGCGGAGGCGGAAGAGGCATGCGCATTATCCGCAAGGCAGACGAAATGGCGGCCCAGTTTGAACAAGCCTCCCGCGAAGCCTTGAATGCGTTTGGAAACGGAACACTCTTTATTGAAAAATACATTGAAAACCCCAAACATATCGAGGTGCAGATCTGTGCCGATAATTACGGCAATATGGTGCATCTGTTTGAACGTGACTGTTCAGTGCAGCGGCGTTTTCAAAAGGTGGTGGAAACAGCACCCGCCTGGGGTATTCAGGAAAGTACCCGTAAAAAGCTGCACGAATATGCGCTTGCCATCTGCAAACAGGCTGATTATACCAATGTGGGCACGGTGGAATTTTTGGTTGACGCTCAGGAAAACATCTATTTCATTGAAGTAAACACCCGCATTCAGGTAGAACACACAGTTACCGAAATGATAACGGGTATTGACCTCGTAAAAGCCCAGATTCGGATAGCGATGGGCAATAAGCTGGGAAGCGAAGAACTGGATATTGTACAGGAAAACCTGAAAGTAAACGGGTGCGCCATTCAGTGTCGCATTACCACCGAAGATCCTGAAAACAACTTTATGCCCGACTACGGAACCGTAATCGCTTTCCGCAGTGCGGAAGGTTTTGGAATCCGGTTGGATGCAGGAAGTGTATATGCCGGCGTGAACGTAAGTCCGTATTTTGATTCGATGTTGGTGAAACTTACCGCCCATTCACGCACGGCTGACGGCGCTTCGCGGAAAATGACCCGTGCCCTACGCGAGTTTAGAATCCGCGGGGTAAAAACCAATATTCCGTTTTTACAGAATATCATCAATCACCCGGAGTTTAAAGCCGGACAGGTAAACGTAAATTTTATTGAAAAACATCCCGAACTGTTTACCTTCAAAAGAACCTTGGACAGGGGTACCAAAACCCTGAATTATCTGGGAGATGTAATCGTAAATGGCAATCCGGATGTAAAAGTGGTTGATTCCGACAAAAAATTTCTAAAGCCAATAATCCCTGCTTACGACAGATACGGAGCATTCCCTTCGGGAAGTAAGCAAAGTCTGACCCAAATGGGCCCCGAAGCATTCGCTCAACAGATACGCAACGAAAGCAAACTGTTATACACCGATACCACACTTCGCGATGCGCATCAGTCGCTGCTGGCCACAAGAATCCGAACCTTGGATATGGTAAAAGTGACAGAAAGTTTTGCCAAAAACCACCCCGAAATTTTCAGTCTGGAAGTGTGGGGCGGAGCCACGTTTGATGTAGCCCTTCGCTTTTTGAAGGAAGACCCCTGGGAGCGATTGAAAAAAATACGCGAAGCCGCACCCAACATTCTGCTTCAAATGCTTTTCCGAGGTTCCAATGGGGTGGGTTATGCCGCCTATCCGGGCAATGTCCTCGAAAAATTCCTTATCAAATCCTGGGAAACGGGCGTAGACCTTTTTCGCATTTTCGACTCCCTGAATCAGGTAAAAAGTCTGGAAAAATCCATTCAAACCTTACGAAAACACACCGGAGCCATAGCTGAAGGAACAGTATGCTACACGGGAGATATTCATGATGTAACCCGCAAAAAGTATAACCTGGAATACTACCTGCGTTTGGCCAAACAAGTGGAAGAAGCCGGTGCACACATGCTTGCCGTTAAAGACATGGCCGGACTGCTGAAACCTTATGCCGCCTTTGAATTAATTCAAGCCCTGCGCGAAACCGTAAACATTCCCATTCATTTACATACACACGATACCTCTTCCATACAGGCAGCCACCTATCTGAAAGCGGCCGAAGCAGGAGTAGACATTGTAGATGTGGCATTAGGCGGGCTTTCGGGGCTTACCTCCCAGCCCAACTTTAATTCCGTGGCAGAAATGATGAAAGACCATCCGCGGGGTGGAGGAATTGATGTGCACAGCCTGAATCAGTATTCCAATTATTGGGAAAACGTACGCGAATACTATTACCCCTTTGAATCGGGATTAAAAGCAGGAACGGCCGAAGTGTATGAACACGAAATTCCGGGCGGACAATACAGCAATCTGAAACCCCAGGCAATCGCACTCGGACTGGGCGATCGATTTGAAGAAGTGAAGAAAACGTTTGCTGAAGTAAACATGCTATTTGGCGATATCGTAAAAGTTACTCCTTCTTCAAAAGTGGTGGGGGATATGGCCCAGTTTCTGGTTTCAAACCATCTGACGGTAGAAGATGTACGAACCAAAGGAAATGAAATTTCATTCCCCGAGTCGGTGAAACAACTTTTCCGGGGCGAGTTAGGTTTTCCGGATGACGGGCTGCCGAAAGATATCCAGGAAATTATTCTGAAGGGCGAAAAACCTTTTGAAAAAAATCCGTCGGAAGAAATTGCAGACATAGACATCGAAAATGACATCCGGCAATTCCGCAAACAATACGGAGAGCAACTGACAGAGCTGGATTATCTTTCGTTCAAAATGTTTCCTAAAGTGTTTGAAGAGTATATCCAATTTTACAACACCTATGGCGATATCTCTATGATACCTACGCTAAACTTTTTCTTTGGACTGAAACCCGGGGAAGAATGTGAGGTGGAAACGGCACCCGGCAAAACCCTGTTAATCCGCTTTATGTTCATCGGCCCGGCGGATGAAAACGGAAACCGGATTGTATTTTTCAAGCTGAACGGACAAACGCGAAACATATCGGTAACCGATAAATCGCTGAAAAAGGAAAAAATTCGAAATGCCAAAGCCGAAAAAGACAATTCCAATCATATCGGAGCCCCATTACAGGGCATGTTATCCAAAATATTGGTCAAGCCTGGCGATAAAGTTCAGCGAAACACGCCACTTTTCGTGATTGAAGCCATGAAAATGGAGACCTTGGTAACGGCAATAAAGGATTGTGAAATAGAGCGCATCGTGTTAAGTGAAAACACACCGGTTCAGGCAGATGATTTAATTCTGACCACAAAATAGTTTTAAGATTTAATAACAATTATATATCTTTGCTCGAATAAGCAAAAACATATAGAATGAATTTGACAAAAATCACGGTGTTGGGAGTAGCTGCTCTACTTTCATTCAGCGGCCTAAAAGCCCAGATAACCGTAGCTCCAATTTCCGCAGTCAATGCCGTACAAAATGTACTCGTAGGCAGCGGAGTTACTACCTCAAATATCAATTCGTTTACCACAAATCCCAACTCGATTGGAGTATTTGATAATGGATTGCAATCAAACATTGGGATTAACAGAGGTATTGTACTCACTTCAGGCCTAGTGAACGGAAATCCTGCCTATGGGACTCCTGCCAATGGGTTTATTAGCGGCACAAATGGAGGAGGATCAGATCCGAATTTAAATTCAATCATATCTGGTACTCAGGATAGAGCCGTTTTACAGTTTGACTTTGTTCCTGCTGGAGATACCCTGAAGTTCAAATATGTATTTGCATCCGAAGAATATCCTGAATTTGTAGGCTCCAGCTTTAACGATGTATTTGCCTTCTTCCTCACCGGTCCTAACCCGGCAGGACCGGCCTATAACATCACGAATATTGCCTTAATTCCGGGAACGGCCACTCCGGTGAGTATTAATAATGTAAACCAAAACACAAATACTCAATACTATGTGGCCAACAGCAGCAGCAATTTTGTATTTGATGGATATACGGTTGTGTTAACCGCAATCGCCCCTGTTGTTCCGTGCTCTACCTATACAATCAAATTAGCTATTGCAGACGTAGGTGACTCAGCTTATGATTCTGCCGTATTTTTAGAAGAAAACTCCTTCGGAACCGGAGCCGTTACTATTTCTCCGACCTATAATTACACAAATGCCGTAAACGATACCGTTATTTATGAAGGCTGTTCGGATGTTACCATCACGTTCTTCCGTGATGGAGTTATTGGTCAGGCAGATACAGTTGATTTGGACATAAGTGGAACCGCCATAAACGGGGTCGACTACACCACGCTCCCTTCTCAAATTATTTTTGCTCCGGGTCAGAGTTCCGTTACCGTAACCATTTCGGCTCTTCAGGATGCATTAGCTGAAGGACCGGAAACTGTTACCCTATCTATCACCAACATCAATGCCTGCGGTGAGGTTATTACATCTTCTGTAACATTTACTATTCAAAATGTTACTCCTCTAACCGTGAATGGCGGACCCGATCGTTTAATCTGTCCGGGAGTTCAACAAACGTTTGATGCCATAACCAATGGCGGGGTTCCTCCTCTAACCGTAGTGTGGGCTTTCCCGGGCGGAGGTGGAACGGATCCGTTAACATTTACTCCCACTCAGAGCGGTACTTATGTTGTAACGGCTACTGATGGATGTGGAATTTATCCTAATGCCGTAGATACGGTGCAGGTTACCATCGGTCCACCCCAATTCAGCGTTACTGCCGATGTGGATAGTGCTTCTTGTTTTGGTGTAAACAACGGTGCTATCAACCTGATTGTAGTAGGACAGACCCCTCCGTTCAGCTACGCTTGGACTCCGGGAAATATTACCTCAGAAGATTTAACGGGTCTTAGCCCGGGTACTTATTCTGTAACCGTTACTGACCAATTCGGATGTCAACTCTCAGAAACATTTGAGGTATTTGAACCGGCTAATATCCCGTTCAATATCACCGATAAATTTGTTTGTTCAGGCGCAAATGTTAACCTGAACCCCAATCCATTAGCGGGTGTAAATTACCAATGGGAGCCCGCCAATTTCTTTGATGATCCGAATGCTGTAAATCCCAGCTTAACCTATTTAAATCCGGGACCTGAAAATGATACGTTATTCTTAACAGTAACAGCTACTTCACCAGGCGCATGCGGACAAGATGACTTTAGAATTTTTGTTACTCCACTTCCACAAGTAGAATTATTCCTCGCCGGTTATGATACTTCGGCAATCTGTCCGGGGGATACCATTATTTTATCAAACAGTGCAGATAACACCAACTACCCTCCTGTTACAGGTTATCTGTGGCAAAATGGAGCCACGACACAAACCTTAACCACTACATCGCCGGGGACCTATTGGCTCGAATTGACGAATAACGCCGGCTGTAAATTCAGAGATAGTTTGGAATTGGTACCCGTTACCTTCCCTACGCCGTTCATCAATCCTGAGTTTTTCCTTTGTGGTGGAGAAACTATTACCTTATCTGCTTCGGGTTACGACAGTACGGTTACCTTCCTTTGGAGCAATGGAGCCATTACAGAAACCATCGATGTAAACACTCCGGGAACTTACACCCTGATTGTTGGTAATGCCTGTAGTTCTGATACCGTTTCTACCACCGTGATAGAAATTCCAACCGTAGAACCTTCTACGCTTCCGAATATCTTTACGCCTAACGGCGATAATGTAAATGATGTATACACGGTTCCTAACCTCTTTGAATACTCTATCAAATTCAATGTGAAGATTTATTCAAGATGGGGAAATAAAGTGTTTGAAACGGAAGACAAAGAGATTAATTGGGCACCAAAAAACATCTCAGATGGTGTTTATTTTATGACCATTCTCTATGTAGACTGCAATAACGAAGAGAAAAAATTAGCACATACAGTTACCATTTCGGGTAATTAGTAATAAAACAAACCACACTTCGAAAGGGTCATCTTACTCAGTAAGGTGACCCTTTTGCTTAGTTTAAATAGGCAACTCCCTACATTTTGCCTATCTTCACCCATCATTTAATGCCTATGAAAAAACTATTTGTATCTGCTGCCGTTGTATTTACTCTGATAACAACTGCCTGCAAAAAGGAAGATGATTTAAAATTAGAGTGGAATACCATAACCATTGAAGGAGTAACTTCTACCTATGCAAATGCAGGAGATTGTACTACTGCCGGAGGTTCCGAGGGAACAAACCTGATTTTCACCATTGATTTTCTTAACCCCGACAATCTGGATATCCTGGAAGTGGAGTTCGATGTACTTTACCCGAATGGCAATGCTTTTTACAGCTATGGAAATCCCAATTATTATTTTGTGGGTAATGACCTGGTCGTAGAAAGATGTCGAATTACCACTTCAGACGCCTGGATCGATTACCGGTTCTTTGTAGTCTCTGATGATGGCCTGAGAAGCCAACCTTTTGTATACAGACAAGTTAAACCCGAATAAATATGAAAAAGATAATCATACCCATTCTTGCCTTGGCGTTTATCAGTTTAAACGCCTGCAAAAAAAAGGAAACGAATAATTATAAAATTACAGGTTCCGAGTACACATTTACCCAAATAAATAATTGTAACACGCCGGACGGAGGAGCCAACGGTTCTTCGCTGGACATTACTTTATATATGGACAATCCTGATTATAATGACATTTATGGAATTAGGACCTTGTACGAGGGAGACAAAAAAGAGAAAAGCGAACAGATTACCCGGGTTATAGATATCATATTCCAAGATAATGAGGTGTCTTTATACCGCTGTTTACGATTCGGAAATTCAAACTCGGGTACTTACACACTCACTATCGTAACCATGGATGGCTTAGAAAGTGTGCCATACTCGTTCAATGTGGTTCGTCCCGCAGGAGCCAATTAAATTTCAGTTTGAAACGCTAAGCAAACAAGCCTTTCTGAGGCACGGAAACTAATTGATTCTCCTGAAGATTATTTTCTTCAAATATAAAATTGGCGGCCTGCGCACCTGAAGTGTAAGCCGCTTCCATCAGCATGGTGCAGTTATCTTGCTTTACCCAATCTCCCGCCAGGTAAAGTCCCTGAATTTCCGTTTTAATTCCGGGCCTTCCCGCATAAAGTCCTTTATGAAATGCAGGAAAATCATTTCTATGCTGAAAATGTTCATGTACTATATTAAGTCCCTTCAACTCGGGCAGATAATGAAATAATTCCAGCAGCAGCGTTTCCTTAATTTGATCATCGGCTGTTAAATCGGCAGGAAGGGCATAACTGTGCAATTCAAAAATACCCCCGTTATGCTTTTGACTCCAGGCTTCTGATGTTTTTTCCATTCTGTGATACAGAGTAATGGAATCTAAGACTTTCAGCCGGTCGGTAAATACAAAAAAGGGCAATTTTGAATTTTCAAACCGGTCGGTCCAAATACGCAATACCGCATAACGGTCGCTGGTTTTCAAACCTTCCATTGAATTTTTAAACCTTGAATATTGCATCAAAGACGGTGAATTTTCCATCACCTGTTTAATGTGTTTTACATCCGTGCAGAGTACCACATAATCGGCCTCGTTTCCGTTTACCCTAAATCCGTTTCCTGTACGGATGACTTCAGTAACCGGCGTATTCAAGCGGATGTCGGTGTTATATTTTTTCAGATGCGCTTCGCAATATGATAAAAACGAAGAGTAAAAATCATCATTTAACACATCATAAAGCAATCCGTCTTCATTACTCAAAAAATAAAAATGAAATCCTTTGATGAGTTCGGCCATACTCATTTTGTCGGGTTCGCTAAAAAATGCCCGTGCAAAGGAGTTAAATACCAGCTGCATTTTCTTGGGCATAAAGGTGCGGCGGGCAAAACGTTCAAAGCTTTCGTTATCAAACTTTTTGAATGTTTTGTCGGCATCGTATTTCAGCAAATTTAAAAAAGGCATGCTGAACGGACTCAACAAAGTACCCACTCCAAATACCCCCTGCTTACGCAGATCTAACACATTCAAACCCGGTGTGGGATCTAAATTATTGAATCCCTGTTTTTGTCCTTTGCCAAATAGAATCACATAATCATCAATCGGAATCAGGTTTTTGCGGGCTCCTATCCGATCCATATAGGCCAGCAGGTTATGATACTGCCTGAAAAACGCATGAAAACCGTGTTCCATGTTGAGCGTTTCGCCTTTACTTTCAAAAGTCCACGCCCCTACCTTACCACCAAGATAGTTTTCTTTTTCGTATAATACCACATCAAATCCGCGCTCTGCAAGGTTAGATGCGGCAGAAATTCCCGCAATGCCGGCACCGATTACGGCTACTTTTTTATTTCCGTTAAGTTCGCGGGGTTTAGTAGAATCGGGGTTGTTCAGGTTTACCTGATACCCCTGTAGTTTTGATTTTATTTTTTCTTTCAGCAGGGTTTTCATTCACTTACAGAGTTTGTGGCATTTGTCGCCGTTTGGGCATTCCAGATCCGGGTAAATTCAAATGTGATTTCATCAGACGGAGTAACCAATAAATCGGTTTTTCCCGTTCTGGCTTTCACTTCGAAGCTATTTTCTAAAAACGTTAAATCTTCTTCCACAATCGTTACCGATTTGCGGTGCATAAACCATCTGGCAAAGGGCGGTAGTGTTTTAAAAATATTATCCCAAAGCGTTATCTGACACATGCAGACGGTTTCTTCGTCCACGGCATAAAAATGCTCGTAAATAATCATCCTTCTTTTCGGAAATTCAATATCCAATTTAGAAGTATGTGGAAACCAAAAGCCAAAATGGGTTCGGATGGTTTTGGTAAAACCGAAATACAGTTTTTCCCAAAAACTGCCTTCGTTCATACGCTCATAAGTACCCGTGAGCCAATCGTTCCCCTTCTTCACATTAAAATCGACCTGACCGGCGTGTAAATTCCCCATGAAAGTACCGATGGAATTCCTGTGCACATGATTGATATGATACGCATCAATCAGACTTTCGGCCACCAGTTTCAAATCGGCTTTAAAATAATGGTAATTATACACCCTGGGCAAAGAGTCCATTTCCGTCATGGGCGGAAGCCCCTCTGAGTCGGCATATTTTTCATCCCCGATAAAAACCCATACCGACTTGTAATCGGTCCTAACCCGGTAACTGTTTATTTTGCAAACGTTAGGAATAGGTTTATCCACAGGCAGTGAAGGAATATTTTTGCAAATTCCTTTGGTGTCAAATTCCCAACCATGATAAGCGCATTTAATATGTTCTCCATGAATGTATCCGAGTGATAAATTCACGTTCCGGTGGCAGCACCGGTCTTCCATTACGCCGATTTCCCCTTTTGAATTTTTAAAGATCACCAGTTCTCGGCCCAGCATTTTTTTCTTGAGTGGATTTTGTACGTCCAACTCCTCTTGAAGACAGGCCAGATACCATTTATTTTCGATGTACATGATAGGAAATTAGTGAAACAAGGTAACCCAAACTACCCGAAATTGTTTAACGAATTTAGGATAAAATCTCTCTACGGATATACAAAATGATGAAGAATAGGAACTGTACAAAAAACAGAAAGATGGCATTCTTATTTTTTATAGAAAACTTGCTCCAAATCGCTACAGAACAAAGAAAAAGACCTCCCAAATACCAGGCTACATAGTTCTGAAGCGGAATTATATCTCCTCCCCACGACCACATATCATGTTCCATGGCAAAGGGTTCCAGAAAAAAATCATACGCCACCATGAGCGCGGGCGCAAGAAGGGTTTGAATGATTTTGGAACTAAAATATTTTTTCACGAAACTGACCGATGTGTAGGCCATGAAAAACCAGTTTACACCGATCATCAACGGCACATCCAGCACTTTAATACCAAGTCCGTCGCCATATTGATAATCGCCAAAAATGACTCCAGTACGGGTACCCGCCAGTTCAATAAAATAGCCGAAGGCAAAACAAAGTGCAAAATAGAGCCAGAATTGCAAATTCAACTTGGACTCGCCCAAAAGCAAAACGGCAAATGCGAATAAAATATTAACAGGAATAAGCCAGATAAATAAATCCTTTAGGGAAGGAATCATAAATCCGGCAAGCCCTACGGCGTATATAATTATTACAAGAATCCAGACAACAAATGGGTTTATTTTCATGCTTTCAAGTGGTTTTGGTTAATGATTTCAGCAGTGATACGGGCCGAAGCCAGACACATGGGTATGCCGCCTCCCGGATGCACGCTTCCTCCTGCAAAATAAAGGTTTTTATATTTACGGGAATGATTCGGATGCCTCCAAAATGAAGCCATTCGGTTATTGGATGAGGAACCGTAAAGTGACCCTTTCCAAGCCGATGTGCGGCTTTGAATCCATAGGGGATCTTCCACAATTTCGGTTTCTATGTATGATTCCAAGTCCCTATTCAGCCTGTCTGAAAGTTTTTTCAATATGATTTTGCGGGCCTTTTCTACCAGTGTGGACCAATCCTGTCCCGAGTCGGAAGGCACATTAATCATGGTAAACCAATTTTCGCAGCCTACGGGCGCATCTGAAGGTACTTTTTTGGAACTGATAAAAAGATAAATAGTGGGATCGTCATGAAGTGTCTGTGTGTCAAACAAGGATTCAAATTCGGCCCTGTAGTTTTCGGCAAAGAAAATATTATGCAGGTCCAGTTCGGGAAATTCGGCTTTCATTCCCCAATTAAACACCAACGCCGAAGTGCTTCTTTCAAGGCGTGTAACCTCATCAAACATATCTGGATCATTGAGCAGATACTTATAAGTGGGTGCCACATCGGCATTGGAAACCACCAGCTCTGCAGGATAAAAATTTCGGTGCGTATGTACGCCTGTAACCGTTCGATTCAGTAGTTCAATCTTGGTTGCTTCTTCACTGAACCGGAACTCCACCCCCTGCCTTTCGGCCAATTCTTTCAAGGCGTTAATGATGTCATACATACCCCCACGGGGTAAAAAGGCCCCGATACCATACTCCACGTGCGGAATAACGGTAAGCGTGGCAGGTACCCGGAAAGGATCTGAACCATTGTACGTGGCATAACGGTCAAAAAGCTGAACGGCTTCGGGAGTTTTAAAAGATTTTAAGTTGTGCCGGTGCATGGTTTTAAAAACACCCAGCTTGTGCACATTAGCCATGCCTTTCAAAAAGGAACCCGATACATAGGTTTTCGGGTCAGAAAAGTCGGAAAAAATAAATACGTCGGAAGTCAGGTTCCATTTCGTCTCTGAATCTTTCAGGTATTTGATGACATGATGAGCCGGTTCGCCAAGCTGTTTTTCCATTTCGGAAGCAAAGACTTCTATGTCGGATGATGAATCTACCTGCTTGCCCGAAGCAAAAAAGTACCGGCAGATGGGATTAACCGAATCATACGAAAAATAATCTGCGGGATTTTCTCCGCAAAGTGTAAACAATTCATCCACCAAATGAGGCAATGTAAATAAGGAAGGTCCTGCATCAAACCGGTATCCGTCTTTCCTTATTTCTGAAAGTTTACCTCCGGCAAAATCATTTTTTTCTAAAACAGTAACCTGAAAACCCGCATTAGCCAACCGTATGGAAAGCGCAATGCCTGCAATTCCTGAACCGATAATGATTACTTTCTTTTTCTCCATTCCGTTCATAAATAACTCAACGCTCATTTTGTTTTGAATTGACCGAAAACACCTCTACCCTTGTTCCGCTAGCCTTTTGGGATGAAATCTTTAAAATCGCACCCGATTCTTCTGCACGGGTTTGCATATTTTCAAGCCCGTAATGTCCATCCTTCCCACCGTTTTCAACATCAAATCCCACCCCATTGTCTTCCACAGAAAAATAAAAATCAAACTCCCCGTCAGAACGAAAAGTAACCAGAATTCGCGATGCGCCGGAATGCTTCAAAGCATTGGAAAATGCCTCCTGACAAAGTCTGAAAATATTCAGTGCCACGGCAGGTCCTAACGCTTTTTCGGTTTTGATTTCTTCTTTAAAAACCACTTCAATCCCACTTAAATATTCCGTTTGTTTCAGCACGTATTGTTTGAATTTATCGCTGAAATTTTCTACTGAAATTTCTTTCAGATTAATGGCCCAAACGGTTTCCCTCAGCGTCATAATAGCCTGTCCGGCTGTATCGCGCATGGCGTTCAGCAGTGGTTTATCGATTTCTGAAACTTTAGAATTATCCATAAGTGCTATCAGATAACTCATTTGAGCCCCCAGATTATCGTGTAAATCTCTTGATATTCTCCTCCGCTCATTATCTCTCGCCTGATTCACTTCTGCATCCAATTTTATCTGCAGTTCGCGCCGTTTTCTGTAATAAATAAATAAGGCAACCACCACACCGAAAACCAGAAGTATGGATATCAAAAACAAGGTAAGTTTCTGCACCCTGTTTTGGTTTTTACGGTTTTCAATTTCCAGATCGCGTAAATCGAGCGTTTTTTTCAGCAGTTCATTTTCAGCTTCCTTTTTTTCCGTTTCGTAGCGGGTTGAAACCTCTTCTATTCTTGCCTCCACATCTACTTTGTAAATAGAGTCTTTCAGTGCACTGTAAGTAAGATAATGGCCATAAGCATTTTTAAAATTGCCCATCATTGCCGAAACTTCAGCTTTCTTTTTGTAATTATCCATCAACAGATCTAAATATCCATTAGGAGCGGCAATGTTTATACTGAGGCTTATAAAATCAAGGGCTTTGGCAAATTTTCCACTTTTTGAATACAATTCACCCAATTCGTTGTAGTTAAGAGCAAGCGCAAAAGAATCTTTCAAATTTTTTCGGATTTCCAGCGCTTTCAGTAAATATTCTTCGGCCGGTTTGTATTTATTCAATGAGATATATAAATACCCGATATTGCTGTAAGCATAAGAGATACCGACGCTGTCTTTGCGCTGAATATGAATATTCAGAGAGGCTTTATACCGCCTTTCAGCCTCATCAAAATCTCCCATGTATTCATACACCACACCCGATTCATTGTAAATGGTGGCAATACCTTCGGAATCACCCAGCTCGGTAAAAATATTCATGGCCCTGTCATATGTGCTCAACGCTCTCGGAAACTCCCTTTTTTTGCGGTACAGTCTTGCCAGATTATTAAGCGTATGCGCCAAATCTTTCTTATAATTTTTCTTTTCCAGCACATGCACCGATTTGTAGAAATAATGGGCGGCACTGTCAAAAACTCCTTTGAAATAAAACGAAGAACCCTTCAGCGAAAACAACTGCCCTATTTTGAGTGAATCTCCGGAAAGAACGGCTAATTGAATTCCGGCATTACTGACCTGCATGCGGGCATCAAAATCCATCATAGGAATAGAATGCAGATAGACCATCACGGCATCCAGACGCTTTACCGTATCCGGATTTTGAAGATAAATCACTTTTAAACTATCGGCAGGTTTTAACTGGCCTATTGCGGAAACCGAATAGAATAAAGCATAAAAGAAAAAAATAGCCCCCGTTTTAAAGCGGGTATTCAGGGATATACGGCTATCTTTTTTCATAGTGAAAAATCAAAAAAAAATCGATTTTTTAGTTAACAAATATCCACAGACTGCCCCGTAAAACCAAAAAAATTAAGCAGCTTGAATTTATCTATAATCCATTGTATTTAAAACCAATTTGATAAGCCAAATTCAGCCGGTTATAAATAATTCGATTATAAACCCGTGTGGATTCCTATTTTTGCAGCGTTATGCAGGAACATGAACTGCTCATCAGAGAGTATTTAAGAAATCCGATTTTCAAACTGATATCATCCGAAGCAGATGCCTTAGGTGTGGACGCCTATTTAATTGGCGGTTTTGTAAGGGATATGCTGCTGGGAAGGCCCTGTAAAGACATTGATATCATGGCTGTGGGAAGCGGTATAGAACTGGCCCAAAAAGTTTCGGAAAAATTAGGCAAAAAAGGAGAAGTAGCCGTGTTTGCCAATTTTGGAACCGCCATGATTAAATATGGAGAATACGACCTGGAATTTGTAGGCGCCCGCAAAGAAAGCTATCGCGAAAACTCCCGTAAACCTTCGGTAGAATCGGGAACATTGGAGGATGATTTAAACCGCAGAGATTTTACCATAAACGCCCTTGCCATTAAATTGAACAAAGCCGAATTTGGGAAACCGGTAGATCGTTTTGGCGGCCTGCGCGATTTGGAACAGGGCATACTCCGCACCCCACTGAATCCTGACATTACTTACTCTGACGACCCGCTACGCATGATGCGTGCCATCCGGTTTGCCAGTCAGCTGCAATTCCAGATTGAAACCCGTTCACTGGAAAGTATTTCCCGAAATGCAGAACGGATTCGAATTATTTCAAAAGAGCGGATAGCCGATGAACTCAATAAAATAGTACTTTCTCCCACGCCCTCGATAGGATTCAAACTGTTGTTTTCAACCGGTCTTCTGGAAATCATTTTCCCGGAAATGACGGCCCTGCATGGCGTAGAAAACGTGGAAGGTAAGGGACATAAGGATAATTTTTATCATACCCTGCAGGTGCTCGACAATTTGTCGAAAAACACGGATAATCTTTGGTTACGTTGGGCGGCCATCATGCACGATATCGCCAAACCGCCCACCAAACGGTTTGAACCCGGGCATGGGTGGACTTTCCACGGGCATGAAGATTTGGGGGCCAAAATGACACCGGGCATATTCAAACGATTGAGTCTTCCGCTGAACGAAAAAATGAAATATGTTCAAAAGCTGGTCAGACTCCACCTGAGACCTATCGTTCTGGCTAAAGAACAGATTACAGACAGTGCCATCCGCCGTTTAATTTTTGATGCCGGTGAAGACATTGAAGACCTGTTGATGCTCTGCGAAGCGGACATCACCTCTAAAAACGAGGAAAAAGTGGTTCGATATCTGTCGAACTATAAAAAAGTGCGCAAACGCATTAAAGAAGTAGAGGAAAAAGATCATCTCCGGAACTTTCAGCCGCCGGTTTCCGGTCAGGATATTATGGAAGCCTTTGGAATTACCCCGTGCGAAGAAATCGGTACCATAAAAACAGCCATAAAAGATGCCATTCTGGACGGCATGATTCAAAATAACCGGGAAGAAGCCTTGGTTTTTATGTATAAAAAGGGAGCCGAATTGGGATTTTCCGCCATTAAACAACTGAGTTAATGGATTCAGTCAAGGTTATAGCCATTGTGGGACCAACCGCCTCGGGCAAAACAAAGCTGGCTATTGAACTGGCCGAAAAATTGAACACCGAAATTATTTCTGCCGATTCCAGGCAGTTTTATCGCGAATTACCCATCGGCAGCGCTATGCCAAATACAGAAGAATTGAACCGGGTGAAACACCATTTTATTGCCTGCCGTTCGGTATGCGAAGAATATTCTTCCGGCGCGTTTGCCCGAGATGCCCGAAGCGTAATCGATGATTTACTCAACACAAAAAAACATGTTATCGTTTGTGGTGGATCCGGGCTATACATAAACAGTCTGTTGAAAGGCATGGATGAATTTCCGAAAGTTACACAAACAGCACGCGAACAGGTTGAAGCGTTATTCAATTCGGGAGGAATCGAAGCTTGGCAAAGAGAACTTGAAAGTAAAGATCCCGCGTATTATTCAGTAGTGGATATACAAAATCCCGCAAGGCTTCGCAGAGCATTAGAAATTTGCTACTCTTCCGGAAAGCCATAC
Source organism: Flavobacteriales bacterium (assembly GCA_022402535.1). Taxonomy (GTDB): domain Bacteria; phylum Bacteroidota; class Bacteroidia; order CAIKAF01; family CAIKAF01; genus JAKRSD01. Next base: position 60,953 of record JAKRSD010000031.1, on the reverse strand, counting down.
TCTTCATTCAAAACCGGAGATTCAAAACCCACATATCCGTTTTTGATGATTGGAATTAAATGGCCAAAGGAAGAGCTTCACAGACGTATTCATGAACGGGTGGATACCATGGTTAAAGACGGTTTAGAAAATGAAGCGAGAAATGTGAATGAGTTCCGTCAATTAAAAGCATTGCAGACCGTAGGCTACAAAGAATATTTTGACTATTTCGACGGCAAAACCGATGAAAAAACCTGCATAGAATTAATTAAAACGCATACGCGCCAATATGCCAAAAGGCAGATGACCTGGTTTAATAATCAACCTGAAATACAGTGGATTGAAGCCGAAACTCCAATAGAAGATGTGTTGAAGCTATTGAACTAATCAGGCTCCGGCTCCACCGGCGTCCTGAGCTTTCATTTCGGTCTGCACCTGAATACCCGCTATTTCTTTATCAAACAGATAAAGTCCGTTTCCTTCCAAGCCGATAATTTCCAACTTATCCAGAATGGTTCTGGCCAATTTTTCTTCTTCGTGCTGTTCGGCCACATACCACTGTAAAAAATGAAGTGTGGTATAATCTTTCAACTTGGTGCACACATCCACCAACTGATGAATAGAGCGTGAGATGTCTTTTTCGCTTTCCAGCACCAGTTCAAAAATTTCTTTCACATTTTTAAACTGGGCTTTGGGTTGTTTAACCCCCTGTATGATGGCATGACCTCCGCTGTCGTTAATATATTTCATCAGCTTCAGCATATGAGTACGTTCTTCTTCGGCCTGAGCAAACATAAATGTGGCGCAGCCTTCCAGGCCTTTCATTTCTAACCAGGAATGCATCGATAAATACAGTGCAGACGAGGCTGATTCTTTAGCCATTTGTTCTATCAGCACTTTCTCAACTTTAGGATCAATCATTTTGAATATTTTTTACAAAGTAACAAAAAGCAAGTAAATATGTTATGGGCGCAATGAAATCACCATGCCTTCATATCCTTTTGCCGTGTTTTTAAAAATTTGACGAGCTTCTTCTGCCAACACCTCAGGATCGGTATATCGGGATGAAAAATGCCCCAATACCAACTGCCCCACTCTAGCTTCCGATGCCAATTGTGCGGCTTCCGTTGCCGTGGTATGAAATGTGGCTTTTGCTCTTTCCGACAAATCGTGGGCAAAGGTGGCTTCATGATACAGCACATCTATATGTTGCAGTTCAGATGCCAAATGAGGCAAATACAACGTATCGGAGCAATAGGCATACGAACAGGGTTTTGCAGGGGCTATGGTTACTTCGCTGTTAGGAAAAAAAGTTCCGTCGGGAGCTGTATAATCGGCCCCTTCTTTGATGGCAATAATTTCTTCAGGAGTAATAAAATACCGGCCTAACATGCGCTTATCAAATTTGGGTTTTCCTTGTTTCTCGGCGAAAATAAAGCCGGTACAGGGCACACGGTGTTTTAATGGAAAAGAAAACACCTGCAATTTTTCATTTTCCAAGAGCAGCATCTTTCCTTGGGTTTGCGTATGAACAAAAGTGATAGGAAAGCGGGGTGTGGCGGAAGATATTTTAAAGTTGAAATGGATAAACTCATCAAGCCCTTTGGGGGCAAATATGGTAAGTGGTGTCACCCTTCCCAATAAATCCATGGAAGAAAGAAGACCGGGTAATCCCAGATAATGGTCGGCATGCAGATGTGAAATAAAGACGTGAGAAATGCGGTTTAAACTTTTTTTGTAGCGTCTCAACTGCATTTGGGTTCCTTCACCGCAATCGATCAAAAACAGATGTTCATCGTGGTTTACGACCTGTCCTGATAAAAAGCGATCTTTGGTAGGAATGGCACTTCCCGTGCCTAATATGGTAATATCAAATCCCATGTCAAAAAAAAACCCCGGGGTTTAGGCCGGGGTTTTCAAAGGTATACACAATATTATTTAATCACCATTCTTTTGGTAATTGTTTTACCGCTGAATGATACGCTGTACATATAAACACCTGCAGCATAATCCGCTGAATTCACGTTGATGTAGTTAACGCCAACATTTCCGTTGATGGTAATATCTTTTACCACTTTACCCACCAGGTTAGTTACACGGAAATTCACTTTACCACTTTCAGGAAGGTTGAATGCGATTTCGCTGCTTCCGTTGAAAGGATTAGGAAAGTTTTGAGACACATCGAAAGAATTGTTGCTGATAGACTCTTCGATACTTGCAACAGCTGTACAGCCGGCTAAATCGTTAGCATCCGCACCTACTTTAACACCGATTGGAATACCGGCACCATTGTTAAGAGCGGATACAGGAAGAGTAGCTAATGGAGAACCCGCACAGTTTACTGCAGGTAAAAATAACTGAACAGCAGCCCAAGCTCTCAAGCTGTCTTCATAAGGAGCTGTAAAGGTATTGTTCACACTTACGCAGGCTCTGTCGTTGTTACCAGACATATTCAACGAAATCCATGTACCAGGACCTACTGCATTACCATTATAGTAAACGGTATAGTTAGGAGCTCCTGCAGTCTGAGGAAAGTTTGTTACGGAGTCAATACGTACTTTACAAATGTTTACCACGATGCCGTTGTAATCGTACACCGTAGGAATAACGATTGTAGCAGACTCATCGTAAGCCTGACCCACAATAGCACAAGGCAAATCAGAGATTCCTGCTCCGGTTTCAGAAGTAGGTGTGTAACTAGGATCAGGTGTACAAACTTGTGCAAATGAACCGAAAGCCATCATTCCGGCGATAGCTGTAAAAAGTAATTTTTTCATCATACTTGAGGTATTTGTTTTTAATTATAAAGCCAAAGATACGTTCATATAAACAATATCAAAATATTGTTATATATTTTTTTCAATATCATCCATGATGATAAATTCAACCCCCTCACCTGCGGTGGGTACTATGGTTAGAATACCGTCCAACTGAGAAATGGTAATCAGTTTTTAACATTATCCTGAAGGCCGCAAAGCACCAACACGCCATCGAGCGATTTGCAGAGACGGTTTGCCACCAAAATGGAACTCAGTCCCGAGGAATCGATGTATTTTACATCGGAAAGATCGATTAAAAGATTTTTAACGCCTTTTCCATTCAACATCACAATTTCTGCTTTCAATAAAGGAGAAACGGAACTGTCTAATTTTTCTGCATCAGGTCGTAAAACCGTATACTTTTCTTCTGAGGATATCTGAATTTTCATCGAAAAATCGAATTAATTGGAAACAAATGTACTATTTTTTAAAAACTACGCATTGGGTACGCCGGCAAGTAAATATAACACAGCCATTCTCACAGCCACACCGTTTTCAACCTGTTCAAGAATCAATGAATGATTACCGTCGGCAACGGAACCGGTAATTTCCACGCCCCTGTTTATCGGCCCGGGATGCAGAATGGTTATTTGCTTTTTCAGCGAATCCAAAATTTCGTCATTTACTCCGTAAAGTAATGAATACTCTCTTAAAGAAGGAAAATATTTAATATCCTGTCTTTCGAGCTGAATTCTGAGCACATTGGCGGCATCACACCATTCGAGAGCCTTTCTCAAATCGTATTCTACTTCCACACCCAGGGTTTCAATATATTTAGGCATGAGTGTGGGCGGACCGCAGAGTTTAACATTGGCCCCGAGTTTTTTCAGGCAATAAATATTGGAAAGGGCCACCCGTGAGTGAACTATATCTCCCACAATCAAAACATTCAGCCCTTTCAGCGAACCAAACTGCTGCTGTAAGGAAAAGGCGTCTAACAAAGCCTGTGTAGGGTGTTCGTGGGTTCCGTCGCCGGCGTTGATTATTCGGGCATGGGCGCTTTTGGGGTATTTTTTTAATGCTCTGGCCAAAAATACCGCTGCCCCCGGATTGGGATGCCGCATCACCACCATATCTACTTTCATGGCCAGGATGTTGTTTACGGTATCGGTAAGCGTTTCGCCCTTAGATACGGACGAACCCGAAGCGGAAAAGTTAACCACATCGGCTGATAGTCTTTTTTCGGCCAGTTCAAAAGATAAACGGGTACGGGTAGAATTTTCAAAAAACAGGTTAGCCACCGTTACTTCTCTCAGAGATGGCACTTTTTTGATGGGCCTGTTGATGACTTCTTTAAAAGTTTTGGCGGTGGATAAAATCGTTTCCACATCTTCAGTACTTATGTACTTAATTCCCAACAGATGCTCCGTACTCAGCTTACTCATGTATTTCTTTTGGGGTATATAATATTACGCGGTCGTTCAGTCCGTTTTCGCTCCATTCCACTTTTACTTTCTGACCCGAAACCGTATCTACTTCTTTTCCCACATAATCTGCCTGAAGAGGTAAATCCCTGCCATATTTTCTGTCGATTAACACCAGCAGTTTTACTTCTGCCGGACGACCGAAAGCTAACAAAGCATCTAATCCGGCTCTTACAGACCGTCCTGTGAACAGAACATCATCTACGAGCACTACATTTTTTCCTTCCACCAAAAAATCAATCCGGGTTGAGTTGGGTAACAACACCTCGGTACCTCTTCTGAAATCATCACGATGAAAAGTAATGTCGAGTTCTCCGTGGAGCACGGGTTTAGATAAAATGCCTGAAAGGTACTTGGTCAATTTTTGAGAAAACACAACGCCCCTGGGCTGAAGGCCGATGATTACGGTATTATCAAAATCTCCATACTTTTCAAGCAATTCGAGACCCAGACGCTCTATCATGAGCTTCATGCCTTCTCCTTCGGTTATAACCTTTGATTCGCTCAAGGGACTGTTTAGTTTTGCACAAATATATAAATCTGCATGCAGCATACAGATTTGATTAGTCAAAAAAAAGCCCGATTCAATGAACCGGGCTTTTCGAATTATTCAGCGTCTGTATCTTTCGATTTTTTCGCTTTTCCTTTTGCTTTCGCTTCCATTTCCTCTTTGAGGTCCGCTAATGCTGAAATGTCTCCGAGAGTGGTTTTCTCTGCTGATTTTTTCGTTGCATCGGCTTTGGCCGCTTTAGCGCCGGATTTTGCTTCTTTTTCTTTGGGCTCTTTGGCTTCTACTTCGTCAGAAGCTTTAGGAGATTCCCAAATTTTGCTGTGAGAAACGATCAGTTTTTTCTCGTCTTTGTTGAATTCAATCACCTTGAAATCGGCTTTTTCATCCAATCCGATGTTTGAATTATCTTCTCTTTTCAGGTGTTTGTTGGGTGCAAACCCTTCAATACCATAAGGAAGAGAAATCACAAGACCTTTATCGTTTTTCTCAACGGCAGTTCCTTCGTGTACGGTACCCACTTCGAAAATGGTTCCGAATACTTCCCAAGGATCCTGCTCTAATTGTTTGTGACCTAAAGAAAGACGACGATTTTCAGAATCGATTTCTAAAACCACTACTTCAATCTGATCATCAATTTTGGTAATCTCGCTCGGATGTTTGATTTTTTTAGTCCAAGAAAGGTCTGAAATGTGTATCAATCCGTCAACTCCTTCTTCAAGTTCTACAAAGATTCCGTAGTTGGTGAAGTTTTTCACGGTGGCGGAATGTTTGCTTCCCACAGGATATTTATCAGCAATTGAATTCCAAGGATCTTCTTTCAGTTGTTTAATACCTAAAGACATTTTACGCTCTTCGCGATCTAATGTAAGTACCACAGCTTCTACCTCATCGCCCGGTTTCATAAAGTCTGAAGCCGAACGTAAATGAGAAGAGTATGACATTTCAGATACGTGAATCAACCCTTCCACACCGGGTGCAATTTCTACGAATGCTCCGTAGTCTGCAAGAACAACCACTTTTCCGGTTACTTTATCGCCGGGTTTAAGATCGGCAGAAAGTTGCTCCCACGGATGAGCAGAAAGTTGTTTAAGACCCAATGCGATGCGTTTTTTCTCATCATCGTAATCCAATACAACCACGTTGATTTTAGAATCCAGCTGAACGATTTCTTCAGGATGGTTGATACGACCCCAAGATAAATCGGTAATGTGGATTAGACCATCCACTCCACCCAGGTCAACAAACACTCCATAAGAAGTAACGTTTTTAACGATACCCTCTAGGATTTGTCCTTTTTCAAGTTTAGAGATGATATCTTTTTTCTGTTGCTCAAGCTCTTCTTCAAGAAGTACTTTGTGAGAAACCACCACGTTTTTGAATTCCTGGTTAATTTTAACCACTTTGAATTCCATGTTTTTACCTACGTAAACATCATAGTCGCGGATAGGCTTCACGTCAATCTGAGAACCGGGTAAGAATGCTTCTAAACCGAATACATCAACGATAAGTCCACCTTTGGTACGGCATTTTACATAACCGGTAATCACGGTTTCGTTAGTGAATACATCATTGATGCGATCCCAGGCTTTCAGAGCGCGGGCTTTTTTGTGAGAAAGCAGAAGCTGACCTTCTTTATCTTCCAATGCATCGATGTACACTTCCACTTTTTCGCCCACTTTAATGTCAGGATTGTAGCGGAATTCTGTTTTAGCCACAACACCTTCTGACTTATACCCTACGTTGATTACAACGTCTTTTGGAGTAACCGCCACGATAGTACCTTCCACAATTTCGTGAGGCGCTACGGTGTTAAAGCTTTTTTGATACATGGTTTCCAGCTTACCTTTTGTTTCGGCTGAATACCCTTCTAATGCTGACCAGTCAAAACTACCGTCGTTAACCCCTTCGGCACCGTAATCGGATAATGTTTTTTTGGGAGCAGCTGCTTTAGAAGCAGGTTTTGCAGGCTGTGCTGCGGTTTGTTCAGTTTCGGCTACTGTTGGTTCAGCGCCTTGAACTTCGTTTGTTTCTTCTGACATGTTTGTCTTTTGTGGGCCACCGGGACCCGTTTTAATGGTTTAACAAAAAATGAATGCGTTTTTCAAACGCGGGCGCAAAGGTATGACGATTTATTTGAAAATGAAAGTTTTATTACACTAATTTTACGCGAATTCAAATCTCATGAGCAAATCCAAAAAATATATACGCAACCTGGCCGGAGGACTTTTCCTTGCCATCTTCTTTTCCGTAAACATTGTGGCGTACAACCATGCTGAAAAATTTACACGGTTCAGTACCGAAACATCCGGCCCCAGAACCCGCCTGGATGAGCTAACCACATGGCAAAAAGCCAAAGTAATTTTCACGGGTATCAGCAACCCAAAACCGATAAACGACTCCGTTCCAAGAATTGACCATAGAACCCTGGTGCTTGGTAATGAAAGAAAACTGCATACCTGGTTTTCAGAAGCCGATTCGGCCCGCGGCACAGTCATTATTTTTCATGGCTATTCAGCAGAAAAATCGCAGTTTATACCCCATGCCGAAATTTTACATGAAGCCGGATGGAATACCCTGTTGGTGGATTTTTATGGCAGCGGCAGCTCCGAAGGAAATGAAAGTACCATCGGATATAAAGAAGCGGCTGACGTAAAAACGGCTTTTGACTATATTGCCGAAAACAAGCCTGGAAAAATTATCCTGATGGGAACCAGTATGGGTGCAGCCTCGGTGATGAAAGCCACATCAGAAAAACAGGTGGTTCCTGATGGACTCATTCTGGAGTGCCCATTTGGAAATATGCGCAGTGCCGTGAATATCAGAGTCAAAAACATGGGTGCACCCACATTTCCGTTTACCGATCTTTTTATGCTCTGGGGCGGCGCATTAAATGGCTTTTGGACTTATTCACACAACCCTGAAAAATACGCCCGGCAAATTGAAGTCCCTACCCTACTTATGTATGGCGAAAAGGATAACAAAGTTCCCCGTACAGAAACAGACATAATATTTAACAACCTTAAAGGCGAAAAAAAACTGGTTACTTTCCCAGAAAGTGGACACGAAAGCTACCTTAAATTGTATAAAAAGGAATGGACGGAGAGCGTTACATCCTTTTTGAATGAATGATAATTTATGTCAGTTCAAACAGAGTAATTTCGGGCTGAATGCCCACCCTACCCATATAACCTATACATCCCAAACCGCGGTTTACATAAAGGTATTTACCCGATTGTTCGTATAAGCCGGCCCATTGTTTATACACCCATTGCGATGGCGACCATTTAATGCCGGGAATTTCAACCCCGAACTGAAAACCATGGGTATGTCCGGAAACAGTAAGCGATATATCTTCATAGTTTTTCAACACTTCGGCTTCCCAGTGCGATGGGTCATGACTGATTAAAATTTTCACCGGGATATCCTGTGTTCCTTCATAAGCCTGATTTAGTTTACCATACTTGGGAAAACGTAAGTTTGCGCCCCAGTTTTCAACGCCCATAAGAGCTATTTTATCTCCATTTCGTTCAAAAATACGGTGTTCATTCATCAGCAAATCCCAGCCCAACGCCCTGTGGGTTTGAAGCATGGCTTCAAAATTCTGAAGTTTCTCTTCTTTGCCTGACCATTTTTCATAATCGCCATAATCATGGTTTCCTAATGTACTGTATACCCCCATCGGAGCTTTTATCTGCGACAAAATATCCACATAATCATCACATTCGTCGGTGCGGTTATTAACCAAATCACCCGAAAAAAGTACCATGTCGGGTTTTAACTCCAAAATTTCGTCCACAGCTTCCTGCATCCTCGCTTTACTGAAAAAACTTCCCGTATGAATATCCGAAATCTGAACAATTTTAAGCCCTTTGAACGCTTCAGGCATTTTGTTTAACTGTAATCGTACGCGGTGAATTTTAAAATTTCCTGCCGTACGGAAAATTCCCCAGGTCATCAGCGCCATCGGGAATAACCCTACCAGTGCCGATGTTTTTTTGATGAAATCTCTTCTGCCCTGTGAAACCGGTGTTTCCATATACACCGTTTCCACCAGTTTATTGGCGCCTAGTCCCAAAAGCACCAGAATAGCCGCAATCAATTTCCCAAAGAAAATGATGAAAAATACATTGACAAATGCATATTTATTTTTGTCGGCAACCCAAGGAAAAGAAAGAAAAAATAAATACGAAACGACTGTCAACACCAGATAAATCCAAAAGTATTTATCAAACTGGGGAACCCAACCCCTAAATGCCACAAAAGCGCCCCATTCAATAAGAGCCGCAATAGCCAGAAAAATAAAAATAGCCGTGTAGTTCAATGTATAGAGAATTTATTCGTTCGGAAAACAAAGCAATTCAAACCCTTCAAAATCAAAAAGGTTTATTAGACGAACAAATCATTAATATAGGCGGGCAGCTTCATCACGCAGAACATCGCAGGCTACCTGTGTGGGCAGGTTTTCGAGTTTCATGGTCATTTCCAAAATAGTTTTTGCCAAATCGGTACCCGAAGCATTGTCGTCCATAGTGGAAGCGGCATAATTCACCAGTTTTACGGTTTCTTCTTTTGCATTTTTTACGGCTTCCCAGGCCGTGCGGCTGATATAGACCTGCTGGGTGATGTTATGATCAAACTCACTTCTGAGCGCTTTCAATAACTCCGCATGCATCTGGCGGCCTGTAAGCCCCGAGGTATTTACTCGCATCACCAGTGTTCCCGGAGAAATTCGTTCCATGAGTAGAACCAGCCTTTCATAGGCCTGCATCCGCACGGGCAGAGAAATTTTTGCCGTTTCGGTTTTCAGTTCAACCCAACGCTTCCGCTCTTCTTTTTTGTAAAATGAATCAAAAACAAAATAAATGACACCTGCCGTAACCACTGACGGAAGGATATATTTAGCTATTTCCAACACTTCATTCATAGGATTCATATTTTATGCAAATATGCACGAAAATCCCATTCAGGCGGGTGCACTTTGCCGATTCATTTAAATGATTTACGTTTGACACATAAACCAAACTGCAGAGCAGTTTGTATTATTGTTTGCTTATGAGTTTTTTATCAAAAAGAGTAGAGTTGCTGGGCGAAAGTGAAACTCTGGCTATGGCCCGCCTTAGCCGCGAGCTTAAAGAAAAAGGTATTGATGTGGTGAATATGAGTTTGGGGGAACCTGATTTTGATACCCCGCTCTTTATTAAAGAAGCCGCCATTGAAGCTATTAATAAAAACTTCAGTCATTACACACCGGTTCCGGGATACAAGGATTTACTGGAAGCGATCTGCCACAAACTGAAAAGAGATAACGGGCTGGATTATACTCCTGCCAACATCATTGTTTCTACTGGAGCAAAACAATCCATAGCCAATGCCATATTTGCTCTGATAAATGAAGGAGATGAAGTGATACTTCCCACACCTTATTGGGTGAGCTATAAAGAAATGGTTTCTTATGCCGGAGGCATTCCGGTGATATTGACCGCCGGAATTGAAAAAAACTTTAAGCCAACGGCTGCTGAATTAGAAGCTGCCATAACACCTAATACCAAACTGATCATTTTCAGCAGTCCGTGTAATCCTTCGGGCAGCGTTTGGACAGATGAAGAGCTTGGCGAATGGGCCAAGGTGGTGGAACGGAATCCTCATGTTTTCATCATCTCGGATGAAATTTATGAATTGATTAACTTCGGAAAAAAATCACGTTCACTGGCTTCTTTTGGAGACATCAAGGAACGGGTAATTACCGTAAACGGACTATCTAAAGGGTTTGCCATGACCGGCTGGAGACTGGGATACATGGCTGCAAATGAAAAAATTGCCGCAGCCTGCAACAAAATTCAGGGACAATACACTTCTGCCACCTGTTCCATTACCCAGCGTGCAGCCATTGCCGCACTTATGGCCGATCCCGAAGAAGCCACCGGGTTTATGCGGGATGCTTTTCATAAAAGAAGAGATTTGGCCTTAAAACTTCTGTCAGAAATTCCCGGATTGGTTACCAATCTTCCTGATGGGGCATTTTATATTTTCCCTGAAGTTTCTTATTATCTGGGTAAAACGGTGAACGGAAACGTTATCCGGGATTCCAAAGATTTGTGTATGTATCTGATTCATGAAGCCCATGTGGCCATTACCCCGGGCGGTGCATTCGGCATGGACAATCATATCCGGATTTCGTACGCCACTTCGGAAGACGAAATCGAAAAAGCCATCCGCCGGATTAAAACGGCCCTGACAAGACTTACATAGCCGAATTCTTCAATACTGTCTGGTTTTACCTTTCTTCTGAAATTAAAAAAACCGCCCAAATTACATCAGGCGGTTTTTTAATACATTTTGAATATGGCCTATCAGTTAATTACTATTTTCTTTTGGCCTTTAAAATTGGCCGATTCAATTTTTAAGACATACATGCCGTTTACCAGTCCATCGGTTGAAATTTGAACGATATCCGTCTGGGCTTTCTGCTCAATGACAAGCTTCCCGTTAATATCTACCAACCGGATTAAGGCATCTTCAGGAATTCCTGAAATAGTAAAAAACTGATTAGCAGGAACCGGGAACACCGAAAAGTCTTGGTTGTTTTCGGTTTCATTAACGGACATACCGGGTTCTGAGAGCTTCATTAAATATGTCCAAGAAGCAACAAAACCGCCTCTAAACGGATCATATTCCATATCTGTTGAGGTATAATTCCCTGAAATAAGTATGTTTCCTTCAGGGTCGAAATCCATGGTCCAAACATAATCATAGCCATTGCCTCCCCAACTGCGAGCCCAATCAAATTCGCCATTGTTGTCGAGTTTAAGCAGATACGAGTCATAAAATGCTTCTGAAATCAACTCTTCAATTCCCGTACCTGGATCAAAATCAACAGTGTCTGAAAAATAGCCTGAAACATATACGTTACCCAAATCATCTAAACTTACACTGTTGGCATCATCAGGTAAAGCGCCTCCAAAAGTTTTCACCCAGCTCATGTTGCCGTTTGAATTTATTTTTCCTACCATAACATCACTATCAATATTCATAGCAGTAAGTTCATTAGTACCGGAGGTGGGATCAAAATCTACCGTACCAGCATACGGTCCGGTAAAATATAAATTCCCGGACTGGTCGGTTTTTATATCATAAGCATATGACCGTGAAAATGGCGTTGTGCCTAAGAATTTATTAGCCCATAGATAATCACCGCTTAAATTTAATTTTAGTACAAAACATGTAGGTTGCTGAGCGGGCACAGAAAGTGTATCAAAACCAGCCCCGGGGTTAAAATCAATATTACCTCCAAACCATCCGGATACATAGATACCTGAAGAGTGTACACTTAATTCTCTAAAAATTCCTGTCAAAAATTCCGGAAAAGCCCAACTCTGCTCAAACTTCTTAGCCCATTGAAAAGTTCCGGATGCATTATATTTTGCTAAAAACGAACTCACTTTAAAATCACCGCTCGTCATGCTGAAGTTTGAAGGTGGGCCAAAATTCAAATCCCGGTCCCAGGCACCGGTTACGTATACATTTCCGTCTGAATCCACGTCAATACCATGCGCCAACACCCCTGTATTATTGGTTGAGGTTTCTGTGCGGATATCTTTAACCCATGAAAAATTACCATCCGTATCCCATTTTAACACCCACATAAAGCGATACGCACTTGTGCCTAATGCAAGGTTTACCGTATTGGGTCCCGGATCAAAATCAATCGAAACACCGGGTTCTGTGCCGGAAACTCCGACAATATAAATATTTCCCGCTGCATCTACTGTCATATTACGGCCTATGACATTGGCATCATTTATACCCAATTTTTTTCCCCAGATTAACCCGCCCGAACTGTTGTATTTGGCCACAAACATGGAGGTTTGGTTTGACCCGCTGAATTGAGTAACCCCCGGGCCTAAATCTACGTCTACCGTATCAAAATAATTGGAAACCACGTAGTAGTTATTTGCATCATCAATGCCGGTGCCTACTATTTCAAGATTCCCGTCATTTCTTACCGTGTAATCATAGTTCCACTCCAGCTCATATTGGGCTTGAGCCCCCAAAAAGGGAAGCATGGCAATGACCATAAAAGCGAAACTTCGCAGATTGATAAATACTTTTTTCATAATATGTATATTTTATTAATAGTTCAAAATTAGATTGGCTTCAATATTTGAAGGTGTAAACTTTTTGAAAGTCCCATTTGACTCAATGGAAGCAACTTTATAGTCAATATGGGAATTTACACTTTAAGATTAAAACTGTATAGACCGTTTTATTAACTCACCTCGCCTCTTAATCACTTAACATTCTTGAAGGATACGTTCCTTATTTTAATGATTATAAAATGTTTACCGGTTTTAAATTCTCCATTGTAACATTTGTTACTAAATTCTATTAAAATGCATACTAAAATTGCATTATAAATAACTGGAATTAACCACTCTATCAGAATTAAAACATGAGTCAGAAAGCTACTTTTACAGAATTGATACAGGGCGAAAAGCCGGTATTGGTGGATTTTTATGCAGACTGGTGCGGACCCTGCAAAATGATGTCTCCCGTATTGACGGAATTATCGGCCCAATCAGAGGATAAATTTTCTGTCATTAAAATTAATGTGGACAACAATCCTGCCGCGGCTTCGCACTTCGGAATCCGTGGGGTACCCACATTCATGATCTTCAAAAAAGGGGAAGCCGTATGGCGAAAATCAGGCGTATTGAGCCTGGGTGAATTAAAACAGACCATTCAAAATTATTTATAGGGTAAATATTGTTTAAAGGGGATAAAGGGGAAAAACCCCGGCATTTAAGTAATGTCGGGGTTTTATGTTTTTAATAAATCTTGAATAAATCGTAAGGTATTTCTGAGCTTTAGTATATTTAACCCATAAACTTTTGACATGATAAAAAGAATTACCATTTCCGTTTTATTCAGTCTTTTTTATACCATATCGTTCGGTCAGGCTTATAATGACGGTCCTATTCAACTACAGGTAAAAGTAAGAGAAGTCAATACCACATTTGCCGCCACAGACGAAGGCGCTTTGGGTGTCGGTTTTTCTCCGGATGAACTTACATACAAACTTTGGGTGCGCGACCAACCTGATGTGGATGGACAGAGTTGGATAGGAGGCAATTGCCTGGAATCAAATTTTTCGCCTCCGGGGCTTTCTACCGATTTTAATTTTTCACTTTATGATTTTACCTATCCGGGAGCAACGGCTCCCCAGTTTTTCGATTTGAAATTAGATGCCTGGGAAGATGACAACAATTCTGATGCGCTATTAGGCTTTTGTTCTAACGGAACCCGATGCGACTTTAACCCTCCACAATGTTGCGGAGTACCTGTTTTTGGGGTTTGTGTGGGTTTAAATGAAGGCGATGACTTGCGATGTGACGCCGACCCGTTTAAGCTAAACATGAATTATCGGTTAGGACCTCCCTGTCAATGGTATAATCATGGTTTTGTTATCGGCGGCGGGTGTAATAACAATTTCTACCAGCCCCGAATTGAATCTTATTGGCGATACACCAAAGGCACATCCTGCAACGATCCGATAGTGATGGGTAATGTGGCTCCCGGGTTTTCCACTTTATCCCATTTCAACAGTAATGAATGTTACTCCAATACCTTTCCGAACAGTCCTGGAAACGATGTATTCTATGAATTTACCGTAATCCAGGGAGTCGGATTAAAAATTTCGTTGTGTGCAGCGGCTAATTTCAATACCACTTTGTATCTGCTTGATGCAAATTGTAATGTAATCGAATTCAATGATGATTTTTGTGCGGCCACTTCTGAAATCAACACTTCGGTTTGTACACCGGGCACCTATAAGGTTGTGGTAGATGCCACTTCGGCGTCCGAAATGGGCACGTTTACTCTTTCCATTTCAGAAAATCCTACGGTGATTGTGAATGCACAGGCGGGATCAAATCAGAACACCTGCCTGGGAATAGGCACCAATATTGGCGGCACCCCGGCTGCCACAGGCGGCACACCCGGATATATCTATTCATGGAGCCCTTCTCAATTTTTGAGCGATGCCAATGTGGCCAATCCGGTAGCCAACCCGCCCAGTACCACCTGGTTTTATCTAACCGTAACCGATGATGCCAACTGTTCCAGAACTGACTCTGTTTTAGTAACCGTATTACCCGGTCCTGCAGTAAATTTGGGTAATGACACCACACTTTGTGTCGGCAGCAACCTGTCGATTAATGCCGGTTCGGGTAGTTTCTATTTTTGGAGCAACGGAGCTACTTCACCTTCCATTACGGTTTCGCAGCCCGGAAACTATTTTGTGACGGTAATTGATAATTTCGGCTGTCAGGGAAAAGACACCGTGCAAGTTAACCAGTTTCCGGACCTAACACCGGCTATCGTCCCGGCACTTTCTTTTTGTACAGGCTCACAATTAATTTTAGATGCAGGAACAGGGTATTCGTCTTATTTATGGAACGGGCAACCCGGCGGGTCCACTTTTCCTGTTTCTTCAGCAGGCACGGTTACATTAACCGTAACCGATAATAATTCCTGCACATACACAATTTCTTCCCAGATTTCGGAAAACCCCTTACCTACCCCGGATTTAGGACCTGATCAAACCCTTTGTGCGGGCACTGCTGCCACATTAAATCCCGGCGCCGGTTATTTGAGTTATTTATGGAATACCGGTTCTGCTGACCAACTGATTTCAGTACTTCAGCCCGGAACGTATTCCGTAGTGGTTACTGACATAAACGGATGTCAACAGACAGAAGAAATTACCATTAATAATTATCCTTCACCTGCTTTAAATTTAGGACCTGATATTGCCATTTGTAACACGGGCAATGCCACGCTCAGTGCGCCGGCAGGATTCTCTTCATATTTCTGGAGTACGGGCAGCACTTCATCTTCCATACAGGTAACTGCATCGGCACTGTATTGGGTTTTTGCTACGGACAATTTCGGCTGTACCTTATCCGACACGGTATCGGTCAATTTCAGTCCCCAGATTACGGTTTCCCAATCTGCCATTGGCAATGTTTCTTGTTTTGGAAATTCAGACGGATCTGCCTCCGTCAATGTATCGGGTGGTACTCCGCCCCTCTCGTATAACTGGAATAATGGGACTTCCACTCAAAATTTGCTGAATGTATCGGGAGGAGTTTACGAACTTACGGTAACAGACGCCAATTCCTGCACGGAAACATTACAGATTTTCATAGAAGAGCCACCTGAATTGGCTATGCTGCTGGATGTAACCAATAATACCTGTGAACAAAACAATGCCGGCGTAGTTGAAGCAAAAATTGTTGGCGGTGTGCCTCCCTATCTGATTCAGTGGAGTACCGGTCAATCCGGAGTAATTTTATCGGGCTTAAATTCCGGTGATTATTTTGCCACCGTTACTGATGCCAACGGATGCGTCTATTCAGATACGGCTATAGTATATACTCTGAGCATCAGCACCGGAAACGATGCGATTGAGGTGCCCAATATTTTTTCGCCCAATAACGACAACACAAACGACATTTTAACTCTAGACTTCTCCATTACGGCTTATGAATCTTTTGAATTTATCATCATGAACCGTTGGGGAAACAGAGTCTTTTACACGCAGAATCCCTCCGACTTCTGGGATGGAGGAAAACATCCGGAAGGGGTATATTTCTATACGTTGAAAACGGAACTCAAATGTGGCGGAAATAATGATATCATAGAAAAAAGTGGCTCCATCACATTGGTCAGGTAAGCACTATGAATTGAAATTTATCAAGACTTTGCATGAAAAAAGATATTGTCAGAGAAAAAATCATTCAGACATCCACCCAAGTTTTTGAAACACACGGATTCGAAAAAACCACCCTCGATGATTTGGGAAAAGCCGTGGGGTTAAATAAAACCTCTCTGTATTATTATTATGCAAACAAAGAAGAACTGTTTGCCGAATTAATTCACAGGCAGGGAAGCGAATTTCTCGAATCCTTATCTAAAAAAACGGGTAAGAAAAAATCTTTCAAAGCTTCCATCAGCATGTACATAACCGAGAAAAAAAACATCCTTGAGAAATTCAAAATTCTTTTCAGAAGCCGCTATCAATCCGAATTTGTACAACAGCCCATAATCAAAGCCATCAATAAAATTAAAAAGGCAGAACAGCAATGGGTGAAGAATTTACTGATGGAAGGAATTAAATCGGGAGAACTGAAAAAAGAAGCGGATAAACTGAGCAGCATCCTTTTTTTAATCAGTGAATCTTTATGCCGGGATGAAAAAAACACCTCCAAAGACCGAGAGTTTTTTGCCGAATTTATGATGTCCGGTTTAGCAAAAAAGGCCGATAAGAATGCTAAGAAAAATGTACTTACTGAAACTGAAAATTCTACACCATCTGTTAAAAATCCGGCAGAATATTAGAATCAGAAAGAAAATTCAAACCCACCCGTAATCCAAACCGGCAAACCTACACGAATACCCTGTGGTCTTCTGCTGGCAATGTATCTGTTGTTGGTCATATTTTTAACCGATAAACGAAAGGTAGTAAACGATTTTGGCACCGTGTACCAAAGCGAACCATCCATCAGGAAATACGCGGGAATTTCGCCCACGCGACCATCTGCAGAGGCCATCACTGTATTTTCTTCATCAGCAAACTGTTTTCCGGTGTAAAACGCCGTAAGTCTGGCACCCAAACCAAAAGGCGCCTGAAACGTTAGGGAAGAATTCAATAAAACCCTTGGCGCATAAGGGGTAAAATTTTGGCGGATATTCACGGTATCAGCTCCAGAAGTAATTCTTCTGTCTGCCGAAAATCTGGAATCAATGAACGTAAAATTCACATCCAGATTCAGTATCCAGTTCTCTGATTTAAACAGTTTTCCTGCCATAAATACAATCCCAGTTTCTGCCCCGATGTGTCTTGTGGCTCCGCCGTTCACCAATCCGGCTCCCGACCCTCCTGAAGACTGGCTGACCGGAATCACCTGGTTAGAAAAATCCATATAAAAACCGGTAATTTCTGCCATCAGATAATCTCTCAGTTTAATCCGCGCACCTAATTCATAATTCCAACTATTTTCAGCCTTCAGCTGATACACTTCTCCATTGTTGGAAATTGCATCTTTCACCCTGGGCGGCGCAAAACCCCTATGCACGCCGGCAAACAGATTGGCTGATTTTCCGAGTCGGTAATTTATGCCGGCCCCGGGTATAAAACCTGCCGTAAATTGCTCGTTTTGTATAAGAGTATCTTTAGACGAGGTACGGAAAATGTTACGTGAGAAATGATAAAACTCGCCTCGAACTCCTACAGTAAGTGTAAGATTTTCTCGAATAAACATTTTATTTTGTCCATATACCGAAATCGCCTGACCGGGTCTTTCTTCCATGTTTGTCAGGGCCCCGGAAGCCGCATCGGGTTTAGAAGATTTTAATTGTTGCTCAAAGGCTTTTTCGTGCATATAACGCACTCCCACATCAAATTTATTGCGCATTTTCCCCAAACCATATACGCCCGAAAACTTAGCTTCTGCTCCCAACACATTGAACTGTCGATTTCTGTGCGTAGCAGATTTTTGCATATACACCGCACCGCCGGTTACCGTGGTATCCCCCCAGATTGTTCCGCTCATATTGGTTCCGGGTTTGGTTACAAAATCCTGACGGCGCCAATCTCTCCGGGTAGTGTATCCGAATGCGGTGGCCGAAAAAACCACATTACGTGAAATTTTATACGAATACGCAAGAGAAGCACTGTAGCGGCTAACTTTCAATTCGTCGTCAGGAGCCATACGGACATAATCCTGTCCGCCGGCATCATACATGGTTTGGGTAATGCCTATATAGGTTGAATTTGATCTTTCCTGATAAAATCCGCCTTTAAAAACCAATTCCGATTTTTTGGAAATCGCCGTTTTCAGTTTCAAATTGAAATCATTCAGCCGAAAACGTGTCGGGCCCATATTATCTGCCTGGTTTCTTAAATACGAAATGGTAATTCCGGTATTTTTAAATGAGGTGCTGAATTGGGCAAATCCGTTAAAATGCAATCCTCGTCCTCCCATAAAACGCACTTTAAGAGAAGGTTTGGCCGTTGGGTCTGCTGTAAGATAATTTACGACACCGCCTATGGTTTGAGGTCCGAACAATATCTGTCCGCTTCCTTTCAAAACCTCCACACCCGACATTCGGTCAATGGGAGGTGTATAATACAATTCATTTTCTCCATATGGATTTAAAGAAACCGGAATGCCATCTTCCAATACCAGTACCGTGCGGCTTCTGTCAGGGTCCAATCCCCTGATTCCAATATTCATGCGCAAACCCGCTCCTTCTTCTTCCACCACATTCAGTCCGGTCACCTTTTTCATTACCTCATTGCCCGAGTGGGGCATCATACGGGTAATTTCTTCAATACCTATTTGTTTTACAGAGCCGGGTAAATGAGTGAATGACCCTAAGTCTTCGCCGGTAACGGTTACCTGATTGAGTGTTTTGGAAATTTCTACTGTATCTGAGATTACCTGAGCAGATAAGGAATTTAACATGAAATAACCGGCTAAAATCAATATTCCTTGATTATACATCTGCTTTTATTTAGAATCATTCTTAATTAAGCCGCAAACGTACCTGTGTAATCGTTGGATTACAATACCCCAATCAGGTGAAAAAAAGGCAAAAAAAAATGCCCCAAAAAATGAGGCATTTATAAAAAACTAAAATGTAATTTATTTAGAAGACTTTGTAGCCTTTGCGTTTTTACGATCCTGGGCAGCTGCCGGAGTCGCTCCTTTTGCATCAGAAGCGTCTGATGTGGTTGTTTTACCTTGACACTGACCTGAACCGTGACCTGAATGGGCAGACGTTTTAGAGCAACAGGCTTTGGCTTCAGCAGAACCTTTTGAACAACATGCTTTAGGTGCAGCTTCTTTAGTGCTTGTGCTTGTTGCAGTCTGTGCAGATGTTAATGCAAATCCGCCTAAACCTAACCCTATAACTAAAAGTACTTTTTTCATATTTATTTGTTATTTATAAAGCCAAAAGTCTGAATTAAAAACCGATTTCGCAAGGATTTCGCATATTTGCGGGGTTAAAAATATGTTATCGTGAAAAAACTGATTATTTGCTTTATAACGGGCCTCATCGCCACAACCACTTTACAGGCACAAAACTTTGAAGGACAGATTACTTTTAAAATGGAAGTGAAGGGTGAAAATGCCGCTTTATTTGCCGCCATGATGCCCAATTCCATGGATTTGTTCTTTCTGAACGGAGAATCCATGATTCGCAATAACGGCGGTATGATGGCAGGCAGAATCGGAGATATTGTTACCAAAAAAGATGGTTCCACCTATATGGTTCTGCATAAGAAAAAAACGGTGTATAAAATGGGGAAAGAGGATACAAAAACTTCGGCTGAATTTAAGCCGGTAATTACCCGCGAAGGAGAAGAAACCGTGAAAGGATATAAATGCACGAAATACCTCGTAAAATTTCCATCTAAAGAAGATGCTAAAGGAGAATTGTACCAATATTTATGGGCAACAAAAGATATTGATGTGGCTAAACCGCAGACCGTAGGCTCTTCTTCAAACATGTTTCTGAAAGAAATTGAAGGTTTTCCGGTAAAGGTGGACCAATACATTACCATGTCTCAAATGGGCGGAATGACCATTAATACAGAAATGACCTTAGAAAAAATTGAACAAAAGAAACCCGATGCATCTCTTTTTGAAATTCCAAAAAAGTATAAGATGGAAGACTTTGATGAGTCGAAATTGGGAAAAATGTAATTTTAGGGGCTCAGGCCCCTTTTTTTATGGCAAAAAAACAAGCAGAACCCGGATTTGAATCGCTTTTGGAAAAAGCCCGAAGGTTTTGTTTATATAGAGAAAGGAGCCGTTTTGAAGTCGAAAAAAAAATCAAATCGTGGGGCATTCCCTATTCATTAACCTCAAAAATCATGAATGCGCTGGAAGAAGAGCAGTTTATCAATGATGAACGCTTTGCCCGTATTTATGCCAAAAGCAAATTCAACACCAATAAATGGGGAAAAATTAAAATAGGTACCTTTCTGAAAAGTATGCAGATTCCGCATAACCAGATTAAGGAAGCCCTATGGGAAATACCGGAAGAAGAATACCTGAAAACCTTGGAAAAATTAGCATCCAAAAAGGAAGCGGAATTACGTAAAAAATATGAAGGATTTGATAAAAAAATGCGGATAATCAACTATCTGCTTCAAAAAGGATTTGAATCAGCTTTGGTGTATAAAATTGCCGACCAAATTATTGCACGTCCTTCGGATGTTGAATAACTATTTGCATAAAGGGTTAATTCCTTTTACATAACGTTCAATTACTTTTAAATCTACCGCCGTGGTTGCTCCCGTAAATCCGGAAATGTCATTTTCAGTCACATTTTCGGCATAATTCTGCAAAAGAACAGATGCTACTGGCATATAACTCCAATGCCATTTTTCTTCTTCGTATCCATAAGGTCTTTCGGTTCCTTTGGGTGAATACACCTGGCAAAACCCAAAACGGGATGCATTTTCACGAAGCCATGCATACTCTGTTTTTCCTTTTCCTGTTAAAAAATAAGCATCCTCCAAACTATTAATATCGATATCTGTACCCCAGTGATGGCGCGATGTACCCGGCATGGAACTGTATAACAGAATCAATCGGGCTCTTTCGTTGGGATCTTTAACTTCCAAGTCCAGGTTTTTTCCTTCTACTTTTCGTTCACCGTTCCACTTGGCTTCCCAGATTCCTTTCTGGCGTTCAAAATTTCTGGCGCCCGAAACGATGGTAAGCGTAATTCCTGATTTTAAGGCTTCTTCACGCATTTTCTGAAATGCTTCATACACATCGGCACGGATGTATTCATCCGTTTTGGTGGTGTGTGATTTATCAATTTTCACAAAATCGGGGTAATCGGCGTATTTAATTTTCCCGGTTAAATAGGCCTTGGAATTAAATAATTTTGAAATATCCCGCACAGGGAGTGAGTCCTGAAGAGTTTTTTCAAACACCTGTTCTATCTGCTTTTCGGAAGAATTGATTTGTGTTGTAGATTGATTAACCTCTGTATTGCAAGAAAAAAATGGGAAGAATATAAATGCGAACACAGAATGTAATGGGAGCATATTCATATAAAACCGTTGCGTTGATGTACTTTTGCGCATAAATATATACCAATATTCATGCAATTACATAAAAGCCTGATTGTGCTTTTCTTTTTATCACTGCTGACGACACCCTATTTTTGGGGGTGCGGAAACTCAGCGGATGATGCGGATGAACTGGAGGGATTTATATTTGATACCATTCCCACATTTGAAAAGGATACATTTATTTATCCGATTGCCACACGTTCTTCTTCTTTTCGTTTTCCTGAAAATTTTGGAGGAGAGGTAAATGTTATTGACGGTAAATTTGATACATACTGGCAAACCATACCCGGACTGATAACCGGTGAATTTATTGAATTTGATTTTGACTCCCTCTATATCGGATCCATTTATGTGCACATTACCAAAGACCTGCGCTATGGTGATGTGAAAAATCTGCTTATTTACACCGAAGGTGAATTACTTGGAAATTTTCCGGCAGGAAATACCATTTTTATTCAAAAAAAGGTAAACACACTACGCATTGAAATGGGGGAAACACAAGGCATTAACCGTGTAGATTTGCCTCTGGCACAGGATTCTGACCGTACCGTTCTGATGGAAAACCAACATTATGAATCAGTGTACACCAGTAAATCCATAGCCGTTTCTGAGGTAGACTTTTATGATGAAAAAAACAATAAAATTCCTTTGCGTTCTGTACCCGTCAAACAGGCAAAAATGAATTTTTACGGAACCCGGGATCCTTATTACATCAATAATCCCAGAATGCTCTTTGATGGTAATAGCGGTTTTGGATGGAAAGGCCCTTCCGATATTAAAGATAAAACGTTGTTATTTTCTTTTGATGAAGATCAGATTATACAAGGAATCTATTTTCCGTATTCAACAGGTATTAATCTAAAGAAAATCGGCTTCCGGCTCAGAAAGCGTCCGCTGCCTGAATATGCTATTAAAATCACACCCGGAAAGGGCATATACATTGAACTTAAAAACACCCTGAAAGGCAAAAATTTTGAATTTGTAATTCTTGAAACGTTAAATGACGAAGACCCCACCCTGGCAGAATTGTTATTTTTTGATGGTTCCCGAAAATTCAGCATTTATTCCGACTCGTTAGACTTTTTTCAGAAACAGCGATTAGATTCTGCCCGAAATTCACCGCTTGAACAGATTATAGACAGCCGTCAGAAATATGCGGAATCGTACACCGAATTCACCCGACCGCTTATAGAGGTATTCCATAAAAACAAGGCGGATAAAGATTCCGTTCCCGTTATGAAAAGTCATACCGAAACGATATTCAGACTTTGTTCTAACGGCAGTTTCGGCATTTACGAAACCACACGAACCACCAAACAGGATAATACACAGGAAATGCAGCTTATTGAAAAAAAAGCAGAAGGTTACTGGTTCAGTGTTTCTAAATCTAAAGAAGAAAGTAAACTGTTGCTCTTTGCTGATTTTACAATAAAAATGTCACGGATAATCCCCGGTAAGCCCATTATTTCGGGGAAAGAACGAAAGCAGCTTGAATTTGAAGCCAACATCATTCCGGGTAACATTTCTTTCAGTCGGGAATTCCACTCATTAAAAACCGGAAATTAAACTCAGGTTATTTTTGACCCAAAATCCGAAAACCCAGGGTCGCCTGAACTAAGTTATTCCGCCATTTTTCGCCAGAATTGGCGGATTGATTTCCGATTCCAAACAGGTATCTGCCATCGAGAGTAAATCGCCAAAAATCAAATCCTACAAAAGGACCGGCATGAAATGCACCCGTTCTGAAATCATCGCGGTTGATGCCGATTGAATTGGAGTTCACTACCATCAAAAAGGAATAAGAAGCGGTACCTCCCAACCTGAAGTTTATGGCTTTTTTGCGTAAGGGTCTTACCGCCGGAGAAAGAGCCAACTGCATGTGATGCAGATTTACGGGAGATTGTGCACCCCCACTGCCCGTTATTCCGGCTTTAGTCCATGTGTAGTTCACTTCGGGTTGTACATAAAACATGCCGCCTATGCGTGCCCAACCGCCAATCACCAACCCACCATAATTCTTATAAGAAGATAATGTGGAATTATTGAGTTTCATGTCGGGATAGTTGAGTCCGCCGTGTACACCCAAATTGATGATCTGTGCCTGAGCAGATAAACCTGACAGTACAATTATAAACACAGTTGCAACACTTAACTTTTTCATAAACACACGATTTCTTTTACAAAATTCTTAATAACACCGGTTGTGTAAACCCTTCTGAAACAAAACTTTTCAATACCGGATTATGCAAAACCTTTGACCATAACGGGCGTTATGATGAGAAATGAGTTGAATTAACAATCATTTTAAAATTGAATAATTCCGTTAAAAGAGTGGGGTAAGATTAATTAAACGCAGCTGCCAGCCACGTCTCTGAAGCCGGTTTTAAACGGTTTCGCTTCAGCTCACCCAAATTGGGAACCAGATTATCAAAAACCAAGGTTTGGGGATTTAAGCTATTTTGAGCGATGCAATGTTGCATTTCATGACGCTTACAAACTACTATGCCCACATTGCTTAGAAAGGCAAAACACATTCTGTTGGTCAGGCTGCATGATAAGTTTTGCTCAGCCTGCAGAATAAAGCGCATGAATTTATCAATGGAGCATCCCGATGCGGACTCTTGCTGCTCGTCAATCGCCATTACGGCAAACAGATTATCAAGTACCACAAATTGCGCCGCCAATTCTTTTCCGTGAGCCTGCCAAGCGGCTGCAAAGCGATTTCCTTCCGTTTCCAGCATAGCCGACTCTTCGGGTGTCAACAATCGGTCAGCCTGAAACACCCATACTCTCGAATGATCGGGTAATTTGAATTTTTCAATATCCGCAGAAACAAATAGCGCTGAATCAGAAATCATAAATCTGCCGCATTTGCAATCATTTCGGCAACATCCATTACGGTTACCGTTTCTTCTTTTTCAAAATGTTTCACGCCGTCGGCCATCATCGTTTTACAAAACGGGCAGCCCACGGCAATCACATCCGGATTAACGCCTAATGCTTCTTCGGAACGGGCCACGTTCACTTCGCGTTCGCCAGGTTCTGCTTCTTTGAACATCTGCGCTCCGCCGGCTCCACAACAAAAACCTCTTTCTTTGTTTCTGGGCATTTCAGCCAAAGCAGCGTCCAACTTGGCTAGCAATTCTCTGGGTGCTTCGTAGATTCCGTTTGCACGTCCTAAGTAACAGGGATCATGATACGTGATTCGTTTCCCTTGGAATGTTCCGTTAGGAATCGTGATTTTTCCTTCGTTCAGTAATGACTGTATGAGTTCAGTATGGTGTAATACTTCATAATGACCACCCAATTCAGGGTATTCATTTTTCAGCGTATTTAAACAATGCGGACATGATGCCACGATTTTTTTCACATCATAAGCATTCATCACCTGAATATTCTGCATGGCCTGCATCTGAAACAGGAATTCATTTCCTGCCCGTTTTGCCGGATCTCCCGTACAACCTTCTTCGGTACCCAAAACGGCAAATTTTACGCCTGCTTTATTTAATATTTTTACAAATGCCTTAGTTACCCGTTTTGCTTTATCATCAAAGCTGCCTGCACAACCCACCCAAAAAAGAATATCGGGCGTTTCGCCGGCGGCCATCATTTCGGCCATTGTAGGAACCTTTATCAGATTATCGCTCATGTTGCTGAAATTCTTAGTTAATTGTGTTATTCTTCAGTTGCCCAGTTCAATCTGTCCGCAGGCGAAAACTGCCAAGGGGCACTGTTATTTTCTACGTTGGTAAACATGGTATTTAACGAACCCGGAGCGGCCGATTCTTCCATAACCAGGCTGCGTCGCAAATCGATAATGATGGAAAGCGGATCAATATTTACCGGACAAGCCTGCACACAAGCATTACAGGTGGTACAGGCCCACAATTCTTCGGGAGAAATGTAGTTGTGAAGTAATGTTTTTTCGTCGCGGTAATCTTTCCCATTTTTATCAATCCCTGCTCCTACTTCTTCAATTCTGTCGCGGGTCTTCATCATAATGGCGCGGGGAGAAAGTAATTTCCCGGTATTATTTGCCGGACATTCAGAAGTACATCTTCCACACTCGGTGCAAGAATAGGCATCCATAAGTTGTTTCCACGACAAATCGAAAACGTCTTTAGCTCCGAAACTTACGGGTGCCGCATCTTCAGCAGGAGCCGCATATGGGTCTGCAGAAGGGTCCATCATCAGTTTTACTTCTTTGGTTACACTTTCCAAATTAGTGAAGCGCCCTTTGGGCTCCAATTTGGAAAAAAACACATTGGGAAAAGCCAAAAAGATATGGAAATGCTTACTGAAAGGCAGGTACACCATAAATCCTACAATACCGATTAAATGCCCCCACCAGCCAATGCGCTCTATGATAATTAATGTTTCCTGAGAAACGCCCGATAGCTTGGAAGCCAAAATACCGGAAAGAACAAATTCGCCTGTTTGATGATAAACACCCAAGGCCTGTAAAGCCTGGTCACCACTGTTCATCAAGAAGATATTGGTAACCAGAAAAATTTCTCCGAATAAAATAATGTTGGCGTCTTTCGAGGGCCACCCTTTCATTTCGGGTTTTTGAAAACGGGCTATGCGCACGATGTTTCTTCTGAAAAGAAACACAACCGTGGCGATGAGTGCTAACAGAGATAAAAATTCAATGGCGTTGATGGTAAACGTGTACAGACCGGCCAACGCTGTGCCCTCCAATGCGCCCCACACCAAACGGTGATTACCGGTGAAACCGTCAATAATTATCTCCAGAAGTTCAATCTGGGTAAGTAAAAAAGCAAGGTATATAAACAGGTGCAAAATCCCGGCAACGGGACGAACCACCATTTTGGACTGTCCGAATGCCACCAACATCATGATTTTAAAACGTTCGGCAAAATTTCCTGAACGATCTTCGGGACGACCCAGTTTAATGTTTCTGGCGATTTTGGATACCTTAAACCCAAAAAATCCTATTCCTCCAAGGAATATCAATGAAAATGCGGCTATGGATACAATGTGCATAGTGTAAAATCAATACGTGTGAAACAATCAGGGCGACTTCCGGTTGAGTTTTTCCTGTTTTTTGCGTTCTTTTTCTTCCTGCCGCTCTTTCCTTTCGCGGCTGGTTCCCACTTTAATCAGGTTTACCGTGATATAATCATCCGGATGATCGGTGATATCCTGAACCAATACATTCAGTTTAATAACCACCGAGTCCAATTTATTGTATAATGCTTTATTGGTTAACAGTTCGCCAATGGTGCCTTCGCCCCGGTTCACGCGGGTAAGCATGGTATCTACTTCACCCATTACCCGGTTAAGCGAATTCACGGTAGAAGATATTCTTGCATTTTTAAGTGAATCTGATACGGCACTGAAGTTTTTAATGATGTTGGTGATGTCTTTATTGCTTTTCTGAATCGTGCCCGAAATAGAATCTACATTGGTAAAGATATGTGAGATTTTAGGTCTTTCGTTGGAAAGCAAAGTGTTTACCTGGCTTATGATTAATTCAATCCCTTGAATAGATTTGCGCAGACTGGTAAGTCCAGAGCTGATATTCCCCATTCCTTCATCATCAAAAACGGCTTTAAACGCGGTAACTACGGTATCTACGGAACCAATCAGGTTTTCCACTTTAATTTTAAGCGGAGCAATCATTTCATTTACCTGTTGCTGTAAACCGGCCTCCAGTTCAGAACGAAGGGTATCGCCTTTTTCTGCATACATGCTTGATTTACCGGGAACGATTACGATTTCATTTCCACCCAAAAGACCCGAACTGACAATACGGGCTTTGGAATCTTTGGGAAAGTTAAAGTCTTTATTGTCTATTTTGAACTGTACCAGTAGTTCGCCGGTAGTAGAACCCGGTAAAAAGCGCACATCGGTTACCTGTCCGATTTTAAATCCATTTACTTTGACCGGACTGGAAACCGTTAGACCACTTACGTTTTGATATTTGGCATAAAAAGTTCTGGAACGGCTGAACAGATTACTGCCTTTCAGTACATTAAACCCCCAAACCGCACCGGCAATAGCTAATACCAGAACGATTCCAATCTTTGTTTCTTTATTTATTTTCAAGGCACAGGTGCGTATTGGTGCACAATATTAAGGGTTTTTATTCAAAATTTCGAGGGCTTCTTTTACGGATATTCTTTCCTTGTTAAAAAAAGCCACCACAAAAGCATCCGGGTATCCTGATGAGCGAAGCGAATTCTGCAACTTTTTCATTTCCTCAACCGATGTACTTTCACCCGATGTGTAACAATATCCGTTCGATGTTTTGTAATACCCAATCTGTTTTACGCCCCGAAACCGCTCTTCCGCATTGTTTATTAGTGTAGGTCCCGAATAAAATTGGACTTTAAAAACGGGTCGTTCCGCTTTATCTGTATGGACAGGATTTGGATTTTCAGACAATTTTTTATCCTCATTTTTCATCTCGGCTTTTTCTTCCGTCTGTTTTTCTTTAGGCAGATTATGCTTCACCTGAGTGCCTTCAATTTCATTTTTGTAATCTGTGAAGGCTTTAAAAATTGCAGTAGCCATCACCAACTGGTTGGCCGGCTCCATCATATATTTTTCTTCGTTTTTATTGGTCAGAAATCCGGTTTCAATCAGCACAGAGGGCATTGCGGTTTTCCAAAGTACGAGAAATCCGGCCTGTTTAACGCCCCGGTCGTATCTGCCTGCATCAGTTTTGAAGTAATGCTGCACTTTCGAGGCAAAGGATAAACTTCTGTTGAGATACGTGTTTTGTAGAAACGAAAAAATCACGCTTCCTTCCGGTGAATTTACATCAAAACCTTCGTAGTGGACTTTGTAATCATCTTCTAATAAAATGGCTTCGTTTTCTCTTTTGGCTACAGCCAGGTTAGCTTCTGTTTTATGTAATCCAAGCGCATAGGTTTCGGCTCCGTGGGCATCAGCGCCTGCTGCATTGCAATGAATACAGATAAACAAATCGGCATTGGCCTTATTGGCAATTTCGGCCCGGCGATGAAGCTCCACAAACACATCGGTTTTACGGGTATAAACCACTTTTACGTCCGGATAATAGGTTTCAATCAGGTTACCCAGTTTTAATCCAATAGCCAGGGCTACATTTTTCTCATTCACAAACGAACCATGACAACCGGGGTCATGGCCACCGTGTCCCGGGTCTATACAAACTGTTTTTACCTTATCCCGAAGTGGCAATAAAGTAGTTAAATACTCGTTAACGAGGGCGTTCACATTATGCGCAAACGCAGCATTTACAACACCCAGGAAGAATATGCCCCATACAAGAGCCTTAGCGGACTTACCCATATTCACCGGTTTATATGTAGTTTTGGCGCGAATGTTCATAGGTCAAAAATACCTGTTAAGTATAGCGGAATGCGGAGTGTAGCCAGAGCTTTTTTCAGCATTACATTTTTAATAACTCTGTTCGGAGGCGGTTTATTTTCGCAGAAGACAGATTCGTTAAAGATCAATGTGCCGCAAAATATTACAGGCGACAGCACCACGGTGAATATAACGCCTTCTGACTCTGTACCCACAACTCCGTTGGCCAAAGCCAAAAGAATTCTGGAAAGCATTGTCAAATATTCTGCCAAAGATTCCATCATCATGGCGGCTTCCAAAAAGCGCATTTATCTCTATGGCGATGCCATGCTGGATTATACGACCATCAATCTGAAAGCTCATTATATTGAGATTGACATGGACAAAAAAACACTCCATGCCAAAGGAAAATACGACAGCCTGGAAAGCCTGTGGATAGGAAGACCCGTTTTTACGGATAAAGACAAAAACTTTACGGCTGAAGAACTCAGCTATAATTTTGAAACCAAAAAAGGGGTCGTCAAATCGGTTATGACGCAGGAAGGAGAAGGCTATCTGCACGCAGACCGGATTAAATACACAAAAGAACGGGTGAAAAAAGACACGGTGGAGGTGATTTATGCCAAAGGCGCCAAATACACCACCTGCAACCTGGAAGAACCCCACTTCCACATCAGTGCCAATAAAATCAAGGTGATTCCGAATGATAAAATTATTACGGGACCGGCTAATTTTGTGGTGGAAAAAGTACCCACACCCGTATTTTTGCCATTCGGTTTTTTCCCAACCAATACCCAAAAATCTTCCGGAATTATTTTCCCCCAATATGGTATTCAGCCTGCATTTGGTTTTTTCCTGCGAAACGGAGGCTTTTATTGGGCCGCATCGCCCAAAGTGGATTTAGCCCTGACGGGCAGTGTATTTACCAACGGAAGTTTTGGTGTGGGATTGAGAAGCCAGTATAAAGTGCGGTACAAAGTAACCGGAGATATTTCCATCAACTACGCCAACTCGGTTTTTGGCTCAGACCCCAAACTGCCCGATTACCGAAGACAACCCGAATGGCGTTTTAACTGGAAACACATGCAGGATCCTAAATGGCTGCCGGGGTTTGCCTTTAAAGCGGATGTAAACATCGTAACGAACGGATTCAACAAATTCAATCAACTGGATGTAGGACAGTTTGTCCAAAACACATTTCAATCCAACATTTCACTGGCTTACAGCATCCCCAAAACCCCTTTTAATATTTCGGTAAACTTAAGGCATGAGCAAAATACAGCAACGCATATTGTAAATCTGATGCTTCCTGAAGTGGTTTGGAGTACCAGTCGCTTTTTTCCTTTTAAAAACCGTAAACGAACAGCTCCGGCCAAATGGTGGCAAAATATATGGGAAGGCATAGGCATTACCCATCGCACCGATTTCGGAAACCGGATTGTTACCACGGACTCCACCTTCGGAAAAGACATTACCAATCTGTTTAAAGGGCGTATTACCAATGGAATGAAACACTCATTCCAGGCTAATAACAGCATCAAAATATTGAAATACATCAATTTCAACACATCTTTCAATTACATTGAATTTTGGAATTTCAGGAAACAGGAGAAGTATTTTGACAACCTGACCCAAATGAGCATCACGGATACGCTGCAAGGGTTTTTCACCGACAGGGAATGGGATGTACGGGCCGATTTCAGCACAAACGTTTTCGGGTTTTTCAATTTCAAAAAAGGAAAAGTAAAAGCCATCAGGCATGTGTTTACGCCGAGTATTTTCTTCAGTTACAATCCCAATTTTGACCGCACGGTGTATGGGTATTTTGAACAGGGCGGGCAATATGGCTCTTATCGGCCGGCAAGTATCACGCTTTATGGCGGACCCACACGCGGTCCCGCCGGACTCATCGGCTTCAGCCTGAACAACAACCTGGAGATGAAAGTGGCTTCGGCTAAAGACACCCTTACCGGCGAAAAGAAAATTAAAATTTTCGATTACCTGAATTTATCGGGAGCCTATAACCTGATTGCCGATTCATTAAGGTTACAGCCTTTTACATTAGGCTTCCGAAACAGTTTTTTTGATAACAAACTCAGCATCGTATTTAACTCTACATTAGACCCCTATGCGTTAAGTATCGACTCACTGGGGAAAGGCACTAAAATCAACCGGTTTGAAGTGAAAGAAACGGGAAATTTAGTAAGGCTCACCAACCTTACCCTGAACGTAACGTTTGCCCTTGTCGGTAAACCGCGCGAAAACCTGAGGCCTACCCAAGCCCTTACCACACCCGAAGAGCAACAGATGGTAGCCATGAACCGCGGACAATATATTGATTTCAATATTCCGTACAACCTGTCGCTGGGTTACCAATTCAGCTATATCAATCCGCAGAATGAGAAAAACATCGTAAACAATATTCAATTGCAGGGCGATTTTTCAATCACCAAAAACTGGAAAATTGATTTCAGAACCGGGTTTGATATCGTAAATAAAAAAGCTACGCTCACCAGCATAGGTATTAACCGAAATCTACATTGCTGGCAGATGGATTTTCAGTGGATTCCCTTCGGGCAGATTGCGAGCTATATGTTTACTATCCGGGCAAAATCGAGCCTGCTGCAAGATTTAAAACTCAACAGAAACCGATTCTGGGCTCCTTCGCTGTAAATGTGATTCAGTTTTTCAGAAAACGGAAAAACGAAGCCGTTTTTCCTGAATTATCATACAATCCCAACACATAAAAGCCGGCGGGTAACTCTGCGGTAGATAAGGAAGTCTGCGATTCGGATAAACGGCCTGAACGAATCGTTTTTCCTTCAGCGTTCAACAACACAAATTCATTCACTTCGTCGGAATATCCCGAAATCTGCACAAAATCCGAAGCGGGATTCGGATAAATCTTCACGGAGGGGAGACTGCTTTCATCCACGTTGGCACCGGTTAAATCAATCACCGGAAATATGGCAAAATCTACATCCAAAGTCCAGGCATTTTTAATGGTATTCCATTTGCCGTTCCATTTCTCCCAGCTATAGTCCGTAATATTCACCTGTTCATCGGTGGAACTGTACAGCGCAATGGTATCGTTGGGATGCATTAAATCCATAGCAAAAGAAGCCACATAATTTTGGAAATTCACCACCGGTTGAGGCAGGGTGAACAGATTCAATCCGGCGCTGAATGTTGTGTCGGCATTAATATCACCCAACTTCACCGTATCGGCCGCCATTACCGTTCCGGGTACCAGACGCGGTTGTCCCATAATGATTTCGGCAGAATCTTTTTTGTAGTATTTAAAGATAATGGAAGAGGTATCACCGCCCGTGTTTTTGTCCTTCAACGCAAACCAATAAATAAAACCCGAAAGCAGATAGGTTTGGGTAAACTTAACTTCCTGTGCTTTTTCTTTATCGCCATAGGCATTGGTGCCATTCATCCATCCGCCAACAGGCGCCGGATATAACACCGGATTCAAATTGAAAAAATTATGAAACAGGGTGTCGGGAATGGCTTTTTCCTGAGGAATAAATGAAATATCCGCAGGATATACGGGCGAATCATACACCTTTTGGGCAAAAACCGCCGAGGAGAAAAAACAAAAAATAAAAGCCGGAAAAAAGTATTTCATGGTGCTTATTGCGTAATAATCAGTTTGTGATACATAACAGTGTTTGCCGTGCGGCATCTGGCTGTGTAAAAACCCGAAGGCAAAGGTAAGTAAACAGAATTTGTCGGGCTGAAATTCGCAAACACGCAGCTTCCGTTGAGCGAATAGACTTCTATACTCTGCAGAGTTTCCGAAAAATAAAAATGACCGTTGCCGGGATTAGGAAAAACATGGAATGAACTTTCCGAAATTTCTGGATTGGAGAGGGTTACCGAAGTAATATAAAACTCCACATCCCAGTTTTGCACATAACTTCTGCCATCGGTCAGGGTATCAAAACCCGCCACGGTGTCGCATTCAAAAAACACATCGCTGCCCGAGAGCGAAGGCAACAATTGACCAAACTCTTTGCGGTATGCGAAGGAATTGGGGAAATAATTTGAAAGCAACGCACGGTTTGATCCGGGGATTTCCGCGCAGTCGCCATCATACCCGTAGCCGCTCCACAAGGTAAGCGTATCCTGAGCGGGCGCTTTATACATGATAAACAGGCTGAATGAAGGAGATACGTACTCCCCTACAGGAATGTTGAAATACTGTGCCGCTGCGTATCCGCTTCCCTGGGCTTGAGAGCCGGAAAAAATCAAAGTATCCACAAAAGTACCCAATTCTCCCGGGAAAATTCCACCCCAGGTATCGGCAAACCCGATGATAAGCGTATCGGGCAAGCCCGAGTGGTTTACATGATTGATTTTAATCCGGACAGAATCGACCCGGATATGCTCAAAAAATGATACCGGATACTCATTTCCGGAAATTAAATCGGGAAATGAATCCACCACCACAGCTGCAAAACCAATGGCTGCAGAATCTGCCGAGCTATTCAAACGAAAGGGAAAATAATCAAACGATGAGGCCCCAAACACTGATTTATCCGACTCACTGAAATTGACTTTCAATGGAAGTACACCACCCTGAGCCCAAGCGGACGTACTGAAAAATAACAAAAGCAGAATGAATGTACAGAACGATTTCAATAAGTTTTCCGTAGCGAAAACAAAGGACATTCTGCCAGTTTCTTTATTCTTCAATGTTGAAATTTACTTAGCGATTTTATACTTGGTAAAAAAATCTTCCCAGTTCCAAACGAAGAGTTCCATCATTTCGTTTAAATCCTTCAAAAAAACAGGGTTGGGGGCATTCAATCGCTGATAGTGTTCATCCTGATAGTTATTCAGTTCAAACTTATTGAAAAGCGCCAATGATATGGTTTTCACGATGTTTTTGGTTTTACCGTATAAATCGCGCAAAAATCCTTCGTACTCAAGAATGATTTCTTCGGCCACCACCTGATCTCTTTTGGTGTATCGTTCGGCCACTTCACGGATAATAAGCAGTTTGAGGTCATCAGCTGTTTCTGTATCCATGTGTTCATACAGGTTCAGCACATTGGCTCCGTATATGATGTAGGTAAACCATTCAAAATCTTCTTTTCCCAACTGGGGCGATTTGGTGAATTGTTTTTCGTTATTGATAAACTCAACAATTTCAGGGAAACCGCGCTCTATCACATCAAAAATGGTATCCACGTATATCTGGACCACTTTTTCTTTTTGAATTTTCTTTTTTCCGAACAAACCTGATAACATACCGGTGATAATTGAAGGTTAGTAATTTATTTCAGATTAAAATATTTTTCGGCCTGAATACACACTTCGGTTCCAATGGCCAATGCAGCTGTAGCCGCCGGTGATGGGGCGTTCAGCACATGTATGGAATTATCTTTAAACTCAAATTTAAAATCGTCGATCATTTCTCCGTCTTCGCCCAACGCCATGGCTCTTACTCCTGCCCTACCGGGAGTTATATCATCCATTTCTAAGGAAGGAATAAGCCTTTGCAGTGTCTTTAAAAACAAGCGTTTTGAAAAGGCTCGCCGGTATTCATCTATTCCGAATTTGGTGTGTTTAAAAAACAATTTCCAGGTACCGGGGAAAGTCAGCGCATCCCAGGTATCGCGGAAACTGAAATCGGTTTTTCCGTAACCTTCTCGTTTAAAGGTGAAAACAGCATTCGGTCCGCACTCAATTTCACCGTTGTACATACGGGTAAAATGCACGCCCAAAAAAGGAAACTGCGGATTGGGCACGGGATAAATCAGGTGTTTCACTTTATGATGGCCTTTTTCCGTGAGGATATAATAATCTCCACGGAAGCCCACAATCTGCATATCGGTAGAAACACGGTCTTTTTTGGCCAGACGGTCGGATTGCAAACCACCGCAAAACACCAGATGGGTAGCACTGAAAATTCCTTTGGATGTGATTAAATCCGAATAACCATCTCCTTTTACCACTTCGAGTACTTCGGTTTCGGTAAATACGCGACTCTCCGGATTTAACTTCACGATAAGTTCGCCCAGTTTTTCGGTTACTCCCCTGAAATTAATGATTCCCGTACAGCCCACACGAATGGCTTTTATACCGGCACAATAAGGTTCTATCTGTTTGATTTCTTCGGCATTCAGGATACTCATGTCCTCAATCCCGTTTTCAAGACCACGTTTGTAAATACCATCCAAACGCTCCACTTCATCGGGTGTTACGGCCACTATAAGTTTACCGCAGACATCGTGTTCAATATTGTGCTCTTTGGCAAAAGCCACCAGTTCACGTCTTCCTTCCACACAGTTTTTGGCTTTGTAAGAACCCGGTTTGTAATAAATACCGCTGTGAATTACCCCCGAATTATTGCCTGTCTGATGATCGGCCAGGGCTTTTTCTTTTTCCAGAACGGCAATTTTCTTTGTAGGAAAACGAAGTTGCAGTTTGTACGCCGATGCCAGTCCCACAATACCTCCGCCTACTACGATGATATCAAAATGCTGTTTTTCCAAAACGTTAAGTTTACTTTACGGTATAATCTGCAAAATTAGCTATTTGCTTATGCGAAGCGGCGGTTCAGCCCATACATCCCTCCTATTTTTTCAACATTTTTTTAAACGATTATCGGAAATCCTGCAATTCGTTTTTCGTTATTGCAAGCCTGTATTTATGAGCATTAGCCCCGGAATGGGGAATAGCTATCTTTGCGCCGATGGAAAAGAAATTGTTTATACCCGACTACAACGCCCACTTTCATTACCATGTTCAGGGGAGCGGTCCGCAAGTGATGTTGATTCACGGATTATGCGAAGATTCCCAAATTTGGAAAGCGATTGCTGAAAACCTAAGTAAACACTACACGGTGCTCATGCCCGACCTTCCCGGTCATGGTTTCTCGGACGATTTGGAAGCCGGGGATTATGCCCTGGAACGGATTCAGGCCATCCTTTTTAAACTGGCAGATGCCGAACAATTTACGCGTTTTCCCGTCATCGGGCACAGCATGGGCGGTTATACGGCGTTGGCTATGGCTGAGGCTTCACCCGGGCGGATTAGCCGCATTGCCATGGTGCACAGCACGGCAAAAGCCGATACAGAGGAGAAAAAAAGAAACCGCGAACGTTCCATCAGCATACTGAATGCCAACCGTAAGCTCTTCTTTGGCGAAGTATTCAAAAATCTTTTTCATCCCGAACGGGTTGATGAATTTTCCACACAGATTAATCAATTGCTTTCCGATTCGGACCGTATGTCATTATCGGCTGTTACGGGTACGCTCAAAAGCCTGAGAGACCGGAAAGACAGGATGGATTTTCTTCTTCAGACACGACAACCCGTTTCTTATTTTATCGGGAAATATGATAATGTATTACCTGCTGTTGATTTAGAAGCGGAGGCCCGTTTACTCGGCGCACACTATGTAATTTCTGCCACATCGGGACATATGGGTTTCTACGAATCCCCCGATGAAATGCAGGATTTTATCCGTCATTTTTTGGAAAAAGAGGTTTAATCATTCTATTCCTAATATCGCTTTCCACTCTTCGGATTCCGCTATTCTTTTGATGTGTAGGTTTCGGATTTCCAATAAGCGGGTCATATATTTTTTAAGAAACAATGCATCGGCCAACAGGCCCAAAATGCCGCAGGGCGCCTGGTAATGAAAAATATCTTTCATAAGGGTTCCCTCATTTTCCCGGGTAAAAATATGCTGGTGGGTAAACTGTTTAAAGGGGCCCTTCAATTGTACATCCACAAAAAAGCGATGGGGATCCATATCGGTAATTTCGGCCGTGAGGGTTTGTTTAACACCCAAGTGGCGGGCTTTCCAAGTAACAGTATCTCCCAAATTCAGCAGTCCTTTGTTTTTTTCGCCAATCACTGTTTCTCCCGTGTGCTGCATAGAATGGGTATGCATTTCAATGCTCCGCGATAAATCGAAGCATATACGGGCATCAGCCTGTATGCGGGTATATAAAATAATACTTGGCAAACCGTCAGGTTTTGTTTTCGAATGGTGCACAAAAATAAGAATCCCTGACGAAATCGATTAGCGAATCAATTGTCCGGAAATTTCCAGCAGGGTGGTTTCGGCAGCTTTGGTTTCGCTTTGGGCCAATGTGTATCGGGTAATGGCATCGGAATAGGTAAGTGCCGCAGCACGGCTTTCTATCAAGGTGCCGGTCCCTGTTTTATACCGTTGGGCGGCGATATTCATATTCTCTTCGGCCAGCAAAATATTTTCTTCTTCCAGTGCCAATACCTCCAGTAGGTTTTTGTATTGTTCAAAGGCAATGCGTACATCTGATTCTATTTTGCGGCGGGTAAAACCCAGCGATAAATCGGCGGTTTTCTTTTGCACTTTGGCCACCGAAATATTTCGCCTCACCTGCCAACCGTCGAAAATCGGAAATGCCAGTCTGGCTCCCGCTACCAATCCGTTGGTTTGATTAAAAAGGGCAAACCCGGCCGAACTGCCCGAATAATTATAATTATAACCCAAATTCACACTGATACGGGGCATCTGAAAACTGTTTTGCTCACGCAGGGCATTTTTGAAAACGGAGACATTTTTTTCAGCAATCAACACCGCCGGATTATTCTGCGAAGCGTTGGAAACACTTTCTTCCAATACCAGCGAACGGTTTATGACAATGGAAGAATCCACATTGATACTCAACACCGGATCGGTGTTCATAAGTACACAAAGTTGGATTTTGAGGCTGTTGATGGCTGCCGCTTGTCTGAGGAGTAAAGAGCGCTGCGCATTCCGGTCAGTTTTGGCCTGTAACACTTCCTGTTTATTTCCGGTGCCATTCTGCAAACGGTTTTCGGCAAAAAAAACGAGTTCATCAAAATAGGCTACCGTTTTCTGTAACATTTGATAACGCTGGGTTTCGGAAGCAAGTGCGGTGTAAACCTGAATCACCTGAGAAACGGAAGTAATCATCTGCTGTTTTTCAATCAGATAGGCCTGGTCTTCCTGGTCGGAAAGGCGTTTTTTCACGGCAAACATGCGCAATCCGTCAAAAATGACCCAATCTAACGAAGCTCCGGCACCGAAAACACGATTACTCACACTGTTGTTATTCACCGTAAGTCCGTTGCTAAACTCCTGCCTCAGAGCATTCAGTCCGTACGAAGCATTTCCGTTAAGCGAAATGGTGGGAAGCATGCCTGCATTTCCGGGGTTGTTCAGCAGGCGGGCAACTTCGGCCGACTGCGAAGCCGAAACAATATCAAAATTATTTTCGAGCGTTTTTTTGATGGCATCTTCTAAGGTAAGCCTTTGGGAAAAGGCCACAGAAGAAATTCCGCAGAGAATTATTACGAACCACTTTTTCATGGTTTTTTAGTTTTAATGTTACGTGAAATCAGGGCATACATAGCCGGAATTACGAAAAGGGTAAGCAGAAGCGAAAAGAGCAGTCCGCCCACAATTACAATTCCGAGCGGCATGCGGCTCTGCGAAGCAGCGCCCAACGAAAGGGCAATAGGCAACGCACCCAGCATGGTAGCCAGTGTAGTCATCAAAATCGGTCGGAGACGCATAGATGCCGCTTCCACCACAGCTTCTGATTTTTTCGCTCCGCTTTCTTTGATTTTGTTGGCAAACTCCACAATCAAAATTCCGTTTTTGGTTACCAGACCAATCAACATAATGATACCAATCTGACTGAAAATATTGATGGTCTGCCCGAAAATCCAAAGCGACAGTAAAGCCCCTGCAATGGCAAGCGGCACCGTAATCATAATAATCACCGGATCTATAAAACTTTCGAACTGAGCTGCCAATACCAGATAAACCAATACCAACGCTAAGGCAAACGCAAAAAACGTATTGGAAGAACTTTCTGCAAAATCGCGCGAGGGACCGGAAAGCGAAGTTGCGAAAGTATCATCAAGCACTTCATCAGCTATGCGTTGCATGGCTTCCACCCCATCTCCCATAGTTTTTCCGGGGGCCAAACCTGCAGAAACGGTTGCCGATTTATAACGGTTATAGTGGTAAAGCTGGGGCGGAGCCGAAACTTCTTCAATTGAGATCACATTATCCAGACTGATTAGCTGCCCGGCTCTGTTCTTCACAAAAAGCAGTTTCAAATCATCAGGATCATCTCGGTTTACCCGGTCGGCCTGACCAATCACCTGATATTGTTTACCCCGCATGTTGAAATACGAAAGGCGCAAACCACTGTAGGCTAACTGCAAGGTACGATTGATATCCGCTACGGATACCCCCAGGTTGGCGGCTTTTTCGCGATCGGGCCGGATGAGCAATTCGGGTTTGTTGAATTTGAGGTTGACATCCGTGATATTAAACACCGGGTCTTTGGAAGCGGCTTCCAAAAATTTGGGCATAAACTCACGGATTTTTTCAAAATCGTTATTCTGTAATACAAACTGAACAGGCAAACCGGCAAATCGTCCGCCCGATGAAATAGTCTGCTCCTGAATGGTAAACACTCTTCCCTGCGAAAATTTTCCCATATTACGGTTTATCGCATCCACCACATCCTGCTGGGAGCGCACCCTGTCGGAAGGAGAGATAAGTCTTGCGCGTACAAAACCGGTATTGGGCGAGCCGGAGCCGATAAAACCGGGAGCGGTTACACTGATTACTACATCCGCTTCGGGTACACTGTCCACCACAAAACGGCTTACCTCGCCGACAAAATCATCCATGGCCTCGAAAGAAGTACCTTCGGGAGCCGTAAGCGATAGCCGGAAATTGGAGCGGTCTTCGAGAGGCGCCAACTCGGTAGGCAGTAATTTGAAGAAATACACAATCATCCCGAAGCAAAGGATAATCATAAGTATAGCCAGTCCTCTTACCCGCATAAAAGCAGATAAAATCCTTTTATATCCGTTTATCATGCCTTCGAAGAAAGGTTCCGTGGCCGTGTAAAAGCGTGATTTTTTATCGTTGTTTCTGGACATTTTTACGCTTAATACCGGCGTGATGGTGAGCGATACAAAAGAAGAAATCAATACGGCTCCCGCTACCACAATACCAAACTCGCGAAACAACCGGCCCACAAAACCCTGAAGGAAAATGATGGGTAAAAACACCACTGCCAATGTGATGGATGTGGAAATTACGGCAAACACAATTTCTTCTGAACCTTTAATGGCGGCTTCTTTGGGCTTGAGTCCCGATTCTAATTTTTTGAAAATATTTTCGGTGACTACGATACCATCATCCACCACCAAACCCGTGGCCAATACAATTCCCAACAGCGTGAGCACATTGATGGTGAACCCGGAAATGTACATGATGAAAAATGTGGCAACCAACGAAATGGGAATATCAATCAACGGACGGAGGGCAATCAACCAATCCCTGAAGAAGAGAAAAATGATTAACACCACCAAGATAAAGGCGATGATGAGGGTTTCTTTCACCTCCAGAATTGACTTTTTGATAAACTCGGTGGAATCCAGACCGATGGAAAGTTTTATATCCTCAGGCACTTCTTTTTGAAGCTGTTCGTACCGCTTATAAAACTCGTCGGAAATTTCCACATAATTGGCTCCGGGAAGCGGAATGATGGCCAGTCCGATCATGGGCGTACCCGATTCTTTCAGGATGGTTTCGGGATTTTCGGGTCCCAACACGGCATACCCCACATCTTTGAGTCGTACTACGCCCTCGTCGGTCGAGCGGATAATCAGGTTATTGAAATCCTCTTCCGTTTCCATTTTTCCGAAGGTACGCAGGGTAAGTTCATTCGTATAACCCGAAATTTTACCCGAAGGCAGTTCCACATTTTCGCGTTGCAAGGCTTCATTCACTTCGACCAAAGAAACATTCAGACCGGTCATTTTTCCCGGATCGAGCCACAGACGCATGGCATACCGTTTTTCTCCCCAAATCTGAAGCGAAGAAACACCGGGAATAGTCTGCAATCTTTCCTGCAGCACATTAGTGGCGTAATCCGTAATTTCTAATTGGGTACGGGTATCGCTCTGAACCAGCATGGAAAGAATAGCATCGGAGTTGGCATCGGCTTTACTTACCACGGGCGGTGCATCAATATCCTGCGGAAGATTTCGCACGGCCTGAGAAACCTTATCGCGTACATCATTGGCGGCAGCTTCCAGATCCACCCCAAGTTCAAATTCCACAGTGATGGAGCTGTTTCCCTGATTACTGGAAGAAGAAATTGATTTTATTCCCGCAATTCCGTTGATGGCTTTTTCGAGCGGTTCGGTAATCTGCGATTCGATAATATCGGCATTGGCCCCCGTGTAATTGGTGCGCACGGTAATCACCGGCGGATCTACCGATGGAAATTCCCTCACGCCCAAAAAGGTATAACCGATGGCTCCGAAAAGCACCAGAATCAGATTCATCACCACGGCCAGAACCGGCCTGTTTATGGCTAGTTTGGGTAAACTCATGGTTTGGCGTTTTGCAAGTTTTTAAATCGGATTTCGGTTCCGGGACGAATACGTAACAAACCTGTAATGGCAATGGTATCGCCCGGTTTAATACCCGATTCAATCATTACCCGGTCGGCATCGCGAGTGCCTGTAATCACCTGGGCAAATTCAGCCACTCCGTTTCGGGAAACAATTACTTTTTTACCACGCGCTTCCGGAATCACCGCTTGATTAGGTATAAGAACCGCTTCGGGAATATCTTCAAAGGTTATGGCTACTGTTGCAAAAGCGCCCGCCAACAGATTACCTTTTGCGTTATCGAAGTGGGCCCGCACTTTCAGGGAGCGGGAATTATTATCTAGTACAGACTCACGGGCTACGATTTTTGCAGGAAAAGTACCCTCCACACCCTGCACACTGAAGGTAATTTTTTCCTTTCCGTTTAATGCGTATGCATAACGCTCCTGCAGGGTGAAATCTAAATTCAGGGGATTATTTTTCACCAATACGGCCAACACATCGGCCGGCGAAACCACCGCTCCTTCGCTGATTCGGCGAAGCCCCACGGTTCCCGCAAAAGGCGCCCTGATTTCGGTGCGGGTAATTTTAGCCTGCACCAATTCTATGGAGGCATCCAGTTCAGCCACTTTCAGCACTGCGGCATCATAATCCTGCTGTGAAATACCGTTTATATCGAGCATTTTTTTCAGCCGGTTTTCATTTTTTACCGCCAGTTCTTTTTGAGAGGTGAGTGATTTCCATTCGGCTTTTAAATCGGCGTCATACAGTTTTACCAACAACTGGCCCTTGGATACAGATGTACCTTCTTTGAAAAAAATATCGGTAATCCGGCCTTGAATTTCCGAACGTAATTCCACCGACTCGGAAGCCTGCAAAGTACCGGGAACAGTGAGCGAATTTGAAACCTGTTCGGTTTTTACCACATAACCTTCCACCATGGCGGGTGGATTTGGTTTTGCACCGGCTCCCGGAGTCGTTTCCCCACTTTTGTTTCCGCAGGAATTCAGCCAAAGCAACGAGGCCATCAAACCGGCTATTGAATAATATGATTTAATCATGGGTAGATTTATTTTTTGCTTCGTTTAAAATTCAGATATATTTTTTTAACCGGGATATCGCACAGATTATCATTCATTTTTTCAATCAGCTGATAAAACAATGCTTTTTCTTCGTCCGTGAAATCCTTGGTTGCTTTACAGTTGAGCTCTTTGGTGGCGGCATCAATCTCTTTTACGGCTTTAGTGCCGGCATCCGTCAGTTCCAATAATTTTTCGCGGCGGTCGTTCGGATTGTTTACCCGGTTGATAAATCCTTTTTCAGAAAGATGATCGAGGATACGAACCATCGTTACTTTATCCACATTTAAAAAATCGCCTAAAGATTGCTGCGTGAAAGGTGTTTTCGCCTGATGCAATACCTGAATAACCATGTAATACCTATCCACCGGACTATCTTCCAGCCTTTTAATCAATGCCCCTACATACGATTTGGACAATACGGCCAAATAATGTCCGAGGGGTAAATTTTTATCCACAGCCGTGTTAGTAATCATGCTCCTTTTAATTAACTCGTTAAACAGTTAATATTGTAAACTGTTCACGATACAAACTAAATACATTTTATGAAATAAAAAAGGCCACTCTGAAGGAGCGGCCAATTAAAATCTTGTTAACGGATTACAATGCGGAAGTAATTTCTGCAGAAGTGGGTGATGTTTTAGAACGCCAACGGCGGATCAGTTTGCCGTTTTCATCTACCAGAAATTTTTCGAAATTCCAGTTTATTTCTCCTGTAAAATCGGGGTTCTCCTGTTCGGTTAACCATTTAAAAATGGGATGCGCCTCTTTTCCTTTCACTTTTACCTGTTCGGCCATGATAAATGTGACATTATACTTTCCGTAGCAAACCTCGCCCACTTGGGTTTTATCTTTATGTTCCTGCATAAAATCGTTTGACGGGAAGCCGATAACCACCAAATTACCCGAATATTTTTTATTCAATTCTTCAAATTGGGCCAACTGACCGGTATAGCCACACTTAGAAGCCGAATTAAAAATTAAAATTTTTCTTCCTTTAAATTCAGACATTTTCACCTCACGCCCTTCCAACGTGGTGAACGAGTATTCATATATTCCGTTTGTAGACGAAAAAACCATGGCAAAAAGAACAGCAATCAGATTCATAATTATTTATTGTTTGAGTTATATTAACTGAGAAAAACAGGAATTGTTTAGTTATAATTTAGTCGCCGTAAAAGTACATTCATCAGTGCTTCCCATATTAGACAGCTGATAGGTTCCCGTAAGCACATTGCCTGAAACCTGAGCCTGACCGCTGAACACAACATTATTTACTGTCTGTTCGGGTATCGTAAGATTATTTCGTGAAACCGTTGCCGATAAAATATACTGTCCGGTCGTATTATAGATATTGCGAATTTCTACGCTGTAATTATTCAAATCGGGTGATTCAATAATAAGTTCATACTCATTGGTTGAAAAATTACACACATCCGTCATGCTGAACCTTCCGAGAAACTTATACAAGGTTACTTCAGGATTACAGGGGGATTCATCGGCGAATTCAACCGCTAATCCAAATCGGTCGTCACGTTCATCGTTGCATTTTTCGGGTTTACATGAACTCCAAAAAACAATGGCAAAAAGTATAAAAAACAATGCCTTATTCTGCGACCACATGTGTTTATTTTTGGCTAAGGTAAAAAATCTTATCGCGCCAGCCAGCCCGACGGATTTAAAATTGCGGAGCCTTTCCGAATCTGAAAGTTCATGACACACTTTCCATTTTCGGAAGTTTCGATATTGCCGATTTTGTCTTTGGCTTTCACCTTTTGATCTTTGGAAACAGATACATCCGCAAGATTGGAATATACAGTGAGGTATTCGCCATGACGTATAATAACCACGGTTCCGTATCCTTCTACGGGAAACACACCTGAAACTGTTCCTGAAAATACGGCTCTGGCCGATGAACCCGCCGGCGCAGTGATATCAATTCCATCGTTTTTTACGGTAATATTTTTCAGAACGGCATGCGGATGGGTGCCAAAATTTCCCGTGATGGCTCCTTTTTCTACCGGCCAGGGAAGTGCTCCTTTATTGCCTTCAAAAGAATTGGAAAGTGCCCGCGTTTCGGGGGTTACATTCATAACCACGGGCTTATCCGCAGGCTTGGTGGTTGTTCCCGGCTTCGTAGA
Source organism: Flavobacteriales bacterium (assembly GCA_022402535.1). GTDB lineage: Bacteria > Bacteroidota > Bacteroidia > CAIKAF01 > CAIKAF01 > JAKRSD01. Next base: position 16,120 of record JAKRSD010000031.1, on the reverse strand, counting down.
AGGTGTGGAAGCGGCCGCTTTTTTCTCGGCATCTTTCCGGGCTTTTTCCTCGGCGCGTTTTTTCTCCGCGGCTATTTCCGCATCAATAATTTTCTTGATTTTCGCCTCCAGGTTAATCCGTTCCCGTTCATTTTTCTCAATCCTTTTCTTCAGTTCGGCTTCTTTACCTTTTAGTTGGACAACCAACACTTCCTGTTCCTTTTTCTCAGATTCCAAGAGTTGTCGCTGCCCTGTTTCTTCTTCCAGCAGACGGGCTTTTTGGGTTCGGTCCTCCTCGAGTTCATTGGTCACCTTGGTGATGCCTTCTCGCACATATTTGATTTTTTCCGCTTTCAGTCTTCTGAAATCGCTCGCCTGTTTGAAATAATTAAACCTACGGTAGGCCGAGTTGATATTATCAGCCGCAAGAATATACATGATATTATCGTTACTCTCACGGTTTTTGTATGCCAGAAAAATCATTCGGCTGTATGAACTTTTCATGGCATTCAGCTGATTTTCGAGCTTAGAAATTTCTTTTCTGTTTTGATTAATCTGCCCCTCCAGAAAGGTAACCTGACTCCGGTAAGTGTTGATGAGTGCATTGCGCTGTTGGATTTTTGTGTTTAGCAATCCCGCCCTTTGCAATGCCGCTTCTTTGTTTTTTTCGGTTTCCTTCAGCAATTTATTCGTAGCCGAAATATCACTCATCAGCTTTTTCTTCTGCTGTTCCAGTTTCACTTTTTCGGAAACCGTTTTTTTGGCTTTAGGCTTTGACTTTGATGTTTGTGCATACAACGGACTTAACGCCACCCAACTAAACGCACACAACACCATTGCCGATTTAAGCCAACTATTCATATTACAAAAAAACGAAGAAGGACCCGGGAATATTTTAAACCTCAACGGGAAGTGTCAACATACAGGCGTTAATAATTGAAAACGCAAAGAGCGGATTACTCTCGTGATCCGGAATGATAAACCCGAACATCAAATCTACTTCACTGCGTGAAGTAGATTTTTCATTTTAAAACCAAAACGCAAAGAGCGGATTACTCTCGTGATCCGGAATTATAAACCCGAACATCAAATCCACTTCACTGCGTGAAGTAGATTTTTCATTTTAAAACCAAAACGCAAGCAAGCTTGGTTTGGTTTTAAAATGAAAAATCCAACCCCATGGGGTTGGATTTGATGAGGTGCCGAGCGGATTCGAACCGCTGTAGCAGGTTTTGCAGACCTGAGCCTAGCCACTCGGCCACAGCACCTTTAGAGCGTTGCAAAAATATAAAAAAATGTACGCTGAATCGTTTTGCTTTAATTTTTCCCTAAATCAAAGGTTTTCAGACAGTTTTCGCACAAACAGTCAATATAGTTCATGCGCAGAAACTTCAGGGTAGCTTGATCTAAGGTTAATTTTTCGCACCAACAACCCTCCTGCTCGTCGCAATGAAAACCCGCTTTGCATCGGGGACAACTTCTGTTGATGTCCTTATCTTCCTTTTTCTTGTCTTCTTCCTGCATGGTTTTACCCCTTTATTTCAATAGAAATACCTTCCACTCGTTGCGAAACCGGAGGCCGCAATTTGGTAATTTTTACATCCAAATCAGAAATGGAAGGGAATTTTTCTTTGAGGGTTGAAACAACGTGAAGAGCTATTTGTTCGAGCAGCCTGCATTTTTTTTGAAAACACTGTTCCACAGTATTGCAAATCTGTTCATAATCCACCGCATCTGAAAGCTCATCAGTGTTGGCCGCATGCGCAAACTCCGCATTGTATGAAATATCTACCCAAAACACATTTCCCTCCTGCTGCTCTTTTTCGTACCAGCCGATGGGAGCCTTGATTTCAATGCGGGAAATGGTATATCGGGCCGTCTTATTCATATTTTGATTTACAGACTGAAAGACCTGACTCTATGCGGGATTTCATTTCTTCTTTACCCAACAGGGCACATATTTCAAAAATTGCGGGGCCTTCTCCTTCGCCTGTCAATAAAACCCTGAACACCGGCATGATGGCTCCAAAACCTAATTTGTTCGCCTCGAGCCAAGCTTTTCCTCTTGACTCTAACGAAGCACCCGTGAACGCTTCATCGGTAGATAAATCGGCCAGTAATTGTGAAATAAAATCGGCCGTGCCGGGTTTCCATTTTTTGGCAAGGGTATTTTCGTCGTAAGCCGAAGGAGCAAAAAATAAGTAGCGTCCTTTTTCAAACACATCTTTAATGAATGTGGCCCGCTCTTTCATCAGCCGGCAGGCTCCCTGCAAATATTCATCAGAGACATCCGCACCACCAGCAATTGCATATGGTTTTACGGCTTCCGCCAATTCCTTATCGGGTGTGGATTTTAAGTATTCACGATTAAACCATTTGGCTTTTTCAAAATCAAATTTGGCCCCGGCCTTAGATACCTTTTCCAGCGAAAATGCTTCTACCAGTTCATCTAACGAAAACAATTCCTGATTATCGGTAGGATGCCAACCCAAAAGGGCTAATATATTAATAACTGCTTCTTTAAAATAACCCGATTCACGATATCCGGATGACACTTCTCCCGAATTGGGATCGGTCCATTGTAATGGAAACACAGGAAATCCGAGACGATCGCCGTCGCGTTTGCTTAATTTTCCGTTTCCGTCGGGTTTTAAAATCAGCGGAAGATGCGCAAAGCTCGGCATATCGGCTTCCCAACCCAAAAATCGGTATAAAAGCACGTGGGTGGGTGCCGAGGGAAGCCATTCTTCACCACGGATTACATGGGTAATTTTCATCAGATAGTCATCCACAATATTGGCCAGGTGATACGTGGGCATTCCGTCGCTTTTAAAAAGCACTTTATCATCCAGCGTATTGGTATTCACTACCACCACGCCTCTCACCAAATCCTCCAGATGCACTTCTTCGTTACGTGGAATCTTAATCCGGATTACATAGGGATCACCGTTATCAATGCGTCGCTGCACTTCATCGGCCGGAAGCGTAAGCGAATTTTTCATACTGTTTCGGCTGATGAAATTATAAGAAGGCGAAGAAGAACCCGCCTTCTGTAGGTTTACCCGCATGGTTTCCAATTCCTCGGTAGTGTCAAATGCATAATACGCATGACCGGATTCTATCAATTGTTCGGCATACTGCCTGTACATTGGTTTGCGTTCGCTCTGACGATAAGGAGCAAATTCCCCCTCTTTTCCCGGACCTTCATCGTACATGATACCCAACCATTTCAACGATTCGATGATATATTCTTCAGCACCCGGCACATAACGTGTCTGGTCGGTATCTTCAATCCGCAACAAGAAGTCACCTCCATGTTTGCGGGCAAACAAATAGTTATATAAAGCTGTTCTTACACCGCCCAAATGCAACGGACCCGTAGGACTTGGCGCAAACCGCACTCTTACTTTCTTATCGCTCATACATTCTGAATAAGGGGGCAAAAGTAGCGAATCCGCTTTGCATTTCAGTATTTGAAAACTCAATACTTCGGACGATGAAAATCCGTTTACCTTTGAAACCGTTTGTAAAAATTAAAATTCGCATGAAAAAAGTTTCAGGAATTCTCCTACTGCTGTTCGTTTCTTTATCGGCTAAAAGCCAGGATATTTATACCCCTTTTCGCATTACTGAATACCCGGTTGAGTTTAAACACCTGAATGATTACAGCGTTAACCGCGTAGGTGAAATGAGTTACATCATCACCAATAACATCACTGAATTTTATTTGAAGGGATTTAACCTTTCCAACAAATTCAATGCGGACAGCCTTCAACGCATGTTTGAAAAAGATTTATATAACGATGAAAACATCGTAAACCTGCAAATGCGCGAAAAAGGCAGAGGTTCTTTGGGCGGCCTCGATGCCGACCGCCTCGTCATGGAATTTGTGGATGATAGCCGGGCATATAAAGTGATTGCCTTTATGGTGTATTTTCATATCAATCACGAATACAATGCGCTGCTTTTCTTTTTTGATATGGAAAGAAAAAGTTCCGAATCGTACGAACAGGTATTGGTAAATATGGGGCAGACGCTGAAATGGGATGAAAACATTCCCTATAAACCTTACACCGATCCTGAAACAGGAATCAGTACGGAATTACCTGTATTTTGGCGCACTCAGCCACAAAACGATGCTAAATCAAACGGATTTCTGATTGATGACGGACGTGCCCGATTCACCTATGAAATAAAACCTTCGGCCGATTCAACAGCGGCAGGATTAGCCGCCAAAGCAGAACTGACCAAGCTCAAAACCAACCCGGGTATGTATTTAAATTACAAATTCAAAGCCTCAACGCCCAAACTTCCATCGAAAGAAGTATATGGTGTTTTGACAGGTACTTACCGGGAAAATGTGAATGGATTATTAAGGCCTACTTTATTCAAACGGGTATATTTTAAACGGGTGGTAAACGGCGTACTTTCTGATATTACAATTACGTTGGAAGCGCCGCAGGTTGCCGTAACATTTTATGCGCCTATACACCAGCGGATGTATGATAAAATCGTCATTCCGGGCAGTCCGTATATAGCCCCCAAAAAGAAGAAAAAGTAAACGCACCCTATTGAGGATTTTCTTCCAGAAATTTTTCGCAGGCTTCAATCACCCTTTCCCGGAAAATTGGTTCGTTTACATGTGGTCCGCCCGTGGCGCCGTCAGCCCATTCCGAAAGGCTGATTACATAGAGAATATCGCGTCGGTAGACATATTCGCGCACATAATCAGGCGGATATAGCGCCAATTCATCCGTTACAGGCATATAAATATGTTGAATTCTGGCAGAATACATATTCCACGAAAGCATTCCGGGCCAAATATTCACGAAGTACAAAACCGGCAAAACCAAGGCAATGGTGGCCGGAACCTTCAACCCGTTTGATTGAGACTGAACCTCTGCATCGAATTTGGCCACCAAAACAATGTGTAACATCAGCAGCGCCACATTCCAGGGGATCATGGTGGCATTCCACCCACCTACCAACAGAAACACTAAAATCCCGGCATGCAGGGCGATACCCAGAATCCGGCGCAACGTGGTTTTAGAAGAAAAAAACAAAAGACCTAGAATAATTTCAAGCACGGGGATACTTGCGGCTAAGGCATACAGCATCCACTTGGGAAAAACTTTTCCAAATAGCCGGGTTTCAAAAACCCAAGCCGTGTTTTTCACAAAATCCCAATGCACCTTATGAATGCCTGTCCACAAATACATTCCCGCCAAAATCACCAAAACACCGTTATACACCTGTTCGCGTGTTTGGGCAAACCCCACGGTGAGCATACACAACCAGATAAAAAACAAATCGGGTCTGAGCATATTCAGGTTGGTAACAAACAATGCCGGTGTAAGCGTAAAAAGAAGAACGATAGCTACTTTTTTCCTACGGAAATAAAGCAGCCACAACGGCGGTACAAATCCTAAAACGGCAAATCGATACGGAAAGGGATTTTCCACCAAAGCCACTTTGGGGAAAAACGGGTTTGAAAATACAATCCATAACCCGGCGACTAAAGTCAGAAACACACAAAGAAAAAGTTGAAATTTTAAGGACTGAAAAACAGGATGAATCATAATGAAAATTTAAACAGATTCCAGAGCCAAACGAATATCTTCAGCCAATCTTTGCACTTCCGATTCGGGTGTATTGAACGAACACATGAAACGCGCTACATGGTTTTTTTCGTCAAAAATGTAGAAGAAATGTTTTTTTCGAAGGGCTTCAATGGCTTTGGGAGGCAGCTGCACAAACACTCCATTGGCCTGCACCGGATGAAACAAAACAGCCCCATTGATTTTACTGATTTCCTGAGCCAATAGGGCGGCCATGGCATTGGCGTGCGTTGCATTTTTTTTCCAGACATCCTGCTGCAAATAAGCCGTAAACTGAGCCGAAATATATCTCATTTTGCTGGCGAGCTGCATACTTTGCTTTCTGAAAAACTTAGCTTTTCGGGCTGGTTCGGGATTAAAGAAAAGAACAGCTTCGCCGTACATCAATCCGTTTTTGGTACCCCCGAAAGAAACCACATCCACGCCGGCATCCCGGGTAAACGTTCTGAATTCACATCCGAGTGCCACGGCAGCATTGGCAATTCGAGCACCATCCATGTGCAGATACATGTCATGAGCATGGGCAAAATCGGCCAATGCACGAATTTCTTCCACGGAATATAATGTACCGAATTCGGTAGATTGTGTGATGGAAATTACTTTGGGCTGAACCCGGTGTTCATCCCCCAGATTGGGTAAAGTGTATTGCAGCATTTCGGGAGTGAGTTTTGCATCCTGTGCAAAAAAGTCCCAAAGTTTGGATCCGGTAAATTTTTCGGGAGCGCCGCACTCATCCTCATTGATGTGTGCAGCTTCTGTACACAATACCGCATGATAAGAATCCGTAATACAGGAAAGACTTAATACATTGGCTCCCGTACCGTTGAAAACAAAAAATACCTCGGTATCATTTCCAAACATCTTTCGGAAAACAGAAACGGCTTCCTGTGTATAAGGGTCGGCTCCGTATCCTACTTCAAACCCTGTGTTTATCTGTTGTATGGCCTGCATTACTTCGTTGCAAACGGAGGAGTTGTTATCACTGGCAAAACTGTGAATCATGTTAAAAATTTATGGACAAGTTTAGTAATACAAAACCAATAGACAATCTGTATTTTGAGAAAAAAATACGCAATCCTACATTCATTCCGATGCAAAAAACGTTCTTTGCAATCGCATGGAAAATCAGAAAAAATGGTTTGAATCTTGGTTCGACACCCGCTATTATCATCTGTTATATAAAAACAGAGATGACCGGGAGGCGCGTTTATTTTTGGACCGGATTCTTCAGCATTTATCCCTTAAACCCGATGCAAAAATTCTGGATTTAGCCTGCGGGAAAGGAAGGCATGCCGTCTATCTGGCCGAAAAAGGATTTCAGGTTACCGGGTTTGACTTATCGCCCAGCAATATAGAAGCTGCCCAAAAACATCCATTGTCCAACCTGAGTTTTGAGATTCGCGATATGCGTAATCCATTAGGAAACGAAGCATTTGATGCGGTATTCAGCCTTTTCACCGGTTTTGGATATTTCGATACTGACGAAGAAAACTTTACGGTTTTTCAACGAATTTCAGAAGCTTTAAAACCGAAGGGTATTTTCCTGTTTGATTATCTGAACGAATCCTATGTGCGAAATCTGCCCACCGAACCTACCCATTTTACAATCGAAGGAATTGACTTTATTACCCGAAAAGAGTTTTCGGGACGTTGGGTGATAAAACACATTGAAGTACATGACGGACAGAAAGTATATCACTTTTCTGAAAAAGTGGCCATGTATTCTGAGCAGGAAATCACCCATGAATTATCCAAATATAACATTCAGAAAACAAGCATATTAGGCGATTATGAATTAGGAGAATATACCCCTTTTTCGCCCAGATGTATCTTGATTGGCAAAAAGGAATCATCAAATTGTTGATAAAAAACGAATTATATTCATTTTAACTTTTATTATCATATTAAGAATCGTTAAATTTGGTTCGCTTTAATGGGAGTGCTTAAAAAAAAAACTTCCATAAGCTATTCTTAACCAGTGTTTTGATTCTATATGCGGTACGTTATACTTGTGCGATTTTTGCTTATTATTATCGCTTTTGGGGGTTTCAGGTTTGGTGCAGCAGGACAAAACTGTCCCCAATATTCCTCAACCGTAAACGGAGGCACAAATGCCTGCGGAAATCAGAATTACATTTTTCAGGTTAACAATACAGGATGTAATGGAACCATTACATTCAACGTGGTTGGGAATTACGGGTCTTCGTGGGCCAATGAGATTACCTGGAACGTAACCAGTCAGTTAACGGGCGGTGTAGTAGCTTCGGGAGGTCCTGGAGCAAACGGTGCAAATATAAATGTTACAGTTGGGCCGTTAAATCCAAATGTCGTGGGCACTGTTTTCACGCTGAATATTTTTGACAGTTTTGGAGATGGATTTAATGGTACGGGAGGCACAATAAGTATTCAACAGGGCGGGGTTACCATAGCCGGACCCATCACAGGCAATTTTGGGGCTCAGGCAAACAGCATTTTTGGTGCAAATATTACTATTTCAGCGGCTACGCTCACCGTAAACACGCCTTCTGGACCTGTAACGGCTACCGCTCAAAACTGTAGCAATTTTTCATTACCGATAAATATTCAGAACACTAATTACTGCACCAATATTAATGTGGCCCTTCCGTGGACCATTACCTGCAATACCACGGGAGCTGTATTAGCTTCAGGCACCCAAAACTTGACCGTTAGACCCAGGATTCCAACATCGGCAGCCAATTTGGTTTCCATCACCTGGAATCCGGCTACTTGCCAATGGGTAACCACCGGACAGAATGATTGTAATTCAAGTCATATCGGCACCATTTTCAGTATCAGCCCCAACCCGGCAACGCCCCCGGCCAATTCTTGCGCGGGGGGTACGCAGAATTTTCAGGTTACCTATAACGGACCGGCAGGTTCAAACTGCTGTGCCACGGGTGGTCCGCCACAACCCATCACCTACACCAACAACCTCAATCAATCCAACGCGATCCCTCAAAATTCCACATTTGGAGGGATAAACAACGCTGCCTATTTTCAAATTCCACCAAATAACACGGGAGGTAATGCCACTTCTTTGAATTTGAATGTGGCCATGAACGGGTATTGTTTTAATCAGCCGGGAGCAAACACTCCTGTGGCCACAGCTTACTGGGTTACGATATACCACAACAACATAATCATATATGATCAAATGTTTGGAAGTCCCGGACCTGCAAACCTGAATCTAAACTTCAATCTGGCCAACATTCCGGGATATAACCAAAACAGCACCATCACGGTATATATCTATCCAAATACGTTCTCGGTACCTGGAGTAAACACCACATTTGTGCCTAATGCAAACTGCAATACTTTAGCAGACGGACAATGGACTGCCGCCGGATTTAATGTGGGTTTAACAGCAACCTATCAACAGACGGCTCCATCAGCCGCAAACTGTATATTTAATGTTCCCGTGAACTTTACATGCTGTAACCCCGTAACGGTTGCAAATGCGAGTAGTACAATCTGTTCCGGAGGAAGTACAGCTGCTGTTACCACATGGCAGAACAGCGTAATAACTACAAACCCTAATTGTGTGGTCTTTTCCAATGTTACACCTGTAGCCGGGTCTGTTGCCCCAAATAACACTTTCCCAAACGGAATTAATAATTCAGGTGCTCCCATCAACCAAACCGTAAGTGCTTATGCATATTGCGATGCAAATGGAAGCGGAACCGTAAATGCGGGTGATACTTATACTCTTCTAAGCACATATACTCTTACTGTTAATCCTCAGATAATCCCAACATTTGCGGCGGTAGGCCCTTACTGCTCAGGCGCTACAATTCCTGCCTTACCAACGACCTCCACGAACGGAATAACGGGAACCTGGTCGCCAGCAATAAACAATACGACAACAACTACCTATACTTTCACTCCCACCGCAGGTCTATGCGCTACCACAACTACACTTGACATTACGGTTACGCCTAATGTCACACCCACATTTGCGGCGGTAGGCCCTTACTGCTCAGGCGCTACAATTCCTGCCTTACCAA
>JAKRSD010000031.1:0-6398 GCA_022402535.1 Flavobacteriales bacterium | reverse complement strand
CGAACGGAATAACGGGAACCTGGTCGCCAGCAATAAACAATACGACAACAACTACCTATACATTCACTCCCACAGCTGGACTATGCGCTACCACAACTACACTTGACATTACGGTTAATGCGCTCATCACCCCTACATTTAATGCGGTGGCAGCTGTGTGTCAGAACGCCCCTGCACCTGTTCTCCCCACCACTAGTACCAATAATATCACGGGAACATGGAGCCCGGCGGTGAGCACTTCCACACCGGGTACAACGACATACACATTTACCCCGACAGCGGGACAATGCGCCACATCAACTACGACCAACTTAACAGTAAACGCCAATCCGTCGGTAAGCGCCGGAGGTGACGGATATATCTGTCTTGGTGCCGTGATTCAGTTAGACGGTTCGGGGCAAGGCACATTAACATGGACACCTGCAACCGGTTTAAGCAATACCAATATTGCCAACCCTAATGCAACACCGGCAACTACCACAACTTATACACTAACCGCTACACAGAATGGTTGTTCCAGTACCGATCAGGTAACCATTAATGTCACTATTCCTCCTTCCGTTATAATCCCTAATGATACTGCAATTTGTGTGGGAGAATGTGTAAACATTCCTGTATCGGGAGGTATTTATTACTCTTGGTCGCCCACTACAGGTTTAGATGACCCTACGTCACCGTCTCCAACGGCTTGTCCTTCCACCACTACAACCTATACCGTTACGGCTTTCAGTCCGAGCGTAAACAGTGTTGCCAACGGGGATTTTGAACAGGGAAATACCGGGTTTAGCAGCAGTTATCAGTATAATGTGAATGTACAGGCTGAAAGCACGTATTATGTTACAACTAATGCTGCTTTAAATCATCCTGCATTTGTGGGTACCGACCACACCACGGGAAGCGGAAATTTCATGGTAGTCAATGGCTCATCAGTGGCTAATACGAATGTATGGTGTCAAAATATATTAGTGCAACCGAATACTGAATATATTTTTTCCACTTGGGTTAGCAGCATGGTTGGGTCTAACCCGGCTATTTTACAATTCAGTATTAACGGAAATGTGTTGGGCAATCCATTCACAGCCCCTGCAAACATTAATATATGGGAAGAGTTTTTTGCTACATGGAATTCAGGCGTAAATACTTCAGCCAATATTTGCATCGTAAACCAAAACACGGCATTGGGAGGAAATGATTTCGGATTGGATGATATCTTTTTTTCACCGGTTTGCCAGAACACTGCGGACATTACAATAACGGTAAACAGCCCCATTAATCCGGGTATCAATGCTGCAGGTCCCTTCTGTGTAAATGAAGCTTCGGTAAATTTAACTGCGGCAAATCCGGGAGGCAGTTGGTCAGGTACAGGAATCACAGATGCGGCCAACGGTACTTTTTCGCCCGCAACAGCCGGACCGGGAACACATACCATAACATACACCTTACCGAATTCTTGTGGTTCGACGGATACGGAAGATATTGTGGTTCTTCCTATACAGACGGGGCAACCTGTAAATGCGAGCATTTGTGATGGAGACTCTTACTCTTTTGGTGGGCAAACGTTTACCAATCCGGGCAGTTACCCCGTAGTTTTCCAGAACATTTCGGGGTGCGACTCTACGGTTACTTTAAATTTGAGTACAATTCCTGCTACCGGTTTACCTCCTGCTTCCAACTTTTTTAATACAGGAACCAATGGTTCGGGTGGCACACTTCCGGGAGGGGTAAATGATCTCAACTGGACAGTTTCCACCAATTCAATAAACGGCCCTTATATTCCCGCAGTGGTAATGAGCAGCACACCCGGAAGTTATTATAACAGCCCTTGGCCCGATTGCAGATGGATTTCACACAATGCGAATGGATCCCATTCTGTAAATTCAGATTATTTTTATCAGATTTCATTTGATTTACCCTGTGCCAATCTTTGCGGTGAGAGCTTTTTAAACGACAATACTTTTTGTCTCAATCTCGACTTTTTTGCCGATAATTCCGTGTATGAAATATTTGTAAACGGAGTACCCCAAAGTACTACGATTGGTAATATGCCGGTTCCCAATCCTTATTTTGCAGGAGGCTTTCAAGCTGGCGGAATGGTTTCTGTTTCACTCTGTGATGACTGGCAACCCGGAACCAATTCTTTAATTGTACAAGTGGTTTCAGGGCCTGGATTTGCAGGATTTTTAGCCCAGTCTTCCATCAACCCGCCCCCGCCAATTTCTGATACCACTTCAACAAGTATATGTCAGGGGGAAACTCTTCAATTTGGAACACAGACATTAACCCAAGCAGGTACATACACCGAAGTATTTCAAATCCTTCCGGGCTGCGATTCCACGGCTACCCTGGTTTTATCCGTATATCCAGTATATGATGAAAGTTTAGCTATTCAGATTTGTGATGGCGATTCATTCACTTTTGCCGGGCAAACCTATACTACCGCCGGTTCCTATCCCGTAAATTTCAACACGGTTTTAGGATGTGACTCTACGGTTACACTTAACCTTTCACTCTACCCTGAATATTCCGCGGCAATAGACACTGCCGTATGTGAAGGACAAACAATTTCTTTTCAAGGAGTTGATTATGGGCCTGGTGTTTATCCGATTACATTCACCACCGTAAACGGCTGCGACAGTATCATTACACTTACCGTGAACCAACTTCCATCGTTAACCTTTACGATTAACCCGGTGAATGCCCAATGCTTTGATGGAAATAGTTTTTCATTTTCAATAGACCAAAACTATGGACCGGGAGCTACTTTCAGCTGGAACATTCCAAATGGTTCTCCTGCCTCTTCAAATAATTCCACAGTTTCCGGGGTAACATTTTCTCAGGCAGGCACATATAATGCAGACGTTACGGTGTCTGAAAATGGGTGTACAGGCAATGCTCAAACTACAATAACCGTACATCCAAATCCAATCATTGCATTCAATGCAATTCCCACTTCGGGCTGTGCACCACTGACGGTTACTTTCAGCAATCAATCCACTCCCCCTGATGCCAGCTTTAACTGGAATTTTGGTAATGGACAAACATCCGGATCATTTTCTAATGTAAGTACAACTTACACAAATCAAGGCAGTTACTCAGTAAGCTTATCAGCAACATCCGCGAATGGGTGTCAAAGTACACTAACCCAAAACAACTACATACTTGTGCAACCGGCACCTACGGCAGGTTTTAGTGTTGTTCCTCCCCAAACGGATATAGCCAACCCTCAGGTAATGCTGGTTGACGGTTCCATCGCTTCCGGAACTGTTAATTATGTATTACCAAACGGTCAAATAGTTTCAGGGCCCAATGCAATTGTAAGTTTTTACGATGAAGGAATTTACGAAATCATGCAAATCGTTTCTTCTCCGGGAGGTTGTGTAGATACGGCTTATGGATTTGTAGTGGTCAATGGCAGTTCAGAAATTTTCATACCCAATGCATTCACACCCAATGATGATCCTTTTAACAATGGTTTTGGTGTTACCGGTTATGGATTTTCTGATTTTAAAATCATGATTTTCAACCGTTGGGGCGAATTATTATTTGAATCATTAGACCCTAATATAAAATGGGACGGAACTTTTAGAGGAAAGCCCGTAAAATCGGATGTTTATGTATACAAAGTTATCTACAACGATCATAAGGGACTTACTAAAAACCTTTATGGCTCAGTAACATTATTGCGGTAATTCAACCCAATACTAAACGTTGAATTAAGCTTTCATTAAACAGTTTAAATTATTTTCTTTAACTGTTTAAAAAATAACTTATTGAATACTATTTTTTGTACTATTGTACTTGGGGAGTTAAAATTAATAGTCAGCCACCCTAGGTTAATGTGTTTTCAATATTTCTTTAAATGAGAAGAATTTTATTCTTGATAGCCGCCATAGTAGCTATTTATGGGCATTCGTATAGCCAATGCACGCCTCCTGCAACTCCAAGTTTTACGATTAATGGGTTATCGACAACGACTGTTCAGGTCTGCGAAGGCTCCACGGTTAACTTTAGTACGGCTGCCGTAGCGGGGGCAACCTATATATGGAGCGGTCCCAATGGATGGAATCCGGGGAATGTACAAAGTCCTAGCATTCCGAATGTCGCATTAAATATGGCGGGAACATACTCACTTGCTATTGTGGTTGCCGGATGTACTTCTTCCGTTTTTAATCGAACTTTGGCTGTAAATTTGGCGGCAACGGCTGATGTTGGTCCTCCGATAAATGTTTGTCAGGGTACTACAATTAATCTGTTTGAACAAACCTCAGTTGGAGGGTCTGCCGTATCGGGAAGTTGGACTGCACCCAGTGGATCTGGAACAAATACATCAAATTATCAAGCAACTACTTATACCCCAAGCATAACTAATGGTACCGTTATTTTAACATTTACAACAAATGACCCAGCAGGTCCATGTCCATCAGCCGTTAGAACATTGCCAATTACTGTTACACCTTTTGCGACTGTGAATGCTGGAACTAGCCAAAATATTTGTTATTCAGGAGGCGGAGTTAACTTGAATGGAATTATTGGAGGAAGTGCTATAAATCCAACTTGGTCATCAGCAAGCGGAAGTTTTAGTAACAATAATATATTAAATCCTGTTTATACTCCTGTTATAAACTCTGGAACAGTTACATTAACACTATCTGTTTCATCATCAGGTCCTTGTCCATCTGTAAGCTCTAACACCACTTTAACTTTATTTGAACCCGTTATATTACAACAAGGACCAGTACCTGCAGTATGTACGGGAAGTGTACTTCAGCTTTCTAATGCAATAAACATGAGTGGTGGTGGTGTTGGAGGCAGTTTCAGCGCAACTAGTGGAACAGGAACAAATGTAAACGATTACCAAAATGCAACTTATACACCAACTGCAACTCCAGGCTCTGCAGTCACATTAACATTTACAGCTTCTGATCCTCCAGGTCCTTGCTTGGGCGCATCTCTTTCTATACCATTGACTATACTTGCCCCCATAACAGCCAATGCGGGAACCCCTCAAACCATTTGTCAAGGAATTCCTATTCAACTGAATGGCTCCATGAATTCCAGTGCATCTCTTGCCACTTGGAGTGGACCCAGTGGAAGTTTCACCAATAATCCGGGGCTGACTCCCCAGTATACGGCTGCTGTTCCTGGTAATGTGACATTAACCATGGTGGCTTCAAATCCTAATGCAGCATGTAATTCGGCAACATCAAATGTTACAATGACCGTAAATCCGGCAGCAACTGTAGACGCGGGTGCCGCAACCAGCATGTGTGGCGGTAGCTCCATCAATCTTAACGGGGTTATTGGAGGAGGAGCCACTTCGGCTACCTGGAGCAGCCCCAACGGTACTTTTGGAAATCCAAGCAGCCTCACATCCACATTCACCCCTACTATCGCAACAGGTACAGCCACATTAACATTAACAACCAATGACCCTCCCGGACCATGTCCTGCCGTATCGGATAATGTTACGGTTGATGTAATTATAGCTCCCACTGCCAATGCAGGAAATAACGCCTCAATCTGCGAAGGTGAAACTGTAAATTTAAATGGTAGTTTGGGAGGTATTGCAACAATTGGCACTTGGTCAGCTCCATCAGGTACGTTTAGCAATGTGAACGATTTAAATGCAGTTTATACCCCCGCTATTACCAGCGGCAGTGTAATTCTTACCCTATCTCCAGACCAACCCCCGGGTCCATGTCCCTCATCTTCATCAAACATTACTATTTCTGTTAATTTAGAACCAACAGCCAATGCCGGAAGCCCCATAACAGTTTGTGAAGGGGAATCCGTAGTGCTTTCAGGAGTTATTGGTGGTGGCGCTACTTCCGGAACATGGTCAGCCCCCTCAGGAACTTTTAGTGATGTGAACAACTTGAATGCTACGTACACACCCGATATAACTTCAGGTAGTGTAACCCTTACCCTCACTTCAAATGACCCTTCCGGGTCATGTGGTGTAGCTATATCAACCGTTCAAGTAACTGTAAATCCTGCACCTACCGTGGATGCCGGAATTCCCCAAACAGTATGCGAAGGTGGATCGGTTACTTTGGCCGGTATCATCGGCGGCGGAGCTACTTCCGCTACGTGGTCGGCCCCTTCGGGTACGTTCGGTAATGCTTCTTCCCTCACATCTTCCTATTCTCCGGCCATATCCAACGGCGTGGTGACGCTCACGCTCACCACAGACGACCCCGCGGGTCCATGTAATGCCGTGACTTCCACCGTGGATATTACGGTAGACCTGGCGCCTACCGTAAATGCGGGTGCACCCCAAACAGTCTGTGAAGGCGGATCGGTTACTTTGGCGGGTGTTATCGGCGGCAGTGCCGCTTCCGCTACCTGGTCGGCCCCTTCAGGAACCTTCGGTAACTCGTCTTCTCTTACTTCTTCGT
>JAKRSD010000004.1:37580-47567 GCA_022402535.1 Flavobacteriales bacterium | reverse complement strand
ATTATTTAACAGAAATCAGTATAAAAACTGTCAACCAAATTTAGGCAGAGTCATTTGATGAACATCTTGATACCTGCTACTTTAAAAACTATTGCCTAAACGCTATTGCCTCCTGCCTCTTAATGTGCTGATGGGATGATGATTTATTACGCTGCGGTTACTCGCTGCACTCGTGCGTTGCATGCCCACGAAAGGGTTCGGGGCTGCGCTTCGGAAAATTTGGTAATTTGAAAATGAAACCCTAGACCGATAACTTTCCACAGAACCAAGAAATGTACTGATGGGAACATCAATTTGATAATGTATGAACCCAAACAAATGAACAATTGAACATAAGAACAACTATTGCCTGGTAAGCCTATTGCCTGATAACAGATAACGATTAACAGATAACTTTTCTACAGAACAATTGAACATAAGAACAACCGAACATAAGAACAACCGAATATAAGAACATAGGAACAAAAGAATAACCTTATTTCCACTTAATGGTACAACCGATTGCTTTCGTTTCAGAAACCTGAGGATTTCTTCCACTGAGCAAGTCTTTCAACGCTTCTTCAGCAAACTTTTTATCAGCTTTTTTCGCGTTCTCGGTATTATTGTCAATGGCTCCTATATATTTCAAAACAAAGTCCGATCCTTCTTTTTTCACGATGTACACATGCGGAGTTCTGGATGCCCCGAATCTTTTGGCCACTTCCTGCGTTTCATCATACACATACGGAAACGGAAATTTTTTCTCTGCAGCTCTCGTAATCATCTTATCATATGAATCTTCGGGTGATTTAACAGGGTCGTTTGGATTAATAGCAATCACGGGATAACCCTTCTTTTCATATTTTTTGTGCAGCTCTATGATGCGGTCTTCGTAGGCAATACTGAATGGACAATGGTTGCATGTGAAAATGACAATGATGCCCTGTGCCTTTTCCATTCCGGACATGGAAACCATTTTACCGTCCACGTTTTTCAGACTGAAATCGGCAACCTTATTTCCAATCTGATATTGTGCATTTGATCCAATAGATACCGCCAGAGCGGCCATCAACATAATTTTCTTCATATTCTTTAGCTTTTGATTAATACGTTTTTGTCAATACGGAATGCATTTCTTCATAATTCGTAGATCGGGCCCAGAAGTGAATCTTTTGCCCTTTGTGATAAATTACGGTTACCGGAATATTCCCTCCCCAGCTTTCATCTACTTTATTGATCCATTCGTTGGGGTCTGTGTTTTTGATGTGAAACAGTTTCGATTTTAAATTGTGTTTTTGGATAAACGGTTTTACTTTTTTATCAATCGCACTGCTAAAATCCAGGTTAATCAGCCAAACTGCTGCGCCTTTACCGCCAAATTCATCATTTATCTTTTCAAAATCGGGCAGTTCTTCCACACAGGGTCTGCACCAGGTGGCCCAATAATTTACAATTAAGAATTCGCCGTCGTAATGCTTAATTTCAGATTCAATTTCTGAAAAAGCTAGTGATTTGATGGTTTGGGCTTCAGTATAAAATCCTGCAAATAATAGAGCAATGAATGTGGATACGATGTGCTTCATATTATACATTACGGAATTCGGAAGTGAGGTTAAACACATGCTGTAGGATTTCTTGTTCCGTTTCATCAAACTGAAGGTTTCGCCGTTCAAAGACCAGTTTGGCCGTAGCAAACGCTTCTCGGGTTTTGTATTCCGTAAATCCGGAAGCACCGCCCCATGAAAAAGAAGGAATAAAGTTTCGTGGAAAACCCGATCCAAAAATATTGGCACTTACCCCCACTACCGTTCCCGTGTTGAACATGGTGTTAATGCCACATTTGGAGTGATCGCCCATCATAAGCCCGCAGAATTGAAGCCCCGTATTGACAAATCCTTTTTTGCCATAATGCCAAAGTTTTACGGGAGCATAATTATTCTTTAGGTTTGAATTATTGCTGTCGGCACCGAGGTTACACCATTCTCCGATTACGCTGTTTCCTAAAAAACCGTCGTGGGCTTTATTAGAATATCCAAAAATGACCGAATTGTTCACTTCTCCGCCTACTTTGCAGTGTGGTCCAAACGTGGTGGCTCCGTATATTTTGGCACCCATTTTAACCTGACTGTGTTCTCCCAGGGCAAAAGGTCCGCGAATGAGGGAGCCTTCCATCACTTCAGAATCTGCGGCAAGATATATGGGGCCATGGGTGGTGTTGAATGTGCATGCCTCCGCCACAGCACCTTCTTCTAGAAATATTGCTTCGCGCGGGCCAATCACCTGCACGGTATTCGAAAGAGGCTGGAAGAGGCGTCCTTGTGTAATTCCTGCAAAATCGGCTTTGAGAATGTCTGCATTTTTCGAAAAAAGTTCCCAGGGATTTTTCAGATACATGTATGCTCCGCTGAACTCCACTCGCTCAGTATGTTCATTTTCTTTCAAGGGTTTTGATAGACGGTAGGCAAGCAGCTCATGGTTTGCCCACAACGATTCTCCGGTTTTCAGTTGTAGGATGGCATCTACAAGTGCAGTGTTCGGAATAAGAGTTCCTGCCACAAAATAGTTGTCATCCGTAAAGTGAGCTTTATACTTAATGCTCAGATATTCTTCAGTCAAAAAGGAAACTTCAGCTTTTGTGAAACGCTTCCACTTCTCAGTAAAGGTATCGATGCCTACGCGCAATTCGGCACCGGGTTTTGTGAAGGTAAACGGGAGCATGTTTTCCCGAATATCGGCTCTGTCAAAAAATACAATATTCATTGGTATGAATTAGGAAACGAATATACTGAATTGTGGCTGAATTCAGCACATTCAGGCGTCTTTGTGGTGGGTGTAAAAAGAAAAAACGGCTTTCCTTGCGAAAAGCCGTTTTCTAAATGTAATGGATTGTTATTTCAAAATTTCCAGTAGCTCTACTTCAAAAATGAGTGTCATACCGGCTTTGATGTTGCTTCCCGGAGGCGCATTATTTCCATAAGCTAAATCCGTAGGGATATACAGCATATACTTAGAACCTTTGTTCATCAGCTGAAGACCTTCAGTCCATCCGCGGATTACCTGATTCAAACCGAATGTAGCAGGTTCGCCACGGTCGTAAGAAGAGTCAAAAGTGGTTCCGTCTAATAAAGTTCCTTTGTAGTGAACTTTTACCTGAGATGTTGCTGTGGGTTTAGGTCCGTTACCTTCAGTAATTACTTTGTACTGTAAACCGCTGGCGGTTTCTTTTACTCCTTCTTTGCTGCGGTTATTAGCCAAAAACTGTTCGCCTTCAGCACGGTATTTCACGGCTTCTGCTTCCGCTTCTTTTTGCATTTCCTGCATTTTGCGGTTTTGGTAGTCCTGGATTACCTGATTGGCTTCCTGATCGGTCATAGCCAGTTGTTTTCCGGTAAGTACATCTTCCAGAGCACGGCTGAAAGCTTCTACATCCACTTCCACACCGGCGGTTTTCAGATTGTTGGCTACGTCTTTTCCGATAGCGTAGCTCAGCTTTTGTTGTTCAGTTTCTAATTTCACTTCTTTTCCTTTTTTATTTTTCTGAGCCTGTCCGCAGCTGCTTACTATAGCAACCGAGGTGAAAATTAAGGCCAGCATTCTTACGTGTTTCATATACCTTTTTTATGATTGTTTGTGCAAATGTAAAATAAAGGCTGACTAATGCCAATGCCTAATTTTTTTCATTATTTCGCCACATTGGGACCTATGCTTTCAATTATTCCGGTGTTTTCGTCATAAATAATTTTAAGATTTGTCAGATTATTTACGGGTACCTGAATGACTTCGCCAAATTGAGGTATGATTAATTCTGTTTCAAAATATTTTGAATTACTCCAAACAATACTCACAATCATCTTTGGCGAAACGCGGTATGGGATGAGATTACTTTTGGCCTTTTCGTTTTGAATAAATGTTGTTGGTTGATAACCAATGGTTTTGTACGAAATCTTTACCGGCATATATCCGGGAAGTTCTGACATGCTGACCCCATTTTCTACACTCATGTAAAATAAGGTATCGGTGCTTTCTCCGGGAATATGGCTGATTCGATACGTCTGTTTTACTTTGCGAGTATTGCCGAAGAAAAGCGCCAGAAGTTCCTGCTCGGTTTTTTCTAATTCGGCTAAACTTATTTTTAAGCTTTTGCCATCCATCACAATATCTTCCGGACCACTGATAAGCATATAGCGTGTTTTGCGTATTTCATCCAGTTTTTTCACGGACTCCTTGGCCATTTCTTCAGGCGTATTCGAAACGGTTCTTCGGTTTATTATTCGTCTTTCAATAATAGTGCTGTCAGGAGTGATTTCACGGTTTATGATGGTGTCGTTCCGGGTTCCCAGACTGAAAAACGGGATTTTATTATCGTAGCTTTCATCAGGTCTGCTGAAGGTGGATATGATACCGGTTTTATTTTTACTGTTTTGATAGTCAGTACTCCCGTTGATGCTTTTAATGATACCTCCGTTTACAGTTTGTACACTTAATTTTTCGATGATTTTTGGGCTGATAATATAGTGCTGCGAAGGATCGATAACCCCTGTCTGGCTGACGGAAATATTTTCCAGTGTAAAAGAAGAGCGTTTTTTATTATGCTCTGCACCGGTTTGAAAATACTGTGAGGCAAAAGAAGAAAGCTCGCCCGGGGTGAATCGGTTTTCTGTTACCGTAAATTCAAACTCAAGCGTTGTTCTGGGAAGATAAAAACTGAAACCCGGGTCCTCATTTTTTGTATTTACTTTGGTAATCTGTGCAATAGAATTTAATACGAATGCAAAGCATAGTACGGAGAATAAAAGAGTTCGTTTCATCATCATTTTTTATTTCGGTTTGCAAGCAGCAAAAGTCCCGCCAAAGTTACGAATCCGTTCAGAATTAATATTTCATATCCGAATATGTATCCGTTAAACCACGCTTCACTGAAGTAATCCAATACGAAACAGATAGCTGGCGAAATAATACATACTATCGGCACAAGTTTATCCTTCACCGAAAACTTAAATAAAATTCCGAAAGCAAATAATCCCAGCAGCGGACCATAGGTGTATCCGGCCAGTTTTAAAATCAGGTCAATAAGTGCCTTATCGGCTACTTCGCGAGCAATGAGGATGATGATGAAAAATAAGGCAGAAAATCCAAGATGTACGCTGTTTTTAGCTCGTTTTCTTGTGTTTTCGTCATAAGATTTCCACGGTAAAAAATCAATACAAAAGGAAGTGGTTAACGCAGCAAGAGCACTGTCGGCACTGGCAAATGAAGATGCGGTTATGCCCAGCAGAAAAAAGATTCCGGCCAAGAGGCCAAATTCGCTTAGTGCCATGTGTGGAAATACATGGTCTGTAATCACTTTAGCGTCTTCACCTAACGGTAAAACTACCTTAAATTGAGCGGCATAGAGATATAACAACGCACCTAAAATCAAGAACAATAAATTAACGATTACTAATACTGCCGTAAAGGAATACATGTTTTTCTGGGCATCTTTAATGTTTTTGCAGGTCAGGTTTTTTTGCATCAAATCCTGGTCCAGCCCGGTCATGGCAATGGCAATAAAAGCACCCCCGAAAAAATGTTTGGCAAAGAAATTTTTAGCCTTATAATCTTCTGTCTGAAAGATGGTAGAAAAACCGGTTTCGTTGAGAGATTTCCATAGCGTGGCGCTGTCTACGTTTAATTTAGAAATAATGACCAGCGTACATATAATAACCGAGGAAACCAGAAAAAAAGTCTGAAACGTATCGGTCCATACAATGGTTTTAATACCCCCTTTGTAGGTGTAAAGCCAGATTAAGGCGAGTGTAAATAAGGCGGTAGCCCAAAACGGTACATCCATGGGACCGAACAAAAATAAATGAAGCACCATGGATGCCAGATACAGCCTCATGGCAGATCCCAATGTACGACTTAGCATAAAAAATGCGGCTCCGGTAAAATAGGAGTAGGGGCCCATCCGGTCGTTCAGGTAAGTATATATTGAAACCAGATTGAGTTTGTAATACAAAGGCATGAGCACCTGAGCGATAACGATGTAACCTATAATGTATCCGAGCACTACCTGATAATATGTAAAACCGACAGACACTACCTGGCCGGGCACTGAAATAAAAGTAACACCGGATAGGGAAGCGCCAATCATGCCAAAAGCAACCAGATACCAAGGGCTTTGACGGTTCGCTGTGAAAAAAGTCTGTGTGTCGGCATTCCGTCCCGTTATGTAGGATATTAACATCAATACACCAAAATATGCTGATAAAACACCGAGTATGATAGCGGGACTCATGGAAAGATTTTACTTTTGCGAAGGTAATATTTAACATGATGTTGCCAATGTATAGCAAACCGGTTACTCATGCTCATGATTTAATAAGCTGATTCCGGAAATCGGAACGCAACAGATGAATACATTTTCTTCAAAATTATTAGAGGCAGCCGTTAATGAATTTTCTGCGCTACCCGGTGTGGGAAAAAAAACAGCCCTTCGTTTGGTCCTTCACCTGCTTAAACAGGATTCGTCTAAAGTTTCCGCATTTTCTGAAAGTATTCTTAGGCTCAAGAATGACTCAAAAATTTGCAAAGTATGTTACAACCTGTCAGATTATGACGTATGCGAAATATGCACAAATCCGCACAGACAAAGTGATTTGATTTGTGTGGTGGAAGATATCAGGGGAGTTATGGCTATTGAAAATACGCAACAATTCAGAGGGAAATTTCATATTCTGGGCGGACGTATTTCACCTATGGAGGGCATCGGTCCATCTGACCTAAACATTGATTCGCTTTTGGAAAGAGTGCAATCCATTCCGGGAGGCGAGGTTATTTTGGCTCTTTCGCCCACAACCGAAGGGGAAACCACTAATTTTTATCTGTTCAAAAAACTGAATGGAATAAATGTTACCGTTACCACCATTGCCCGTGGGGTTAGCTTTGGCGATGAATTGGAGTATGCCGACGAAATTACGCTCGGACGTTCCATTTTAAATCGCATACCTTACAAAGTAGGAAACAGCTGATCGGTTTCAGTGCGCTTTTTTTCGTTGCATGAACCCTTCATGCAGGGTAACATTCATCAGAAACAACAGCAAAGAATATACGGAATCCTCAACAGGAACGCTCATAATACGAAGTCCGATATATTCCGAAGGATTATACATCACCACGGGCAATGAAGTTAATATCCCGTTTACCAAAAAGAAGGGAATGAGGTGAACCAGATAGGCCACCCAGAATCGACCGGCTATATTGTTCTTTAGCCAGAGATGATGAACCACAAGAAAAAGAGCGGCAAACGGAAAGGTGATTACCGTATAGGTTCTATCGGTGAAAAAAACCGTAATAAAAAGTAAAACCACAAAAACGCCTTTGGATATTTTTTTACCGAAGGGCTGTAAAATATCAGGAGTATAGGCTTTCAGACATTCATAAACAAAAAGAATGGCATAGGGTACGGTGATAAAAAACAACCATTCTTCAATAGGAAGATTACCGATAAAAATTCCCAAAATGTAATCAGGATTGAATGACCATACGCCCAGCGACGTTTTCCACATATCCCAAGGAATAAATACGGCTGCCGTAATTAAAATTGCCGGAATCAATGTACCCCACATTTTATAAAAGGCCACTTTTTTATCGAAGGATAAAATCAGCGGAAAAAATAACGTGGCTATATTGAGCGCTAGATATGTATAATGACCTAAATCCATATTATCCGGGGTAAAGATAACCTCCTTGACGCCTAAAAGTTTTTCTGTCGAAAAAATATTGGCA
Source organism: Flavobacteriales bacterium (assembly GCA_022402535.1). Taxonomy (GTDB): domain Bacteria; phylum Bacteroidota; class Bacteroidia; order CAIKAF01; family CAIKAF01; genus JAKRSD01. The sequence goes on along the minus strand of JAKRSD010000004.1, from coordinate 39,821 downwards.
AAGGCATCTGAACCGGCTATATTTGCCGCCCTGATAATTTGACATAAAAAACGAAATGGATCGTAATACGATAATCGGTGTTCTGTTGATTCTTGGAATCATAATCACGTTTGCCATCATAAATAAGCCCTCTGACGAGCAGATAGCCCGCCAGAAGTTTATCCGGGATTCTATTCAGAATGCCAAAAATATGCAGTTGGCTGCCGATTCCGCTGCGGCAGCTCAAACTTCAGGGTCTCTTACTTCGGATTCGCTGACCGTAGTGAATGACTCTGCTCAAACTTCATTGCGTTCTGATTTATACGGACCTTTTGCAGAGTCTGCGGAAGGAAGTTCGGAACTTATCCGCATTGAAAATGATGTCATGGTGATGTATTTCAGCCCTAAAGGGGGTAAAATACACAAGGTGGAATTAAAAGAATATCAAAATTACGCTACCAAAGAGCCGGTTAGTCTTTTCATTCCTGAAAAATCTAATTATCAGATTCCGCTCACGGTAGGCACCCGCCGTTTTACCACAGCCGATCTGTTTTTTAGTACAAGTGCTAAATCTACGGTTATATCAGGCGAACAAACCGTTCAGCTTCCTTTTAGAATCTATGCCGGGGGGAATGATAAGTACATTGAATTTCTGTACACGGTAAAAGCCAATGAATACATGATTGGCTTCGATGTGAATCTTGTGGGCATGCAAAGTGTGTTAAATCCTCTTGTTCCGCTTGAAATGCAGTGGACTCAGGTAACTCCGGTTCAGGAAAAAGATGCCGAACAGGAAAAATCCCGCACAACTATATATTATAAGAATCAGAAAGGCAAAGTAAAAAGCCTTTCCAGCGGAAAGAGCGATGATGAAAATTTAGATGCATCTCCCTCTTGGATAGGTTTCTCGCAGCACTTTTTCACCACCACATTAATTTCCGAAACCGGTATTCAACAACCGGTAATTTTAAAAACCCAAAGAGGCGAAGAAGAGGCTGATTTTATCCGTTCCTACGAAGCCAGTTTCCGTATTCCATATGATGGAAAACCGGTACACAATATTTCCATGAGTTTGTATATGGGGCCAAAGGATTATAAAATCCTGAGGAAATACAAAGGACAAGATCTTGAAGAACAGATCAGCTTAGGTTGGTGGTTGTTCCGATATGTGAATACCTGGGTAATTATTAACCTTTTTCAATGGCTGGATGGGTTCAATCTTAGCTACGGAATCATCATTCTGATTCTTACGTTAATCGTAAAACTGGCGCTTTCCCCCATAACCTATAAAACGTATTTATCATCGGCTAAAATGCGGGTATTAAAGCCTGATATTGACGCCCTGAATGAAAAGTTTAAAGATGCTGACCCGCTGAAAAAACAGCAGGAAACCATGAATTTGTATCGCAAAGCGGGGGTGAATCCATTGAGCGGGTGTATTCCGGCCCTGTTACAAATGCCCATTCTGTTTGCGATTTTCCAGTTTTTCCCTTCTTCCATTGAGTTAAGGGGGCAGGGATTTCTGTGGGCCGATGACCTTTCCAGTTGGGACAGTATCGCTTCTTTGCCTTTCAATATTCCGTTTTATGGCAATCATGTCAGTCTGTTTACGTTGCTGATGACCGTAACCACCATGATTTATACATCCATGACCCAAACCAATATGGGGAGCGGGGCTCAGGCCAAACAGATGAAAATCATGATGTACATCATGCCCATAATGTTCCTCGGCGTACTGAACAGCTACAGCTCAGCACTCAGCTATTATTATTTTTTGGCAAACTCCATCAGTATTTTACAGACACTTTTCATACGTCGGTTTGTGATTGATGAAAATAAACTGAGAGCCAAAATTGACGAAAACAAAAAACGTCCGGACAAACCTAAATCCGGGTGGGCGGCTAAACTTGAGCAGATGCAGAAAGTGCAACAGCAGAGAGCCGAAGAACTTTCTAAAAAGAATAAGAAAAAATAAACGATATCAACGTTTTACAAATTAAAGCCTCTGAATTTTCAGGGGCTTTTTTTAAATACAGGGTTTTTCCTGTTTCTTTCCATTGGCTTGCTCAGCATCTTTGTCCTGTAAATGTTTGAATGTATTCATAACTGAATAGTAAAGTTGTTTTGTTGAAAGTTAACCTCTATTAATCCTTCACCCTCCTAATCCCTGCACCCCCTGCAGGGATTTTTTTTACATAGATATGCACGATTTGAAATACAGGGTTTTTCCTGTTTCAAAGCAAAGTACGTCTGCTGACATTT
>JAKRSD010000004.1:0-37480 GCA_022402535.1 Flavobacteriales bacterium | reverse complement strand
GTCCTGTTGAAAGAAACAACAGCCTCTAGTCATCAGGACGTCCTTTAAAAAGATTGTTGAAAGTTAACCTCCTTAATCCCCTCATCTCCCAAATCCCTGCATTCCCTGCAGGGATTTTTTTTACCCAATTCAAAATACAGGATTTTTCCTGTTTTAAAGCAAATTCTGGCTATGGATATTTGTCCTGTTGAAAGAAACAACAGCCTCTAGTCATCAGGACGTCCTTTAAAAAGATTATTGAAAATTAACCTCCTTAATCCCCTCATCTCCCCAATCCCTGTATTCCATACAGGGATTTTTTTTGAATTTGAAATACAGGGTTTTTCCTGTTCCAAAGCAAAGTATGGCTGCGGATATTTGTTCTGTTGAAAGAAACAACAGCCTCTAGTCATCTGAAGTCCTAAAATACTTTAGAAAATTAACCTTCAGCCCTTATTTATCACTAAAATCCCCGATCGTAAAGACGGGGATTTTTTTTGAATTAGTATGCTAACTTTACCCAAAAATAACTTATGAACCCATTATTTTCAAAGAACAATTTTTTGGTGAAAGAGCATATCGGCATGTTTAAGGCAGCCAATAACTATGATATATATGATCCAGAATCCAATTCGGCTATCCTTTTTTGCAGAGAGCCCAATCTGGGGTTGCTAACCAAACTCTTTCGCTTTAGCGATTACAAAAGGATGACACCATTTGAAATTGTGATTACAGATACCAATCAAACTAAGCTGTTAACCATTAAACGCGGTACTACTTTTTTCAGGTCTGTGGTTGAAGTTTTTGACGAAAATCAAGTGCTTTTAGGGCGTTTCAGGCAAAGAATGTTGAGCATTGGCGGGAAATTCGATGTAGAAGATGCCTCCGGAAATACACTTTGCCGTTTGGAGGGAAAATGGACCGGTTGGAATTTCAGTTTTAAAAGAGAAGGTGTAGTGTTAGCCACAGTAGCTAAAAAGTGGGCCGGTATTGGTAAAGAATTATTTACCTCTGCTGATAATTATATGATATCCATTGATTCATCCGTGGCAGAAAACGATCCTGCCAGGCCATTGATAATTTCAGCCGTTATGTGCATTGATATGGTGTTGAAAGAGTAATGAATTAAACATGAATAAAAAAGGGTTACAAAATTTGTAACCCTTTTTTTGTGGTCGCGTAGGGATTCGAACCCCAAACCTTCTGATCCGTAGTCAGATGCTCTATCCAATTGAGCTACGCAACCGTTATTGCGGGTGCAAAGATAAACTTATTCGATACAAAAAGAAAAAAAACTTTTTAATCTTCCAGCGTTACGCTCAATCCTCTTAGTTTGAGCTTACGATACATCTTTTCTAAGATTACTTCCGGTCCTTTTTTAACATCACATTTACCATTGAAATGGGTAATATGGGCGCATTGCTCTGCCTGCTCCGGATGGTGGCCGCATATTTCTATAAGGCTGTCGATTACGTGGTCAAACGTGTTGTAATCGTCATTATGAAGAATAATCACCCGTTCTTTTTCTCCGATGGTGATTACTTCTTCTTCAAACTCCGTTTCGTAGGAACCCTGATTATTAAAGCCTAGATTCATCTGCTTTTAAAAATTTATGCAAAAGTAGGGTAAATAACCAATTGCCGCAAGTAGTATTTTGCTTGCTTGATTGCCCCGGTTTTAACCTGAATGATTATTTTCGCGGGAATTAGAAGGCTGATGTATTATTTGGCGGATTGGTATTAAGATTATTGCATCCTGTAATCAGGTGCAGCACACCATAAATTAATTTCGAATGAAAATAGGTATAGTAAGAGAAGGTAAAAATCCACCGGATAAAAGAGTTCCATTTACCCCGGAACAATGTAAATTTCTACAGGAAACAGGTCATGTAGAAATGGTGGTGCAGCCCTCCGAGGTAAGAGCATTTAAGGATACAGAATATCAGGAAGCTGGGATTTCTGTTTCGGAAAATGTATCAGATTGTGATGTGCTGATGGGAGTAAAAGAAGTGAATGTGGATGATTTAATCAGTGATAAACAATATCTTTTTTTCTCTCATGTGATTAAAAAACAGCCCTATAACCGTAAACTGATGCAGGCTATGGTGAAAAAGAGTATCACGATGACTGACTATGAATGCCTTAGGGATTCAGACGGAGAGAGGGTAGTGGGGTTTGGCAAATATGCCGGAATCGTGGGAGCATATAACGGCATTTTGGGCTGGGGACTTAGAAATGATTCTTTTAAAATTAAAAGGGCCCACGAGTGTTTTGATTATGCTGAATTAAAGCAGGAATTAAAAAAGGTAGCCCTTCCGCCTGTGAAGATAATTCTGACGGGCACCGGCAGGGTAGGACAGGGTGCACTGGAGATTATGGAAGAACTGAAAATTAAAAAGGCAGGTGCTGAAGAATTTATTAATGAGGTTTTCAACGAGCCGGTGTATTGTATCATTAACTACGATGAGTATTATAAAAATAAATCGGGAAAACCCTTTGATAAAAGTGAATTCAGGGCAAATCCCGGGGAGTTTGAGACTAACTTTTTACGATTTACGAATGTGGCAGATATCTTTATTTCCTGCCATTATTGGGAAAACTCTTCGCCAAGACTTTTTTCTGAAGAGGATATGAAAAAACAAGACTTCAATATAAAGTTGATTGCCGACATTACCTGTGATATTAAGGGTTCTGTTCCTTCAACCATCAGGCCTTCCACGGTCGCTGATCCTTTTTACGGGTATGATCCGCAATCTGATTCAGAAACGGAAGCCTTTTCTCATAAAGCCATCACGGTAATGGCTATTGATAATTTACCATGTGAATTACCCAGAGATGCTTCGGCTTTTTTTGGAAATGAATTGATTACTAAAGTGATGCCTCTGTTTTGGGGCGAAGACCCTCAACATATTTTAGAAAGAGGAACCATCCTTAAACACGGGAAACTTACCCCGCCCTTTCAATATTTGGAAGATTATGCCTCACTTGATGAATAATTATTCAATTTGATTACTTTTGTAACCTCAATTGCGGAAGTGGTGAAATTGGTAGACACGCACGTTTCAGGGGCGTGTGCCGCAAGGTGTAGGGGTTCAAGTCCCCTCTTCCGCACTCAATAAAAGGTTCCTGTTATTCGGGAACCTTTTTTGTTTTATTGAACTACACTCCTCCCGAAACAGTTATGATCACTTCTCCCCAGTTTTCCTCGATTTCAACTGTATAACATCCCGCATCGCACTGACTGAAACTTATATAAGTGGGCCTGTTGTATTCATACCTGATATTTATTTCTATTTCGTTTTGAGTTTGGGGTTTAAATGATTTTGCCGGAAACGCCCCTTCAATTTTCATATATCCGCTTTCTGCATACAGAAGCCTTACTAAAACAAAGGCCTGATAAAAAGTGAATTCATTCAGGATGATGCTTTCATTAAAGGACTCGTAATAAAATTGTGTATTAACCATAATTCCGTTTTCATACATAACTTTTTCAAGCCTTCTATAATTTTCTTCCCCATTGGGATTAATTTCTTTTTCCCACCGGCATTTTTCACGGGTAAAGGATTTCAGGTAGTTTTCTACATCTCCGTCAGATAGGGAAGGAGGGGGAATAGACAGTATATAGGCGTCGGCCACATAGCCCTTTTTTCCTTGAAAATTAATGTATCTCCAGTTGGCTTCCATGCCTTCTGTTTTAAGCGTTCCATGATACCCTTCATTGAGCAAATCTACTTTTTGGCCATAAGGAATTTTGGTTATTATAGAAGACGCAGCATCCGGTTTTTCGCGCAGGTTAAGTCCCGCTTTAGCCGCACTATAAAATACTTGTTGCCCCGAAAGGGAAACAAAAGATGAAAAAAGAAAAACAAGAACAAGAAAAGGGTTACGCATTTTGATTTATTTTTAGCGAAAATATAGGTTTTGCTCAGAAAATTCAGAAAGAAAATAAAGCGGGCACTTTTGCCATCCGAAATCCCCGTGAGGACTTCACTGGCGCAAAGGCGTTTTGGTTTACCACCGGGAAGCATAGTGAACCTTTGCGATAAAGAACCAAGCTATACGCGGGTTTCATTAGTAAATTATGCAGATCATATTTATGAAGAGTTGCAGGTGGATGATATTTTATCTGCTATCGAAAATCGCAATCCGAAAACCGTTACCTGGGTTAATATAGAAGGCTTTAAAGAAGTCAGCCAAATTGAAAAACTGGGCGAAATGCTCAATATTGATAAGCTCGTACTGGAAGATATTTTGGACCATGAAACCCGTCCCAAGTTTGAAGAATATGAGCATTATAGTTTTACGGTCATGAAAATGCTGTACACCGATAAAGAAACGGGCGTTATTTTTCATGAACAGGTAAGTTTTATTCTTTCGGGCAATCTGCTGATTTCCTTTCAGATGGAGTATGGTGATGTGTTTGATAAAGTGAGGGAAAGACTCAGAAAAGCGTCTGGAAGAATTCGAAGCCGAAAAGCAGATTATCTGATGTATGCTTTGATGGATGTGGCCGTAGATAATTATTTTGTGGTGTTGGATGCGTATGATGAACAGGTTCAAAACCTGGAAGATGAGATATTGGATAATCCGGAACATTCTGTAATTTCTGATATCAGACAACTCAGGAAAGATAACATTATACTCAGGAAAGCCTCGAATCCTTTAAAAGAAGCGTTAAATACGATGCTGAAAAGCGAAACACGCTCCTTTGACAGCTCCACTAAAAAATACCTGAGGGAATTACAGGAGCACGTGATACAAGCCAATGAAGCGATTGAAATGTCCAGGGAACTTTCCACAGGGCTAATGGAGATTTATTTGTCGGCATTGAATACCAAAATGGGCAATGTAAACAAAGCACTTACGGTAATAGCCACCATTTTTCTTCCGCTCACTTTTATTACAGGTATTTACGGCATGAATTTCCATATTCTTCCGGGGTCGGATAACCCTCTGGGATTTTGGATTTTGATGGCATTTATGATGCTGCTCTTTATCGGAATGTTGGTTTACTTCCGTTTTAAAAAGTGGTTTTGACGCGTTTCAAAATGAATTTTCCGGAAGGTCCTTCGTTCATGAGTAAATCCAACAAGGAAAGGTTAGAAGGTTTAGGGTATTTATCAAAAAATACATGATAGTATGGGTCGTGTGTGGTGTAGGTCCTAAATTTTGGATGTTGAAACTTTCTAAAATCGGTATATTCTTCCGCATTCTCTACGTACTCCCGAACGGTTTCGATTTTACTTTTATCAATTACAAATTCATCATAAAAAAAGTTTCTCCACAGTGTATTCCATTCGGTTAAAAAGGGAATTTTTTCTGAAAAAAGTGGCTTTAGCGTGGGTTCATAATGTTCAAAATATGCCGAACTGCCGTATGCCGAACAGATGGTTTTATAATGCAGTGCCTGCCAGTTTTCAGCATAGGAAATACGCACTTCGTGCATGGGAATTTTGGCATTTTTCCCTTTTTCTAAGGGTATGATAAGTGGACTTATTCCGCTTTCTGCAGCGATTTCAGTGCGGTTACGATAGGTTTGTTTGATGAAGTATTCGCCTTCGTCAATTACGGGTCTTTCGGCTTCAAGCATCTGCCCCCAGTAGCCCACGGAGCCCATATACACCGAAGGGAAAATGGTCATCAGATAAGCTTGAAAATTCTTTTCCAGCGAACACCTTCTTCGCCGCTGCTCATCCATATCATGGAAGCTTTGCCCACCACATGGTCTTCGGGAACAAAACCCCAGTATCTGGAATCCAGTGACATGTGGCGGTTATCCCCCATCATAAAATAGTAATTCTGCGAAAAAGTGTAACTGCCTGTTTCAGTTCCATCAATGAAGATTTTGTTCCCTTTCACTTCCAGCATATGCCCTTCATAGGTGGTAATTACTCTTTTATAAATAGGTAAATTTTCTACGGTAAGTGCAACTGTAGCCCCTTTTTTAGGAATTTCCAGGGGACCGTAATTGTCCAGACTCCAGTTGTAGTTTTCGGAGTGGGGGAAAATTACCGGATTGTAACGGGTGCTGTCAATTTGATGAATATACTTGGTAACCCGGATTATTCCAGGCATTTTGGCAATTTCATCGGCCTGCTGCTGATTCAATACAATAAGCTTTATACCATGAGCTATTTCACCCTGCATATCCTCTCGGGTTACGCCCATTTCCCGCAGTTTTTTGTTGTTGGGGTCAACACTGGCCTCAACGAGGTACATGTGCTGCATTTTTTCAATATTTTTCTGAGGTACACCATTGATAAAGACCTGGCTGTCTTTAATTTCAAGAATATCTCCTCCGATGGCCACACATCGTTTGATATAATTTTCTCTCTTATCAGGCGGATGAAATCGTAAATCAAACTGCTTTTTTATTGAAGCATATGCCTCAGGCAGATATGGGTCTATAGAACTCGGCTTATTGGGATTTGGGTCATTTTGCCTCAACCTTTCCGCACGGCCTCTGGCTTCGTTATAGTAACTCATGCTTTCCAGTCGGGGATCTACGATTACGGTATCGCCCTCTGGGAAATTGAATACGACGATATCGTCATTTTTGATTTTTTGCCATCCGGGAATCCGGGTATAAGGTATGGTCAGCCAATCTAAATACGATTTTTTCGAGGGAAGTCCGGGAATAGGAATATCGCTGAATTTGTTGTGTGTAAAAGGAACCGTAAGCGGATTCATGGGTAATCTGGGACCATAATTCAATTTACTTACGAATAAAAAATCGCCCACGAGCAGGCTTTCTTCCATGGATGAAGTGGGAATTTTGTACGCTTCGAACGTGTAGGTTTTGATGATGGTTGCCGCCACGATTGCAAATACGGCCGCCTCAGCCCAATCGCGGAGTTGCGATTTTTTTCGAACGGGTAAATGTTCTGGCGAAGTAAAAGTTACGCTTTTGTCAAATCCCCATTTCGGGGTAAAATAGAAAAAGGCCAAAACCCCGAGGGTACGGTCCTGAAGTGAACGTTTTCCGAAGGAATTGTATAAATTCATTACCATGGCATACAATACGATAAGATTTATGCCCGGAAATAAAGCGGCAATTACCCAATAGGCGGGCTTGCCCGTAATTTTTTGAATGATGTAAAGATCGTAAATAGGAATAATGCTTTCCCAGCCTTTGCGTCCGGCTTTTTCAAACAATTTCCAAAGCCCTACATGAAAAGGAATAAGCAATAAAATGGTAACTAGAATAAATGTCATGTCTGTGTGGTTTCTTAACACCGCAAGTTTAATAATTTAACGGCACTTCAGCGTTTATTTTTTAGATAAGCCGCTACTTTTGGAGGGTTAATACTTGAATATTTATGAAAAAACTTAGCTTGTTGTTCGCTTTTGCTTTTATGGCCCTTCAGATGTCTGCGCAAAATATTACCATAAAGGGCCGTCAGGCTGCCGAAATAAAATCTACGGGAGACATTCTTATCGGTGGGAAAGTGGTGGGAATTTATGAACGTAACGGCGATGTGTATAAAAAAGGGGAGCAGATTGGCGTGTTGAAACCCAATGGGGAGTTTTGGATTGGAGGCGCTAAATCCGGGAAAATTGAATTTGACGGTTCGGTTGTGAAAGCCGGAAAAAAAATCGGTAAAGTGGAAAACAACGGTGATGTATACAATGGCGAAACATTAGTAGCCAATGGCAGAGGTGTAAAAAAGGAATGGTTAGCCGGTTTGTTCTTCTTTTACTTCAAAGAGGAACTCCCTTTAAACTAACCGGCTGTAACTTTTTTCTTTCCGAAAAAAATCACTCCTGTTACTCCAAGTATTAATAATACAACGGCTATAATTTCTGCTTGGGTAAACCCGCTCCAAACCTCCACATTTACCCGGATTTGTTCAATCATAAACCGTTCAATTCCATTAAATATAAGGTATATGGAGAACATCAGGCCGGGTTTGTCTAAGCGCTTGCGAAAGAACCATAAAATACCAAAGATGGTAATTCCCATAAGGGTTTCATAAAAAGCGGTGGGATATACCGGATTAGGCAAAACGGCACAGTAATCACCTACACAGCCAGGAATGGGAACTCCTTCTCCCGAAACATTATTCGGGAAATTAAATGACCAAACCCAGTCAGGAGCCCAACTTAACCAACCCGGTTTGGGAGCCAGATTTTCAATCCCCCAGTCCCCATCGCCCGAAAGCTGGCAGCCAATTCTGCCGATAGCGTATGCCAGTATTAATCCGGGTGCGGCAGAGTCTGCAATGACCAATGGATTCATGCCTTTTCGTTTGGCAAACCAGATTACGGCGCCGGCACCACAAATTAACCCGCCATAGAACGTTAGTCCTGAAAATGAGGTTAATGAGCCAATCGGATCTGCCAAAAAATCATCAAAATACTCAAGGTTGTGAAAGATTTTTGCTCCAACTATCCCTGAAACCGCCGCAATTATGGTAATGGTGGGTACCAGTTCATATGGATGCACTTCAACTTGTTTTACCAGTGGCTGGGCCAGTGCTTTTTTCTTTTTTTGATAATAAAACCATCCCCCCATCAGTATAAATCCGATTACACCACCGATTAAATTTCCATCGGTAGACACCAGCACGTCTGAAGGCATGCGCAAAAAGGCATCGCTGTTTTGTAAGATGAATGGAATTTTAAATCCTAAGACAAAACCAAAAATACCATTACTGATAAAATCAAGTATTGTAGGTTGTTCTCCTTCTTTTGCGGTTTCGGTAAAGGATTTAAATAAACCAATCGTTTCTTTACGTTTCATTTCTTTACCCAGCACATAAGCTGCCGCAATAAAAGCTAAAGCAACCATAAGTCCGAATGTGGGAAACCCGAGTGTTATATCAATACCAAAAAGATAGGAGAGTAAGTGACCTAGAGTGGGAAACATAGTATTTTTTTTGCGAATGTAAAGTTAATTGTGGTTTAAGCCTGAAATTTATGCGTCATCAAAACACTAAGAAATTAAGCCAGTTTTGATTCTAATGCAGCAGAAACATCTTCTCGGTAAGTCAATACGGCATCCATTATTCCATCAGGTGTCTGGTTTTTCAGTTTGACTTCCCTGATTTCATTTACGAAGAGCGGGTCATATGGAATTCGGACTTTTATATAGTTCTCGGTGAATCCAAACATATATTCGCCGTGGTTTTCGGCTTCAAACAGTACCTTTTGATTAGTACCGCCGAACTGGTCATAGAAATATCGTCTCTTCTTTTCTGATAAACTGATGAGTTGATTGGTTCTTTCTTTTCGAATGCCTTCCGGAATTCTTCCTTTGATTTTTAGAGCCCCCGTGTTTTTTCTTTCCGAATAGGTGAAAACATGCAGGTACGAAACATCCAATTCGTTGAGATAGTTATAGGTATCCAAAAAATCTTCATCCGACTCGGACGGAAAGCCTGTAATCACATCCACCCCAATGGAGCAGTGTGGCATCAGCTCTTTTATTTTTTTTACTCGCTGAGTATATAAATCACGTTTGTATTTTCGACGCATGAGTTCCAGCAGCCTATCGTTCCCGGATTGAAGCGGAATATGAAAATGGGGGACAAATTTTTGGGAGCTTGCCACAAATTCTATGATATCATCGCTAAGTAAATTGGGCTCGATGGAAGATATTCTGAACCGTTCTACCGGCTCAATTTTATCCAGCTCTTTAATAAGGTCTAAAAAGGATTCGTTTCCACCTTGGCCAAAATCGCCGATATTCACCCCTGTAAGCACAATTTCTTTTGTTCCCTTTTCAGCTGCCATTCGAGCTTGTTCAACGGTTTCGGCAATGGAGGCATTTCTACTTTGACCTCTGGCTAAGGGAATTGTACAAAACGTACAGAAGTAATCGCAGCCATCCTGAACTTTCAGAAAAGTGCGTGTTCTGTCGTTTGATGAGAAAGCGGGAATAAACTGGTTTACCTCTTTGATTTTACCCTCTTTCACCAGGGTCTTTTCCAGTTTACCGTTATCGGAAATATAATTTGAAATATTGAATTTTTCGGCAGCGCCTAACACCAAGTCCACTCCGGGAATCGAGGCTATCTCATAAGGCTTTAATTGTGCATAGCAGCCAATGATGGCTATAAAGGCATTGGCGTTGTGTTTTAAGGCCTGCTGTACAATCTTTTTACACTTTCTGTCTGCATGATCAGTAACTGAGCAGGTATTTATGACATACACATCTGCCCCTTCTTCAAAAGCAACCTTCCGGTAACCGTTTTCAAACAAATTTGCGGCTATGGAAGAGGTTTCTGAAAAATTGAGTTTACAACCCAACGTATAAAAAGCGGCCTTTTTCATTGACGGCAAAAGTACGTGTTTTGAAAATAATAGCGGTTTAATAAAAAAAACGACCGAATTTATCGGTCGTTTTAAATGCATATCGTGGTATATTGTTATACAGCTTTAAGCAATTCTGTTTCCAATCTTTTTCCCTCAAATTTAGCATTGAGAAGTTTGTTGTAAGAAATGCCGGTTGCTTTAGACTCAAACCAAACTTCAAAGCGGATAAGCTCAGGAGAAAGGATTTTCCAACGCTGAGACTCTTCGGTTTCTGAAGAAAGTTGCTCAAAATAACTTTGACGGGTAAGCCAAATTTGTTCAAAGTCAAACGAAGAATTTACTAAATCTCTAAGGATTCTTAAGATGGTTACAAAACGCGGACGGATTTCTTTTTCTTTCAGAGTGCGTTCAATGTGCTTACGCATACTTTCAATTCTGGAATCGGCCAGGTCAAAATCTTCTCCCTCAATTTGATTGATGATTGATAATATGCGCACAGCGATGTTCCAGCCGTCTTTATCTTTTTCAATCTCTTTTGTTTCGTTCAACCGGTTTGCCACTTCACGAGTGTTTCCTTCTAGCAGGGAACAGCAAGCGGCATAATAATTAAACTTGGAATAATTGAAGCTGTTTTCGTCATTCTCATAGCGCTCTGCTAAATCTTGCATGATAAAACGGGCTTCAGCAAAATCTCCTTTAAAGAAGTTGGCAAAGAACTCGGTTTCTTTGCTTAAATCCTGATTTCTTTTCAGACGTTTGTCCAGGTTTTGAGATTTCAGTGAGGCTAACAATGCATCGTCGAACTGATAAAGGAACATGCTGAATTTAGACATCAGCTTGTAGGTGATGCCCATATACACTTCACTGCGGATTGATGGATTTTCCTGCTGGAGTTTAAGTAGTTTAAGACAGGCAGAATAACCTTGCGCATAGTTTTGTTTTGCCTGGTGGAATTCAATCAGTAATCTGTAATAGAACCATCCGGCTTGCGCTGAATTTGAATTTTGATAAAAAGAACGTAGTTTGGGTAATGTGTTTTCTAAATTTTCTAACAATTTGCTGTCTTCCGGCGCCATTCCCATTTCCATGGTAATACGGTTGTAAATACGAAAAGCACTTTTCACCTGAGTTCTGATATCCTCGTATTTTTCAATTTCACTGTCTAAAGCGTCAAACTCAACTTTCTTAGATAAAACCGCATACAGATTTTGAAGCTCATACATGATAGTCAGCGCTTCATCAAAAAACTCGTACTCCTTGGCCGTCTGTAATGTTTTGGTATGTAGGTTAATGGCTTCAAGAATTTGGTTTTTGGCCATTAAAACCTGAACGTAATTAATCTTTTTTCTTACTGATAAACGGGCTACAGTCAAATCGCTGTACACATCAATTCGTTTGATGTTTATATCGAAGGTGAGCGTGTCCATTACTTTTTCATGAAGACGCATGATCAACATGGAAAATGCTTGTTTCGTGAATTTCTTCTCGAAAAGCTTCAATTCCATTTGGTTGTCATGGATCAATAAATTGAGTAATCGTTCGCTTTTGGGCTCATGATTATCATTAATGGTGTCAAAACAATGCAGGTATCTCTGCAGTGTTTTAACCTCGTCTTCGTTTAGAGAGGCGATAATTGAGGATAATTCTTTTAGCTTTGTCATTCCAATACTTTATTGATTAACAATGCTTTATTGACCGTAATCGTAAAATTGCGTTAACGTTACCGCAATTTGTCCAACCACATATAGTTGATGCCATACTACATTCGCATCAACAATTCAACAAAACAAACACTTACTATTATGACTACTATTTTGGCTTATGCAATTTCTTTCTTGTTAAACTTAGGTTTAGTATCTAAAGACGATGTTAATTCAAGAACCAATGATTTAAGAGTTATTGACAGAGACGGAAAAACCGTAGTTGTCGATTCAATCACTGGTACTGAAATCATCATCGCAGCTTAGTCTACGATAAACATATTACTTTCGGACAGAGGGTAAATTTAAAGGAGAGCTTCGTGGTAACGACACGGAGTTCTCACTTTTGGTTCACCAAACTTATTGTCTATTTTTTAATTCACCAAATATTTGGTGAATTTTTTTTGCCCAAGACTCACTATTCAGTATTTACCCTTCCTCGTAAGTTTATGATAATCAAAGATGTATTGTTAAATGTTGGCATATGGTTTAATTTTAAAAACCTGTAAGAAACACACACAGTGAAATAAAAAAGGGGCAAAATCGGATGATTCTGCCCCTTTGATTTTATATTTCTAATCAGATTATGCGTCTATTTTAGCATACTTGGCATTTTTCTCAATGAACTCACGACGAGGAGGAACTTCATCGCCCATGAGCATGGAGAAAGTATAATCAGCTTCCGCGGCGCTGTCTATGGTCACTCTGCGTAATGTACGGGTTTGTGGATTCATGGTGGTTTCCCAAAGCTGTTCGGCGTTCATTTCTCCCAAACCTTTGTATCGCTGGACATTCACATTGGATTCTTTTCCTTCGCCTGCCAGACTTTTTATCGCCACGTCTCTTTCTTCTTCATTCCAGCAATAAATCTGGTCTTTTCCTTTCTTAACCAAATAGAGTGGGGGCGTGGCAATATACACAAACCCTTTTTCCACCAATTCTTTCATATATCTGAAGAATAAAGTGAGCAGCAGGGTGGTAATGTGCGATCCATCCACATCGGCATCCGTCATGATAATCACTTTGTGGTAACGAAGGCGGTCCAAGTTCAGGGCTTTGCTGTCTTCTTCGGTTCCGATTGAAAGTCCCAGAGCCGTAAATATGGTTTTAATCTCCTCGTTTTCAAGAATTTTGTAAAGAAGGGCTTTTTCTACGTTTAGAATTTTACCTCTTAACGGTAGAATAGCCTGGAATTTTCTGTCGCGGCCTTGCTTGGCTGTTCCGCCGGCCGAATCCCCTTCGACAAGGTAAATTTCGCATAATGCCGGATTACGTTCAGAGCAGTCGCTCAGTTTTCCCGGTAGGGAAGTGCTGTGCATTTCGCCTTTTCGCTGCACCATTTCGCGGGCTTTTCTGGCTGCGTGTCGGGCTGTGGCGGCTAAAATCACCTTATTTACGATGGCTCTTGCATCTTTTGGATTTTCCTCCAGGTAATTTTGGAGCATTTCGCCCACGGCTTGGTCAACGGCTCCCATCACCTCATTATTACCTAACTTGGTTTTGGTCTGCCCCTCAAATTGGGGTTCGTGTACTTTTACCGAAATAACGGCCGTGATACCTTCTCTGAAGTCATCCCCGCTGATATCAAATTTTAGTTTTTCCAACATGCCCGATTTTTCGGCATAGGATTTTAAGGTACGGGTAAGCGCCCTGCGGAAACCGGCTAAGTGGGTTCCGCCCTCGTGCGTATTGATATTATTTACATAGGAATGTACATTTTCGTTGTACGAAGTGTTGTACAACATAGCTACTTCCACGGGAATATCTGTTTTTACGGTCTCCAGATATATAGGATCCTGGATGAGCGATTCTCTGGTTTTGTCCAAAAACTGAACAAACTCTCTTAAACCGCCTTCGGAATAAAAGTTATCTGCCCGGTAAGCCCCGTTTTCATCCTGCTCACGTAAGTCGGTCAGATTAATGCGGATTCCTTTATTAAGGAAGGATAGTTCCCGTAATCTGCCTGCTAAGGTTTCATAAGAATATACCGTATGGGTGAAAATGCTGGCATCGGGTTTAAAGGTAACATGGGTTCCTCTTTTGTCGGTGGTTCCGGTTTCTTTTACCGGATACATCGGTTTTCCGATTTCATATTCCTGACGGTACGATTTTCCGTCTCTGAATACATCCACCGTAAGGTGGGTAGAAAGTGCGTTCACGCAGGAAACCCCCACTCCGTGAAGACCTCCAGATACTTTATAGGAATCTTTGTCGAATTTACCCCCGGCGTGCAAAACGGTCATTACCACCTCAAGAGCCGATTTTTTCTCTTTGGGGTGCATATCTACCGGAATACCCCTTCCGTCGTCTTCTACGCGGATGGAATTGTCTTCCAGAATAAATACATTGATGTTTTTACAATGCCCTGCTAAGGCTTCGTCAATTGAGTTATCTACCACTTCATAAACCAGATGGTGAAGTCCTTTGGGACCGATATCACCGATGTACATGGCCGGTCTTTTTCTAACGGCTTCCAGACCTTCTAAAACTTGGATATTATCCGCGGAATATTGCTGATTGGCGCTTTTTTTAACTTCTTCTGATTCTTCTGACATAACGATTTCTTAAAGACCTGCAAATATAGAGAAATATACCTTTTTTGAGTTTTGGGCTCAGGCCAACTTATCAACAAATTATGGATTCGCCCCCCTAAGGATTTTCTTTCCGTTTATCGGTTTGGATACATATATATTAAAGGAAGGAATTGGGGTATTCATGTATTTTTAGCCCAACTCTGTTTTTTTGTTTTTATACTTGCGGCACTAAATCAGTTTTACATGAAACCTACATTGGTAGTTTTAGCGGCGGGAATGGGAAGCCGCTACGGAGGGGTTAAGCAGATCGACCGTTTTGGTCCTTCGGGAGAAACCATATTGGATTATTCGGTGTATGATGCCTTACGGGCGGGTTTCGGCAAGGTAGTCTTTATTATCAGAAAAGAAATTGAACAGGACTTCAGGGAGGTGTTTGATGCCAAACTGGCTCCCCATATACAGGTAGAATATGCCTTTCAGACCAAGGAATTGCCTTTTGAAGGCATTGTACAGGTGCCCGAAAGAGAAAAACCCTGGGGAACGGGACATGCCGTTCTGTGTGCCCGCAACCATATTCAAGGTCCTTTTGCGGTAATCAATGCCGACGATTTCTACGGAAGAGACGGTTTTGAAAAAATGGCCGCTTTTCTTTCTTCCAACACAGATTCCGGTGTGCACGCCATGGTGGGCTACGAACTACCCAAAACGCTTTCTGAATTCGGTTCGGTATCCCGGGGAATCTGCCTCGGCGATGCTGATGATTATCTGACTTCTATTGAAGAACATACCAAAGTATATCCCGAAAACGGGAAAATTATTTCGGAGCGCGAGGGCGGAAAAACGGAACTCAGCCCCGACAGCCCGGTGTCGATGAATTTTTGGGGTTTTATGCCTTCGGTGTTTGATAACCTGGAAACCTGGTTTGTGGATTTTGTGAACCGGCATGCCGAAAATCCTAAGGCGGAATATTTTATCCCGCTCACGGTGCAGAGCCTGATGGAACAGGGGCATAAGGTGAAAATTCTGCGCAATTCGGGGGTATGGTTCGGGGTAACTTACCGCGAGGACAGGGAACATGTGAGCCAAAGCATTGCCGATTTGGTGAATAAAGGGGAATACCCGGCCAAACTTTGGTAATTGTTTTTAGACGGAATGCAATTCCGCGGCTAAGGGCTTACGGATTACTACTTGCTCCACTCCTTCAAATCAGTAAGAGTGTTTTTTATTTCGCCCCTCTGGGGCTTTTATTTTATTGGGGAACATATTTTCTACCAATATGCCGCCCCGCCGGGGCTATGCATTGTGTAGTTTTTTTAAATGTGAAATTTCGATTTCACTTGAGGGTACTGTGTAATCGGAAAACAGCGGGTTTTACGGATAATTAAAAATCTATAAGCTCCGTAGGAGCGTTATATTAATAGATACGATTGTATTCAATTTAATTAAGCTCCGTAGGAGCGACATCCTTTTTTAAAGGATGGTTTTGTGGAATGCAATACAACGTTTGGCGGTATGAAAAGTTGCCGATTGCGGGCGATTTCCTATCAAGTTACACAAAAGTTGAAGCGGGCTACAACCCTTAAATAACCTAATGAAACGGCAATTTTTTATACCGCGTGTTGTAGGGCGTTTTTATTTTTCATCGTATGGTATCTTTTTGAATCCAACTCCTTGTCTTTCTTGAAGTGTCAATTCTAAAGTATCAGTCAAAATAGGTGCTAATCTTTGAATTTGTCTCATTTCTCCTGATTTGAATGTAATAAATCCACAATCAAGATGAATACACCAACAATTTACCCATTTATTATTTTCAATCTTAATAGTGTCAGTTAGATATAATTCACCTATTTCCATTCGAGATAATCCACCGCCTTTATAATCTATATTTATATTTAAGTCAAAAACATTTTTAAAAATCATTGTGCAAGGTGAAATCCAATGATTAACAGGTAATGAAGGCTTTTCTGACTGAACTGCACTCAATATATAATCAATATCAAATAACAAGTCTGATGTCCAATTTTCATCGTCTCTCTCTATTATAAATCCATACAATTTACAATCAGTCCAAACCATATTCTGATAATCAATATCAGTCCATGTACTCTTTTGAATCGATGAATTGTCAAGTTTGTTTTTCATTTTCCAAATATGATGTGTTCTGTCTTTTTAAAATGCCCTACAACTTGTTTATACCCCTGATAAAATCCGACATATACAACACTCCTTTGTTGGATAAGCCTGATAACCGTCAGGGTTTTAATAATTGAATATATCTATTTTAGTATTCACCCGCCTACACTAATTTTTCACAAACCGTTTTGCCGCTTTTCCTAGGGTGTTGCTTAGTTCCAATATATACAGGCCTTGGGTAAGATGACCCACCGGTATCGTTTGGTTTGCGGTTGTGTTTCCGTGAGAGATGATTCTTCCTTGCATATCTACGATACGGAAATGGGTGATTTCCTGATCCGAAGAAAAATGCAGTACCTCGTTTGCCGGATTGGGCCACAATTGGATGTTGTTTGCGCCTATTTCCTGTTGCGAAATACTCGCATTGGGGTGTTGAAACTGATTGAAAAAACGCCAAATTTCTTTGCTGGCACTAAAGTCCATACAGGTAACATCAATGGCTAAAGGTGCTCCCGGCCAGGTGTGCGCACCGTTTATTACTTTGAAAAATTCAACCGTGGCGCCTCCGTTTCCGGCGGCATACACATAGTGTTCTGCCGTGGCTCCGTCTGTGGTATTGATATCCGGAACGGCCGTCATGGTGGGTGTAGTGGGGCAGTTATTGAAAGTAACCCAATACGAAACCACATCTTCAATTCCCAGAAAACCGGCATTTCCGGCATAAGGAACGGTGGCATCATTGGTACCGTGAATCTGCATGATCGGGGTGGGTTTGCTTGGCGAACACGAAGCCGCATTAAGAGTAGTCATACTGCCCGTTACCGAAGCCACGGCGGCAAAACGGTTGCTTTGGCAGGCCAGTTCATAACTCATAAATCCTCCGTTCGACATGCCCGTGCTGTACAACCTGCCCTGATTGATATTGTATGATTGCGCAATGGTATCAATCAACGCTTCCAGAAAGGCGACATCATCTACCGAAGAAGGAAAAAATCCCACATTCCAGAACTGGGTATTGGCTGTTCCGGGTTGTACGGTTCCTTCGGGATGTACCACAATAAAATTGGCGGTATCGGCTATGGCTTTAAAATCGCCATAGAGCGACTGCTGCCATCCGAAAGAGGTATAGCCGTGCAGGTTCAGCACCAGCGGCACCGGATTCTCGGGATTGTATATCGCCGGTACATAAAACGAATAACTGCGGGTGATGCCGTTATGCACAAAGGAGCCGTTAATGGTGTTTTGTGCCCATCCGGCCAGTGAAATCAGTCCGGATAAAAGGAGTAGGGATACGTGTTTCATATTGTCAAAATATGGGCTAATGTACAATTTTTAAATCCGTAACGTAAATGGGATTATAAAGCAGTCTATTTTGTCTTCGCATTTTAAATGCATAACTTCGACCAAACTAAATTCCCTTTAATTATGCCTGAAGTAAAATCTTATGCTGCCCTGAGTGACAGCACGCCCTTGGTTCCTTATGCCATCAACCGCCGCACTCCCAAACCTACCGATGTGCAGATTGAAATTCTGTATTGCGGGGTTTGCCACAGCGACCTGCACTTTGCCCGAAATGACTGGGGCATGACCGTGTTTCCGGTGGTGCCGGGTCACGAAATTGTGGGCCGTGTAACGGCCGTGGGCAGCGACGTGAAAAAGTTTAAAGTGGGCGATCTGGCCGGTATCGGTTGTCTGGTGGACAGCTGCCGCACCTGCGATAACTGCCGCGACGGACTGGAACAGTATTGCGCCGAAGGCGGGGTATTCACCTACGGAGGAAACGAACGCGACGGAAGCGGACCCACCTATGGCGGGTACAGCAAATCGATTGTAACGCATGAAGATTTTGTGCTTCATATTTCGGATAAATTATCTCTTGCGGCCGTGGCGCCCCTGCTGTGTGCAGGCATTACCACATATTCGCCGCTTCGCCATTGGAAAGTGGGTCCGGGTACCCGTGTGGGCGTACTGGGACTGGGCGGTTTGGGCCATATGGCCGTAAAATTTGCCGTGGCAATGGGCGCAGAAGTTACCATGCTCAGCCATTCACCTTCCAAACAGGCCGATGCCGAAAGATTGGGCGCACACCGCTTTGTGCTCACTTCCGACGAAAACCAGACGGCTTCCGTGGCCGGATATTTTGATTTTATCCTGGATACGGTGTCTGCCGAACATGATTATGCCTTTTATCTGGGTCTGCTCCGTACCAACGGCACGATGGTATGCGTGGGCGTTCCGCCCAATCCGGCGGTATTGCCGGCCATGAACCTGATTTTTGGTCGTAAAAGTTTTGCGGGCTCTCTGATAGGCGGAATTCCCGAAACCCAGGAAATGCTCGACTTCTGCGCCGAAAAAGGCATTGTGAGCGATGTGGAAGTGATCCGCATGGATTATATCAACGAGGCCTACGAACGCATGCTGAAAGGCGATGTGCGTTACCGCTTTGTGATTGATATGGCCACGCTTTAAAAAAGTAAGTTAACAGATAAGCAAAAAATCCGAAACTTTACAGGTTTCGGATTTTTTTTGAGAAAGATTACCGGTTATTTTTTGAGATACGTAATTCAAACTCCGGGATTTCGGTTTGTCTGTTGATTAATGTGAAAATACAGATACACCAGATGACTAAAACTGCATAGAATTTGAATGCAACAAGATAAGGTAACGCAATGAAAATTGCGGCGAGGATTCCGGAGGCATAAAATATAACCGTCGGAATTCGAGGCAGATTGCTTTTTGCCGTAAGCAACAACAGAAGGGTAGGCAGCAGATAAACCAGATGATGTTCCCAGGAAATGGGTGCCATGAGAAACATTGCGGGTAACGCGGCCATAATCATTGGGGTTATTCCTTCAGCACCCGACCTGAAACGCTTCCGGACGGCTAATAGGGTTGTCAGATAAATTATTCCTGCACTTGCATAAGTCAATATAACCGCAAGACCTGCATTTACATAGCGCGGGTTTGACCATTCACTTTCCGTAAACGCACGGGCGAAGAATCCGTTCAGGCTCTGATTCCATTTGGCTGCCGGAGAAGGCAATCCGTCGGGCGTTTGTCCATAGCCGCCTGTTGGCATTACCCGGGTAATCCATTCATGCCAAAGTGAATGGGGCAAAATAAGCACAGAGAGCGTGACCATAACACCCAACCAGACCAGTGTATACATGAATTCTTTTTTTCGTCCGATAACCCATAGCAATGGCAAGAATAAGATCGGATACGTTTTGAGCAGGATGGCTAACGCAAGAAATAAGGAACTGATGAACGGTTTATGCTGATTCCCGAATATCCAAAAACCACAAAGAAAAAGGAGGAGCAGTATGTTTATCTGGCCATGATTTAATGTGATGATAATCGGGTTGAACGAGAGTATATAAACCAGCGTTAAAACAGGAATAAGAGGATATACCGGGGTTGAAATCCTCCATGATAAACGCATAAAAAACCATAACAACAAAAGAACAAACAAATGATTTATCACGAGAATGATAAGCTGCACAGTCGTATATTCGCCCAAAATAAAGGGATAAAAAAATAATAAAGTCGGGGGTGGATAGAGGTAGGGGTAAACATATACCTCGTGACTCATGTGTGATTGAAGATTGCCCTGAATGTAAGGCGATCCTCCGTGCTGAAAAACTTCAACGCCGGCAGCATAAAATGTAGGCAGGTCAAAATGAATTAAACTCATGTAATCCCAGCCATACTGCACCACGAAAGGAATATACAGTAAACCAAAAATAATCCCAAGAGGCAAATTTTTGGGTTGGAATAATGTTACGAGGCTGTTGCGGATAAATTTGCAACCCATGACAAGGGGTTTAAGGATAATCTTGAATGTATTTTAAATTGAACTTCAGCAATTCAAATATACTTTTTTATTTGTTTTTGACTCAGGCGGGATTTTCCCATGTTATGCATTAAAACAAACTCAGCTGCCCTTTTTCGGGTCTCCGGAAATGACTGAAATCGTAAGGTGTTTTGGGAAAGGCTCCGAATAATTTTTTATGTAATTGCGTAAACTGTCTGGAAATGATTTCGGCCATGTGGCCTTCGCCTTTCATGCGGGTACCAAACCGCGAATCATTCAGCTGCCCGCCATGGGCGTTTTTAATGTTATTGAGCACCCGTTCCGCATGGTCGGGGAAGTGTTGCCTGATCCAATCTTCAAAGATTATCCCGATACTGCCGTTCAACCGCACAAAAATATAGCTGGCCCGTTTGGCCCCATGTTCGGCGGCGGCTTTCAGGATGTCGGGCATTTCGTGGGCATTGATAAAGGGAATCATGGGCGCAGCCATTACCCCCACAGGAATTCTGGCTTCGGAAAGTTGTTGAATGGCCTGTAAGCGTTTTTGTGCTGTGGCAGTGCGCGGTTCTAATTTCTGGCGGATGGATTCCTGTAGCGTGGTAACGGATAGATACACCGAAACCAGATTTTTGGAAGCCATTTCCTGCAGGATGTCAATATCCCGGAGTACCAAGGAATTTTTGGTGATGATACTTGCCGGATTACCATATTCCAGACAGATTTCGAGCAGTTGCCGGGTAAGTTTGAATTTCTTTTCTGCCGGCTGATAACAATCCGTATTGCCCGAAAAGGAAATGACGGCGGGTTTCCATTTGGGATGATCGAATTGTTTGCGGAGTAAATCGGGGGCATTGGTTTTTACCATGATTTTCGATTCAAAATCAATACCCGCACTCAGTCCGTAATATTCGTGGGTGTTGCGTGCATAACAATATACGCAGCCGTGTTCGCAGCCTTGATAGGGGTTTACGCTGTATTCCATACCCACATCGGGCGAGGTGATTTTGTTCACCACGGTTTTGGCGGTTTCAATCAGAAATTGGGTTTTGTACGGATTGTTTTCGGGTTCGTCTATCCCTTCGGGATGTGAATAATCGGCCCTGTTTTTCAGGAATTTATTGTGTGTCTGTATTTGGGCTCCCCGGCCTTTTAGTGTCATGTGAACAGGATAATGACCGATTTTTTGTCAAAATCGACAGCCATTAATGTAGAAAAAATAATGGCATGTTTTAAAATCGAAGGATTAGAAAACAGGCAAGGGAGGACCGAATAATATTTCCTGTTGTTTGTTCGACCCCGCTGGGGTCGCTTTTTTTATTAAATCGCTTTGCTACAAATATTTGACCCCTCCGGGGTCAGCGTGTATGATGCTTTTTAAAGATGATCCCTTGCTCTCGCTACAAATCTATAATCCCTCCGGGGTCAGCGTGTATGATGCTTTTTAAAAATGATTTCTCGCTCTCGCTACAAATCTATAATCCCTCCGGGGTTAGCCTGTATGATACTTTTTAAAGATGATCCCTTGCTCTCGCTACAAATCTATAACCCCTCCGGGGTCAGCGTGTATGATGTTTTTTAAAAATGATTTCTCGCTCTCCCCTCGAAAGCTTTCGGGGCTCACTCTGATTTGTCGGGGTCAGCAAATAAGTAAAATGTTGTTTTGTCCCGCTCTCACTCTCATTCTCACTCTCACTCTGCTTTCAAGCTCCGGCTTTTTCTTCCAATTCCATCCAGCGCAGCGTTTTTTCGTCAATCAGGTTCACGGTTTTGCCTAATTCTTCGGTAATGGAAATCAGTTTTTCGGGATTGCTCAGTTGGCTTTCCATTTCTTTTTCCAGCTCTGTTTTTCGATTTTCCAGAGCGGCTATTTCAGCTTCAATATGTTCGTACTCGTATTTTTCTTTGAAGGTGAGACCCTGTTTTGCTTTTTTGGGAGCGGTGGCTTTTTCGGCAAATACAGGTTGTGGCGTTTTATTTGTTTTTTGTGCGGCGGCTTCGCCCGCTTTTTCGGCCCGATAATCGGTATAATTGCCGATGTGTACCTTCACTTCTCCGTTGCCTTCAAACACAAACGTCTGATCGGCAATTTTATCCATAAAGTAACGGTCGTGGCTCACCACAATCAGACAGCCCGGAAAATCGAGTAAAAAATCTTCGAGTTTGCTGAGCGTAAGAATGTCCAAATCGTTGGTGGGTTCGTCCAAAATCAAAAAATTGGGTGCCGAAATCAGCAGCGAAAGCAGGTGCAGACGACGTTGTTCTCCACCGCTCAGTTTTTCAATAGGGGTGTATTGTTTATCGGGCGGAAAATCAAATTTGGTAAGCAGTTGCGAAGCGGTCAGTTTTCCGCTTTTACCGTAATCGGCATATTCGGCAATGTTTTTTATGTGTTCAATAACCCGTTCACCGGGTTTGAATTTAATACCGTCCTGGGTGTAATAGCCAAAGCGTATGGTTTCGCCCGTGATCACTTTGCCCGAATCGGGCTGAAGTTTGCCGGTAAGCAGATTCAGAAAGGTACTTTTCCCCGTGCCGTTGGCCCCCGCTATGGCGATTTTTTCGCCTTTGGTGAACGAGTACGAAAAACCGTTGAGCACGTTTTTATCCCCGAACTGTTTGTGCACTTTGATGAACTCCACAATTTTACTGCCCATGCGTTGCATGTCCAGTTCAATCTCAATTTTACGGTCAGTACGTTTTTGTGCAGTCTTTTCCTTCAGCGAACCGTAGGCGTCAATACGCGATTTGGATTTTCCGGTGCGTGCCTGCGGCGTTTTGCGAATCCATTCCGTTTCGCGGCGCAGGATATTGAGATTGCTTTCCAGTTCGCTTTGTTCGGCCATGTGCCGCTCGGTTTTTTTCTCCAGAAAATATTGAAAATTGCCTTTGTAGGTGAAAATCCGGTTATTATCTATTTCAATAATGGTGTCGCATACGGCATCCAAAAAATAGCGGTCGTGCGTTACCATGAGCAGGGTAAGCTGATCGGGCGAAAGGGCTTTTTCCAGCCACTCAATCATGTCGATATCCAAGTGGTTGGTAGGTTCATCCATGATGAGCAAATCCGGTTCTGAAAGCAGGATTTTCGCCAACGCTACCCGTTTTTTCTGTCCGCCCGAAAGGGTTTCGGTGAGGGCGTTTTTATCGGTGATTTTGAGCTGGCCCAACACCTCGTTTATTTTGTATTCCATGTCCCAGGCACCCAGTTCTTCCATACGCGAAAGGGCCGATTCCAACGCTTTTTTATCGTCATTTTTGAGCGCATTATCATAGGCATTGATGGCGGAAATTTGGGCATTGTCGGTTTCGAATACGGCCTGCCAGATGGTTTTTCCGGCGGGCAGTTCGGGCATCTGGGGCAGATAAGCCACCCGGGCGGCATTGTTCAGTGTTACTCTTCCCGAATCGGGGGTGTCCAATCCTGCTAAAATTTTCATCAGGGTGCTTTTGCCGGTTCCGTTGGGTGCCACTATGGCTGTTTTTTGCCCTTTTTCCAGTCCGAACGACAAATTTTCAAAGATTAAACGGGCTCCGAACGATTTGGAGAGATTTTCCGCCTGCAGGTAATTCATGCGGCAAAGGTAACAAGATTGCGCGGGGAATTCATTCCATTTAGGGTTGTGTTATATCATAAAACGGTAGAAGCAGTTCCTCATCTGCAAAATCCCCTTTAAGCTCAGATGCTGTGGGTGTTTTCACCATCAGCATATTCCAGTTTCCATCCACTCCGATAAACCGTTCTGTATCTTCCGGTACAATAAAATCGAGGCAATTTTCTACGGCATAAACCAATTCTTTGCGGGTAGATTTTTCCACTTTTTTCATATCGCTCACTTTGAGCAGCACCAATATTTTATCACCATTGTAGCGGGTATAATAGCGGATTTTTTCAGTTTTCATTCCGCTTACGGATTCATGCACACAGGATTTTAGAAAAAAGGAAACAGAGTCCGTTTCATATTCCGGATTTTCGGTGGTTTTTTCGATATCGATTTTCAGTAATTCTTTGCGGCTGTCATCGGGTTTGGGTTCTTGCCGGATTCCTATGACGGCCCCTATGATGGTAATGGCGAAAAGGAATACAATAAAGCCAACAGACAAAAGCCCTCCTATGCCATGCCATATCGGCCGCTTAGGCGGATTGAGGAGATTACTCCGGTACACAGCATTTTGCAAGGAATAGGGGAGTTCATTTTCATTGCATGTGTATTTGCAGTGTGAGCATTGTATTTGGTTGAATTTATTCAACGGAAAAAAAGGAATGTAAAACACATGAAAATATCTTCCGTATGAGTACACAAAGAGCGTGTTATGGCTTTTGCAGACGGGACACTCGATATCCTCCGTTATTTTTTTGAAATGAATTTGTGATTTACTGTGACCAAATAGTATAAACATTGAAAAAAGGCTTTTCTACATTATTCTGAAAGCATGAAAGTAATCGAATTTTTTATCTGACCGTTCAGGATAATGTTTAATGTGTGTTTTCCCGGATAATAGTTTCGGGTAGTGATGGGTCGGAAACTATGGTTACGGCGGATAAAAATCTGTTCGCCGGGAGCCAGTATCCTTTCACTGATTTTAAACACTTTACGCGATGATTTTCCGCCCATTAGCACAAAATCGAGGGCATATTCCAAGCGCAGGATTTGCTCTTTTTTGTCGGTGTTTTCACCTGAAAAGAAAAGGAAAGATTTCCGCCGATTTGCACTTCTGAAGATTCTAATTCAACTTTTGTAACCTGGAGTGCATGACCGGTGTGAAGGCCATAGTATGCCAACACTTCGGGATGTCCTTTTTTCAGCAGGGTTCGAAAACCGTGTTTAATCAGTGCATCGGTCGGTTTACCCAATCCTTTCCATTGCCGGGCTGTGTGAATCACTTTCTGCGGATAATCTTTCGAAATATCATTCAGGTTATTGGCTACACTGCGCCTTACGTATTCTGAGGAATCCGTTTTCAGGTTTTCGAGCAGGTGCAGAATGGGGTCGGGATTTTCAATCAGTGCGGGCACTTTCATGGCCCAGGGTAACCGCGGTCTTGAACCTTCGGAAGATAATCTGCGCACATGTTCGTCGGCGTGGGTGCTCCATGTATGCATCTGCAGCATCATGGCTTCGCCATATTGTATGAAAAAAGGCCGCACGGCAAATTCGCAGCTGGTATAGGATGTGGTAAATTCAATGGCTTTCATGGAGGTGGTAAAATCCCGTATGCCATAATGCTCAATGTAATCGGGCAAAAACATGTACTCCAGGCTGTTTCGTGTGATTCCGTTTTGGCGCAGTGCCGTAATGAGTTCACGGATGAGTTCGGCTCCCGATTCAAAATCAGCCGGCATAAAAACGTGTAAGGTGCGCGAAGTATGCTTCATGCGATCCTTCAGCTCTTTTTGTTCCCAGTCTTTATCAAAAATCTTCCGGGTAAAGGCTTTTTTGTCAAAACCGGGAATCACCTGTTGGGCCACGGAAGTAAAACGGTCGTAAAATTCAATCGAATAGAGTTCTTTAAGGGGAGTAGGCATCGTTTTATATGTTGCAGGCTGCAAGTATAAGTATAGCCATTGTATTTTTTTTCATTACTTTGAAACTTGTAACTTGTATAGAATGAAAACTATTTTTTCGCTAAGTGCATTTTTTGTAGGTATTTTATGTGCTCAGGCCCAGATGCCCCAACATCAAACCCTGAAATTGGAAAGAACGGCCACCGTATTGCTCAAAGAAGCTCCCGATGATTATATGGCCACCGTGGTAGCGAGCGAAGCTCCCATACCCGACGGAAATTCGGATAAAGCCAAACTGGCGCAGATTAAACAGGCTTCGGCGTTGTTGTTCCCCCGCAAAAACGGAAAAGTAAACGACAAGTCGGGCGCACCTGTTCCGCAGATTCTCAACGGTTTTGATGTGCATTTGAACAGTGGCATTCCGCCCGATAATTACCTTGCGGTTTCCGATTCCAACCGCCTGGCTTCGGTAATAAACTCCAGCATTTACATTTATAAAACGGATTCGGGTTCTTTGGTTTCCAGTAAAAGTCTGGGAGCATTTACTTCAGGTGTGGGGCTTACGGGCATAAACAGCGGCCGGTTTGACCCGAAGATTATTTTTGATCCTACGGCCAACCGTTTTATTGCCGTAGTATTGAGCGGAATCAATCAATATTCCAATTTTATTCTGGCGTTCAGCCAAACGGCCGACCCTTCGGGTTTGTGGAATTTGTACCGTTTTTCGGGAAATCCGTTTAACGATTCCACCTGGTATGATTACCCCGCCATATCCATCACTGAAAACGAGTTTTTCCTCACGGGAAATCAATTACGATATAATTCCAGCTGGCAAACAGGGTTTAAACAGTCCATCATTTATCAGGTAAATAAGGCTTCGGGCTACAACGGTGATTCATTGGTTTTTAACTTGTGGAGCGATATTAACTATGTGGGTCGTCCCATCCGCAACCTGCACCCCGTAAAAGGGGGAAGTGAAATTGTGGGTCCGGAACAGATCTTTTTATCGAACCGCAATTTTGCCATACAGAACGACAGCATTTTTGTGCTTAAAATTCACGGTGAAATCGGTACTCCCGCCTGCTCTCTTTCAGTTACCCATGCCGTTACGGATGTACCTTACGGTGCGGCTCCAGCCGGCCGTCAGAAAGGTTCCACCAAAACCTTAGCCACCAACGACGGGCGGGTTTTGGGCGCTTTTGTAGAGGGTGATGAGATTCAGTTTGTTTCGAATACGGTGGATACCGTAAACGGAAATGCAGGCGTTTACCACGGAAAAATTACGGGGGTACAATCGGCTAATTATACTGTGGAAGGCTATATCATCAGTGTGGATTCCTTGGATTTCGGTTATCCCAACATTACTTACATCGAGCCCGGCAATGGCGGAAAAGCATCCATCATCAGCTTCAACCATAGCGGACCAAACCGCTTCCCGGGCTTTTCGGCTTTGTATTACGACGGTTCCGAATATTCAGACATCATTCCCGTGAAAGAAGGGTTAACGCATATCGACAGACTTTCTCAGCAGGAGCAGCGCTGGGGCGATTACAGCGGTTCACAGCGGCTTTGGTCGGTTCCGGGAGTGGTTTGGGTAGAAGGTATTTATGGTAAAGCAAACGGTTACGGAAATTATGCTGCCGGACTGGGTTCTTTCAATGCGCCCGTGCTCGAAGTGCAGACTCCGGCGCAGCATATATTGAAACTCTTTCCGAATCCTGCCGAGTTTTGGCTCAATATGGAATTTACCCTTCCGCAGGCAGGGCCGGTTGCCTTTGTACTCACCGATTTGCAGGGCAGGGAAGTGGATCTGATTCTGGAAAAAAGCTGTCAGCAGGGCAAAAACTTACTCACGTTTAATGCGTCACGCCTGGCTGCCGGCACCTACTTTGTAGCGCTCAAACAAAACGGAAAGATTTTGGAGACCCAAAAATTTATTAAGCCTTAATGCGTTTAAGGGCTGCCGTGGAATGATAATTGTCGTTCAGCCGCGGTTTGATTGCTTATGTTTATGAGAAAAGGCTTACTGTTGTTGATGATTGGTTTGGGGTATTGTTCTTTGTCGATTATGGCGCAGAATGCCTTGCTCATTAAAGGAAAAATTACCGATTCGGAAACGGGGAATGCTTTGCCGGTGGCCAATATTACGGCTACATCGCTAAAGGATTCTGCGGTAACGGGAATAGCCACGGATTTTGACGGAAATTTTTCATTTTCCGTTGCCAAAACAGGCAGTTATCGTATCCAAATTTCGTATTTGGGATATAAAACGTATGCTGAGATAGTGAATGTTCCGGTGCAGGGAATACAATTGGGTACCATCAAGCTTGAAAAAGATGCCACTACCCTGAAATCCGTGGAAATTGAAGGACAGATGGCACAGGCCATTCAGATGGGCGATACCACCCAGTTTAATTCGGGGGCCTTCAAAACCAATCCTGATGCGAATGCGGAAGAGCTGATTACCAAAATGCCCGGTATTTCCACACAAAACGGCAAAGTGCAGGCCCAGGGCGAAGACGTAAAACAAATTTTGATTGACGGTAAACCCTTTTTTGGGAATGATGTGAATGCCGCATTAAAAACGCTGCCTGCCGAAATCATAGACAAAGTCCAGGTGTTCGACCAACAGAGTGAACAGGCCCGGTTTAGCGGCGTAGATGACGGCAATACGCTTAAAACCATCAACATTGTAACCAAGCCCGATATGCGCGATGGCATTTTTGGGCGCGTTTCCGCCGGGTATGGCTATGAAAACCGGTATGCGGCTTCAGGCAATTTCAATTATTTTAATGGAGATAAACGCATTACCGTAGTGGTGCAAAGCAATAATATAAACCAACAAAATTTCTCCACAGAAGATTTATTGGGCGTTTCGGCCGGCAGTTCGGGCGGTGGCGGAGGCCGAAGATCGGGAGGTCCCGGCGGCGGCGGAAGAGGATCGGGTGGAAATACGTCTGATTTTATGGTAAATACCCGAAACGGAATTACCACCACACAGGCCGCAGGTATCAATTATACCGACAAATGGGGCAAAAAGATTAAAGTAACAGGAAGTTATTTTTTTAACTGGGCCAATACCCGTTCTTCGCAAAATATTACCCGCAATTACCTGCTCGATAATGATTCAGGACAGACTTATCGTGAAAACTCTGAAAATATATCGGCCAATATGAATCACCGGGTGAATTTCAGAATGGAATACGAAATCGATTCGTTCAATGTATTAACCATAACACCCCGTATTACGCTCCAGAAAAATAAAGGAAGCAGTTTTTTTACGGGCGAAACCCAACGGGTACAAAACCTGCTGAATAATACCCTCACTGATTTTTCGTCCGATTTATTTGCCCTGGATTTTTCGAATGAATTGAACTACCGTCATCGTTTTCAAAAAGCGGGAAGAACGTTATCAATCAGCATAAATACCGGCTATAACACCAATTTGGGGAACAGCAATCTCAATGCCCAAAATCAATTTTTTACCGATGTGCTTTTGTCTGATTCCCTCGACCAATTGGCTACGCTTTACGGCAACGGTTATTCGCTTGGAACCCGCTGGGTGTATACCGAACCCTTGGGCAAAGGACATAGTTTGAATTTTAATTATTCGGGCAATTTTCGCAGAAGTGTTTCCGATAAAAAAACACTCGGATTTTCTGAAACCGACGAAACATATAACCGCCTGGATTCGCTGCTCAGCAACAATTTTAAATCCTATTACCATACCGAATCGGGTGGTTTGGGGTATCGTTTCAACAATAAAAAAATTATGTTCATCCTGAATGCTTCGTATCAGTGGGCTCAGTTGAATAATCAAAACTTTTTTCCGGGACAGAATTCGTTTGTGAAGGATTTTCATAATGTGCTGCCTTTTGCCATGTTCCGCTACACCTTCAGTCCGCAGAAAAACTTTACCATCCGCTACCGGGCAAGCAACAATATACCTTCCGTAGAGCGTTTTCAGTCGGTACTCAATAACAGCAATCCGTTATTGCTTTCTATCGGAAATTCCGACTTAAAACAGGATTATTCGCATTCGTTTTTTGTGCGCTATAACTCCACCAATACCGCCAAATCCCGCGTATTGTTTTTGCTTTTCAGCGTAACGGCCACACAAAACTACATTGCCAACAGCACGCAGATTGCCGAGAATGATACCACCGTGTTGTCTCAAATCTTTCTGCCCCAAGGCGCTCAGCTCAGCCGTCCCGTGAACATGAACGGATACGTGAATATGCGCGCATTGGTAACCTACGGACTCCCTGTAAAAAAACTGAAAAGTAATCTGAATTTCACGGTAGGAGCCAATTTTGTGCGAACGCCAGGTATGTTGAACAATCAGGTGAATTTTTCGAATTCCCCTTCGGGAAATGTTGGCATTACGCTCAGCAGTAACATCAGCAAAAAAATAGATTTCACCATCAGTTCCAATACCACCGTTACATATGTGAACAATACTCTTCGCCGAAATTTGAATTCGAGTTTTGTGAACCAGAATTCAAACGCCCGTTTCTATTGGGATATTTGGAAAGGAATCGTACTCACGGGCGAACTGACCCACCAATTGTACACGGGACTTTCTGACGGTTTTAACCAGAATTTTTTTCTGTGGAATATGGGATTGGCTAAAAAATTTCTGAAGAATGATGCCGCTGAAGTTAAATTCACGGCATTTGATATTTTAAACCAGAACAACAGCATTATCCGGAATGTAACCGATGTGTATGTGGAAGATGTGGAAACGGTGGTGTTAAACCGCTATTTCATGCTTAGTTTTACCTATAATTTCAGGTCCTTCAAGAAAAAGCAGTAAGGTTAATATTGCGTGAAAATGATTCCGCCAAAGAGGAAAGAACGTAATTTTACCATCACATAAAAAAGTACATCATCATGTCCACCATATCGAAACGATTTGCCGTAAAAGGAATGACCTGCGCAGGCTGTGCGGGTGGCGTTCAGGGTACCCTGAAAAATACACCCGGCGTATTGGAAGCCCGCGTGAATATTGTAGATCATATCGCCTGGATTCAATATGACCCGGCTGTTACCGGTCCCGAAACATTAAAAAAAATGGTCGATTCCACCGGGTTTGAACTGGTTATTGATTCCGAAGATGCCGACGAAGATGCGGAGGAGGAGCGGCGAAGGTCAGCAGAACTTCGAAACCGGCAGATTTTAACCGCTTTTATCCCGGCCATACCGGTCTTTATATTCGGTATGTTTTTCATGGAATGGGAGCCCGGAAAATGGGTTTCCGCTGTGCTCACCTTGTATATTCTTGTATTTCCCGGCCGACCGTTTTTTGTGAAAGCTTATAAACTGGCCCTTCATGCACGCGCCAACATGGATACGCTCGTGGCGCTTAGCACAGGCATTTCCTTTTTGTTCAGTCTGTTTAACCTGATTAATCCGCATTTCTGGCATGAGCGGGGCATTCATCCGCATGTGTATTTTGAATCGGCTGCCCTGGTTATTGTGTTCATTCTGTTAGGAAAATGGCTCGAAGATCGGGCAACCACACGCACTTCGGCGGCTTTACAAAAGCTCAAAGGCCTAAGGATGGATACCGTCCGGGTAATTCTCAATGGAGAAGAAAAACAAATTCCCACCGAAGCGCTGATGAAAGGCGATACGGTGGTGGTACTTCCCGGAGAGCGTATTGCGGCTGACGGAAAAGTAATTTCAGGCGAAACCTTTGTGGATGAAAGTGCTTTGACGGGAGAACCCCTTCCGGCAGAAAAAACCGTCGGTAGCCGGGTGTTTGCCGGTTCCATCAACCAAACGGGCGGTTTCAAAATGATTACGGAATCTACCGGCGAAGAGAGTCTGCTCGGAAAAATCATACAACGCATCCGCGAAGCGCAGACCCAAAAAGCGCCCGTGCAGAAACTGGTGGATAAAATTGCGGCTGTTTTTGTGCCTATCGTTCTGTTGATTTCGGTTTTCACCTTCATCCTTTGGCTTTCGGTGGGCGGAACAAGCTATTTTGCACAGGCCCTGTTGGCTTCCGTGTCGGTATTGGTAATTGCCTGTCCCTGTGCGCTCGGATTGGCCACTCCCACGGCACTTATGGCGGGTATGGGCAGGGCGGCAGAAAATCATGTATTGGTGAAAGATGCTGAGGCCATGGAACATGCGGCTCGAACCGATGTAGTAATTTTTGATAAAACCGGAACCCTTACGGAAGGAAAACCCGAAGTAAAAGCCATACACTGGCTCAATGAACAGGCTCAAATCCGATATTCTTCCGTGTTTTATGCCATTGAAAAACGTTCGGAACACCCTTTGGCTAAAGCCGTGGTCCATTATTTTGAAGAAAATCCACCGGCTTCGGTTGACGTTGACCGGTTCACGGCTATTCCCGGCAGGGGCATCAAAGCGGAAATTGGCGGACAATCCTATTTTTCGGGCAATGAAAAATGGATGCTTGAAAATACGATTCAAAATACCTTTCAGGGAAAAGAATCATTCGGTCCCAATCATGGAACGGTGATATATTTTTCTGATGCCGAAAAGGTATTATGTGTTGCCGTGCTGCACGATAAAATCAAAGCCGATTCGGCAAAGGCTGTCCGTACGCTTCAACAGTCGGGTTTGGAAGTCTGGTTGCTTACGGGCGATCATGAACAGGCTGCCCAAGCCGTGGCAAACGAATTGGGCATTACTCATGTAATGGGTGGCATGCTTCCGTCAGACAAAGCCGAAAAAGTAAAACAACTGCAAGCCGAAGGCAAAACCGTGGTGATGGTGGGCGACGGCATCAACGATACCGAAGCTATGACCTTAGCCGATGTTAGCATCGCCATGGCCAAAGGATCGGATATTGCGATGGATGTGGCTCATGTAACCGTGCTTAGTTCCTCACCCGCAGCGGTTCCCCTATTTTGGGAAGTGTCTAAAAACACCGTTTCGGGTATTCGTCAAAATCTTTTTTGGGCGTTTATTTACAATCTCATCGGCATTCCGGTGGCGGCCGGTATTTTGTTTCCTTTCAATGGATTTCTGTTAAACCCGATGATTGCCGGTGCCGCCATGGCCCTGAGTTCGGTGTCGGTGGTACTCAACAGCCTGCGGCTGGCAAGACGGTAAACAATCTTTAACATATTAATTGCATTTCGCGGTACAATGATTGAATAGAAAGAATCGTTGTATCACTTTTAAAACATAAACGTATGAATTTAGCAGTTCTTGGCCTTTCGGCCTTAAGCCTTTTGGCTACCGATGTAAAAGAAACCCGCAGAGTGAGTTCAGAAAACCTCGTGGTCGTTTCTGAAAAAGGACCCAAACACAAAACCCCCGACGAAATCGTAAACGAAATTGATGCCGTGGTGCAGCTTTCGCCCGAGCAAAAAACCAAAGTAAAATCCCTGGCCGAAGTGAAGGTGCAAAAAATGAAAGCGCTACATGCGGAAGCCAAAGCGAGTGCCGACAAAGAGGCTATTAAAAAACAACGGATGGAAATCCGCAAGGAATTCCGCAACGGCCTGAACCAAATACTGAATGAGGAGCAGAAAGCGAAACTGAAAGCCCATCGTCAGGAAAAAATGAAGGAACACAAATCTTACAAGGGACAAGGGCACAGTCCTGAATCGGCAGTAAAAAAAATGGATGAAATCGTGGGCCTTCGCGAAGACCAAAAAGCGAAAATGCTGACCCTGGTCACCGAAAAGCAGGCGCAGATGAAAACCCTGAAAACGGAAGTGGAAAAAGGAACCCTGACGGAAACAGCTGCTAAAACCCGCAGGGAAGAAATACAGAAATCGTATCGCAAAAATGTACATGCCTTGTTGGACGATGCCCAAAAAGCAAAACTGAAAGCGCATAAGGAATCGCGCAAAGAGGAAATGAAAAAATAATCAGATTTCTTATTTGACAAACACCACTTTTGTTTCCAATTTATGCCAGGGTAAATAAAAAAGTAAATATTATTATTACCCTGCATAGGGATTTTCAGTTTGTTAACTGAAAGGAAACAGATTATTTTTAATAAGGGAATTTCTTAAAAAAAAGTACGAAAGCGCTTCGATTAGTAGGCACCTTTTACAGCCCTCACATTCCATTTAATTTCAACTTCAGACCACCATTCACTGGTGTCTTGAAAATTAAAGACCAGAAACCCTTTTTTACTGAAATGTGGATTTACTTTTTCTGATGCCCAGTACCAATCTTTTTTGAAATTTCCCAGTTTTTTTCTGTTTTCGTTCATCATTTTAAGTTCCTTAATGTTGGGTAATCTCCATCTCTTGCCTAATTTGGAACATGCCTTTTTGGCGGTCTTCCAATCCATGGTATTAGGGAAATCATATTGTGCAATTTCCAGATTACGAATTTTATAGGGTTTTCCCAGTACCGATGATTGCCCCTGCAGGTCTGAACTCAGGCAAATAGCCATAAAAATGACTGCCGACAGCGTAAAAAAAGATTTCATAATGAATTTGTATTAGCGAAAAATGAATTTGACCTATTCTGAAAAATGGAAGTACTTATCAGAAGCCATTTGAATATTTAGGGGCAATGTACATGTTTAAAACGAATTATTTTTAATAGTTTCATAATTGTTCAAGGAGTAGAAAAAACAATCATTTTACTTACTCGTAGAGAAATAATCTATTTTGAAAATGCCTTTTTTGCTTGAGGTGGGTGTTATCACTCACCTTTTTTTGTGCGGAATTTAATTTTGCGGTATAGGGTTTAAGGATTTGTAATTCGGGAGAGCGTGTTTTTTATGTCTCCCCCGACGATTAATGTCGGGGCTTTACATTGTACAGATATTTCGTAAATGTTTCTTTTGTCTGTAAGGAGTAATCAGTGAGAGCGAATTTTATGGATAATTACATAATAAACAAGTTCCGTAGGAGCGGAATATTACTAGATTCGATTGTGTTTCATTTACATAAAGCTCCGTAGGAGCGAAATATATTTTAATTGCGGAATGCAATTCTGCCGTTAGGGGCTTCCGGATTGCTCAAATCCAGAAGTGCTTCCCTTTCAATATTCTATTGGGATTCTATTTTCTTTTTTAATTCAGAATACCGTTTCAAAATCAACATTATTGAAGCTGATGTAAACAATCCTCCAATTATATATAATATTTCAGGATGCTTTAATTTTTCTGATATTCTAATTGAAATAAAAGTTATTCCAGGAATTAAAAGAACTAAACTCAACCCGATTTTGTTATAAGTATTACCCAAAAACAGATTTACAAAGGCTTTTCCAATTTCAATAAACAGTAATTTTCCAGCGTTTGTTTTATTCTTCCATGTTTTGGTTTTTGAATTGATCCGGCTAACTTTTCTCAGCTATACGCAGGCAGGGCTTTTACCCACTAAACTTCCTACGAAGAACTGAACATTAAATTTACCACTTACCTGTCTTACGAAGCACGAAACTCCTGCTTGCGTATAGGTGATGTTACCGCCTAGTGCTTTTTTATTCAGGCTTATATGGTCCGAGAAATTTGTCTCCATTAAAATGCACTAAATGGTCGGGATTATCTGCAATCCAAACTTCTGTTTCCCAAGCAATATCTGTCATAAATTGCCTGAACTTTGGTCTATTCAAAAATGCCGTTACATAAACAATGTCAGCCTTGCAGTCCTTTGTAAGTTTTTGAAGTTGAATTAATCTAAGTTCGCTTATCGGACCCGAAGAGTGAACAGCTTCTATTAAATAGAGCCAATTCTTCTTTTTTGAGTAAGCAATTACGTCTGGCAACTCTTCGTGTGAAATTTCAAAGAAATTCAGTTCTTCAAGTTTCTCTTTTTCAAGATAAAGATATTTGTCAGATGTGTCTCCTACATAAAGCACTTCCGCACCGTGTCCGTATCTTGGTAAAAAGTCTTCTATGATTGCTTTTTGTAAGTCGTTATGTCCTCCTGCGGAAAAAGTAAGTTCACCACCTGATGGAAGTGTAACATTGACTTTTGCGATTTCTCTTTCCCTTTTTAGTTTTTTGCTTAACGGCTCAATATTCTTTAATTTTTCAGACACCATTTTCTCCCAATCTTTTGAGCCGAAATTTCTAATTAGTTCAGCATAAGTCGGATTTATCGAATAGCCACGAGTTGAGTCGTTGGTCGCTGAATTTGGGCTTGATTGCAAGACTACTTCTGCAACTGTTAGTAGTTTTAGGTCTTTTCTCCGAATATCATCATAAGAACCTGAACTAATATTTTCTCCAAAATGGTTGTTCACGTAAATGATAATATCTCTTGTTTTGAGAGCGTAACCACTATTCAAGTCTTTTGCTATTTTGAAGTCTGCAACTTTTTTAATGTCGCCACTGGCTAAAAAAGCAATTGCCATTCTTTCCAATCTTCTTGGCGTGGCATCTAAAGGAATTCCAAAAGTATCAAGTATATAAAGCGTGGTATTTATCAGTTCCTGAACCTGTGATGTTTTTTCGCTAAAAGTTTTTGATTTATCGGGACTGATATACTGCTTCATTCTCAAATAATTTTAATTGTTCGTTTTCTGTGATGATATATTGATTTTCGGCTTCTCTCATCAAGTGATTTTTGATATTTAAAGCCAAATGATATGCAAAGTTTGGGGCAACAGCATTACCAATTTGATTATATTGATGAGTTTCTGTACCTGCAAACTCAAACCAATCTGGAAAACTTTGAAGTCTTGCAGCTTCACGAACCGTAATTCTGCGTCTGCGACCGTCTTTTAATCTTACTCGGTGCATATCTCCCGTTGCACCTGCTAAATTCCTACAAGTCAAAGTTCTTGCAGGTCTGTCTAAGTATAAATCTCTTGGGTTTATACATTTTGAGGCTTTTTCATAATTCGCAACGTATCTGTCCATAGATTCCGTGAAAAACTTAGAGTCTTCACCATATTGAAATGCAAGTTCTCCCAATGCTTGTCCTGCTGTTACTTTTCGGTTTACTTTTTTCGGAAGATTGATTTTTTGTTTTGAACCAATGACAATAACTCGTTCCCTGTTTTGTGGAACTTCATAGTTTACAGCATTTAAAAGGGCGTAATTGATGTAATAACCTAAACTTTCAAGTTCTTCAATCACTTCTTTTAAATACCACTTATTTTTGTAAAGCATTCCACGAACATTTTCAAAAAGCAATACTTCTGGGTCAAGTTGTCTTATTGCTGACAGAAAAATCGGAAAACCGTCTCTTGAATCTTTTAAGCCAAGTTGTTTTCCGCCAACACTAAATGGTTGGCAAGGTGGGCCGCCAATCACAATATCAGCTTTCGGGTATATTGTTTCAACTGTCAACTTTTGATTGAAGCATTCTCCAATTAAGTTTTTGTTGTATGTATTGGTTGCTTGTTCGTCCATTTCATAGCCAATAGTTTTAAATCCATTAGCTTCAAACCCAAGGGAAAGTCCACCACAACCTGCAAATAGGTCAACTACTGTTTTATTCAAATCAGTGTCAATCCAAGGTTTTAGTTTACTATTTATTTCTTCCCAATATTCCATTCTTCAAAGTTACGAATTTTTGTTGTGTTTACGGTTTTCTAGCATTGGCGGTAACGGCAGTTTGTCTAAAAACCTCCGTTCTGTTCCCGAAAATAGTAAAAAA
>JAKRSD010000030.1:59282-107435 GCA_022402535.1 Flavobacteriales bacterium | reverse complement strand
ATTTATTAACATTCAATATGTTAATAAATTAAAGAGGTTTTTAGACAGTTTGACGTTTTGGCGCTTGGCGCATTTCGGAGCTCAAAACTATCAATACACCACAAATGTTGATGCGAGGTAGAATGTTCAATTAACCACGTCACCCGCCATTGAGCCAAACGCCTATTAGCAGTAGGCCTTTTGTCAATTTTTATAGTATTTTTTTATTTCATCGGATTCAAATAGCAGAAACATTTCACAAATTGCTTTTGTCTGTTCATCCAAATCGAATTCTCCCAAATTGGAGGAGTTTGATATAGCTGTTTTCAGAAGTGGTCTAAGTTTTAAGTAGATATCATTGTCTTGTTTAGTGAAATATTTCTGAGTTTTCTCGTAGTCTTTTAAGTGTTTTTTCAATTGACTTTCAGCCTTGTCGCAGGTGTCAAAAAGTTTTGAGGTCTTCTCAAAATGCAGTAATAGCCAAAATTCTAAACAAGGATTATTAATGATTACAGTAACATTTTTATATTCTTTTTGAAGTTTTCCTCTAAGCTCAATTAAAGTCTGCAAAGGTGTTTTCTTGCCTTTAGGAGTTTCTCTCGACTCTTTAACTATTGTGTCTAAGTCAACTATCCAAAAAACTTTCGAATACTCACGTTCTGAAAGGTCTATTACAAGTTTATACTGCTCGTCAATGCTTTTTCTTTGAGGAAGTTTTGGTTCGATATTTATTTTCAATTGCCGTTCATTACGTTTCAACATTTGCAAATACCAAATTTCAGTTTCCCCATCCACAACAAATGAATATGTAGGAACAACCTGATTTCTTATCTTCCTTGACTGTCTCATATACTCAAATCAATGAAGTTGTCGCCCAAATTTGGTGTCGCTTTTAATTTACCGCTCTTATAGGCATTGTAAATATTTGTTGTGTTTCTTACTATTGAACTATCAAAATCAGCTAAAGAAAACAACTCAGTAGAGCATTTTTCATTTTTATCTGTAAACCAAATAGCATCGTTTCTAAAAACATCTTTATTGTCGAGAATTTCTCTGTTGTGTGTTGTTGCTATTATTTGAGATTTATCGGTATTAAGTAAAAAAGAAAGAATGAAATGTGTATACAAGTCAGGATGGAGGGATGATTCTAATTCGTCAATTGGAAATGCTGTTGAATTTTTAATTAATAATGCTAGCAATCCTGCAAAACCATAGAATCTTCTTGTGCCTTGTGATTCCATTTCAATTGGGAGTGTATATTTTGTTTGGTTTACTGTATGCTCAAACTCAATATTTACAGATGTTATTTTCCCTTTTTCCTCTAACTTTTTAACTTCATTGTCTGGTGCTTTTAGTTGTTTTTTTACAAATTCAATAAAGCCATCCGGAATTTCCTTTTCTTCTTCCTGGATTACAATGTCCGAAATATGAAAATCAGCTTTTTTTAGGATATTTATTACATCAAGTTTTGATAATTCTCCCTTGTCAATTTTTGATGTTACAAATCCTTCTAGTTGTGTTTTTGTGAAAATTAAAGGACGCAAGTAGTTTTTAAACCATTCAACAGCTTCTTTTAATTCTTTTACATCAACGTTTGTCTTTAGAAATCCGCCTAAGACCGTGTTGTTCCAAAGTGTATTTGCTTCAAGATTTTTTTCAATGGTTTTGTCGATTTTAATTTTGCTTCCAAATTTAATTTCGGTGAATTGATTGTTAATATCTGTTGTTCGCTTATATACGTTAGCTTTATTCGGATTATAAAAGTTAAGGGTCTCATTAACCACCGCTTTTCTAAAAAACTCAACTTCATAAAAGTATTTTGTGTCGTTTGCTATGAACTCAATACTAATTAAAGAGTTTTGATTAGGTGTTTCAGAATCAAACAAAAATGGCTGAAAGTCTAACTCATCAGTTTTTTTGGTTTCAGGCTCTAAAACTATGTCCCTAAGAAATTCAAGAGCTTTAAGAATTGTTGTCTTCCCTGATGCATTAGCTCCGTAGATTAAAGCAATTTTTAGTAATCTTAGTCCATTTGTGTGAATGATATAACTATTTTCCAAGTGGTCGGATTTGTCAGCTTCAAAGGTTAATGTTTGTTTGTCTTTAACCGAGCCGAAGTTCTGTATACTAAAGTTGATTATCATTTTTTCTTGTCAATTTGTAATTGTCCTGCAAAAGTAGGAATAAAAAACAATAAAAAGCTAATTTTAGGTCTTAATAATGTAAATGAGCTTCATATTTAGATGAAAAACTGTCTGCTGAGTGGTTTTCGTAGGCTTACTGCTAACTTGTTTATTGGCACACCAAAGGTGCGCTTATCTCTCGAGTTTTGGGTGGATTGACGCACTTTAGGTTCCTTTTATTTTTTTGGTGATTCGTCCGTTCATCGGGTTCCGGGCTTTTTCACTTCCAAATATATTTGTTTCCTTTCGTTTGCCCAAATGTCTTCCCGCTCTTTTTATTTCCATGAATCCCCCCAGACTATCAATCAATAAGGATCATAAAAATAGGCGGCCCTATCGCCTGATTTGTTTCCTTTCTCCCAACCAATCGCAAACACATGTTCTTGTTCTTTTGATGAGGGAAAGGAACATAATGATGTGTTCTTGATGATTTTGCATGGTTGTTTTTCATGTACCAAAATGTCTCACGTTTTATTTTCATGTCCCAAAAATGAAACATTTGGGACATGTTTTATTTTCATGGGACAATTAGGCACACGTTTTTTTCATCCTTTTTTTAGTAAATTATAAAGTTTGGTATTTATGTAAATGACCTCTTTACCTTTTTGTTGTGATTTCAAAATTCCTATTTCGTCAAGACTATTTAGATATCTTGATGCTGCTT
The DNA here is from genome assembly GCA_022402535.1 of Flavobacteriales bacterium. Taxonomy (GTDB): domain Bacteria; phylum Bacteroidota; class Bacteroidia; order CAIKAF01; family CAIKAF01; genus JAKRSD01. The sequence continues at coordinate 104,609 of JAKRSD010000030.1, read as the reverse complement.
TTCTTTCAATCCCCAAATTATTGACCAAATATTCAATCTTGGTGTATGGGTGAATAAAAAGCTGTTCTATCAAATCTTTTGAATAAATTCTTGGTAATTTCTCCTGAACCAAATTTTGAGTTTCACTGAATAACTGGTTGATTTTGTTGATTTGCTCAATGGTGTTTTGAGCTGTTTGTTCTGTCCCTTTGAGCATATATAGAATCCACTCTTCCCAGTTATTCTTAGTCCGAACTTCCTGTAATAATCGGTAGTAATCCCCTTTGTTTTGAATGATATATGAACTCAAGTAAAGAACAGGTTCGTTCAATAACCCTTTGTAAATCAAATACAAAATATTGATAATCCTCCCAGTTCTGCCGTTACCGTCATAGAAAGGATGAATACTTTCAAATTGATAATGCTGGATGGCTAATTTGATTAATGGAGACACATCGTCTTTATCCTCATTCAGGTAATCCTCTAAGTTTTTCATCAAATGATTAATGGTATCAAAATTATCCGGCGGCGTATAAATCACTTCATTAGTTAAATCGTTGATTAATGCCGTTCCTGGAAGTTTTCTGAGTCCGGCATTATTTTCTTCCAATTCGTTCTGTATGGCAATTATTCCGTTTGTATTGAGGAAGCCTCTTTCTTTGATTAGGCGTGTGCCCAAAAGTAATGCCTCTCTGTATCGTAAAACCTCTTTGGTGGCTCCATCAGGTTTGGCGGACTTGGCATATAAAGCTTGGTAAAGTTTGTCTTGAGTGGTGATTACATTTTCAATTCCAGAACTCGCTTGTGCTTCTTTTAATATAACTGCATTGATAAGAATGTTCGGATTGGGCAATGTGTTTGTAAGGCCCTTTAATTCAGCCAATGCAACAGCAGATTTGCTTTCTTGCTTTAAGATTGAGATTGTTTCAACCCAAGATTGCTTTGGAGGAAGAAGAGGTAAATTGTTATATGCCTTATTTAATTTTATTGTCATACCCTAAATTTTAATTGCATAAGAACGCTTACTTTTCACTTGTCCGGTTCATTTTAGATAGAAAGCACACCCTTTTTGCGTTTTATTTTTTTGGTGATTTGTCCGTTCATCGGGTTCCGGCCTTTTTCACTTCCAAATATATTTGTTTCCTTCCGATTGCCCAAATGTCTTCCCGCTCTTCTTACTTCCATGCCCCTCCATTCCCGAAAGGCTTCCCGAATCCTCCATTCTTCCCCAAAAACGGGCGCAACGTCTAAACATACCCGTGAACCCGTAAAAGTCCGTTAATTTGCCGCTGTTTTTACAAGGCTTATGAAACGTCTATTATTTGGTTTGCCGTTGTTTTTGTGTGTTGCGGCGGGCTTTGCCCAAACCGGGGGCAAGGTGTGGACCCTGCAGGAATGCATTACCTATGCCCGGGACAATAACCTCAACCTGGCCCAAAGCCGCCTCAATGTGGAATCGGCCGAAATTGATTTTTTTCAGACCAAAACGGCTTTCGCTCCCACGGTAAATGCCAGCCTGTTCGGCGGGTATACGTTCGGACAGCGGCTCGACCAGTTTAACCTGACGTTCGTGAACCAACGTACCACCAGCGGTAATATAGGTGTCAACGGGAACTGGCTGCTCTTTGGCGGTCTGCAAAACATAAACCGCCTAAAACAGGCCCGCTATGCCTTAGATGCCAATAAACTCGCCGTGCAGCAGGCCGAAAACGACTTGTCGCTTAATCTGGCCAATGCCTACCTGCAACTGCTGTTTGCACTGGACAGACTCTCCATCGCCGAAGGACAGATGAGTCTTACCCAAAATCAGTTGGATCGCACCCGTACGCTCTACGAAGCGGGAGCCGTCACCCGTGGTGATTTTTTGAATATAGAGGCCCAGCTCACCCGCGAAATGATCAATAAGGTGAATGCCGAAAATGCCATCCGCCAGGCAGGTCTGCAACTTATTCAGATTCTGAACCTGAATCAGGATGATATACAGATTCAAAAACCCGAAATGGAAATTCCCGCAGGAGCCGAAGAACTGTTGACCAAGTCTTCCTTTCAGGTATATATGGATGCCGTGGCACTGCATCCGGGAATCCAAAGCGCCGAAATGAGCATGCGCAGCGCCCAAAAAGGGGTAGCGGTGGCTAAAGGCGCATTCAGTCCTTCATTGTTTTTATCGGCCAGTTATGGTACGGGTTATTCTTCGCTATCGCAGCGCATAACCGATACGCTGGTTTCGGTAACGCCGCTTCCGCCTAATGTGTATCCCACCTACGGGGGCGACACGGTGGCCATTCCGCAGTTGCCCATTATCAATGTGAATTTTCAGCGGGAACGCACGCCGTTTGTTAACCAGTTGCAAAACAACCAGAATACGCAGGTGGGATTTTCGCTCAGCATTCCGTTATTTAACGGTCTGGCAAACCATGCTTCGCTTAAGCGGGCCAAAATCCAGCTGCTCAACAGCCGCCTGAATGTGGATATTCAGAAGCAGAATCTGCGTAATCTGATTCAGACCGCATTCAATGATGCACGGGCCGGATTTATTACCTATCAGGCAAACAAAAAAAATGTGGATGCATTAAAAGAAGCGTTTGAATACGCCACAGAACGGTACAATGCTGGCGCTATGAATTCTCTTGATTTTAATAATGCCAAAACCCAACTTAACAACGCCGAGCTGGAAACCCTGCTTTCGCGTTATGAGTTTATTTACCGGATTAAAATTTTAGAATTTTACATGGGCAAAGAACTGACCCTGTAATTTGAAAACATACAGAAAATGAAAAAAATAACACTATACGTTTTGGCTTTTGCAGCCTTTTTGGGTTCCTGCGGAAAAAAAGACATTACGCTGGTAAGCACCGAAACGGTTGAAAAAAGAACCATCGTGGAAACGGTGTCGGCCAACGGAAAAATTCGTCCCGAGACGGAGGTGAAAATAAGCAGCGACGTGTCGGGCGAAATTGTGGCGCTTTATGTAGCCGAAGGCGATTCGGTTACGGTGGGGCAACCTTTGGCAGAAATCAATCCCGAAATATTAGCCACATCGTTTGAAGCCGCTACGGCCCAATACAACAATGCGATGGCCGGACTGGCCGGAACCAAAGCCCGTTTAGATCAGGCAAAAGCCCAGATGACCCGCGCCGAAGCCGACTATAACCGGCAGAAACAACTGTTTGATAAAAAAGCCATTTCCACGGCAGAATTTGAAACGGCAAAAGCCAATTTTGAAGTGGCTAAGTCGGAACTGGCGGCTGCCGAACAAAATGTGAGTGCGGCGAAATTTTCGGCAGAAAATGCCCGCGCCGGCATGAGCCAGGCTTCCAAAAATTTATCCCGTTCCAAAATTTATGCGCCTGTTTCGGGTACGGTATCGCTGCTGGCCGTAGAAAAAGGCGAACGCGTAGTAGGGGTTTCGCAGATGTCGGGCACCGAACTGCTGCGTATTGCCAACCTCAATGAAATGCAGGTAGTGGTGGAAGTGAATGAAAACGAAATCGTTCGTCTATCATTGGGCGATACGGCCGCCATAGAGGTGGATGCTTATCCGAACCAGAAATTTAAAGGGATAGTTACCCAAATGGCGAATTCGCCCAAATCTTCTGCCACTTCACAGCTCAGCTCCGATGAGGTAACTAAGTTCGAAGTGAAAATCCGGATGTTGCGTTCTTCGTATCAACACTTAGAAAAAGATTTACCGAAAGGACAATCGCCCTTCAGACCCGGTATGTCGGCCACGGTGAAAATTTTTACGGAATCGGTAAAGGATCAGATTGCCGTGCCTATTCAGTCCGTTACGGCTAAACCCGATACGGGTTCATCGGGTACTGAAGAAAAATTTATAGAGTATGTATTTGTGGTAAAAAACGATACGGTGGAAATGCGTAAAGTAATTACAGGCATTCAGGATAACCGGCATATAGCCATTGTTTCGGGGATTGAAGCGGGCGAAAATGTGGTGGAAGGTCCCTACGGGGCTATTTCTAAAACCCTTAAATCGGGTACAAAAATTAAAGTGGTTCCGCGCGAAGCGCTTTTTGAAACAAAGAAGTAGTCAATTTGATGATTTGATAATTTGATGATTTGATAATTTGCTGATGGTTCAATGTGCTGATGGGAATACCAATTTATTCCGCTATCGGTTATTACTACGTGCGCCGCTTCGCTTTGCGCTTTGCTTCGTGCGTTGCATGCTCCGCTACGCTCCGGATGATGGGATTCAAGAGCCAAGAACCAAGAAAAAAAGAATGTGCTAATTAATTAATATGCTGATGTGCTAATGGTAATGCCTATTGCCTACTGCATTCTGCCATTAACAAATAACGATTAACAGATAACCTTTAATCTGAACAAAAAGAAGATTGTTTAGCTTTGGAGCATGAATAAAGAACTGTCGTGTGTGTTGGTTACGGGTGGTGCGGGGTATATCGGCTCACATACCATTATTGAGCTGTTCAACGCAGGCGTTCAAACAGTGATTTCTGTGGATAATTATTCCAATTCTACCGAAGAAACGTATGCCCGTATAGAAGCCGTATGTGGCAAAAACCCGGTACATTATGAAGCCGACATCAGTCATCCGGGCCATCTGAAAACTATCTGTAAGGCACACCCCGAAATACAGGGAATCATTCATTTTGCCGCCCTGAAAGCCGTAGGCGAAAGTGTAGAAAAACCCCTGGAATATTATCGCAATAACCTTGACGGATTGCTGCATGTGCTGGAATGTGTGGCGGAATTTCAAATCAAATCATTCATCTTTTCTTCTTCGTGTACGGTATATGGGCAAACGAGTGTATTTCCCGTGAATGAAAATACGCCCTTATCTGAGCCCGAATCGCCGTATGGGTATACCAAATTGGCGGGAGAGCGTATTATCCGTGATTTTGCGGTTATTCATCCCGAAATTCATTGTGTGTTGTTGCGCTATTTTAATCCCGTGGGCGCACATCCTTCGGGTTTAATCGGTGAAATCCAACTGCAAAAGCCCAATAATCTGGTGCCCATTATCACCATGAGTGCCGCAGGAATTTTGCCGGCATTTTCGGTACACGGAAATGATTATCCCACCCGCGACGGCACCTGCATCCGCGATTACGTGCATGTATGCGATATTGCCGATGCCCATGTGAAAGCGCTCCGTTTTTCGCAATCGGAAGTTCAAACCGTAAATCCTGAAATTTTCAATTTGGGCAGCGGAGAAGGGGTGAGTGTACTGGAAGCCATCAAAGCCTTTGAGCGGGTGAATCAACTGGTGTTGAATTATGCCATCGGACCGCGCAGGGCAGGGGATATTTCTGCCATTTATTCGGATTCTTCCAAAGCCGAAAAACAGCTTCAATGGAAACCGGCTTACACATTGGACGATATGATGGCTTCTGCCTGGAAATGGCAGCAGAATCTTGGTAAATAGCCTAAAAGACGGGGCTTCTCAAAAGCCTTCCTAAATTCTTCCTTATTGGGGTTTATCTGTTACTTTTGCAGCAAATTAAAAAGCCGTGCAAGACGACCTACTGAAAAAAATTATTTCCCACGCCAAAGAATACGGGTTTATTTTTCCATCGAGCGATATTTATGACGGACTGAGTGCCGTGTACGATTATGCCCAAAACGGAGTAGAACTTAAAAAGAATATCCGTGAATACTGGTGGCGCAGTATGGTGCATATGAACGATAATATCGTGGGTATTGACGCGGCTATTTTTATGCATCCCACTACGTGGAAAGCATCGGGCCATGTGGATGCATTCAACGATCCCATGATTGATAATAAAGACAGTAAAAAGCGTTACCGCGCCGATAACCTGATTGAAGATTATCTGGGAAAAATTGAAGATAAAATCAACAAAGAAGTAGAAAAAGCCGCCAAACGTTTCGGCGATTCGTTTGATGCCGCCATGTATAAAAGCACCAATCCGCGGGTGTTGGAATATCAACAGAAATATGATGCCGTAAATACCCGTTTCAACAAAGCCATGAACGATAACGATATGGCAGAAATGAAACAGATTATTGAGGATTGCGAAATTGTATGTCCGCTGAGCGGAACCCGCAACTGGACCGAAGTGCGTCAGTTTAACCTGATGTTCAGCACGCAGGTGGGTTCGGTGAGCGAAGATTCATCCACCATTTACCTGCGCCCCGAAACGGCACAGGGTATTTTTGTGAATTACCTGAATGTGCAGAAAACTGGCCGTATGAAAATTCCTTTTGGAATTGCCCAGACCGGAAAAGCGTTCCGGAATGAAATTGTGGCGCGTCAGTTTATTTTCCGTATGCGCGAATTTGAGCAGATGGAAATGCAGTTTTTTGTACGCCCCGGCACCGAAATGGAGTGGTACGAAAAATGGAAAGAAACCCGCCTGAAGTGGCATACGGCCTTGGGATTGGGCGAAGAAAATTATCGTTTTCACAATCATGAAAAATTGGCCCACTATGCCAATGCCGCGGCGGATATTGAGTTTAAATTCCCGATGGGTTTCAAAGAGTTGGAAGGCATACACAGCCGCACCGATTTTGACCTGAAACAACATGAGCAGTTCAGCGGTAAAAAACTGCAATATTTTGATCCCGAATTAAACCAGAATTATGTGCCTTATGTAGTGGAAACTTCAGTAGGGTTAGATCGTTTGTTTTTGGCCGTGCTTTCGGCTTCGTACAAAGAAGAAAAACTGGAAGACGGTTCGGAGCGTGTGGTTCTGAATCTGCCCGCTCCCCTGGCGCCCGTGAAGGTAGCCGTGCTTCCGTTGATGCCCAAAGACGGGCTGGATATAAAGGCCAATGAAATTTTCAATACCCTGCGCAAACATATTTACTGCGTTAAAGACGAAAAAGATGCCATCGGTAAGCGTTACCGCCGTCAGGATGCCATCGGTACTCCTTATTGTATTACGGTAGATCATCAATCGTTGGAAGACAATACGGTTACCATCCGCTACCGCGATACCATGGCGCAGGAAAGGGTAAATGTGGCTGATCTGGTGAATATTGTAAATGATAAATGTTCGTTAAATAGCCTGTTGTAATGGTTAATTGCAGAACTTCGTTCCGCTAAAAGGTTGACTTACATGTTTCTGATTAATTTTTTTATTGCCGCATTTACATCACTGTTAGTGAACAGCGGTAATACGGTTTCAGAACATACAGAACTTGTCCGATGCGAAATGGCAAATCCATCTCCATTGGAAAAAGACTCTTTTCCCCTTTCAATTTACCTGCTTAAAGAAGAAACTGAATGTGCCGAAAGCCAAAAAGCGGCCAAAAACAGGCTGTTTTTTTCGAAAATTCAACAAGCTGCAGGCAACATCAAAACTCGACTCCCCCAAAAGCTGCAACGGGGAGTAGGCTCACCGAAAATTTACTTTTCTAAATACATACGCTTTCGTGTTTTACTGATTTGATTTTACCTGTTTTACAGCAGCGTTTAATTTTAAAATCAATAAATTATGTATTTCAAAAAAGCATTACTCCTAACGGGAGTGTTTATTATCGTATGTAAGTTGGGAAGCTATTCCCAAGGGTTTTCCAAGGATGTATGGAATGAAGGGTTAACCTATTCTCTTAATGAAAAAGGAGACCGATACATCCGAATGACCGTTTTAGGCCAGTTTTGGGCCCGATATAATCAAAACAATCCGGGAACGTTAATTTTTGACGAAACGAAAGATCATCAGTTTGATTTTAGCTTTCGTAGAGCCCGGATGCAGTTGATGATTCAGCCGCATGAAAGAGTGTTTATTTACTCGCAGTTTGGGCTAAATAACTTTAATTATGTTACGGTTCGTAAGCCTTCGTTTTTCATGCACGACCTGAGTATGGACTACATGGTAGTAAAAAACCATTTATATGTGGGAGCCGGACTTCATTCTTGGGCCACGTCATCGCGTTTTGCAGCGCCGGGGGTAGCATCTATTTTAGGGCATGATGCCCCTATATACCAGCAACAACTGAATGACGAAACAGACCAGTTCGTGCGAAATTTGGGCGTATACGTAAAAGGGTCAGTGAACCGGTTAAATTTCAGGCTCTCTGCTATTAAACCGTTTTCTTATACAAAATCAGCCAGCTTTAATGCATCGCAACCTATTAGCGAATTTGCCCAATTTTCGCCAAGAGATCCCGCCATAGAATTGGGCACCTATCTCGAATGGCAGTTTTTCGATAAAGAACAGGATAAAATACCCTATAAAGCAGGCACGTATCTGGGTAAAAAGAAAATCTTGAATCTGGGTGCCGGAGCCCGCTACAGACCCAAGGCTCTGTGGTATAAAACCTCATTGGGAGATACGGCATATTCTCCGTTAATCATGGCTTCGGTAGATGTGTTTTTTGAAATGCCTTTAGGAAACCAAAAACAATATGCTTTGAATCTTTATGGTGCGTATACCTATACCGATTTTGGGCCCGGTTATCTGAGACAGGTGGCCGTAGATAATATTTATTCGGGAGCTTCAAGCCATATTCATGGCCCGGGGAATGCAATTCCGATGGTAGGAACTGGAAATTCATTATATGCGCAGGCCGGATTTCTTTTGCCCAATCTGCCTAAAACAGAAATTAGGTTTATGCCTTATGCCACGACTCTTATTGCGGACTTCAGGGTGATAAAAAGACCCATCAGTGTGTATCAGGCGGGTGTTAACGTGTTTATCAAACAACAAAACATAAAACTGACAGCCGGTTGGGAAAACAGACCTTACTTCAACTCAACTACACAACGGGCAATAAGACGAAATATGGGAGTGATTCAACTTCAGTTTTTTATTTGATTTAAGAATAATTTCACATGTAAAATTTGCTTTAATGGGAATTATGTGGTTTAACTTTGCATAAGTTTTTTAAAATGAACGAGGAAAAAAACAATCTCAAAATGCGGCTCATCGCTTCCTTTTACCTTGTGGTATTTATCGGGGCTTTGATTTCCATGGGGTTGGTTAATTCCCGACATCAGGCTGAAGTAAGCAACAAACAATCTGTCGCTCAGCTTATCACAGGCGACTCCATTCCTTTGGCCGGTAATGCGGGTGCAACTACAGAAGCCGTTCCTTCAGGAATCACTTCAAAAGACGAAGGAAAAGAGGATAAATCCCCCATTGACTTTTCGTTAGATATACCTTCCCTGTTGCAGCGTGTTTTCGGTTTTTCTCTGAAAAGACTGAGCACCTCATCCATTACGGTGCCTACCGTAAACTTCGGACAAATCTGGCTGAAGTGGTGCAATATCAGAATCTGATTTTAACCTAATCGACATTTTTTTACAGAACAGTGAACCCTGAATGGGTTGTGCGCTTTCTGTTGTGTTTTTTGATTTTAGGTTATGCATCAATTCGTCAATTTATGTTTACAAAAGTCTCCACGCAGGAGAGTTCAATTGCAATATTTAATAAAGCCGAAACCCTTCATAAACTGGCACATTTTTTACCTGCCCAGTCTCCTTTAAAGGATTTTATTCATCATAATACGCTACACGCATTTCAGGATTTGCCATTTCATGAGGCGCTCAGAAAAGCCTCGGCATGGTTCGGATATAAGGTGTATTTGAGTTTGTCGGAGTATAGAAATCTGTATCACTCCGGGCAGATTCATGACCCGATTCTGGATAAATGTATTCTTGAAATTACACGCACAGACGCCCCTGAAGTTTGGAAAAAAAAGCTGCTGTATGGAGAGTATGATATATCACTTTCTTCCTGCATAGGATTGTTCAGAAACCTATGGAAAGAACAATACAAGTTTAATCTGGATAAAGCAGTTTTTCCCTTTTTATTTAGGGTAGTGGGCAGTTATCTGGATCAGGGAATTTCAATCTGGCAATTTCCGGAAACTACGCCCGGATTTTTGGCTTCCTTAAGAAATTTGGAAAAGAATAGTCTTTGGGGCATGTTGAAAGGAGAGCGGGCTAAAAAACTGCTTTTAGATGAAGAAACAACGCTCGAAAAATTGCTTGAAATTGTGGTGGGTAAACCCGAATACTTTGAGCCATATCTGTTCGATCAGCAATTTTCTCACCCGGGTTGGTCGGGTATGGTTTCCGTGATAGAACACAATACAAAAAGCCTGCTCGATAAACGGGACATAAGTCTGCATGATTTTATATTTTTTGAACTGATTCTGGAAATAGATGCGTTAGATTCAAAATTTAATGCTACCTGGGCGCCGCTTTCACAAGTTATTGAAAAACAGATTCAGCCCATTTGGGGCGAGGTTCCTGAGAAGGAATTGGATGTTATATACAAGATTTGGCAACAGGCGTATGAATGGTCGTATTTTGATCAGGTATTGAAGGGGCTGCCTCGAAAAAGCAAATCGGATACTGAGGAGAACCAAATGCCTTCATTCCAGGCTTTCTTTTGTATCGACGACAGAGAATGTTCACTAAGGCGTTATGTAGAACAACTCGATTCGGATGCCCGGACGTATGGAACTCCCGGCTTTTTTAATGTGGAATTTTATTTTCAGCCGGAACATGGAAAGTTTCACACCAAGGTGTGCCCGGCACCGCTGAATCCTAAATACCTGATAAAAGAAACTGATAGCCAAAAAGCGTTTGAAAAGGATGCCCACTTCACCAAACATACTCATGGATTTTTAGGTGCCTGGATCATTTCGCAGACATTTGGGTTCTGGTCGGCAGTAAGGTTATTCATCAATATTTTCAAGCCTTCCAAAAGCCCCGCGATGGTGAGTTCTTCGGCCCATATGGATAAATTGGGGAAGCTCAGTATAGAGTATAACCCAAATTGTGAAAGCGAAGAGGGGCTTCAGGTTGGATTTAAAACAGACGAAATGGCCGACAGGGTGGAAGGGCTATTGAAAAGTATCGGTCTGTTGAAAGATTTTGCACCGCTTATTTATGTGGTGGGCCATGGTGCAAGCAGCATCAATAATACGCACTATGCGGGTTACGATTGCGGGGCATGCAGTGGTCGTCCCGGATCGGTGAATGCAAGGGTATTCTCTTATATGGCCAATCATCGCGAAGTAAGAAAAATACTGGCCGAAAGAGGAATTGTAATTCCTGAAAACACCTTTTTTATCGGGGCCTTACACGATACCACCCGGGATGAAATTGATTATTTCCCGGAAAAAGACTTAACGGTTGAGCATGCGGTTCTTTTTCAAAAGCATCGCGCAATATTTGAAAAGGCTTTGCATAGTAATGCCAAGGAACGTTCACGCAGATTTATACTAACCGATTCTCATGCTGAGGCGGCCAAAGTGCACGAAAAAGTGAAGTTGCGTTCTGTTTCATTGTTTGAGCCAAGGCCCGAATTGAACCACGCCACCAATGCACTTTGTATTGTGGGCAGACGAGAGTTGACCAGACATTTGTTTCTGGACAGACGCTCTTTTTTGAATTCGTACGATTATCGAACGGATACAGACGGAAATGCGCTGCTTTCTATTTTGCGGGCTGCCGCACCGGTGTGTGGAGGCATTAATCTGGAGTACTATTTCTCGCGGGTTGATAATCAGAAATTGGGCGCCGGCACCAAGTTGCCGCATAATGTGATGGGATTAATCGGAGTGGCCAATGGAATGGATGGCGATTTAAGGCCCGGGCTGCCTCTGCAGATGTTAGAAGTGCATGACCCCGTTAGGCTGATGATGATTGTGGAGCAAAAACCGGAGGTGGTGTTGGATGTGATCCAACGAAACGCCGCAACGTACGAGTGGTTTAAAAACGAATGGGTGCTATTATCGGTAATTGATCCCGTGTCTCAGCAAGTGTACATATTTAAGCAGGGCAAAATGATGCCTTATGAATGTGTAACATCCGAAATACCCACGGTTCAGCATGTTGAACTGCTTATGGAATCTACAGCTCAAAATATACCTGTTTTACAATTAATCTGATAGAGGTGTTATGGATATCGTTTGGATTATTCAGTTGTTTATTCTGATTCCGTTATTTGGGTTTTTGGTCAGTCTGTTCATTAAACCCGGCAGTGAGAAATGGTTGTCACGAACGGCCTATATAACCACAGGATTGAATCTGCTTCTCTTTATCGGCTTTTTTGTGCTATGGGTTATTTCCGGTTTTGAAACGCTAAACCTGAAAGAATTTGTGGTATATCGTTCCGAATCCTATGAATTTCTCATAGATTTTTATTTCGATAAAGTAACGGCCGTATATCTGTTTGTCGGTTCATTTTTAACCTTTCTGATAATAGCGTACAGCCGTTATTATCTTCACCGGGAGGTAGGCTACAAGCGGTTTTTCAATACGGTTTTGTTTTTTTATCTGGGATATAACATTACCATTTTTTCAGGCAATTTCGAAACACTGTTTATTGGCTGGGAAGTGTTGGGGCTTTCGTCTTTTTTACTGATTGCTTTTTATCGTAACCGCTATTTGCCTGTAAGTAATGCCGTGAAAGTATTTTCCATTTACCGCATCGGCGATGTGGGTATACTGCTTGCCATGTGGGCCAGCCATCATCTGTGGCATGAAAATATAACCTTTCTCCGGCTCAATAATTACGATTTGGTACATGAGCATATATCATCGCATAGCGAAATAGGCATGTTTATTTCCTTCATGCTTTTGATTGCCGCCGCCGCTAAATCCGCGCAGCTTCCGTTTTCGTCGTGGTTGCCCAGAGCCATGGAAGGGCCCACTCCGTCCAGTGCCATATTTTATGGTTCCCTTTCAGTGCATTTTGGGGTTTTTCTGCTTCTGCGCACGTTTCCCTTTTGGGAGCATCAGCCTGTAGTTCGCATTTTAATCGGTTTGCTTGGTTTTACAACAGCTGTTGTAGCTTTTTTTATCGCCCGCGTTCAATCCACCGTAAAAAGCCAGATTGCGTATTCATCCATTGTGCAGATTGGAATCATTTTTATGGAAGTGGCGGCAGGATTCGAAAATTTGGCATTAATTCATTTTGCAGGAAATGCATTTTTACGCACCTATCAACTTTTGGTATCCCCTTCTGTGGTAAGTTATTTAATCAGAGATCAGTTTTACAACTACAAAGAAAATAGCCAAAAAGGGGGAGCATATTTTCCTTCAAGGCTCAGCAATTCCATATATCTGCTTTCGCTCAAAGAATGGAATTTAGATAGACTGATGAATAAAATTGCGTTTACTCCACTAAAAAAAGCAGGCCACAAGCTCGATTTTTTGAATATGAAAAATGTGTTTTTGTTCTTTATTCCGGTCTATCTGGTAGGTATTTATTTTCACTTTCATCAGGAATATATCCCGTCCTATATATTGAATTATATCCCCGAGGTTTTTTCGTTTATAGCAATGATTATGGTGCTAAAAGCTTTTTCAGAGCGGAAGCTTCCACGTCTTGCTTGGCTTTTGGTAATAATGGCTCATTTTTGGATTACACTGGCAGTTTCCTTTAATGAGCATTTTGATTTTTCTCATAGTCTGATATATCTCAGCGGAATTATTCCTGCAGGGATTTTAGGGTATGTTAGTCTTAAAATGCTCAAAAATCATGAGCCTGACCATTTTTCACTCAACGGCTATTACGGTCATGTGTATGAATATCCACGCCTTTCGTTTGTGTTTTTATTAGCAGTACTTGGGTTGATGGGATTTCCTGTTAGTTTTTCCTTTTTAGGAGAAGATTTAATATTTAGTCATATCCACGAAAATCAGTTTTTTCTGGCTTTTTTTAATGCCATCAGCTTTATTGTGGGCGGGATTGCTCTAATCCGAATTTATGCGCGGTTATTTTTGGGTCCGCATGTAAAAAATAACCACGAAAACCCATATCGATCAGCTTAATACAGTTTAAAAATTTAATTTTTATATCATGAATTCAAACTCTAATTTAGGAATTCCCAAAAAAGGATTGGCGGGACTTCGAGAAAACTGGAAACAGGATCTGGTGTCCGGTTTTTTAGTATTTTTAATTGCGCTTCCCTTGTGTCTTGGTATTTCAATGGCAAGCGGATTTCCTCCGGTTTCGGGCACTTTTACCGCTATAATAGGCGGAGTGTTGGTCAGCTTTTTCGGGGGTTCAAATCTTACCATCAAAGGGCCTGCTGCAGGCCTGATTGTGATTGCCTTGGGGGCGGTTGAAGAACTTGGTAACGGGGATCCCCTGTTGGGTTATAAGCTCACGCTTGCCGTGATTGTGATTGCCGGTTTGCTTCAGATTGTATTCGGTATTTTAAAATCGGGTGTGTTGAGCGACTTTTTCCCCTCAGCGGCAGTACACGGCATGATGGCGGCTATTGGTATTATCATCATTGCAAAACAGGTACATGTGCTTTTCGGTGTGAAACCCGAAGCCAAGGAAACAATAGGCCTCATGGCTGAAATTCCACACAGTTTTTCCCAGATGAATCCTGAAATTGCCATCATCGGAATAGTCAGTCTGTTGGTGCTGTTTATTCTTCCTCTGTTTAAAAACAAATACATCAAAATGATTCCCGCTCCTTTATTGGTTTTGCTTATTGCCATCCCGATAGGCCGATATTTTGATTTAGAGCACGAACACACGTATCTGTTTTTGGATAATCATGAGTATTCCATCGGACCTAAATTTTTGGTTACCCTACCCGATAATTTAATTTCGGCGGTTACATTTCCTGATTTTTCGGCGCTTTTCACGTTTACCTCTTTCAAATACATCATCATGTTTGCTTTAGTGGGCAGTCTGGAATCTTTGCTGAGTTCCAAAGCCATTGATTCTATTGACCCCTATAAAAGAAAATCAGATATGAACAGGGATTTAATCGGTGTTGGGGTAGGCAACACATTGGCCGGTTTGATAGGCGGTTTACCCATGATTTCGGAAATTGTGCGAAGTTCTGCTAACATTAATAACGGTGGCAGAACCTGGTGGTCAAATGTTTTTCATGGCTTGTTTCTGCTCATTTTTGTCGCCTTTTTCCCATTATTGATTCATCAGATTCCGCTCACAGCCCTAGCAGCCATGCTTATTTTTACGGGATATCGGCTGGCTTCGCCGAAAGAGTTTTTTAAAACCTATAAAATCGGAATGGAACAATTTGTAATTTTTTCAGTAACCATTTTGATAACCCTCTCAACCGATCTGCTTTTGGGAATCGCTGCCGGAATTGTGGTCAAATTTTTATTTCACTTTAAAAATGGATTGCCGGCCAAATACATGTTTAAGCCCATGTTTACGGTAACCACGCTCGATGATAAATTCACGGTACATGTTTTTCATTCGGCCGTTTTCAGTAATTACATCAAACTGAAAAAATCGCTCGACAGTCTGCCCAGAGGGAAATCGATTTGTATTGATTTTACCAATGCCAATTTAATAGACCATACCGTAATGGAAAATTTACAGCATTATAAAAGCGACTATGAGCGCGAAGGAGGGGTGTTTATTATAGCCGGCTTACAAGAACATTCCTCTTTTTCAAACCATGATTTAGCAGGTAGAAAAAAGAAAACGCCCATTCATCACTAAAAAATAATGCAATTGTAAACCTTTTTGGGGCGCTCCTGTTTATTCCTTGACACGGTTTTATACAGGTGTTTGTTTTCATGGTATAAGCGGGTAACGCAAGTTGCCCGCTTATTTTTAGAAAATTTAAACAAATTATAAATCCTTGTGTTTCTGATAGTATAGTTTTTTCATAGGTGTTGGTTTTTATACAGAAGAGGGTTTACCAAGCCCTCTTCTGTGTTTTATTGACTTTGTTTGTTAAATAAAGTTTATATTTTATTTCCGAATTGGTTTGTTTTTTTTTGTTTAATATCTAGATTCGCACAGTATTAAACTGTTAATACAATCAGTATCATTATTTAAAGGTTTACTTTTTACGGGGTTGTGAAAGGAAAATCATGCACTTGAAATGAAAAAATTCTACACGCTCATTTTACTTTTTTCAGTAGGATTGTTTTCTGGTGTCAGAATACATGCCCAATTAACGGCACCGGGAGCTACGATTACGCAAACCACAAACTACACCAATGGTGCCACCAATGATCCTATCTTTATTTTTTGTTCGCCTACGGCTACGGGTCAGATTTTAAATCCATCCCTTACGGCTACACCACCCTCCGGAGTGCCGGGATGGACATTTAACTGGTTTACCTATAATCTTCCCACCAATTCATGGACTCCTTTATCTACAGAAAGTAACGTGCCCACTTCAACCATTTCCGGGTTAGCATCAGGGGGGTACCGGGTGGTGATTACCGATGGCGGCGGAAACATTGTGGGCTGTTACAGAGCCTGGGTTTGGTTTAAAAATAATACGGTAACCATAAATCCTGTTGCAGCGGGATGTTCGGCTTTTGTGCTGAGTGCCGCCATGACTACCCAGGATAATTTTACGTATTACAATCCTCCGGCCGATCCTTTTCCGGTTTCAGCTACCACGCAGGTAACAGTATGTTTTACCGCTCCCCATACTTATGTTTCAGATTTAGGATTCTTTTTGATTGGCCCGCCCAGTTGTGGAAGTCCTGTTATTCCGCTGGCACCTCACCCTGAAGCCATTAATGCGGGAAACGGATGCTGTTGCAATGGTGGGGATAATGTAAACAATTTATGTTTTTCTACCCAGAATACGAATTTGTTGGCTATGTGTGGCGCTCCAACCCCATTAACAGGAACGTTTGGAATTTATGGTCAGGGGACTCCTGGGAACTACAATACCAATAACAATAACTGGAGTCCCATTTATGGATGTGATGCCACGCAGGGCGGCTGGTCAGTGCAGATTTATGACTGTATTGGGGCGGATGTAGGTGCGCTCACAAATGCAACGATTTCTTTTACGGGAGTGTCTAGTTGTGGCCCTTCTACCATAACCTATAATTCGGGAAATATCAATTCCACAATCAACGATAATTCCTGTACACCGCAAACGGCATCTATTTATACGGTTCCGGCTCCTCCAGGTACCGTGGCGCAAACCTTAACTTCATCAACCACATACCAATGGACATCCAATCCCGCATATGCTTTTCCAACCCCAACAGGCGGAAGTGCCGTATTACCTCAAAATATTGACCCTTCGCCCACGGTAGATACCTGGTTTTATCTTACGGCTACCAATTCACTGGGATGCACTACTGTGGATTCTGTTTTCTTTGATTATATCCCTCCCGTACCGCCGGTAATCACTCAACCCACTACCTTTTGTTTTGGGGCAGCTGCTGTAAATCTTCAGGTTTCGGAAACAGGGGGCGTTTGGTCGGGAACGGGTATTACAGATACGCAACTCGGTACTTTCGATCCTGTTTTGGCAGGACCTGGAACCCATCAGATAATATATGAAACGCCACCGCCCTGCGGTGCGCCCGATACCATATGGGTTACGGTAGCCCCGGAAATTACATTTTCGGAAACGATCAGTAATTTATCGTGTTTCAACTCAGGAGATGGAGCCATTTCGCTGAATATATTATCGGGAGATGCTCCTGTTACCGCAGAATGGAATACGGTACCCGTTACTCAGGCATTAAGTATCAATAATCTGAATGCAGGTAATTATTCAGTAGTGGTTTCTGACGCCTACGGTTGTGAGGTTACGGCCGATTATACAGTTACAGAGCCTACGGAAATTGTATTGAATACCAATTTTACGGATGTAAACTGTCCGGGTGGAACGAATGGTTCCGCTACAGTGGTTGCCGCCGGCGGTACCGCTCCATATACCTATTCATGGACATCAAATCCGGTGCAAAATACAGCTACGGCAAACGGTTTGCCTCAGGGAAGCTATACCGTTACGGTTACGGACGATAACAACTGCTCTGAACAGGCATCGGTACAGATTTCTACGTTGAGTTCTTCCCCTCAATTTCAAGCGCAGATAACAGATGAATCCTGTCCCGATGTGTTTGATGGAGAAATTAATGTAAGCCTAAACGGAGGCACGGGTCCTTTTAACTATTCTTGGAGCCACGGACCTGCTACAGAAGATGTAACCGGTATGACGGGCGGTAATTATACACTTACGGTAACCGATACTTACAACTGTAATTATTCACAAAATTTTACTGTGGGAACGGGTAATTCTATCAATGGAAATGTACTCTCTTCCGATATTCTTTGTAACGGTATTCCCACGGGAACGATTACGATTGTGCCGTTAAGTGGTAATCCGCCTTATACCTACTATCTGAATGGCTCTGCAAGCGGAAGTAACCAATTTTCAAACTTACCTGCCGGTAATTATACCATTATCATGGTAGACAGCCGTGGCTGTGATACCACCTTCACCGCTTCCATTTCTGAGCCCCCGCCTCTTACTACGGATTCTACCTATCATCAGATACAATTGGGCGATTATCTGACTTTATCCCCGGGATATGGCGGTGGTACGGGAAATCTCTCCATTTATTGGATTCCGTCTTATAATCTGAGTTGTAATGATTGTCCCAATCCCTTGGCCTGGCCTACTAATTCCACACATTATTCTCTTGTGGTAACCGATGCCAACGGCTGCGAAGCCAACAGCGTGGTTCAGGTAGATGTGTTTCATGATGGTCCGTTTATTCCCAATGCATTTACGCCTGCCAATTTAGATCAGTTGAACAACGTTTGGTACGTATCTGATTATGGGGTGAAAACCTTTAATGCGCTGATTGTAGACCGCTGGGGCCAAAAAGTGTTTGAAACGGATAATATTTATCAGGGTTGGGACGGAAAAAACAAAAGAGGAACGCTTTATCCGCAGGGGGTTTATGTGTACAAAGTGGATATCGTGTATATAGACGGCACAGAAAAAACACTGTTGGGACATGTAACCCTTATCCGTTAATCTTTTACGGAAGCCCCTTTACCCGTTTTTACATCAATGACCAAGGGTTTATATCCAAATGTATTTTCAAATCGTTGCTGAATTTCATGCAGTTGCTTTTCGGAGAAATCCTCTTTCAGCAGATTCAGGGTACAGCCCCCGAACCCACCGCCCATTAGCCGAGCTCCATACACATGCCGGGTTTCCATCGCTATCCTGACAAGAAAATTCAATTCTTCACAACTTACTTCGTACAATTCCGATAAACCGGCATGGGTTTGATTGAGCAGTTTTCCCGCGGTTTCAAAATCATTTTGCTGCAACGCTTGACAGAATAATGCCACCCGCTCGTTTTCTTCAATCACATATTTGCAGCGGTTGAACACCGTATCGGTTAATTTTACTTTCACTGCATGAAGCTGTTGAAGACTTGCATCTCTCAGGCTCTTGATTTCAGGAAATTGGGCATTCAATACTTCTACGCCCTGTTCACATTCATTTCGGCGTTTTCCGTATTCCGAATCGGCAAGTTTGTGCTTCACGCCGGAGTGCAACAAAAGCCATCTCGCCCCTTCGGGAATGGGGAAATATGTGTAGGTTAATGTTCGGCAATCAAGTTGAATGGCTTGGTTTTCTTTTCCCATCAGGGAGGCAAACTGATCCATTATTCCGCAAGGGACGCCGGCATAATTATGTTCTGCCGATTGGCAGATCTGAGCCAGTTTTTCACGCGGAATGTGAAGCTGAAGCAAATCATTTAAGCCCACGGCAATTACCGCTTCCAAGGCGGCCGAAGAAGATAATCCCGCCCCTTGGGGAATATCTCCGCTTATCACACAATCAAACCCCGGAATGGAATAACCTGCCCGTTGCATTTCTGCCGCTACGCCTAAGATGTAATTGCTCCAATGATTTTTCTTTGGCAAGTCATGCAGATTAAGTTGCACTTCTTCATCAAAATCGATTGAATACGCACGAATGGTTTGGGTATTGTTTGGTTTAATTTCTGCGGATATATACCGGTTGATGGAAGCAGGTAATACCCAGCTCTGGTTATAATCGGTATGTTCGCCGATGAGATTGATTCTTCCCGGGGCCTGAAAAAGGGTTCCGCCCATTCCAAAGCGCTTTGCAAATTCGGTATGTATTTTTTCTGCGGACATGGTTACGGCTGAATAGAAAATGAAAACCCGATATGATGCTGATATATTTCTCCCGGCAATAAAAGGGTAGAAGGGAAGTGGCTCTGGTTCGGACTGTCGGGATAAAATTGCGGTTCCAGACAAATCGAAGAATGGGCGGGATAAATCTGTCCGTTTTTGCCGGGCATCGTACCCGATTGCGCACTTCCCGTGTAAACCTGAATACCGGGTAACGTGGTGCGCATATGCATAGTCAGCCCGGTTTCAGGACTGTGGAGCCATGCGATGGTTTCGGCAGTTGGATTCAATACATAACAGTGGTCATACCCGCCCGGAACTGCGTCAAAATCAAGGATGATGCTTTTGGGGACACTGAAATCAAAAGGAGTTTGTAAAACAGATAGAAAATTTCCGGTGGGAATTTTTTCAGAATCGGTTTCCAACCGCTTATCCGCATCCAAAAAAAGAACATGATTCAGCGCGGAGGATGCCTGCGTTTTGTTCAGGTTAAAGTAGGAGTGATGCGTAATGTTTACGTGGGTAGGTTTGTCGGTTTCGGCAGTGTAATCTATCAGCAGACTGTTTTCGGAAAGGGTGTATCGGATTTCAACATCCAGATTTCCCGGTCGTCCCGCTTCTCCATCGGGAATCCGGGTTTTGAAACGGAGAGAATTTTCCATCATTTCCACATCCCAGAACCGCATATCAAATCCGATTTTACCGCCATGCAGTTGGTTTTGGCCTTCATTGGTTTCCAAGGCAACACGATTTCCTTCAATTACATAAGATGCCTTTTTGATGCGGTTGGCAAAAGGTCCCGGATTGCTTCCATAATAACGTTTTCCATCTATATAGCCCGATACCGAATCATAGCCCAACACAATATCCCGCATGATGCCTTCGCGGTCGGGAAGCCAAAGACTGACCAGCCGGGCTCCAAAATCGGTGAATGAAGCTTTTATCTTGCCTTCAATTTCTAATGTATATAACTTGGCTTCCTTTCCGTCGGGAAGGAAACCGAATGATGAAACCGATTGATTCATGAAGTAAATATAGAAGAGAAACTTCGAGCCTGTATGGTTTGAAACAAAAAAAATAGGGACCGAAGTCCCTATCCTTATGCATTAAGATTTTGCGTATCGCTTACGATCGCTTTCGTTCAGATATATCTTTCTGAGGCGGATGCTTTTCGGCGTGATTTCCACATACTCGTCTTCCTGAATGTATTCCATAGATTCTTCTAACGAGAATTTAATGGGAGGAGCGATACGGGTTTTATCGTCAGAACCGGAAGCCCGCATATTGGTAAGCTGTTTGGCTTTGGTAACGTTTACCACCAGGTCGTTATCGCGGGTATGCTGACCGATAATCTGTCCTTCATATACTTCATCACCGGCTGCGATGAAGAAACTTCCGCGATCCTGTAATTTATCAATCGAATAGGCAAAGGTAGGTCCGCCTTCTCCGCTGATGATGGATCCGTTCAGCCTTCCGGGGATTTGGCCTTTCCAAGGCTCATACGCTTTGAAACGGTGCGCCATGATGGCTTCACCCGCTGAGGCATTCAATACATCCGTACGCAGACCGATAATTCCCCGCGAAGGAATTTCAAATTCAATATGCATCAAATCACCTTTAGGCTCCATTACCAGCATATCGCCTTTGCGTTTGGTTACCAGCTCAATGATTTTACCGGAACAATGTTCGGGTGTATCAATGGTAAGGAACTCTACCGGTTCGCATTTTACTCCGTCAATTTCTTTAATGATAACGCGGGGCTGCCCTACCTGAAGTTCGTATCCTTCGCGGCGCATGGTTTCTATCAATACCGAAAGGTGAAGAACCCCGCGGCCAAATACGATAAAGGAATCGGCGGTGTCGCCCTGTTCCACGCGTAAGGCCAGGTTTTTCTCGGTTTCTTTAAACAGACGGTCTCTCAGGTGACGCGAAGTTACATATTCGCCTTCTTTACCGAAAAACGGAGAGTTGTTGATGGTAAAGGTCATGCTCATGGTGGGTTCATCAATCGAGATGGGCGACATGCCTTCCGGATTTTCAAAATCGGCAATGGTTTCCCCGATTTCAAAACCCTCAATACCCACTACGGCACAAATATCACCGCACAATACTTCTTCTGTTTTCTTTTTGCCCAATCCTTCAAACACGTACAGTTCTTTCACTCTGGATTTCACCAGAGAACCGTCGCGTTTCACCAAGGTTACGGGTTGACCTGCTTTAATGGAACCTCTGTTTACACGGCCAATGGCAATACGGCCTATGAAGGAAGAATAATCAATGGAAGTAATCTGAAGCTGAAGTGTTCCCTCGTTCATAGGTGGAGCCGGAATGTGTTCGATAATCATATCCAACAGATCCGTTAAATCTTCTTTGGGATTTTTCCAGTCGGTGCTCATCCAACCGTTTTTGGCGGCTCCGTAAACCGTAGGGAAATCTAATTGTTCTTCCGTGGCGCCCAGGTTAAACATCAGGTCAAACACCTGCTCATGCACCTCATCGGGGCGGCAGTTTTCTTTGTCCACCTTATTGATAACCAGCGTAGGTTTTTTGCCTAAGCTGATGGCTTTTTCCAATACATAGCGGGTTTGCGGCATGGGTCCTTCAAAGGCATCCACCAGCAGACAAACGCCGTCGGCCATATTGAGTACACGCTCTACTTCGCCACCAAAGTCGGAGTGACCCGGCGTGTCGATAATGTTGATTTTGGTTCCGTTGTAGTTTACGGATACGTTTTTGGAAAGAATGGTAATTCCGCGCTCACGCTCCAGGTCGTTGTTATCCAGAATCAGTTCTCCCTGGCTTTCGTTTTCGCGAAAGAGTTTACACTGATACATGATTTTGTCAACCAATGTGGTTTTTCCGTGGTCAACGTGGGCAATGATGGCGATGTTTCTGATATCGGACATTCGATATATTTTAAATTTAAGGGCGCAAAGGTAGGGTTATTTTCCACGCGGAGTGTTAATTCATTGTAAGTTATCTGCAATCTTGTAACGGAGCATAGAATGTAATGGGAACGAACAGCGTCCTCCGGAATGAAAATTGCGTAAAGTTCGGCCATGAAAAGATTTGCCTACGGATTTTTATTCCTCGTTATTCCCGCAATCTCTTTCCTGTATGTGTTTTTGGTCGTGCATCCTCAGCTCAACAGTTGGATGATCGATTTCCTTGCATTCGGGATTTTTCCCGTATTGGTACTGAATTTCCTCCTTCTCTTGGCTTCCGTTTTTTATGCTAAAAACTTTTATTACCCGGTTTTGCCTGTATTGGTGCTTTTCTTAGGGCTTAAGCCGCTCACCCAAACCATTTCTTTTTGCACGACCGACAATGTAAATAAGCCCGATTTTACCGTCATGAGTTACAATGTGGCCACATTTAATTCGGAACGGATGAACAGCAAGGAAAATGATAGTCTGGTGAATGCCCGTTTTTATGAATGGTTGCGAGAGACAGGGGCACCGGATATTTTGTGTCTGCAAGAGTTTTATCACAGCGATTTATCTGATTACACCAGCTCGCTGGATTCCATTTTGCGGATTGGCAAATACAAATATTTCTACATGAACCCCACATACAAAGACGAACATAACGGGGTTTTTGCCGTGATTACGTTTTCCAGATTCCGGTCCTTAAAATCCGGTCCTTTGATTTATAACGACAACTATCTCAATAAAGGCGTTTACCACGATTTTTTAATCCGGGAAGATACCGTGCGTATTGTCAATTTTCAGCTCAGCTCCATGAGCATCCGTTGGGAAAAAGATACATCCCGTTCATGGACGCAAAATCTGGTATCCGGTGTCAAATCAACCGGAAAGAAGCTTTATGAGGGCTATCACCGCAGAAATGAAGAGCTCGACCAAATTGAAGAATTTTTGGATTCGAGTCCATATAAGCAAATTTTGTGCGCCGATATCAATGCCATACCGCAGTCATATACCTATCAGCGTCTCAACAGAAAGTTTGGCAATTCGTTTGAGGAAGCCGGTTCAGGATTTGGATTTACGTTGAATCGTTTTCCCTTTTGGGTGCGGATAGACAATCAGTTTTTTGACAGGCGGCTGCAGGTAGAATATTTCAAAACGCACAACGAACTCAAACTGTCCGACCATTTTCCCGTAGAAGCAGGATATTCATTTCGTTGATGTTTTTTAATATTAGGCTGCATTAAACATAAATAACAATAAAGGATAAAGGAACAAGGATAAAGGAACAAGGACGGGAAAATGTCTTGATGATTTAATGTGCGGATGAAACGATGTGCTGATTCTACTTTTGCCTTCTGCCTTAGAACTATTGCCTAACTTAATGTGATGATGATACTATTGCCTCCTGCCATAGAACCCTTGCCTCTTAATGCGCTGATGAATCGATGTGCTTATTTGGCAATTTGAAAATTATGCCACCAAATAGGGTACATCTAAATACTCAATACAACTATTCAATACTTTTTGATCCATTGCCTATTTTTCCTCCCTGAATACGTTAAATTTTCAACAGGTCTTTGGAGGTTTAGATTCCCTTTTTTTATATTTGGAAACCCTCACAATTAGCATATATACTGACTGAAAATGGAACCTAATGTATATCAAATATTTACCCCCCCCCCCCTCTTTAGGCAGAGTGAGTGTGAGTGTGAGAGCGGGCACCGAAAACTTATGGGGCAGTGCGGGATGCATTACGAAACGGCAATTACAGCAGGTGTTGGAAATAATTATGGTAAATACTCTGAATACATTGGCCTCCGGTGGGTGCTTTCACCAATCGGTTTCAGCAGAAAAGGTAACAGCATTATTTATAAAAAAGAAAGGAGACCGCTTATGAGATAAACAGTCTCCCTCCGGTGTTTAAAATTACTAGGTTCCAAACACGGGCGCAAAGGTATGCCTTTGCGGGGAGAATAAAAAAATCAGAATAGTTTCGCACGGCGGGGCGGGATGCCCCAAAGTGCGGAGGATGTTATTAATCTGACGGGTTTAATAGTATTTTTACCGTTTTAAGGTTTGATGAAAAATTAAATACAAACATGTAACTTACTTTTATGCTGCCACAGGGTTAATATGCCGCCCGCTGCCTGAGTGAGGGCGGTATGATTTTAATCAATAAACTTCGTTTGTAAGGCGTGTTCCGTTATTCAATCATATATACCATTATTTGCTTATTCATTAAGTTGGGTGTTTCGGCGCAGAATCTTGTGCCAAACCACAGCTTTGAAGAATATTGGCAGTGTCCGCAGCAAGAAAGTAATTTTTCTGATGTGAAAAATTGGTATGATCCTGTACCCGCTAGCCCTGAATACTTTAATTCATGTAGCTTGATACCTGAAATGAGTATACCATTAAATATACCAGGGAATCAAAATGCAATGGATGGCAATGGTTATGGAGGATTTTTTGGAGGAATTAAGGTTGCAAATCCTGTGACGGAACTTATGCAGGTAAAATTGAATCATAAACTTGAAAAAGGCCGTAAATATTGTCTGAGCTATTATGTCAGTTTGAGTGATTCAAGCGAATATGGAATAGACCGACTCGGTGCTCTTTTTTCGTCCGAAGCCCTTACGGGTCCGTTTGTGTCGGATACTGTTTCATTCTACCTGCCGCAGATAGAAACCCCGGAAGGAATCTCATATACCGATAAAGAAAATTGGGAAATCGTATCCGGTGAAATCTGCGGAACAGGAATTGAGGAATACCTGACCATAGGCAACTTCCGCCCCAATTTAAAAACGAACTTTTATTCGGCGGGTAATTGGGGGCCAGGGTTTGGAATAGCAGCTTATTACTATGTGGATATGGTTGAACTTATTTCCTGCGGAATATGCCCCGGATATATACCCGAACTTCCCAATGTACTCACCCCAAACGGAGACGGGGTGAATGATGAGTTTCTGTTTGAAGGGGACGGAATAACCGAACTGCGCCTGTTCATATACAACCGATGGGGGACTGAAGTATATACCCAAAAGGGATACGGCCTTAATTGGAACGGCAGAACAAACAACGGTACACGCCTTACGGACGGAGTTTATTTTTATGTAATTGAAGGCAACGGAACCCGCAAAAGCGGCACCGTAAGCCTGTTTCATTAAAAATAAATGACATGAAAAAATTAATTTTAAGTTTAACAGTACTAATTTTAGTATCAAATCTTTCTTTCGGGCAATGGCAATTAACTGGTAATCCTGCATTAAATAATTCATTTTTAGGGACATTTAACCAGCAGCCTTTAAGGATACGAACCCAGGACATTTCTCGTATGTATTTAAACCGGGATATTACTACTTCGGTAAACGGGCAGCCCAATGTGGACAGAAGCGGTTTCTTGGGTCTTGGAAGAAACCTTGGCAACATTAACAATTGGAACGATGTGCTGGGTAACCCTTCCGGAGGGCCGCTTTCGCTGTTGCATCTCAATGGTTACGAAGGCAGTATCATGGGTACGGGTGGTTTTCGTAACTGGATGCGAAGCGGCATTACCATTACCGCCAACGATGATATTATGTACATGGGTCCCAGAGCCAATGCCTTAGACAGAACAGATGCCATGTTTGTTTGGGGAGATAATGCACAGACGGGTAGTTTAGGACCGGATAATCTACTTTTTGCCTTTACGGCAGGTTTTGGAGATAATACTGTTCCCGGTGCAGACCTTGACGGTACTGCACCCAATGGCCGCGAAATTATGCGCCTTACGGCTACAGGCAACGTGGGCATGGGACCAAGGTTCAGCAATGCGGCCCAGCCGCAGAGCCAACTGCACATAAACGGAGAAAATGCCGTGAGCACCTGGTTTCAACTTTCTAACCAAACCGGCACGGGAATGCTCGCTGCCGATGGTTTCAGGGCTGGGGTAAATAATGTGGGCAATACGTATCTGTACAATCAGGAAAATGCGCCCATGATATTCAGTACCAATGCCTCCACTGTGAACCAGTTGGCGCGTGAGCGTATGCGCCTTACCCATGTGGGTGCGCCGGGTGTGCCGGTTACGGCAGCCACGGGAACCACACGCGTGGCGGTTTCTGTAGACCCCGCATTTCCGCTTACCGAACCCCGTTCACTCATGCACATAGGCGGCCGCCTCAGCGGGCAGGCAGGCTCAACAGACGGCGTAAGGGATTGGATGAATGTGGGTTATCTGGCCACATTCGGCACAGATAATATATATGTGGGCATGAAAGATGAAGGTCAGGACCGTCAGGATGCCGTTATCGCCTGGGGCGATAACCAAACCAATCTGATAAACGGCTCAGGACCCGATAACCTGCGTTTCATTTTTGCCAATTCCCAATTTTCACTCAGCCCCGGAACACCCGATGCAAAATCAGACAATGGGCAAGAAATCGGAAGGTTTACGCCGGCTTGCGCCACCTGCCCCGTAAATACGGGTTCTTTGGGTATAGGCAATTATAGTCCTAGCATCATTCAAAACGGGAATATAGTCAACAATCCAAATGGCCCCGATTCGGCCGGCTATATAGGCGCCACGCTGGATGTAAACGGTGATGCCCGGATACGGACTGTTACCCAAAAAGATGAGCTGAAGCAGATTTTGGTGAGAGACCCCAATGATTTAGGAAGAATTTATTGGCGTGATGGTTCCACTTTAACAGCCAACTTCGGTGCCCAGTGCGGAAATGCCGCTTCTGCCACATTAACCCAAAATACGGAAGTGCCATTAGGCGGGTTTAATCTGATATTTTCAGGACAGGATGCAGCTTCTGACCGGGTTGGTATAGGAACAAATTGTTTACCATCGGCAAAACTTGAAGTAAATAGAGCACTTACCATACCGAACGAAATCAACAAATCAGGTTTTTCTGTCTTGAATTCTGATGTTTCTGCCCCCGGTAATTACTCAGGAATGGGTTTTGGGTTAAGAAGTATAGCTGATGGTCCGAACAGAAATAATTTTGGAGGTTATTTTAAATCCACAGGCTCATACAGCAATATTGGAGTAGAATCAGTTTGTGACGAAGCAGCTTTTGTAAATGGAATTTTGGTAACCAATATTGGCGGGAAATTTTCAGCATTTAATTCTTTCACAAATGTTGCTGTAGATGGTAGAGCCATATCTTACACAGATGGCAGTTATGTTAATAAAGGAGGCAGTTTTCAGGGAGCCGGTTTTGCAAATGGTTCTGCATATGGGATAAGTGCTATTGCCAGTGGTACAGATAATTCTACTGTTTATGGTGGATATTTTTCTGCAGTTGGTGCCATCAACGGATCTTCTGATGTATACGGAATATATTCCACCGGTATGCCATATTTAGGTGTTCCTCCCAATAATACCTGGGCGGGCTTTTTTGACGGGAATGTAAATGGAACCGCATTTTTCTCAAGTTCAGATGCAGAAATAAAAGATATAAATGGTTCAATTACTAATGCAACAAACAGGTTGAACAGTTTGAATGTATATGAATATCATTATAATGATTTCGCATCTACTTTTATGGCAACTGATAATCAGATGCATTATGGAGTTATCGCACAAGAACTTGAAACGGTTTTTCCTTCATTAGTAAGAAATGCAACCTTTCAGTACAATCCGGATTCGCTCGGAAATACTGAGTCAAAAACCATAAAAACTGTAAACTACACTGAACTTATCCCCATTCTGATTGCCGGTTTTCAGGAGCAGAATGAGCGCATCAACCAACTGCAAAGCCAATTGCAGGCCTGTTGTACAGCCTCGGATATCCGTTCCGCCGAATATGAAAACCAGACCGGTGCGGTGGTTCCCATGAGGCTTCACACCGAAGACGCTCCGCGTCTGGGGCAGAATATTCCCAATCCGTTTGATGTGCAGACCCGTATTCCGGTATATCTGCCCGTTTCGGTGGCCAAAGCCGAAATTATATTTTATTCAAACGAAGGAAAAGTTATCCAAAACCAACTGTTGTTTGACCGTGGCGAGTTCAGCGTAGCTGCCGATGCCGAAACATTAGCCTCGGGTATATATTCCTACACGCTTTATGTGGACGGAAAACCCGTGGAAACCAAACGCATGGTGAAACGATAAGGCATTTTATTACGATAACTTAGAGAAAAAGGTTGGTTAAATTTCCAACCTTTTTCTTTTCAAAAAAATTTAAATACAATCACCCTTTAGCGATTATGGATAGATAACCAAATCGGTGAGCAATAGGCTTCCTATCCCCTTTTTTGAAATAAAATGTATATTTGGGCAAATTAAATGAAAATGAAAAAAATCCTCAACCTGGCCCTGATAGCCATCATCACCACATCGGTTAGTTATTTTGGCTGCAACGACGGCAAAGGAGTCGGTTCGTTTACCGCAACCATTAACGGAGAAGCTTGGACAGCCATAGCTCCCACTGGTGTAAAAACCGGAAACCGCCTGACGATTACCGGGCTCAGCCTGAACAAACAGATTGTAATCAACATCAACGGGCTTACCGTGGGTACTTATGATATGAGTGTAATTAACGGACAAATCAATCCGCTGGTGTACACTCCCGATGTTAATGCACAGGGTGCCCAACAGACGTATGCGGGTGTTTCGGGAACCATCATCGTTACCGATGTGAGCGACAGCCGGGTAACCGGAACGTTCAATGTAACTGCATCTAATGCGGCCATGAGCATTATCAATATCAACGGTCAGTTTACAGACGTTAAGTTTTTCTGATTCTGACAAATAGCGAATTCATAAAGCGGATCTTATCGGGTCCGCTTTTTTTTGCAACATGAAAACACAGTCCATTTTCCTGACGCTTACGCTCAGTCTTCTATTTACTTCCCAATCATTTTCCCAGTTGTCCGAAGTGAAACATTTCGGCACCAACCCCGGGAAATTGAAAATGTATATTCATACCCAAATGGTTGATTCCCTTGTGGATAAGAGGCCCTTGGTGTTTGTATTACACGGGTGCGGCCAAACGGCAGAAGACGCAGCAAGGCTTACCGGATGGAATAAACTGGCCCAACAGTATAATTTTTATCTGGTGTATCCGCAGCAGTCGGTGAAGAACAATTCAGGTGCCTGTTTCAATTGGTTTAAAAAGAAGGATATTCAAAAAGGAATGGGGGAGTGTGTTTCTATTTTTCAGATGTTGGAATACATGAAGTCGCATTATCCTGTGGATGAAAATCGGGTATTCATTACGGGGTTGTCGGCAGGGGGCGCCATGACCACGGTTATGTTGTCCACCTATCCCGATCAGTTTGCCGCCGGAGCCGTTTTTGCGGGTGGGGCATACCGGATTTCCGGGTCGGGAATGGGTTCAATGGCGTCTATGGTGGGTGTGAATCTGGCCGACCGGCAAACCTTGAAATACAGGGTAATAGGGCAGAATCCCTCCTTTCCGGGGCCCTATCCCAAACTGATTGTTTATCATGGGCTGAAAGATCCGGTGGTGCATCCTAAAAATGCGGATGTGATGGTTTTGCAATGGACCGCTGTGCATAACGGAAGCCCTTTTCCTGCCCGTACCGACAGTATGTACCGTGGAAATGCCGAACTGATCAGAAGTGAATTTGAAAACGATAAAGGCGAAACAGTGGTAATCACCTACAAAATAAAAAACATGGGACATCAGCTGCCCATTAAGCCGGGCAACAATTATAAAGAAGGCGGGCAATTGGGCCTGTTCGGAAAAAACATAGGATTTCATTCGCCCTTTGAAACCGCCGTGGAGTTTGGCATTATCCGAAATCCATAAGGGAGCAGCACAGAAAACGCCGATAAATCGGGTATATAAATCGGTTCTTTATACCTTTGGCCTCGAAATTTTTTACGCATGGGGAAAATATTAATCATAGGCTCTAAAGGGCAGATTGGAACAGAACTGACCGCCGAACTGGTAAAACGAAAAGGTGCCGACCGTGTGGTGGCTGCCGACTTAAACCCGGCAGGTGATTCTCCCTGTGCTTTTGAAGTGTTGGATGTGATGGATTTTGAAGCCACGGCACACATTCTCAAACAGCATGATGTGGATGAAGTGTATCTGTTGGCCGCTTTGCTTTCTGCCACGGCCGAAAAACACCCGCTCAAAGCCCGGCAGCTCAACATGGAAAGCCTGCTGTTTATGTTGGAACAGGCCCGCGAAGGAAAAATCAAAAAAATGTACTGGCCCAGCAGCATTGCGGTGTTCGGGCCTTCCACACCCCGTGTAAATACGCCTCAATTTACCGTGAATGACCCCAATACGGTGTATGGAATCACCAAATATTCGGGCGAATTGTGGTGCCGCTATTATTTTGAAAAATTTGGGGTGGATGTGCGCAGCCTGCGCTATCCGGGTCTTATCAGCTACACGGCTCCTCCCGGCGGCGGAACCACCGACTATGCCGTTGAAATATTTCACGAAGCCCTTAAAAACAAACGATATACCTCTTTTCTGAAAGAAGATTCGGCATTGCCCATGATGTATATGCCCGATGCCATACGGGCCACACTGGAACTGATGGAAGCGCCGGCAGAACAGGTTAAAATACGCACTTCTTACAATGTGGGAGCCTTGAGTTTTACGCCCCGCGAAATAGCGGCAGCAATTAAACGCCATATTCCCGATTTTGAGATCGGTTATCAGCCCGATTTTCGTCAGACGATTGCCGATTCGTGGCCCGCTTCCATTGATGACTCGGAAGCCCGAAAAGATTGGGGATGGAAGCCTGCGTACGACTTGGCATCCATGACGGAGGATATGCTGAAGAATTTATCGGAAGGGAAATAAAGAATAGTTCAAATTATTCTTCCTCCTCAAAAATTTCCATCGCCTTTTCGTTTTTGATGTTGATGGTGGGAATACCCCGGTTCAAGGTTACTTTACCGGTTACACAAACATTTTTATTCAATAATACCCGGTGCGGTTCGTACGGAAAATTGGGCAGATCGCTTTTCCAGATACTGATATAAAACAACTGGTCGGGGAATTTTTGGTCGAAATTCAAAAACGTAGAACCTGATTTTTCGGAATACTTGGTAGCCACAATTTTGCCGCAGACTTTGGCGGTTTTTCCTTCGTAATTTTTGGCATCCAGGGTATTGATGGCCCCTTTGGGCAATTGATCTTTGCGAAGAGGAGCCACATTGCCCCGGGCCGATTTTACCAGCCAAACGGAATCCGTCCGGGTGGACTCTGATTTCGCCTGAACATCCTGGGGCAGGCGCGAAAAAAAGTCAATTCCCGTGAGGTTTTCCACCGAATCTACGGGCAGGGCATAATACATCACCGGATATTTGCAATAGATATTGGGCATTACAAAGCCTATGGATTGCGGCGGATTTTGTGTATAATCTATCGCCACTTTATAAAACCGTTTGGGAACCGCCACCCGGTTGGGGCCTATGCTGTCGAGTCCGGGTTCCAAAACCGGACCGGTAACCACATACAACGGACGTTGGTTGTCCACCACAAAAGCCCTTAATAAGTCTTCCGCTTCGGCCCAGCGTTCGCGGTTCAGTTCGGCATGTTGGGGCGCCATATTGCTATACAGATACGACTCGCTCAGGGCTTTCAGCGACCAGCGAAAATCGGCTGATGGGGCCAAGTGTCCGCGGTCGTAACCCAGCATCCAATAGTCATTTAAGTCCGCTGAGCCTGTTTTTACCAGGGAATCTACCCGAAAATCGTTGGTACGGGTAATAATACCCGAAGTAATTTCCGGACTGATAATATGTGCCACCCAGTTTGCCTGTTCGGCAGATTCATTGTAGTTAAAAATAAAAGCACTGTGCGAGTAGGTGGTACCCGAATCTTTCATCACGGGCAGCCCGATGCGTTGCAGATCGGCAAGGTTGCGTTTCAGTTTGAGTACCTCCAGATCGGCCAACAGATTTTCTCTTTTTTTATCGAGCTGGGTAAGCTCTTTTTCTTTGGCAATAATGGCATCGGTTTGCGCAAATGCTTGGGTTGTAAATAGAAATACAAGTAATACGCTAAGAAATCTCATGGGCACAAGATAAAAAAAACACCTTTAAACGAAAAAACCGGCCTAAAGACCGGTTTTTTACAATATGATTATGAATAAATTACATGTTTAAAGCTCTGTTTTCAGAAGCTGCCAGACAGGCATCTTTCAACGCTTCGGCATAGGTGGGGTGTGCATGGCTCATGCGGCCTATATCTTCGGCAGATGCACGGTATTCCATGGCTACCACAGCTTCGGCAATCAGGTCGGCTGCACGCGGACCGATGATATGCACGCCCAGAATTTCGTCGGTTTCTTTGTGTGCCAATACTTTTACAAAACCGTCGGTATCCATTCCTGCGCGGGCTCTTCCGCTTGCCACAAATGGAAATTGTCCGGATTTGTAGGGAGTCCCTGCGGCTTTCAATTCTTCTTCGGTATGGCCCACGGCTGCTACTTCGGGCCAGGTATATACCACACCGGGAATCAGCAGGTAATTGATATGCGGTTTTTCTCCGGCAATCACTTCCGCCACAAAAACGCCTTCTTCTTCGGCTTTGTGGGCCAGCATGGCTCCTTTTATCACATCGCCGATGGCGTATATGCCTTTCACGCCCGTTTCCAGATGTCCGTCCACCTGTATGCGTCCACGTTCATCCTTGGCAATGCCCACATTTTCCAATCCTAATTTATCGGTGTAGGCATGGCGCCCCACGGCAACCAGGCAGTAATCCCCTTCCAGAGAAATTTCTTCGTTATTGGCCAGGTTTTGAGCTTTCAGCACTACGCCGTTTCCGGTGTTTTCTACTCCGGTTACTTTATGTTTTAGGTAAAAATCAAAGCCTAATTTTTTACAGATCTTCTGCAGTTCTTTCCCCAATGAGCGATCCATAGTACCGATGATGGAATCAGTAAATTCCACCACAGAAACTTTGGAACCCAAACGGGCATACACACTGCCCAGTTCAATGCCGATTACTCCCCCGCCGATTAACAGCAGGTGTTTAGGAATTTCGGTCAATTTTAAGGCTTCAGTGGAAGTAATAATACGCGTTTTATCAATGGCTACTCCGGGAATGGTGGATGGCTTGGAACCCGTGGCAATAATGGTTTTATCGGTTTCAACGGTTTCAGTGCTGCCATCATCTTTGGTCACTAAAATCTGATTTTTGGAAACAAAAGAACCATGTCCGTTAAACACGGTGATTTTATTTTTTTTCATCAGGTATGAAATACCGTCAGCGTTTTGTTTCACCACATCGGCTTTACGGGCAATCATCTGGGTGAAATCTACGCTCAATCCTTCCGTGTTGATGCCGTGGGTTTTAAATTTATGAACCGCATTATGATAATGTTCAGAGGAATCTAATAATGCCTTAGAAGGAATACATCCCACATTGAGGCAGGTACCTCCTAGGTTCGGATAACGCTCAATAATGGCCACCTTCATACCCAACTGGGCACAGCGGATGGCTGAAATATATCCTCCGGGACCGGAACCGATAACGGTAACATCAAATTTGCTCATAAAATACTGCTGTAGTTTGGAAGCGCAAAGGTATAAAAGGGATTCAGGTTTTCACACCAAAATGTGCCCGAAACCGAGGGTTTATTCCATAATCATCTTCCGGGTTTCGTAATAGTTTGTTGGGGTTTACTCGGAGTTGTGGTGGAACCTCTTGGCTGTGATTGAGAATTTCCTACGGGTTGTGTAGGCATTTTTTGTGGTGTATTTACCGGTTTTGTAACCGTACCGCTTGGTTGTTGTGTTCCTTTGCCCCCCGACTGGACGGGTGCAGTTTGCGACGGAGTATTGAGTTTGGTTGTACCACCGGTTTGTGGAATGCTTTTTCCTCCGGATTGTGTCGGCTGCGAAGGATTTGCATTATTTCCCGAATTTCCACCTTGATTACCCGGTTGACTTGGTGCCGGCTGATTGGGCGCCGGCTGGTTTGAATTGGGCTGATTTATGGGCGTACCGCTATTTTGGGGCACTCCTTTCCCGGTTG
Organism: Flavobacteriales bacterium; assembly: GCA_022402535.1. Classification (GTDB taxonomy): domain Bacteria; phylum Bacteroidota; class Bacteroidia; order CAIKAF01; family CAIKAF01; genus JAKRSD01. The sequence continues at coordinate 69,890 of JAKRSD010000030.1, read as the reverse complement.
AACCCGAAGTTCCGGATACGTTGGGTACACTGGGATTTGTGATTGTAACGCCGTTTTGGGGAGTTTCTTTTCCCCCCGAAGAGGTCGGTTCTGCTACATTGGGTGTAGAAGGACTGCCTATGGTTGCTCCGCTTTGGGGTACTTCTTTGTTTTCCTGCTGCACGGGAGAAGGATTGTTTTCCGGGGTAAGTTTCACCGGTTTTCTGTTCGGGGTAGTGGGTGTATTACCCGATTGACTTCCCGATTCAGGTTGCCTGATAGGCCTGCGCGTAGGCTGCGATGGTTGGTCTGGCTGCCTTACAGGGGTATTCCCGGCTTGCGTCACAGGAATGCGATCGATATCATTGGGCGGGAGGGGTCTTTTTATGGCTTCGCGGATGGGTTCGGGTCTCAACGGTTCATTGTTGAAACGGTAAGAAGCGGTAAGTGCTCCTCCGTCGCACAAACTAAGGTTTACGGTTTGTGAGCCGATTACAGGGGTAGTGAATTCAATCAGATAATAGTTCTGCATTTTGTTCTGCATATCAGTATAAGCCTGTTGAAACTCCTGGATGTTGTTGAGATATGTGTACATACCTCCTGTTTCTTCGGCCAAATCCATCATGTTTTGTGCCCCGCCCGAACCCATAGAAATGGTTACGACACGTACCCCGCTTTTTTTCGCATGCCACAACGCCCAATCTTGCGAAATACTCGAAGCATTTTCTCCGCCGTCGGTAAAAACAACGGCAACCTTATCGGGATATGGAGCAAATTCTAATGTGCTGATTCCCTGATATAACCCATCCCAGGTGGCAGTCAATTCACCTATATTGGCCATAGGCGAAGGCCCATATTGCATAAGGGCCATATTCACGTTCTGCGTAAGAGGTACATCCAGAATGGAACGGGAGGCATACCGCACTACGGAGTAGGCATCTTCAGGTCTTTTTTGTTGTATTAATTGCTGCGATACATTATAAATCACATTTCTTGCCGAACCCATAGATCCGCTGTAATCCAAAATGAGTGAATAAGCGGTGGGAGGTTTGGGAATATCGCGGAATTCATTTACGGTAAATCCGTTTACGGGAATATTATTTACGGTGAGGTTACACCAGTTCCGGTTGGGAATGCCGGAATGATAAAAATGCCTCATATCAGTTACATGCACAAAAAGCTGTATGCGGTTGCCGTTCATGCGAGCATGCGAAATCTGAAGTTTACGGTCGGTCTGGTTGGGATTGTTCACCCCCATATTTAAAAACCAGGACTGCGGACGGGGAGTAAACACGGTTTGACCGGTTTTGGGTGTTTTGCAGCTTGCTAATAATGACGCTGAGATTAACAGGAGTACAAATTTTCTCATAAATCGTTTTGTTGAAGTATCCGTTTGGCAGATATCAAAGGTTGTGCCGGGGAGGGATTTTGCAAAACCTTTATCAAAAGCATTGCGAAATAGCCAATTTTTAAAATGATATGCAAATTTTATGAATCTGAAACACTAAACTGCTATAGTTTGTTTAGTTTCGTGGGGATGAAAAAAATGCTTAGAATTTCCGTTTTATCTATTCCTTTTTTGTTTTGGTGTATGACTTTTACAATGGCCCAGAAGCCGCCTAAAGTCTCTAAAAATTACAAAGCTACCGATGCGGCAGGTCCCGAAGGGGCCCCGAAAATATACACGGTTCAAAAACCCTATAAAAAGGTAAAAACCACCTCGATGTATTTGCCCATGCGCGACGGAGTGAAAATTGCGGTAAATGTGGTACTTCCGGCTGATTTGAAAGCCGGAGATAAGATTCCGGCTATTTTATATCAAACCCGCTACTGGAGGGGAGCTCAGTTTAACTGGCCTTTCAATGCATTCTTATCCAATTTTTCGGGCAACAGCGGCAAAATGATGAAAGAAGTGATTTTGAACGGATATGCGCTTATTGCAGTAGATGCAAGGGGTTCGGGTGCCAGCATGGGAAGCCGCAAACATCCGTGGACTGAGGATGAAGTGCAGGATGGATATGAAATAGTGGACTGGGTGGTTAAACAGCCTTGGAGTAACGGTAAGGTAGGCTCCGCGGGAATCAGCTATTCGGGTACTACCGCCGAGTTTTTGGCAACCACGGGTCATCCGGCCATAAAAGCCATAGCTCCCATGTTTTCTCTGTATGATGTATATGATGATATATCGGTTCCGGGTGGGGTAAAACTGCAATATTTTACCACCAACTGGGGAGCGGCCAATACAGCGTTGGATAACAATAAACTGCCTATAAAAGACCCATTGGCAAAAATGGCGGTTGGTGGTGTGCAGCCCGTAAAAGGAGAACGAAAGATGGTTAAAGAAGCGGTTCGCCAACATCAGGCCAATCTGAGCGTAGCCGACGGGGTAAGGTCCATTACAAACCGTGATGATATTTCGCAGGTAGACAAAGTAACTTCGCCTGACCGGTTTAGTCCGCATACCCGTTCTTCAAAAATTAATGAATACGGGGTGGCTGTTTACAGTGTGAGCGGATATTATGATGGTAACTATCAGCATGCAGCCGTCAAAAGGCATCTGACATTAGAAAATCCGAATAATAAATTGATGCTCGGTCCTTGGGAACATGGCGGATGGATGAACTGCAGCCCACATAATCCCGGTCCTTCGGGTTTCAGTAAAGCTTCCGAACTGCTTAAGTTTTTTGACTATCATCTGAAAGGGATTGATAACGGAATCCAGCATGAACCCAAAGTGCATTATTACACCCTGGGTGAAGAAAAATGGAAGTCTTCAAATGTATGGCCCCCTGCAGAGGTGGCATTCAAACCCTTTTATTTTCAGGAAGGAGGCCGGCTTGAATCGTCTATTCCCATGGTTCAGAATTCCTTCACTCCCTATACCGTAGATACCACTTTCGGAACAGGGGTTTTTACCCGCTGGCGTTCGCTTTTGGGTAAACTTAAAACACCTTATGCCTATCATGATTGGCAGAAAATCAGCAAACCACTGCCTAATTTTTCATCAACCCCTTTAACAGAAGATGTTGAAATTACAGGACATCCGGTTGTGCATCTTTATGTGAAAAGTAATATGCCTGACGGCGCCTTTTTTGTTTACCTGCAGGATGTAGATCCTCAAGGAAATGTGCACTACGTAACCGAAGGACAGCTCAGGGCTATTCACCGCAAGGTAAGTTCGGAAAACAGGCCGCATCAGGATGCACCGGGAGTTCCGTATCACTCCTATTTAAAGAAAGACAGTTCGCCATTGGAACCGGGAAAAACAGAATTGTTGTCGTTTGATTTATATCCGGTTTCTTATTTGTTCAGAAAAGGACATTCTATCCGGATTTCAATCAGCGGGGCCGATAAAGATCATTTTGAGAATATAGGACATGGAGCCAAGTGGGAAATCCGCCACGATAAAGACCATTTTTCTTTTATAGAACTGCCGGTAATGCCAAGATAAACGATAGGTAATTACCTTACTACGGTAATTCTTCCATGTTTTTGTGTCGCAATACCTTTGTGATCTAAGTACTCAATCATCCACACGTACACATCGGGTTTTGCCTGTACCTCTGAATTTCGGATGTTTCCGTTCCAGCCTTCGTTGATATCCATGGAGGTAAATACAATTTCGCCCCAACGGTTGAAAATATACATTTTGAAATCGTTGAGATTTGTACCTACGGCCTTAAACAGTTCATTCAGGTTGTCATTGTTTCCGGGAGTAAAGGCACTGGGAACAAAAATTTCGCTTACGGGAAGCACTTCAACAATCAGGGTAGCCTGATCATCACATCCAAAACCGTCAGATACTGTTTGTGTGATGGTGTAGGTTCCGGTTTGCTGAAAGTTTAGTGTAAAATTGGGCGAGTTAAACACACTGCCGTCCGATACCAGATAAGTCCAGTTTGATACATTTCCTACCGATCCATCTATAATGGTTGTTATGGGTTGATCGATATATACGGTTTGCGGATTGGCAGAAAAACCGGCTACCGGTGCGTTGTATACTTTTATGATTCCATTTTGAGTATAGGTGGATTGGCACCCTGCGGCATTAGTTACGGTTAAGCTGACATCAAAAACTCCGGCTTGTGTGTAAGTATGAACAGGTGAAGCCGTGTTGGATGTTCCTCCATCGCCAAAATTCCAACTGTACGAATAATCAGGAGCCGTAGGAACGGTTTGGTCTGTAAATGTTACGGTTAACGGAATACACCCCTGTCCGGGTTGATAAGAAAATCCGGCAATCGGCTCATCACTTACGGTTATTGATGATGTAAACGTAGAAGTGCACCCCAATTGGTTAACCGTTAAACTGACATCATGAGTACCTGATTGGGTAAATTGGATACCCGTTGGATTTTGAAGTGCAGAATTGGCCGGATTTGCGTTGGCAAAAGACCAATCAAACGTAGCTTGCGGAAGATATGTGCCGCCGGCAGTGAACGAAAATGAATTGCCTGAAAGGCATTGGTTGGGCGGAGCAATAAACGAAGCCGAAGGATTTGGAATTACCGTGATAATGGTTTCATCGGTAGCGGTGCATCCGTTGCTTTGGGCCTGCAATGTGAGGGTATAGGTTTGTACGGTGTTACCGTTGTTTGTCCATGTTCCTGTGGAGTTTGGATCAGTAGGATCATTAATGCCATTTGGCGTAAGCCACTGATAAGTAACCCCGTTTTGAGCGGGTTCACCAAGAGTAATACTTTCTCCTGAACACAAAGATTGATCTGGGCCTGCATTGGGAATTACGGACTGTATAACATTAACGGTTTGGGTATTTGGTCCCGAATTACACCCGTTGATGGAAACTTCCAACGTGATATCCTGATTTCCTGCAACGTTCCAGTTAAAAGTAATCGGCCCCTGTCCATTCCCGGTAATCGTTCCGCCATTGGTGGTAGTCCAAGTATAAGTAGCATTTTGAGGTGCATTACCATTATATAATGCGAATGCGTCATCCCCAAAGCAAATTTGAGGAGTTACGGCAAAATCGGCCGTGGGGGGAGGGGTTATTTGAACCGTTAAATTGGATACTGATGATGTACATCCATTTACCACAATGTAAGCATCATAATTCCCGGCTATTGCATTGGTTATATTGGGTATAGAAGGGTCTTCCAGATTAGAGATAAATCCATTGGGTCCACTCCAAACATAGGTAGCGCCGGCTATGGTATTTGATGATAAATTCAGTGTTTGTCCTTCGCACAAAGGAGTATTGGAAGAGATTGTGGGGGCTTGAGGAATAGCATTCACCACCACATTGGTGTTACTTGTAGTTGATGTACACCCATTCACTACAATGTAAGCAGAGTAGCTGCCCGTTGCATTTGGTGTGGCACTGGTAATGGTTGGGTCTTCAAGGGTAGATGAAAATCCATTTGGCCCGCTCCATACATAGGTGGCTCCCGCAGTTGTATTGGCGGTGAGGTTCAAATCAACCCCTTCACAAATTGGGGTATTCGAATTTAAAACTGGAGCAGCCGGTAATGGATTGATGATTACATCTGTAGTTACCGTAGAGGTTGTACAGCCACCGACCACCATATATGCCGAATAGGTACCGTTTGCATTAGTGCTTACGTTTGTAATGGAGGGTGAAGCCGTGCCTGCAGTAAAGCCATTAGGTCCATTCCATACATAGGTAGCTCCGGGAACAACGGTTGCAGTAAGATTTAAAGTTCCACCAACACATACAGGAGAATTAGATGACAGGCTAGGAGCTACCGGAGGTGCAATTATTACATCAGTAGTTGATACTGCAGAAGTACAACCCGAAACCACCACATAGGCAGAATATGTTCCTGCCTGGTTTTGTGTCATATTGGTTATAGACGGATCTTCTAAATTGGATGAAAAGCTATTGGGTCCGCTCCAAACATAGGTGGCACCTGCAATTGTATTGGAGGTGAGATTTAATGTTCCTCCGTCGCAAATAGGGGAATTTGATCCGATAGTGGGAGCGGCAGGAGTATTGTTAATGACGACGTTTATAGATGCTGTAGAAGAAGTACATCCGTTAACCACCACATAGGCAGAGTAGGAACCACTCATCGCTGACGTAGCATTGGGAATAGATGGGTCTTCGGCATTTGAGGTAAATCCGTTGGGTCCGCTCCATACATAAGTAGCTCCGGCAATGGTATTGGATGTAAGATTTAATGTTGAGCCTGAACAAATAGGCGCATTGGAGCCTAAAACGAGTGCAGCAGGAGTAGGATTAACCACAACATTTTGATTGGATACAGAAGAGGTACATCCGTTGGCTATCACCGTCAATGAAAGATTTTGTGTACCTGAACCGGCCCAGGTAACGGTATGCGGTCCTGCGGTATTTCCTCCCGGAATAGCGGTTCCTCCTCCAAAATTCCAATTATAGGTTGCACCGGGTCCGGCATTTCCGGTATAAGTTATCGTAGAAGTTGATCCTTGACAAATGGGCGATACGGTAGTAAATGTAGAGGTAACTCCCGGTGTAACCGTGACTGTTGCCGTGGTGGTGGCTGTTTTTCCACATTGGTCCGTAGCGGTTACCGTATAGGTTGTTGTTGTAGCCGGGTTGACTGAAACCGATGAACCATTACCCGCACCATTATTCCAGCTGTATGTAATTGGCCCGTTTCCGCCCGTAGCATTTGCTGAAATCGTAACCGGACCTGCCCCCCCACACATACTCGCTCCCGTAGCAGATAAGTTTATAGGAGTGGGGTCATTAATATTCATGGTAAACGTTTGCGTGCTGCAAGGAGAGGTTTGTACGGTAATCGTAATGGTTTCCTGACCTTCAGCAACGCCATCGTCAATGATATTTATAGGTAAAGAAACGGAAGATTGACCAGGGGCCAGTGTAACGGTAGTAGGAAATGGAACATAATCTTGGCCGGCTATTGCGGTTCCTCCAACTGTATAGGTGATATCTGTATACGCTAAAACGGCTGTAGATGTGTTGAATACAAACTGACTGCCTTGGCAGCCTTCAATGGCCGAACCAAAATTATAGGAAGGTTGAACCGCTACTTGCAATACATTATTGGGTGTGAAAAACCCATTTTCTTGAATGAATACTCCGGAATCATATATGCCATCACCCCCATCGGCTATCATCAGTTTAATATGATACGTGGAGCAGGGTATTACTGTTCGGGTAGCTGTTAAAAGGGTGGTAAATCCATCGTATTCTATAGAATTTGGGCCTGAACTACCTGTATTATTTACGAAAAAGCCGCTGTTTGAAGTTGTGTTTACATTGTCTATGGTAACAGGTTGCCCACCTACGGTTGCAATGTTTACACCCCCAACTGGAACTATTCCGGGTCCACTGATAAAGAAGGCAAAGGCATCATTAAACCCACCGTTCACAAATTCAAGATATTCTTCAGAACCGAAAATATAATTCACGTTAATTTGGGGCCCAAGTGGAATAAAATCAAACTCAAGTACAACACCATCATACGTAGTAGCTCCGGCTATGGTATTCAATTCCGGTAATGCACCGCCTGAATTATTCGTGCCTTCTGAACCGCTATTGTTCACAGGAATGAGGTTGGCGCTACCTGTTGTAAGTACTACACCAGAACCTAAACCTAAATTAGTAGAATACCCATTTGAAAATATGGCAGCGGCCAAATTGGGGTCTCCCGTAAATGTTACATTCGAAAAGATAATGCCCGGCCCCACTAAGTTTTGAACCATTTGAGTAGGTGTGGCTCCGGTAATAACGATTTGGGCATTTAAATCCGAAAATAGAGAAAAAAGTATTATAAAAACACTCAGAAGTCGCTTGATTGCTGAGTTGTATAATGATGGATGCATGGTGTAGAGCTTAACATTTTTTACGAATTTAAATAATAATAAACCATAATTCCAAATTATTTCAAAACACTTATAAACAGCCGTCTATGAGTTCATCAATTGAAACAAAAAAACCCTTCCGTTGGGAACGGAAGGGCTTTTTACCTTTTGAAGGATTTGGGGGTAATTAAATCTATCTCAACAGAGTCACATTTCCGATTTTTTGCTGAGGATTTCCAAATCGGTCATCATATTCTAACCGATAAACATAAACATCTTGTTTTGCTTCAACATTAGAATTTCTAACCTGTCCATCCCATCCTTCATCCATATCCATGGTGCTGAATAGCAATTCACCCCAACGATTATAGATATACATTCTGAAATTTTTGATGTTTAATCCGTATGGTCTGAAAACGTTGTTTAAATCGTCGCCATATTGATTTGGTGTAAACGCATTCGGAATAAAAATTTGTGGAATTGGTTTTACAATGACTTCTATTTGTGCCATATCAGTGCATCCTAAATCACTAACAACAGTCTGTGTGATTAAATAGATACCAGTGTCTGTAAAATTCATGGTAAAGTCTGGAGTGTAGAACTGAGCTCCATTTGAAACAGTGTAGTTCCATGAAGTTACATTTCCTACAGATCCATCCTGTACGAAAGTTACAGGATCATCGATATACATTATTTTTGGAGATACCGAAAATCCGGCAACTGGTCCATCATAAACTCTAATAATGTTGTTCATTACTATTTCACCGGCACAGCCTAATGAATCAATTACATTTAAAGTAACCGTGTAAATTCCGGCTTGTGTATAAGTATAAACCGGTGAATTCTCAAACGATACAGCTCCTGTTCCAAACTGCCAGGTATAACCCGAAATTCCTACTGCAGACTGAGTCATGTCAGTAAACTGAACCTCCAGTGGTGCACAACCGGTTCCTGGTGTGAACGCAAAGTTTGCAATTGGTCCTTGGTTAATAAACACCTCAGAACTTACAGGTTCAGATTGACATCCTTGTTGTGTAATAACCAAGGTTACAGTTTGATTACCCGCACTTACAAATTGAATTCCCGATGGATTTTGCGTTTGTGATGACATTTGAACGGAGTTCGTAAATGTCCAGTTAAATGTTGCTTGATTGGTAAATGAACCTCCGGCTGTGAAATCGAAGCTATTACCAAACAGACACTGAGGAGCAGGTGCATTTATTTGGGCTACAGGTATTGGCACAATTGTGATATCTACCATATCTGTTGCTATGCAGCCTTGAGACTCTGCTTGAAGAGTTAACGTTAAAGTTATGGGTTGACCGCTTGTGTTTTCCCAGCTTCCCGTTGTATAGCCGGAAAGTTCATTGGCCACTCCGTTGGGTGTTAACCAAGTAAACGTTGCGTTTGGCTGAGTCTCAGAACCTAAAATGGCAGTACCTCCTGAACAGATGATTTGATCGGGTCCTGCATTGGGTGTAATGTTTTCCAATACATCAAGGTTTTGAGTAAATGGAAGTGAAGGACATCCATTATGAGTAACAACTAGGGTTACACTTTGAGCTCCTGATTGAGGCCAGTTGAAGGTAATGGGACCGGATCCGTTGCCAGAAATGGTACCATTATTTGTTGCTGACCACGAGAAGGTTGCTCCAGGAACTGCCGCTCCGCTATACAATGCAAATCCATCAGCACCATAACAGACTTGTGGGGTAATTGCAAAGTTTGCTAAAGGTGCAGGTGTAACAGCAACATTAAGGGTTGCGGTAGAAGAGGTACACCCTGCTGTTACATAATAAACATTGTATTGCCCTGCATCAGAAATTGTTACAGGATTTACAGAAGCTGTCGCAGTATTTGCTGAAAATCCATTAGGTCCTGTCCAGTTATACGTTGCATTTGCCACTCCGTTTGCACTTAAAGTAAGTTCACCATGCTCACAAACCGGAGAGTTTGAATTCACTGAAGGAGCAGAAGGTGTAGGCGTAACACTAAGTTGGATGATATTAGCTAAAGAGCCACATCCGTTAATGCTCACTTGTGTACTATAAGAACCCGCCATTGAAGTGTTAACATTGTTCAATGTTGGATTTTGTTCAGTAGAAGTGAAGTTGTTTGGACCTGACCATAAATAGCTTGCATTACTGATAGTTGGAGCCGTTAATGTTGTTGTTCCGTTTTCACAAACTGTTTGATTTCCTGGTATCACAGTAAAATCAGGGAGTTCGTTAATTGTCACATAAACTGATGATACTGCAGAAGTACACTGATTTAGAACCGTATATACCTGGTAATTGCCTTCATTCAGTAAGGTGGCATTTGGAATAACGGGGTTTTGAATATTGGATGTAAATCCGTTAGGTCCAGTCCACAAGTATGATGATCCTGGAGTTGAAGTAGCTGATAAATTGATGTCGTTTTCTTCACAAACTTCAAAATCACCGCTTCCCATCAATGGGGTTGAAGGAATCGGGTTTACTGTAAGAGCGAGAGTCACGGTTGAATCACAACCGTTTACGGTAGTGAACGTGAACGGATAGTTACCCGAAACGGTGTAAGCCGTTCCCCCGAAGGTGAAAGACTCCCCGTCGCAGATAGACTCTGCCTGCACGCCTCCGCTGTACACGGGGTTTACGGTCAGGTTCAGAGTCACCGTGGAATCACAACCGTTTACGGTAGTGAACGTGTAAGGATAGCTTCCCGAAACGGTGTAAGCGGTACCCCCGAAGGTGAAAGATTCCCCGTCGCAGATTTCTTCATTCTGTACGGCCCCGTTGTTATATACGGGGTTTACTGTAAGAGCGAGAGTCACGGTTGAATCACAACCGTTTACGGTAGTGA
>JAKRSD010000030.1:0-59182 GCA_022402535.1 Flavobacteriales bacterium | reverse complement strand
ACTCTGCCTGCACGCCTCCGCTGTACACGGGGTTTACGGTCAGGTTCAGAGTCACTGTGGAATCACATCCAAAAATCGTTGCAAAAGTATGAGTATAATATCCTGCTACGGTATAAGCTGTTCCTCCAAAAGTATATGACTCTCCATCACATATAACCGCATTTTCAAGGATATCATCATATACATTGTTAACAGTAAGTTCCAGCGTCACTGTGGAATCGCAACCATAAATTGATTGGAAAGTATGTGAGTAAGAGCCTTCCTGATTGTAGGCATTTCCTCCGAAAGTGAAAGATTCTCCTGAGCAGATGGATTCAGCCTGAATGCCTCCGTTGTACACGGGGTTCACGGTCAGGTTAAGAGTCACCGTGGAATCACAACCGTTTATGGTATTGAACGTGAAGGGATAGTTACCCGAAGTGGTGTAAGCCGTTCCCCCGAAAGTGAAAGACTCACCGTCGCAGATAGATTCATTTTGAACACCTCCTGTGTAAGAAGTTTCAACGATTACATTTTGATTTGTAACAATACTTGTACAGCTATTGATAACCTGTAAGGAAACATTGTAACTTCCTGGAGAATTCCATGTAACAGCATGTGGACCTTGTGAGTTACCTCCCGGTACTGCTGAACCGCCTCCGAAATTCCAAATATAATTTGCACCTATGCCTGCATCTCCAGTATATGTTATAGTCGAAGGATCGTTTTGGCAAATTAGTGATGGAATTGAAAAGGTAGAGATTGGAAGAGGAGTGACTGTGACGGTACTGTTGGAAGTGGCTGTTTTTCCACACTGATCTGTTGCGGTAACAGTATAAACAGTTGTATTTGCGGGATTAACGCTTATTGGTGTCCCAGAGCCACCGCCATTGTTCCATGTATATGAAATGGTGCCATTCCCTCCAGAACCTGATGCAGATATATTTACTGGACCTTGTCCAAAACAAAATGATGCATTGGTTGAGTTGACGGAAATAGGTGTCGGGTCTATAATATTTAAAGTAAATGTTTCTGTAGTACATACAGTCGTGTTTACAGTCATTGTTATAGTTTCTGTACCTTCTGTAATTCCATCATCGAAAATGGTTACGGGTAAAAAGGCCTGGGTTTGTCCGGCAGGTATAATAATACTGTCTGGCAATGGAGCATAATCAACCCCGGGAATAGCAGTTCCCGCGATGGTATAATTGATGGTAGTATTACCCGGCAATGCCATTGGAATGGTAAAAACAAATTGAGTGCCCGCGCAGCCTTCCACACCCGCCGCAAAGCCATAGGCGGGTTGAACACTAACGCTGGTTTCGGCGCCTTGAGAATAGAAACCATTCTCTTCAATAAATACTCCAGAATCATAAATAGCGTCTCCACCATCTGCAATCATTAATCGGATATGATATGTAGAACATGGAATTACAGTTTGAACTGCTGTAAGCAAAGTAGTAAAACCATCATATTCAATAGTGAGCGGTCCATTACCCGATCCTGTATTATTGACAAAAAACGCATTGTTTTGAACCGTATTGATATTGTCAATAGTAACGGGTAAGCCACCTACAGTGGCTATATTTACTTCACCTACTATTCCTGGGCCGCTGATATAAAATGCAAATGCATCATTATAGCCCAAATTGACCCACTCCAAATATTCATCTGAACCGAAGATATAATCTACGGTTAGATTAGGAGCTTGAGGAACAAAGTCAAATTCCAATATGGCACCATCAAAGGTGTTAGCACCTGCAATGGCATTTAATTCGGGAATGGTGGGGCCTGTGTTATTAAAGCCCTCAGCACCGCCATTGTTAACAGGGACAATATTTGCCCTACCTGTAGTTAATACAACGCCGGAAGCCATGCCCAAATTTGGAATCGTGGTTCCTCCACCGGTGAATATGGCCGTTGCCACTGGATCTCCGGTGAATGTAACATTTGAATACGTAATTCCCGTACCTACAAGATTTGCAACCATCTGCGCCGGTGTCGCGGCAGGGTTAACTGCAATCTGTGCATTTGCACTTTGAGTCGAGAAGGTGGTGATAAAAATGTTAAAGGTGATAGAGAGGTTGGCTAGGAGAATAATTCTCTTCATAAGCACATACCTTTAACAATTATTACGAATGTAGAAACTATAATTTAATAAATGCAAACAATCAACAATAAAATGTTAGCTTATTTATTTAAGTAATTGTAAATCAGGTTAAAAAAATAAAATGTTAAGTATGATATTTATTGAGCCAGCAGGTATTTTATCCAATCAGACTATTCTTTTGCATAAAAATACCTTCTCTATTTATAGTGATTAATCATCTAACCACTGAAACGTGACCTATAATTGTTTGATCATTTCCCTGGGCATCGGTATACCATACCTTATAGACATACACATCCTGTTTTACCAGTTCTTTCCGATTGTAATTTTTATGTCCTGTCCATTGTTCATGTTGGTCATACGAAGAAAAAATCACTTCGCCCCAACGACTGAAAACCATAACCCTGAAGTTGCTGATATTGTTTGCAATTACACCCCAAGAATTATTTGTGTTGTCATTGTTTCCAGGCGTAAATGCGTTTGGTATATATATAGAGGAAGAAGGTCTTACAATGATATTCTGGACGGTTTGGGCCGTACATCCATACTGGTTTGAAACAGTCTGGGTAATGTAATAGGTAGCCGGCCCTCCAAATGAATAGTCGAATCCGGGGGTTGAAAAAGAACTTCCGTCACTGATGCTGTAATTCCATATAGTGGCTCCAATTGAACCGTCTGTAATCGTAACTATAGGGTTGTTTTCAAAAACGATGTTTGGTGAAATGCTGAATCCCGGAACCGGATTAGGTACAACAATGGCCGTTCCTGCTGAGTTTCCTTGGCAACCGTTAGCATTAACACTAAGCGTTACAAGATAATTTCCTGGAGTAGGCCAGGTAACATTGTACGGTCCCGGACCGTTACCTGAGTTTACCGAGCCGCCTGAAAAGTTCCAGTTGAATGTAGCCCCGGCAGGTGCATTTCCTGAGAATGTGATGGTATGACTTTCTCCAATACAAACCGGTGGACTCACGGTAAATGAAGCATCTAATGCAGGGCTGAGGCTCACATTGATGGTTGAAACTGCGCTGGTGCAATTGCCTACAACGATATAGCATGAGTAAATACCGGCTTGTGCAGGCTGCATATTAAGCACCGAAGGGTTTTGATTATCGCTGGTGAAACCATCCGGTCCTGTCCAGAAATATTGTGCACCCTGAACAAACTGAGCAGTTAGTAATAAGGTTTCGGATTGACAAAGCGGCGAATTAGAGCCTAGCAAAGGTGCCTGAACTGTACCACTTGAGGCTATGGTAAAAGTTACTGTTTGAGAGCAGTTATTGGCATCTGTGAGTTGCAGTGAATAAGTGCCGGGTGCCAAGTCGCTCAATGTCTGGCTTCCGGGAACATTATTTTCAGTAGATATCAATGTGTTGTTTGCATCAAACCATGCGTATGTGTATGGTGATACATTTCCGACCGGCGTGGCTGTTACTTGTCCGTCATTTCCATCGCAGCCTGCGGCAACCAAATCAATTTCGGGCGGGCAGCAGGTCGTGATGGCTTGAAAGACATAGGTAGGATCATTATTACAGCCATTATTTGACCAAGAACCCGATTCCCCGTCTCCGCTGGTATTTATGGTTACGCTCAGGTTTGCTCCCGGCACACAAACATCGGTTACCTGAACCGACCAACAAAAATTCCATATATCGGCAGGAATAGTATATGGATTTTGATCTCCTGTAACATTATCGGGAATATGATCTCCAAAATTATTTCCCGGATTTCCATCATTGGCTGTTCCGCCGCCCAATGGGGCGCCAAATCGGTCATAGTAAAACCCCGCCGGCCACGGATTACCCTGCGCATCGGTAATTCCATTCGGATACCAACCCCAGGTACCTTGCTGGTCATAAGATTGGGCAGGTTGCGTTACTATCGTAGTAACATCCCAGCCTGGTCCGAAAGCAAGCTGCACTCCATGAAGCCAATTGGTATTTACTTCAGCATATTCATCAATATGGTAGCAAAAATCTACAGTTTGTCCGGGTTGGTAAGTGCCATTAACTGGAGGAGGATTCACCGTAAGTGACGAGAGCAACATACAGTTGTCACAGTTGATGTTGTTGTTCACCATCAGATATAAATCACCATACTCGCCAACGCCACCGCTTAATTGTATATAATAGGTATTCCCCGGAACCAGCTGATCTACATAAAGCTGAACCATTCCGTTGTTGGTTGTGGCACAGCCCCTTCCTTCCAAAGCACCACAAGTGCCCTGATAAAGACCAATATTCAAATTTTGGATTCCAAAAAGTACATTGGCCATAATCGTGACATTATATCCCGTGGCCGTGAAACTATACCAGACATCATTTGCCTGGGGAACCATTTCTCCATTTCCTACGGAAGGATTACAGGCTGTTTGATAGATATAAGGATTACCCGGCGTAGAATTGTCATTGCTGGAATTAATGGTAATGGTTCCGCCTACTCCGTTTGGACAGGCTGTGGGAACAGGTAAAATACCTAAATCTATGGCTCCCTCACATTCATCATTAGCGGGCTGAGCCCAAACTAACCCATGAAATAAACAAATACATATTATGGAAAACAGATGCTTCATTTGTTTATTTTTTAGGAAGTATTTGTGGGTCTCTAATTTCTAGCAGATGATTACCTGATCCGATGGAAAAAAGAGGAACTGTATAGTTTTGTGGATATCCTGTTTGATAATAAACGGTTGAGGTGGGGATGTTCAATTCTTCCATTTTCTTCGCCGAAAACAAGAGAATCTGAGCCCCATCATCGAATGTAATGGTGTTGTCCGATTCTTGAAATCTGTGATACTTCAGATTGGCGTTTTGAAGAGATTCGCCTAGTTGTATAGATGTGTATGTTTGACCTAACCGGACAATTTCAAAGCCTGAATTTGAAGTCTGTGAGTACAGACTTTTTGACATCAGGCCAAAAAAAACAATCCATCCGAAGCGGACTTTTGAAAAAGATTTGGGCATAACGTGTTGAATGTTATACCACAAAGCTAAGAATTTGAAAATGAATATCTCAAAAAAATCAATCAGCGTTTTTTTGTACTGTTGATGGTCCTGATGCTCAGTTCTTTGTCCGAAAATACTTTGGGTTTCGGATTTTTATCAAACTTGCGCTCTGCTTGGGGCTTTAGGCATTCCGTCAACATTTTTTTAAACTCGGTACGAAATGCATCGTGTGTGCGGCTTCCGAAAACAGTATGACCGCCTTCGTATTGTTGCGCTTGGTATTCTTCGTAGGTGGTACAATAGCCAAAATACGAATTAGCATACGAGGAAATAATCACATGTTTAATTCCTGTTTCCTTTAGAATATCCGCACATAAAGTGCGAAGCTGTCGCCCGGCTTCAGTGGTAATTTCGCCGGGAAAACCGATGATGGCTAATTCACCGAGCCGCATATATTGAAGCGGAACCACCACCGGACTCCAGGGCAGTTCCCTTAGGGCTCCTTCCCGGTGTTCTTTTTTCATTTGCATGATGGTGCCATCCAATATGCCGGGCAAAAACAAGTTTTTGATGTCTTTTGTGCCCATCACGGCTCCGATTCCGGTTTCAAAAGCAATGTCTTTAGGATCCTGTGCTTTGTATTTGGCTTCTACCTGTTCTCTTTTTTCGGGAGTCAAAATCTGGGCTTTGGTCAATTCCGACTGACGGATGGATTTAGAAATGGAAATGGCCAGCTTGGCAATAGAATCGGGCATACCTTTTCCATCCACAGGAGTGCCTTTTAAAAAAGCCACTCCATGGCAGGGTAGCCAGGTTCTTTCATTCTCGGAACCCTCGGCAAATTCAGGGTCAATTTTTACTTTTGAAAAATCGCGGTAAATGACTTCGCTGTCAATTTCCGAGGATACCAGACATTTCCGTTTGTCCATGTTGGCCAAAATGCGGAGCGCCTGATTGCTTTGCAGTTTACCGTTGAATTTGGCACTTTCAGTGTCGTCTTTAAATTTTCCTTTAGGCCAGTTTTTTCCTTTTCCATGAAAATTGGGCGAAACATCACCCGCAAACTGCTGCGCAAACAAGGCAACCGTTCCCTTTCCCATATCTTCTTCCAGATATTCGGCGGCGTATCCTTTATTGTCGTAAGAAACCTGATATACTCTGTTTCCCAGACTGGTGGGATGTACACCAAACCAATTGATCTGCCCCAAGGTGTCACCTTCCGGTGTTTCCACTTTCAATAACCACATGGTGCGTTCTATGGCCAGATGGGTTTCGTTTTCTTTTACCTTTTTTACTTCCGGATTGAGATTATAAGCAGTTATTGAGCGATTGAAGCCCACCTCTTCATTATCGGGAAAATCGCCGTATGAAAATTTAAGCACCGCATCCTGCAGGTTTTCATAGGAACGGAGGATAGCATCATAAAAACACCTGACAATCGCTTCAAAAATGTGTGGTCTGAATCCCGGTACGGCAAAATTGTACATGGGATAATGCGAAAATCCGGCGGGTCCGCTATGTGTATGTTGGCCAGTAAGCATGATGTTATCATCCCTGAACAGATCATCCGGATAGTTTTTTTGAAGTCTTTCCAGCACTTCGCGTTTTATTTCAGGAAATACCATACAGATTTCTGCCTGCACAAAAAAGATGCGTTTCCCTTGTTCATTTTCAAAACAGAATGAACGGCAGTACAATGGGGTGGAACGCCCTTTAATTACGTTAAAGGCTCTTCCGTAGCCCATCATGCCAAATCCTTCACCTTCAAATTGTAATTCTACTTTAGCTATTCCGACTCTATACATGGGGATGTTTTTCGTGGCGATGAAAATACAGGTAACTTTTTATACTTCGATGTTTCCAATAGTTAAAACATTCTCAATTTTCTATGGAGAAAATGATAAAGTGAAAAAGGTAAGTTATGTTTTTATGAGATGTTCCACCATAGAAGGAATATCCACGGATTCACGGAACGAAAACGAAAGGTTGTTATTCTGCAAACGGTTTTCGGGCGCAGCTATCAGGCAGAAAATGTCGCGGGTCTGTTTGTCTGAAATGGAATGGTCAAAACATGCATTTCCATGCGCATCCAGCAACGAGTTTGGAATGGTATTTCTGCCGAAATCGGGCAACACAATCAGTGCTGTGCGGTTTTTCAGTTCATCGTTTTGTTGCGCGGTTTCCCAAATTTTTCGGATGGCCAAGCTCATGGCGCCCAAATTTTCGGCATAGCGGCTGAAATCGCTATGGCAGGCGTCGGCTCCGAAAAAGTGTACAACCGTCAGTTTGGGTTTTTCTTTCTCCAGTATTTCAGAAGCTTTTAGTCCGATGCGCAAATCTTCATACCGATTCAAAAGACTGTTTTCTGTTAGATTTTCTGTAGAAACCTGTATTTGTTTAAAATCGGAATCTGATTCGTCTGAAATACCTTTCAGAAAAGCTCTGTCCGATGTAATGAATCGTTTTTTGCCTGGGATATTTTTAAAAAGACTTAGGCTGTTCCATTGTATTTCAGTAGCGTCAGATTCATCTGCATACGTCCCGTTCAATATGCTTTGCAAGGCCAGCTTATGCCCGGCGGCATATCCGTTATAGTCAAACGGTTGAATAAGGGTTCCAAAGTCGGAGATAGGATTTAGTGTAGAGAATTCATTTTTGAGCTGTTCGGGCAACAAGTGCGATATTTCCCCATGAAACAAACCGGGCATCAGATTCCCTGATTGTTGGTAAACTGAGTCACAATTCCGGATGCCGCCACCCGCTACACATAAAATCACATGTTCTGCCCGTGCTTTTGAAAAAGGATTTGCAGAGAAAGCCTTTTTAATAATTCCGGGAATGACTACAGCCGCAGAAAGGAGCGAGCTGTTTCGGATAAAGTGTCTTCTGTTCATTAGCCCCAAAGTTCTAAAAATTCAATCCATTTAAAAATCTGAAACACATTTTTAAGTATAGGTGTTTCGAGTGTAAGCAATTGCTGCTTGCAATTTATAATAGCTTTGTGCGTTTTTTGCGACAAAGTGAATAAATTGTCAATTCGATTTGCCGGGCAAAAATGTACTTTTGAACAATGAGCAGATTTCTGATTATTACGGGGCTATGTGTTCTTTTATCGGGCGTTAATGCGCTGGGCCAAAAGAAAAAAGAGAAGTCGGAGGTATCTGACAAGAATTTTGTTTCCTTCGGGATAGAAGGCGGACCAATTATTCCTACCACATTATTCAACCGTTCCAACACCCGCATCGAAAATTTGACTGAGAATATCAAGTTTACCTTAGATCCATTGGTGAGTTACCGCTTTGGCGGGGCTTTGCGTTTTGATATCTACAATTTCAAAAAAATGCAGTTGGGCAATATGTTTACCTTAAATACAGGTATTTATTATACACAGCGGGCATTCCGGGTAAAGGTGGATGATATTTCAGATCCTGTTCAGGATGTGAATCTGGTTTCGGACCGTTTCCGATTTACTTCGTATGAAATTCCGCTTATGCTTCAGCTTCACTTGCAGGCATCAGAGAGAATTTGGGTGAATTTTGCCGTAGGTTCGGGTGTTGAGTTTTTTCCCAGTCAGGTTTACACCACTACTGCCGACAGTGAAGACGGGCCCAAACAGGGTGAAGAAGGATTTTACCTGCAATATTCTGCCCGTAAATTTTTGATTTTGCCTCCGTTGAAAGCTTCTTTTGGCGCCGAATTCCGCACCGAAAAATCCGGATATTTCGGGTTAGGCGTTTCCATAAGCCGGCCAATGCCCTACATGGCTGATACTTTTTTGGAGTACTACAAAAAGTCAGGCAATGAAATTTATGCCGTATATCCTTATGGTTCCAAAGCCGATGAAAATATTCCCGTACGGAATCAAGGTATGTTTCTTTCGGTGGAATTGCGTTACTTTTTTCAGCCCAGCCGTCACGAACGCGAAAAAGTTCCTTCCTATATCCGGGACAGAAATCGTTTAAAAAACAAATAACATCCGATTCATGTATTAAGGGTTAATCGTAATCCGGTGAATGGGTAAGGGGTTTATGTCGTAAAAATCAGTCGTCCATAAACTACTTATCGCATTCAAAAAATACCCCGTTTAAGGGATTGATTTTTTATGAACGAACAGACATCTTTGCGCTGTTATTTAGAATCAGTCTAATTAAAAATAATTTAGTCATGTCAACGACCGAAAGTGTAAAGGCATCTGTTTCCAACCTTCAGGAAATCTACAATGCTTATAAAGAAAATAATCCTCAGGCCCGTATTCGCAATGCAGCCCAAGATTTAGGGGTTTCCGAATTAGAACTTTTGTGTTTATCATTGGGAGAAACAGTTACGGCACTTCAGGGGCCTTTTGAAGATTTTTTAAAAGAAGTAAAATCCTGTAAACGAGTGATGGCGCTTACGCGCAACGATGCTGCCGTACACGAACGGAAAGGCGAATACAAAAATGTATCCTTTACTCCCCATGCGGGATTAGTGCTCGGTGAAGAAATTGACCTTCGTCTTTTTATGAATCGCTGGAAATTCGGGTTTGCCGTAGAAGAGCCTTTCAAGGGTGAAAAGCGATGTTCATTCCAGTTTTTTGACGCCACGGGAGAAGCCGTTCATAAAATTTACATGACTGAGTCGTCTGATATGGAAGCCTACGCTGCGTTGGTTGAAAAATATAAAGCATCTGCCGACTGGACTTTGCCTCTTATGGATAAAAAGAATTCCAGGCCCGCCCAAGCGGCAGAAGCGCAGATTGATAAAAACAAATTTGCCGAGGCCTGGCTGAATTTAAAAGATACACATGATTTTTATCTGTTGCTGCGCGATTTTAGAATCAGTCGTACGCAAGCGTTGAGAAATGCGCCCGAGGGACATGCCATTCCCGTGGGAAATGATTTTCACCGGAACATGCTGGAGAAAGCTTCAGAAACAGGAACAGAGATTATGGTGTTTATCGGGAATCCGGGATGTATACAGATTCATACCGGCACCGTAAGCAAACTGCTTCAGACCGGTCCATGGTATAATGTGCTTGACGAAGATTTTAATATGCACCTAAACGAAACCCTCATCAAAGAAAGTTGGGTTGTGAAAAAACCAACCGCCGACGGTATTGTTACATCCCTTGAGTGCTATGATGCATCGGGTGAAATCATCGTTCAGTTTTTCGGAAAAAGAAAGCCCGGAACACCCGAAAATGAAAATTGGCGCTCATTGATAAGCGACTGTATGTAAATTTGGTGTGCCCATGACAAAAAAAAAGGATAAATATTCGCTTCTGATTGCCGATCCCAATTACCTGATCCGTCAGGGCCTCAGGGCTATTTTTGATTCGGAATCGTTTTACGATGTCATAGGGGATACCGATGCTTATGAAAATTTATCAGAACTAATCAAAGAACAAAACCCCGATGGAGTGTTGATTGGCGTGAGCATGCAAAGCTCGAGTGCCATTCAGATTATCAGGGATATCCGCACGCGTTTTCCACGCATCAAAATTGTGGTTATCGACACCAAAGAAGATGTAAATGAAATCGTAACCATTTTGCGATTGGGCGCACAGGGATATATTTTGAAACAGTGCGATAAGGGCGAAATTTTAGATGCCCTCCGAACCGTATTTGCAGGTAAAACTTTTTTCTGCCACAACGTGATGAAACTCAATAAATCGTTGGAAGCCGAACCTGCCGTGTTACTGTCAGAAAGAGAACTTCAGGTATTATCGCTTATTTCGGAAGGAATGACGAACCGCGAAATCGGGGAGAAAATATTTATCAGTGAACACACGGTAGCTTCTCACCGCAAAAATTTAATGCGAAAGTTTGAAGCCGGAAACAATGTAGATTTGGTCATCAAAGCCATTAAGGAAAGAATAATTATTCCCTGATACCTTGCCGCAGGCAACATGCGGCTCAATTCTCCGTTAACTTATTTCATATATTTACCGCTGTGAAGAGGTTATCGTCAATACTCATATTATTCCTTTTATTTTCACTTTCGGCATGGGCGCAGCCTGCTCTCAATGAAAAATTGGCTTTAGAATATTTCAATTCGGGCGAATTTCAGAAAGCATCCGATTTGTATGAAAAGCTTTATGAA
Organism: Flavobacteriales bacterium; assembly: GCA_022402535.1. GTDB lineage: Bacteria > Bacteroidota > Bacteroidia > CAIKAF01 > CAIKAF01 > JAKRSD01. The sequence goes on along the minus strand of JAKRSD010000030.1, from coordinate 48,067 downwards.
AAGGAACCAGGCAACGAAGTGTTCTACAAAAACCTGCTTACATCCTACAAAAATCTGGAAGACTTAAAAAGTGCCGAAAAATTAGTACGAAAACATATCTCGAAAAATCCCAAAGAAGCCCATTTCTTGGTCGATTTAGCTATTATACATAGAGAAAAAGGTGATGAAAAATCCTGTAAAAAAACATTTGAGCAGGCCCTGAAAGAATTGGTTCCCCTTCCTGATAAGGTGAACAGATTGGCCTCGGCTTTTTCTAATATTCGCGAAACCGACTATGCCATTCAGGCGTATCTGCAAGGCGAAAAATATTCGGGAACAGGCACTTATGCATTCGAAATTACCGATTTAACCATCCGAAAAGGTGATTATACCGGGGCATCTACAAAACTTATGGAAGTATTGGCCTACGATCCTTCTTCTCTTTCGCGGGTTCAAAATTTATTGGTACGCTATCTTGAAGATGATGTGGACGGACCTTTGCAGACAGCGCTGAAATCAGCACTTTTGAAGGAAGTACAGAAGAATGCCTCGGGGAATGTTTATCCTAATCTGTTGATTTGGCTTTTTGTGCAACAGAAAAATTTTGATGCAGCCATCATGCAAGCCAAAGCACTGGATAAACGGCTCAAAGAAGGAGGAGAAAGATTGGTGGAATTGGGCGGAATCTGTCTTGAAAACGAAGATTATGACCGTGCCGTAAAATGCTATGAATATGTGGTGGAAAAAGGCACTTCTTCATCCTATTACTATTCCGCCAGAACGATGTTGGTATCTGCTTCGCGCAAAAAAATCACTTCTTCTTACAAATACACCCGCGAAGATTTGCTCAAGCTCAGAGATTTATATTCGGTTGCATACCTGGAAGTCGGAGCCACTGAAAGTTCGGCTTCGTTAGTTATTGATTATGCCGACTTAGAAGCCTTTTATCTGAATAATCCTGAAAAGGCCCGCGAATTACTGGAAAATATGCTGGAGCAGCCCCGTATTTCGCCGCGTATGCGGGCCGAAGCCAAACTCAAACTGGCCGATGTACTCATAATTTTGGGCGATATGTGGGAACCGGCTTTGCTTTACGGACAGGTAGATAAAGAATTTAAAAACGACCTGCCGGGTCAGGAAGCTAAATTCAGAAGTGCCCGGTTGGCTTATTTCAGAGGAGACTTTGAACTGGCTCAAAATCAGGTGAAAGTGTTAAAAGCATCAACCTCTAAACTCATTGCCAATGATGCGCTTTCGCTATCCCTGCTGATTATTGATAACTTAGGAAGGGACAGCGTAAGGGCGCCTTTGCAGTTTTTTGCCAAGGCCGATTTAGAAGCGTATCAGAATAATCCACAAAAAGCATTGGAAACCCTGAACGATCTGCTCGGGTTTTATCCCACGCATCCGATAGTGGATGAAGTGTTGTATAAACAGGCTCAGATTTATATCAAACTGGGAGAATTTAACGAGGCAATCTCCCGGTTAGAGCGAATTTACACCGAATATGCAGTTGATAATCTGGCCGATGATGCGTTATTTCTGGCTGCCGATATGCAGGAAAAGGTATTTCAGAATCCCACATTGGCTATGCAGCTTTATGAAAAAGTGCTCACCGAACATAACAGCAGTTTATTTGTGGCCGAAGCCCGAAAACGGTACCGCAGGTTGAGGGGAGATAAGCTCAACTGATTCAGTTCATGTTCACCTTTTAAAGAATTTCGCGAAGCGCATCTATGGTTTTATGCCGGATTAAATCATGGCTGGCAATTAACTCGATATGATGACAACCGGCATGCAGTCCATTCACAAACGCTTCGCCAATTCGCGCGTTCAGCACATGATCGTATTTTCCGGTAATGACAAAAACGGGCGTTTTTAATTCATTTATGGCGGTTTTTATTTTGGATATATGCGGCTTGAGTAAAGAATACGATCTCCAGGTATAATAAATCAGTTTTCTTTTTTCATCAGAACTCAGTTGTCCCGTAGCAAATTTGTATTCGTTCTGCGAAACTAATTTCACTTTAGTCATCCCTTTCATGATGCCAAACATGATGTCGGGTCTTCGGATAAAGGATTTGTAAAGGGCTTCGCCGATAGGATTCCTGCTTACAAATTTGTACCAGCCGCTTTCTATGATTCCGTCGGGGGCCAATAGAATCAGTTTGTTCACTTTTTCTGAAAAACATTCGTAGGTGAATAAGGCCGTTTTACCTCCCAGGCTGTATCCCATAAGCGTAAATTTTTCAATTCCGTTTTCATTCAAAAAAGTCTCTATCAGACTGCGGAATAATGCGGGAGAAAAAGGAGCACTTTTTCGTTTGTTAGGCGGATAAAACGAGCGTCCGTGATGAAAATGTTCAAAAGAGTAAACGGTATATTTTTCGGTCAGAATTTCATCAAACACATGGTAAATTCCTGCATGTTGGCCAAACCCATGAAAGGCAATCAGCACTTCGGGACCGTTCCCGAATTTTTCAGCAAATAAAGAATAACCGTTTAAGCGGGTAACTATGGCACTCATGAGGGCACAAAGGTAGATTATCTGCTGTTTCTTTTCAGGAAAATCCCTGTTTTAACCTTTGAAAGTAATGCGTAACATTGAACTCAATTTAAACAGAGCATGTAATATGTCAAAAGTCAGAATTTTATCTATAGACGGAGGCGGAATCCGTGGTATCATTCCCGGAACCATATTGCAACAAATTGAAGAACGCCTGCAAAAAAGGCTGGAAAACCCATCAGCAAGGCTGGTCGATTATTTTGATTTTGTAGCAGGAACCAGCACCGGAGGAATATTGGCATTAGCCATGTTAGCTCCCTCGTCAGAAAATCCTGAACGTCCGCGCTACGATATGAATGAAGTGGTTGATCTGTACCTTAAAAGAGGCGGTGAGATATTTGACCGCAATACTTGGCATAAATTGCGTACGGCCGGTGGTCTGCTGGATGAAAAATATCCGAATGAAGCACTTAAAAAAGTATTGGACGAACATTTTGGGAATTTATATCTCAGCGATTTGCTGAAACCCTGCCTTATTACGGCGTATGATATCAAAAGTCGTAAAGCCAAGTTTTTTACCCAGCATGACGCCCGAAAAAGAGAATCGCACGATTTTTTGGTAAAGGAAGTGGCTCAGGCTACGGGAGCGGCTCCCACTTATTTTGAAACTGCCTTACTTTCTTCAAAATTGGGGGTTTCGTTTCCGTTGATTGACGGGGGCGTTTTTGCCAATAATCCTGCCATGTGTGCCTACGCCGAGGTGCGAAGTTTGAATTTTTCGGGTATAGAATTGCCTATTTCCAAAGATATGTATATGCTTTCGTTGGGTACCGGCTCGGTAAAAGAGCCTTATCCCTATGATAAAGTAAAAGGCTATGGAATGGCTCAGTGGATACAGCCTGTCATTGATATCATGATGTCGGGTAATTCAGAAACTGTATCTTATCAGTTGGGGAAATTATTTGAAGCCGGTGGCAATAAAGATGGTTATGTCAGAATCGAACCGGGCTTATACAATGCCGTTTCAGCCATGGATAATGCTTCAACGGAAAATATGAATGCTCTTAGAGAAGCAGGGTTGAATTATGTAAGTGAGCATGATGCGGTTATCGAAAAAGTGATAGATAATCTCTTGGCTGAATAAAGAGTAATCTTTGGTGATTTATAGAAATACGGTAGCTACTTTATAAAGTGCTGAAACGCCCGTGATGAGAACCAGTATCAATACAATTTTTTTGAATTGGGCTTCAGAAACCCTGCTTAGTATTTTCTTACCGATCCAGGTTCCTGCAATACTCACCCCGATCAAAATAGGCACCAGATATAAATCGTGGCGGTGAACATAACCGTTATACACATACACCACACTCCGGCTCGCATCAATAGCCAAATCGATTAAAGCCGATGTAGCAATGAACACTTCCATTTTCAGGTTAAAGGCTGCCATCACCAAGCCCCTTATAGCGCCTCCGGTTCCCAGAAGACCGGCAACAAATCCGCTGAGCACACCACCCAATGCGGCATTGGTTTTTGTGGGCGAGATTGCCCAGTTTTGCTTGATAAGCAAAATTAAACTCAGCGAAATCAGAAATACCGCTAAGCCGGCTTCGAGATAAACGGGTTGCAGATATTTGCTTACAAAAGCCCCGGTGATTACCAGCAATACGGCAGGTATGCCAAGGTACAATACAAGTTTTTTGTCAATCCCTTTTCGAAAAAGCAGAATTTTACTCAGATTACTGGAAACATGAAAGAGCGCGGTAATGCCCAAAACAGACTGAAAATCCATGAAAAAACCGGCCAAGGGTACAAAAAGCATGGAAGATCCGAATCCGCCAACCGTACCCAATACTTCTGCCAGTAAGGCCAGCAAGATAAAAAGAACCAGTTGTTCCGTGCTCATGGAGTTAATTTGGACGCTAAAGTATCATTAAGTGATAAAAAAGCAGCGGTTTAACCCAATGTCTTTATATCTTATTGAACAGGATCGTTTATGTTATGCTTATTTCCATAGGTAATGTGATAAAACCATAGAACCACATTTCCGGTTCCGGAATAATCAAAAAGGACCAACCAGTTTTTAAATACTTTTTGTGAAGGTTTAAAATGATTAATGATGTTGAAGGACTTATTATAAAAACCGACCATTTCCGCATTACTGATGCAGGCATTGTTTTGCCCAAAATATAGCCGAAGGTCATTGTTAAAATTAGGATCTATAATGTCCCAGGTGTTCACATAAACCGTTTGCAGATTGGTGTAGTAATCCCCTTCAAATACCGGAAATTGTGTTTTTACGGCATTTTCAAGCTTTGTGGGAGTAGATACCGTTGGATTTTGCCCGTTACATTTACCTTGTTGGGGCCACCAGTCACTATTGTCAAACAACATAGATTCTGCTGATGTGCCAGAAGGTACGGTTCTGCCCAAGATTAACCCTTTGACTTCGGTGGAGTCACCGATTTTGTTTAATCTTAAATCAAAACCCACTACACTTGTATTTCCCTTGCGAATTGAAATTTCAGATTCCGTTTGAAGGTATAAAGCAGATAATTCTGATGTGTTGAAATACATCGCATTTTCATGATGCTTAACGTATGAAAAATGGATTAATGTGTCAGTATACTCATCGGTATTCAATGGGTTGTCATAATTGATGATTGCTTCAACAATCCATTCGGCTGATTTAATCGAATAAAACTCTTCTGAGGATTTATCCGGCGTTTTCAGTTTTTCTTTAAAAAGCGGAATGTGATAATTCGGATTGCTTTCATAAGCATTTGTAACCGATATGGATTCGGAGATCAAGTTATCATTCTTGTTGATTTTGCCACAAGAAAAGAGAAGAAACATGCCAATGCCCATAGCTGGCCCGGCGGCTTTGTATATATTCATATGCGTAATTATTTCACCATTTTGGGCAAGATGCCAAACGAACATCCTGACATTTCTGTGAATCGGTGATGGAGACTTTGGTTAAATCAAAAAATCAATATCGGGGAAGGGATTTGATATTTTTTTTGATTCTGATGCGAAAGTATTTCAAACTCTTTTATAGGTCAAGATGTTTTTTACCATCACCGCTTTTATCCCTGATATTCAATTCAATATTTTTTTGATGGACAATGTGTGATTTTGTTAACTTTTAAAATGTGTTTAGTGTAATATGTTGATATGTAGTAATATATAATGTTTTAATTGTGAATTATTATTTAGTGTGGCAAAGTCAGTTCCGAAGCGGATAAGGGGAAAAATGCCTACCTTCGCCCCCGCAAAAATCACTTCCAAATGCCTCGCGACAACAGCATCAAACATGTACTTATTATCGGCAGCGGACCCATTATTATTGGTCAGGCATGCGAATTCGATTACTCAGGTTCACAGGCCGCCCGCTCCCTTCGCGAAGAAGGAGTGACTGTTTCGCTGATTAACAGCAATCCGGCCACTATAATGACGGACCCGGTAACGGCCGATCATGTATATCTGTTGCCGCTGGAACCAGAAAGCATCATTCAGATATTGAAAGAGCAGAAGATTGATGCCGTATTGCCTACCATGGGCGGTCAGACGGCATTAAATCTGGCGATTCAGTGCGAAGAAATGGGCATATGGAAGGAATATGGTGTGCGCATGATCGGGGTAGATGTAAAAGCCATTGAAACCACTGAAAATCGCGAACTTTTTCGGCAGCTCATGGGCGAAATCGGAGTAGGAGTGGCTCCGGCAGAAACCGCCAACAGTTTTTTGGAAGGGAAAGAAATTGCCCAACGTATCGGCTTCCCGCTGGTTATTCGTCCTTCTTTCACGCTCGGAGGAACCGGAGGCGCCGTAGTTTTTAAAAGAGAAGATTTTGATGCGGCCCTTTCTCACGGTTTACATTGTTCGCCCATTCATGAGGTGTTGATCGACAAAGCCCTGATGGGGTGGAAAGAATATGAGCTGGAGTTACTCCGCGATTCTAACGATAATGTGGTGATTATCTGTACCATTGAAAACTTTGATCCGATGGGGGTTCATACCGGTGACAGTATTACCGTGGCTCCCGCTATGACACTCAGCGATACCGTATTTGAGGAAATGCGTAATCTTGCCATCAGAATGATGCGCAGCATCGGTAATTTTGCGGGCGGCTGTAACGTGCAGTTTGCCGTAGACCCCGAAACCGAAGATATTGTTGCCATAGAAATTAATCCCCGGGTGTCCCGTTCATCCGCATTGGCATCCAAAGCCACCGGATATCCGATTGCAAAAATCGCTTCTAAGCTGGCGCTGGGATATCATCTGAACGAACTTAAGAATCCCATCACAGGCACTTCGGCTCTTTTTGAACCTACGCTTGATTATGTAATCGTAAAAATCCCCAGATGGAATTTTGATAAATTCAAAGGCACAAATCGCCGTTTAGGTTTTCAGATGAAATCGGTGGGCGAAGTGATGGGGATCGGCCGCTCTTTTCAGGAGGCCCTTCAGAAAGCCTGTCAGTCTCTCGAAATCGGCAGAAACGGTTTAGGCGCCGACGGCAGAGAGCTCAGTAACCGCGATGAAATAGTACATAGCTTAGAAAATCCGAGCTGGAACCGTGTATTTCATGTTTACGATGCCATAAAGCTTGGTATTCCGATATCCAGCATTTTTAAAGCGACCAAAATTGATAAATGGTTTTTGCACCAGATTGAAGAATTGGTGCAAATCGAAAATACGATCAGTGAATACACGATAGACACCTTGCCACGTGAATTGCTTTACACGGCTAAACAAAAAGGATATGGCGACCGGCAGATTGCTCACTTGCTCAACTGTCTGGAAAGCGATGTGTATAAAAAACGCGAAGAGCTGAAAATTCAACGGGTATATAAATTGGTAGACACCTGTGCGGCTGAATTTGAGGCATTAACACCCTATTACTATTCTACTTTTGAAGATGAAAACGAAAGTCGCGTAAGCGACAAAAAGAAAGTGGTGATTTTGGGCAGCGGACCCAACCGGATAGGGCAGGGTATAGAGTTTGACTATTCTTGTGTGCATGGGGTTATGGCCGCAAAAGAATGCGGTTATGAAACCATTATGATTAACTGTAATCCCGAAACGGTTTCTACCGATTTCAATACGGCCGATAAACTGTATTTTGAGCCTGTTTTCTGGGAACATATTTACGATATCATCAAACTCGAAAATCCCGAAGGCGTAATTGTTCAATTGGGCGGACAAACCGCTCTGAAACTGGCTGAAAAACTCCACAGATATGGGGTAAAAGTAATCGGTACTTCGTTTGATTCGTTGGATTTGGCTGAAGATCGAGGCCGTTTTTCTAATCTGTTGAAAGAGCTGGATATTCCTTATCCTAAATTCGGAACGGTGACCACTGCCGATGAGGCACTTACACTTGCGGAGGAATTGGGCTTTCCTTTATTGGTGAGGCCGTCTTATGTTTTGGGCGGGCAGAAAATGAAAATTGTGATTAACAACGATGAACTGGAAGCCCATGTGATAGACCTGTTTCATCATTTCCCCGGAAACAGGGTGCTGTTGGATCATTTTCTGGAACGCACCATTGAAGCGGAAGCCGATGCCATCTGCGACGGTGAAAATGTGATGATTATCGGTATTATGGAGCATGTGGAGCCTGCAGGTGTCCACTCTGGCGATAGTTATGCGTTATTGCCTTCGTTCACGCTGGGCGATTTGGTTATCACCCAAATTCGTGAATATACCGAACGTATTGCGAAAGCCTTAAATGTTAAAGGTTTGATTAATGTGCAGTTTGCCATCAAACACGATAAAGTATATGTGATTGAGGCCAATCCAAGAGCTTCCAGAACAGCTCCTTTTATTGCCAAAGCTTACGGACAGCCTTATGTAAACTGGGCAACCAAAGTAATGCTAGGCGAGGCAAAGGTTACGGATTTTAATTATGATCCTCAATTAGAAGGATATGCCATAAAGGTTCCTGTGTTTTCGTACGATAAGTTTCCGGATGTACAGAAAGAACTTGGACCGGAGATGAAATCAACCGGGGAGTCGATTTATTTCATTAAAGACCTGCGCGATAAATTTTTCAGGGAGATTTATTCTCAACGAAATCTTTTCCTCAGTAAATAAATAGCGCTTTATGGGAATTCTGAGAACGCTGTTTTTTATTTTGGTGGTGTATTATCTGTTTAGATTTATAAACCGTGTAATTGTTCCGTTTTTCAGGGCTGTTACCGAGATGAACGAACGCCAGAAACAAAACTCAGAAAGTCCGGTAACTACTCATTCTTCTGCAAAAAGAACTAAATCGACAGAAGGCGATTATGTAGATTATAAAGAAATCAAGGACTAACTCCTGTATTGCCGATTAGCTGTCAGGAATTGAACGGAACTTTTTCTTTTCTTTGTTTTCATATTTCTATTCTAGCATGAAGGCAAATAAAGAACTCATCATCGCCCTTATTACAGGTTTTATCATTTTTCTGGCTGTTTCTGTTTTTTATGCCTGGCCGGTAACTCAGGGTAAATCCCTAAAACAGTTCGATATTGCCCAGTACAAAGGTTCTGCACAGGAAGTAAAAACCTATCAGGAAAAAGGCGAACAGATTCTATGGACAAATTCCATGTTTAGCGGAATGCCTACTTATCTTGTTTCCACACAATACAGCGGCAACCTTTTTTATGGAGTTCAAAAAGTACTATACTCTGTACTTCCGCACCCTGCATCGCTGCTGTTATTTTTAATGTTCAACTTTTTTGTGTTATTGGTTTGTATGCGCATTGACCCCTGGGTGTCCTTGGCAGGAGGAGTGGCTTTTGCGTTTTCAACCTATTTTATTATCATTTTGGCGGCAGGGCACAATGCCAAAGTGGATGCTATTATCTGGTTGCCGGGAGTGTTTGCCGGCATGTATTTGGCCTATCGGAGAAATATTTGGGTCGGTGCGGCCCTATTCGGATTATATTTTGCCTTGGAGTTGAAAGCAGCTCATCCTCAAATGACCTATTACTTTGCTTTCCTCGCATTGGCATTTGTAATTACTGAATTCATTGGGCAACTGATTGAAAATAAGGCAGCCCATTTTTTCAAAGCTTCTGCCGCACTGGCGCTAATGGCTGCTTTGGCCATAGGTGGAAGCTGGTCTTATCTCAAAAACACAAGCAATTATGCCAAGTATAGTATTCGCGGAAAAAGCGAAATGACATCCAATCAGGATAACAAAACAGCGGGTTTAGACAGAGATTATGTAACTCAGTGGAGCAATGGAATCAGTGAAACCTGGAGTTTTCTCATTCCTAATTTCAAAGGAGGCGAATCCGGTGATATTTCAAAAAATAAAACAGCCACGGATGCATTGAAAGGCCGAGAAAAACAGATGGTTCAGGGCATGAATTCATACTGGGGAGACCAACCTTTTACAGGTGGTCCTGTATATGTGGGCGCAGGCGTTTTTCTGTTGTTTTTACTCAGCTTTTTCTTTGTAAAAGATCGCATCAAATGGGCGATGCTTATTTCAGGAGCCTTTCTGGTGGTGGTTTCATGGGGGAAAAATGTACCCCGGTTCACCGATTTAATGTTAGATTACTTTCCGCTGTACAATAAATTTAGAGCCGTTGCCTCTTCATTAATTGTGCCTGAAATGATTGTACCGGCCTTGGCATTTTTAATGGTGGGTGCATTGATGGCAAACCCCGGCATGTTTAAGAAAAACCTGACCATTTTGGGCAATGAGATCAAATCAGTTACTTATGAAAAGCTCTTTTTAGTTGTTTCAGGTGGTTTAACGCTGGTTTTGGTGGGTATGTATGTAATTCCCGGTCTGTTTAATTCGTTTTTTGCCACCGGAGAATATGAGCGTATCATGGACCAAATTGTTCAGGCCGGAATTCCCGAAAATGTAGGTGCCGAATATTTAAGTGCATTGGAAACTGCCCGTATTGCTGTATTTAAAGCGGATGTGCTCAGATCTCTATTGTTTGTCGTGTTAACGGGTGCTTTAGTTTGGGCATACGGAAGGTTTAACTTTCATAAATTGATTCTGGCTGCAGGGCTTTTATTATTTATTTCTTTCGATTTAATTTCTGTAAACAGAAGATATTTAAACGATAAAAACTTTGAAAGCAAAACGGAAACAGCTTTCAGGCCTTCTGTTGCCGACCAGGCAATTTTGAAGAATCCGGAAATTCATTATCGGGTTGCAAATCTCTCGGTAAGTCCGTTTTTAGATGCATCCACATCCTATTATCACAAATCGATTGGCGGGTATCATGGGGCTAAATTAAAAAGGTACCAAGAACTGATTGAATATGCGATAACTCCTGAATTAGAAAGGATTTATGCGGTTTTGGGGAATGCCCCCACACAGGAATCTGTTGAAAATTTGTTGAGCGGGTTGCACACCTTGAATATGCTCAATACACGCTTCTTTATACTTAGTCCAACTTCAGGTCCTCTTAAAAATCCCTATTCTTACGGAAATGCTTGGTTTCCCAATGAAATAAAATGGGTGGAAAACGCTGATGAAGAAATGTCCGGCTTATTGTCCGTAAATCCGTTAAATACGGCCGTAATTGATAAGAAATTTGAATCGGAATTAGGGTCATTGAATATAAGTGCTGCAGACTCAAATTCGGCAATTGTGCTCAATTCTTATCATCCTGAAAAATTGGTTTATGATGTAAATACAACCTCGGAGCGGTTGGCTGTTTTCTCTGAAGTTTGGTATCCGGAAGGCTGGCATTGTTATATTGATAGAAATGAAGTACCCATCATCAGAGCCAATTATATATTAAGAGCGGTGAAAATACCTGCCGGAGCGAAATCCTTGGAATTGTCGTTTGAGCCTTCTTATCATAAGGATGAGTTGGTTTCCAGAATTATATCAGCCTTGTTATTGTTATTAATATTCGGCTTCCTGATAAAAGAAGCTGTTCCTTATATTAAAAACAATAAATAGTGAAACATGCCCTATTGGTAACGTATTATTGGCCTCCGGCGGCTGGTCCGGGCGTGCATCGATGGTTGCGTTTTTCAAAATATTTTAAAGAAAACGGCTGGCAATTAACGGTTTATTGTCCTGAAAATGGAGAATGGCCTGTTATAGACAATGGTCTAAATGCGTCTGTTTCGGATGATTTAATTATTATACGAAAACCCATTTTTGAACCTCACCGCTACCTCGGGAAAAAAAACAATCCCAATAAAGGAGGTGCTTTTACTACGGACAAAAAACAGGGATGGAAACAGCGTTTTATCATGTGGGTCAGGGGAAATGTTTTTATTCCGGATGCCCGTATGTTCTGGATTAATCCGTCGTCCCGTTTTTTAGTTAAGTATTTAAAACAACATCCTGAAATCACGACGTTAATTACTACAGGACCACCCCATAGCATGCATTTGATCGGAAAAAAGGTGAAACGCAAAACGGATATATATTGGGTAGCTGATTTTAGAGATCCTTGGACACAGATTGATTTTTATGATGAACTGATGCTCGGAAAAAGAGCGGATAACAAACACCATATACTTGAAAAACAGGTGTTACAGGAAGCCGATCAGGTAATTACCATCAGCAATCATTGTGCGGAAGGCCTCAGTCAAATAGCAGATAAACAGGTGAATGTAGTAACCAACGGATATGATTTTCCTGATTTTAACTCAGCCGATTTTCCTGTAGATGAACAATTTTGTATTGCACATTTTGGCAGTATGCCCGCTGCAAGAAATCCAAAAGTTTTATGGGCCGCATTATCCAAATTGATTCATGTGCTTCCCGAAGTGAAAAATCATCTGAAAATCCGATTGGTCGGACCTGTGGATCAGTCTGTATTTGATTCCATAAAACAGGCAGATTTAGATATGTTTTTGGAGCATATTCCCCACGTAAATCACGCTGAGAGTATTGCGCTTCAACGAAAAACTCCGGTTTTGTTGTTGGTGGCTAATGATACAGGAAATGTGAAGGGAATTTTGACGGGTAAGGTGTTTGAATATTTGGGTGCAAAACGGTTTATATTGGCCATAGGTGATGCCGAAGGTGATTTGGCGCAGCTTATTAAACATACACAAAGCGGTGAGCTGATTCCCAGAAATGATGAAGCCCATTGCTTAACCATTCTTCAAAAACTATTCGCTGATTATAAAGAACATAAATTGTTTGTTTCGCCTAAAAATCTGGAAGCCTATTCCTCAAAAAATCTGGCTCAAAAATTTATTTCCTATCTGAAATAAATTACTGCAAATCATCCCATTGAACAGGCGTGCCTTTGCTGATATCTCTAGTTACTTTTTTGCCCAGAATTTCCTCATAATATTTAGGTTTTACACCTAATGCAGGACGTATGACTTTAATATTTTTCCGGGTAATGATATCTCCTTGTTTTAGGTCCTCAGAAAAATAGATCGATCGCTTAAACTGTAGTGATTTTAATTCTTTTTCTGTTGGATTGTATGAAACTTTACCGATGCTTTGCCAGGCTCTCTCGGTTTCTATAACTAATGATTTCAGCTCATGGGGTTCCAGCGAAAATGCGCTGTCGACACCTCCATCATTTCTGTCTAATGTAAAATGTTTTTCTATAACAGTAGCCCCTAAAGCCACTGCGGCTACAGCCACTCCAACTCCCATCGTATGATCACTAAGCCCAACCTGAACCTGAAAGCGTTCTCTCATATCGGGAATGGTAATGATATTAGTATTTTCAGGGGAAGCGGGATAAGTGCTTGTACATTTTAAAAGAATCAGTTCTTTACATCCATTTTTTTTCAGATAATCTACCGATTCGTTTAAGTCTTCCAGTGTTATAACACCTGTTGACATGATAACCGGTTTTCCGGTTTGGGCCACTTTTTTAAGTAATGGAAAATGGGTGTTTTCAAAAGAGGCAATTTTATACATAGGCACATTCAGCTCTTCTAGAAAATCTACGGCAGTTTCGTCAAAAGGTGAACTAAAACACATCATACCCAATTCCCGGGCTCTGTCCATTATGGGTTTATGCCATTCCCAGGGGGTATATGCTTCCTTATATAACTGATGCAATTCTTTGCCTTTCCACAACGAATTTTCATCCTCAATGGTGTAAACTCCCTTCATGGTAATGGTATCGGCAGTATATGTCTGTAGTTTTATACAATGTGCTCCGGCTTCGGCAGCCGCTTCCACAATGGCAAGCGCTCTTTCCAGAGATTGATTATGATTGCCCGACATTTCCGCTATGATAAACGGTTTGTAATCAGAACCAATAAAGGTGGAATGTACTTGTATATTTTTCATTTTATAAATGCGTTAATGTGAACTTTACCAAGGAAATTCCATGGATTTCGGCTCGGGTTTCTTCAAAATTACATTTTCGAAATGCTTTTAATGAAGGTGTATTATCAACTTTTACGTATCCGATTATCGGTTGATTATTCTCGTAATTAAATAAATAATGTTGCATTCCTGTTTTTAATAGATGATATCCCAGCCCTTTTCCCCGTTCATTTTTATCTAACATAAAACTGATTAAGGTGTGTTCTTCTTTTTTTTCAAAACGGATTTGTCCGGCAGGTTTTCCGTTGTTTTCCATGATGAGTATAACATCCCGGTTTGAATTTAATTTTTGTTGAAACCAGTGGATATGATTTTCCCAAAGAATAGGCTCCGTATTTAAAGATTGATTTCGGGTAGCCGGTTCGTTAATCCATTCAAATAGAATGTTAGCATCATGAATATTTGCTTTTCTCAAGGTGTAGGAATTTAAATTCGCAACACGTTTTATATATTCATTGAAGTTGTTTTCATAAAATTGTTTCAATGCAACTTTTAATGAATCGATATCCTGTTGTAAGTTCTGTTTTTGGGTTATAGATTCTGCGGGGAATGCCCATTTTTTGCTGAGTAAATAATTGTATAAATGATATTGGTTTTCAGCCGTTTTATAAATAAATAACAGGCCTCCGGTTGTCAGATATTCGTAAGATACCGTACTGGCAGAACACACGGCCATTTCTGATTGATTCATCAGATTGGCCAATTCTACCTCCCCAATATTATGGTATAACTTGCCTCCCTGGTCTGAGTGTAATTTTTCTTTTAATGCATTTACATGCTTATAAGCTGGACCAACAACAATGTATATTGATTCACCGGGAAACGCATTTCGAACAAAGGAGTAAGTTTCTAATGTTTTATTGGTCGGATCTGCACCCCCTAAACAAATTAAAATTCCTTTTTTAGAAACCGTAATGCCCGAAAAGGTATTTTGTGCCAGCATATAAAAGCTTTTTCTTAAAAAGGAATGCGCTAAACCGCCTCTTACTTCGGTATAAAATGCTTTATGGGTATACAGGATATTGGTTTTATCCGTGCCCACATTAATCACCAAATCGGCATATTGTTTAAACGCATTTATATCATCAAGATAAATTATATAGGTGCCTTTTTGTTTTATGTTTATTTGATACTCATCATCAAACGAATATCCATCCAGAATGATAATCTCATTACCGGAAAGTAAGTTTATCCATTCTTTTTTTTCTTCTTCTAATGAAGCTTCTTCACTTAATAGTTGGACACTATCAAAATACGATTCTAATAATTGTTGTATTTCGGGGCTGCTTTTTTTATGTATACAAATTTTTGTAAACGTTCCGGATATTTTTTCAGATACAGCAATCAGCCTGTAAATATGGCCTAATCCGATATTAGCATTTCCGTCGGCTCTGAATATTATTTTTGTTTTTGTTTCCAAAGCGTATACTTTAATTCAGCAATTTGCCAATCAGTCTCGTTATCTATATCCTGCATTTCGGTTTCTGCTACTTCAATGATTCCGGTATTTTCTCCAATTAATATCCCTGAATTTAAAAAAGGCCCCGTTTTAAACCAGTACAGTTGCGCGGCATCATGATATGTTGTCTCAAGGTCTTGGGTTCTCGTAAGGGAATATTCCGGAAAAAAAGGAACGCGTTTATGGTTTTTAATTTTAAACGCCCTTTGTATGGGATGCCCATATTTGACGGCACTAAAAACGCAGTCAAAATCATATTCAATCATACGTTCATACGCCGAATGAATAAGTTCTTTTGTGAGAAAGGGATTCACCGGATATATGCAACAGGCTGTCGCGAATTTTTCTCCTCTTTGTTCAAGTTGCTGTAATACTTCAGTCAATACCTGCGCTGTAGTTGCAAAATCATTCGAGTTTTCTTCGGAACGCTTAAACGGGACAGATGCCCCTGCGTTGCTTGCTATTTCGGCAATTTTATCATCATCTGTGGATACAATGATTTTGTTAAAAAGACCACTATGTATTGCCGCATAAATCGCATATTCTATAACGGGTTTTCCATCAAACAATTTGATATTCTTCCCGGGAATTCGTTTACTTCCGCTCCGGGCAGGTATGATGGCTATTTTACTCATTAAAGAACGATTTTATGGCATGAATTACATAATCCAGTTCGGCATCTGTAATGGAAGGATACATCGGCAAACTCAGACATTTTTCATAATAGCTTTCAGCTATGGGAAGAGGTTTGTATTCTAGACCTAACTTTTTATAATAGGGCATTGTATGAACGGGAATATAGTGCACCTGGGTATAAATACCTTTGGCCTTTAGATAATCATAAAGCGTTTTTCTTTTTTCTGTTTGTATAACAAATAAATGATAGGCATGATGAACAGATGGAGTAATTTGAGGAAGTTTAATGGGTAGAGTTTTTAGTTCATCAAAATATCTTTGTGCAATTTTTTGCCTTTTGGCTAATCCACTATCGGCTCTTTTTAATTGAGAAATGCCTAATGCACAATTTAAATCCGGGATACGGTAATTATATCCGAGTGTCTGCATTTCGTAATACCAGCCTCCATGATTTTCGGTTAACTTTTCAGAGTCTTTGGTTATGCCGTGTGTTCTTAAGAGTAATAGTTTTTCGTACAAGTCTTTGTTATTCGTCGTAATCATTCCCCCTTCGCCACAAGCAATGTGTTTTACAGGGTGAAATGAAAAAATGGCAAGGTCGGCATAGGTTCCGCTGCCGGCTTTTATTTTTTTGCTCTCAGAATTTGAAAAATAAGCTCCCGGGGCATGGCAGGCGTCTTCAATTATCCAAAGATTATAATCATCTGCTAATTTTCTAAAGGCTTCCATATTTACAGGATAGCCTGCAAAATCTACCGGAATTATCCCCTGAAAGGTTCCCTTGGGATTTGATTTTAGTATGTTTTCTACTTTTTGAATGTCGAGTGTATAATTTTCAGGATCGATATCAGAAAAATATACTTCGCCCCCACAATACCGAATACAATTGGCCGAAGCGGCAAATGTTATTGGCGTGGTAATTACTTTGCTTTTTTCATTTACGCCCAATGCCAGCGCACATAAATGCAATGCGGCAGTGCCATTCGTTACAGCAACTGCAAAATTAGCACCTACATAGGCAGCAAATTTTTCTTCAAATTCTTTGACTTTTGGTCCTTGTGTCAAAAAGTCTGATTTTAAAGATTCCTTTACGGCCTCAATATCTTCCTCCGTTATTTCTTGTTTGCCGTATGGAATGTTGTATGTATTCATAGTTTAAATGCTGAAATCAGGGTCAATATGGATTTTTATTAACGCTCTCATTTGCTCTACGCTTACCCATTCTGTATTATCTCCCGAATTGTAACAAAAGCCCTGTTTAACTTTTGTCGCTTTATTTTTATCTATAAATTCATTAATGTCCCAATTCGGGGTGCTTGGAAGAATTACATAATATTTGCCTAAATCGTAAGTATAGAATGAATCTGCCGTCGTAATCATTTCTTCATGAATTTTTTCACCCGGTCTTATACCTATTACCCGATGTTCAATATTGGGAGCCACGGCCTGGGCCAATTCAGTAATTTTATATGATGGAATTTTAGGGACAAAGATTTCTCCTCCCCAGGCATTTTCCAATGCATGAAGCACCATATCAACCCCTTCATCCAATGAAATATTGAATCGGGTCATAGTAGGATCAGTAATCGGTAAAAAATCAGTATTTTTTCTTTTTAGAAAAAAAGGTATAACACTTCCGTTGGAACCCATAACATTTCCGTAACGTACTACAGAAAAACGGATATCTCGTTTTCCGCGGATATTATTGGCCGCAATGAACAGCTTGTCTGAAGCCAGTTTAGTGGCTCCATACAGATTTATGGGGGCCGCCGCTTTGTCGGTAGATAAGGCCACCACCCGTTCAACATCAGTTTCAAGAGCGGCATTAATCACATTTTCAGCGCCCATGATGTTGGTTTTAACGCATTCCATGGGATTGTACTCGGCAATAGGGACATGCTTCATGGCAGCCGCATGAATGACATAGTTAATGTCCTTAAATGCTCTTTTCATCCGATCAAAATCCCTCACATCTCCGATAAAATAACGGATTCCCGGATACTTGCTTTTCGGGAAATCCTGTTCCATCTGAAATTGCTTTTGCTCATCTCTTGAAAAAATGACCAGCCTTTTAATATTCGGAAAATGGGTGAGAATTCTTTTTGTAAGGGCTTTGCCTAAGGAGCCACTGCCGCCTGTAATCAGGATTGACTTGTCGTTTAAATCGAGCATACATCTACTGTTTAGGCAAATGTAGAAAAAAAACCAATTCTTATCCGCTAATTTGTAAGTTTGCATACCTGCTAAATGTATTGATTCAACATGCCTGATGGACCTAATATAGTTGTTACGCGCCCTCTTTCTGAGAGCGAATGCCGCTATATTGAATCACTTAACCATGTTTCAGTTTTTTCATCCGTAAAAATCAATCTGAAGAATTATTCATTTATTGATGAAATAAACAAAAAATCTGGGGGATATATTCAAGATATATTTGATGAAATTATAGTTTTTGGCCATAAAAAGTCCGATGTTCAGGGTATAGAATGGGCTGAATTGCTTTCATTCAAAAATCAAAGTTATTGGTACTATATTCGTTTTACACTTTTCAGTAAATATTATCCCCATATTCTTGAAAATAAGATTTTGCATGAATTGTCGTCGAGGTTAACTAATAAGAGAGAGCTGCAGGTATATTCGAATTTTGAACATGATATACAAGCAACTTATTATACACCGGATAAAATAATCGATAAAGGATCTCATTTTAAGATGTTTCCCTTTTTGATTATATTTTTGATTCGATTAGTTATAGGATTCTTTTTAAGTTTTAGAAAATGTAAAAATAAACACGTTCTATTTCTTGAACCTTATACTCTTCAAAAGGTTTTAGATTTATCTTCAAAAGGTTCAAATCGCTTTGTATTGTCTGATTATTACAATGAATATTTATCGGATAAATGTTTACATCAAAATGATTTCGTTTTTATTTCGGATTTTTATTTTCCCAAAGGAATTTCCTTTTCATCAATCAAAAAGCAATTTTTTATTAATAAATATACATCTAAGTCTATTTACTTTGAATATCATTTTGCCAAAGCTTTTTTTAATCCAATATTTTTACTTGAAATCTTTCGCTTTCGTTCTTGTTTAAAAAATGGGATTTCAAAGGAGCTTAGTAGTAATCACTCAAATAAGTTATTAATCGGAGGCATTAAATCAAGTATTAATCTCTTAACATTGATGTATGCTCGTGAGCGTGTATTTGAAAAACTAGCCAAACGATATTGTTTTAAATCGGTTACTTGTCATCACGAACAAGTGTACCATCATTTATCATTTTTTTATGGGGCAAAGAAATCAAAAGTGCCTACTATTGGTTTTCAGCATGGTATAATTCATCCCCGTCATATGCATTACATGTATACTGCAGTGGATGTAAAATTTGATCCCTTTCCGGATTATATGATTACTTGGGGAGATTATTGGAAAAATATCTTAATTAATAAATCTTCTTATCCTGAATCTCGTGTTATTTCATTAGGACAAATCAGAACGGATATTATACCCTATTTAATCAACCACAAAATTGTAAACGAAAAGTTAAAGGTTCTTTATGCCTCACAGCCACATTACAGGGCTGATGTACGTGATCGCATAACCAAAGAGCTTTTGCTTTTCTTTTCAAATCGCACAGAATGTGAATTGTTCATTAAGCCACACCCGGGAGAGAAGGACGCTCATAGTTACTTTCATCATATTGCTAAATCATTGCATTTACAATCCCCGGTGCTCACCTTTGATGATTTGTATTTGTCGCTCAATTCGTGTGATGTACTGATTACACACAATAGTACGGTAACAGCTGAAGCCATTTATTTTAAAAAACCAGTCATTCTTTATGATTTTGAAGATTCGGATGTGTCCGGATTTTCACGATTTAAGGGAGCTGTTTTTACTGCCGATTCTCCGAATAAGCTTAATGAAATTATTTCTAGTATATTGAATAAAACACTTCCTATCGATGAAGCTGTTCAAGATGATTTTATCAGGCAATTTTGTTTCGCCATAGATGGGAATACTTGTCAGCGGTATATTGATTTTATTCGAGAAAAATCTAAATAACATGTCTGTACTATATAAGATCATAAATAATCTCAAACAGGGAACTTTATTCAAAAATGGATGGAAGGCCCTTAATAATCGGGTAACTAAATTTCTTAAATTCAATAATTTTTTTGTTTTCACTGATTCTTATCGAGTAATACACCGTAGAATTCAACATCAAATTCCTACATTAACCCATAATCATATTCCTATCGGAAATTATTTTTTAGACAATAGAAAAGACTTGAATAGTAACAGCGTCGTTTATTCATTGGGCGTGGGTACTCATATTGATTTTGATTTGGCCATTTCTGAAAAATATGCTTGCCCCGTTTTTATGTACGATCCTACTCCGGTTTCTATTGAATTTATGAAAAGCCGGGAAAATGATAAATTGAAGTTTTTTCCTTATGGAGTATGGAATGAACCCTCAGAACTAAAGTTTTATACTCCGGATTGGGGCGGTTCATCTACTATATTTCCGCAATACGAAGGTCAAGTTCCAAAATTTGTGGCACCATGTGATTCTCTTTCTGTTTTTATGAAACAGAATCAACATAATCATATCGATGTATTAAAGATGGATATTGAAGGCGCCGGAATAGTGGTGTTACATGATATTCTAAAAAGAAGCATTTTCCCGAATCAAATTGTGGTTGAACTGGAGAGGCCCGTTGACCATGAACCCTCTGTTCAAATTCGTTTTTTTGCCGATGTATTGGATATTATAGATGCCTTAAAAACCCAAGGGTATGAAATATTTCAAATTCCCCAATCAGGGTATAAATATTTATCTTTTGAGTTATTATGCGTTAAAACTAAATAAATTTCGAAGTGGGTATAGTAATCAGACAAACCATTAAGTCCTCTTTTTTTGTTTACCTGGGCATTATGATCGGGGTATTGAATCGTTTGTATTTATATCCTTTGTATCTCTCTCCCGAACAAATTGGCTTTTTTCAGGTACTGTTTACCACAGGCATGGTAATTTCGCAGCTCGGCATGTTGGGTACGGGCAGCACGTTTACACGCTATTTTCAGTATTTTAAAGAAAAGAATCTGTCTGCCGTTTTTTATTTTCTCTTTACCCTGGTTACATTTATCGGGGGGACCTTGGCAGTTTCTATCCTTTTTATCAGAAAGGAATTCGTAATGAAATTCTTTGCAAAAGATGTTTCTATTCTTGATGAATATTTTCAGTTTATCCCACTGCTTGTCTTTCTTTTTATTTATAATAATGTAGTAACCTTATTTGCCAATAATTCGCTTCGTTTAACGGTTCCATCTTTATTCAATGATTTTGGTATTAAATTGATCACTGCCATTGCCGTAATTTTATTTGGTTTTAATTTAATCAATTTCACGGCCTTTTTATTAATTTTTACGGGGGCCATTATGTTTGCCAACATAAGTATCCTGATTTATACTGTCCGATTATTTAAAATCAGATTTTCATCTCATTTACATTTAATATCTAAAGCCGAATACAGAAATTTACTCAATTACAGTTTATTTATTTTTCTAGGCGGACTTTCGGGCAGCATTACCAATTATGCAGATACGTTAATGCTATCGTCTATTGAGGGATTTCGTGCTACCGGTATTTACAGTATAGCCTTTTTTATGGGTTCTGTAATCGAAGTGCCCAAAAGAGCCGTTGTGGCCATTTCTACACCGATATTGTCTAAACATTGGCTCAATGGCAACTTGGTTGAAATACACAAATTGTACAAACAGTCCTCTATAAATCAAGGTATAATCGGATTGTTTTTACTTTTTATGCTTTGGATTAATTTAGATGAAATCTTTTTCTTTATTCCCGATTCTGATGTGTATTCTGCGGGGAAATGGGTTGCCTTGATTATCGGTTTATCTAAAGTTACCGATATGTTCATGGGAGTAAATACAGAAATTCTAAGAACATCGGGCAAGTATTATTATGATTTGGGCGTTACCCTGATTTTTATTTTTGTCAGCATCGGTACGAACTTGATTTTAATTCCACTTTATAAGTTAAATGGAGCTGCATTGGCCACGTTAATCAGTGTTTTATTTTATAATATTCTACGATTTATTATCCTGAAAGCATTGTACAAGATTTCTCCTTTTAATGCAAAATCAACGGTGTTGTTAGGTTTATTTCTAGGTTTATATATTCTTTATTATTTTGTATCCGTAATCGTTCCCCACGCAGATACATTTTCCCAATCGGTTTTGATGATTTTCGTTAAAACCCTATTTTTTGGAGGATTAACTTTACTTTCTGTCTTTTATTTAAAAATATCTGATGAATTTAATCGCATGGTTATTTCCTCGTTGAGTAAAATGAAATCAATAATTGGAAAGTAATTATTTCATCCTTAGGAATAAATATACATCACCTTCAATTTCTTTTAGATTAATTTCGTCTATTTTTTTCTGATTCCAGATTGTGTTATTTTTATGCACGTCTATTAATGTGGAACACGTGTACCCTTTAAAATATTGAAGATAAATATCCTGTAACGTTAACGTGCCATTTTTATATTGATTTCCATCAATTTCAATCAGAAAATCCGGTTTGTGTTTTTCAATAGTTTCTATACATCCTTTAAGGATATCTAATTCTGCACCGTCTACATCAATTTTTATCAGATTGGGAATAGTTTTATTTACGGATACAAAATCATCAATTGAAATTAACGGAGGAATGGTTTTTGAGCCAACCGGTTTTTTGATTAATTGTATATTTTTAAGTAGGCCTCTTTTCATAGACTCTTCTATATACATGTTGTGACCTATGTAAGGTTCAAAGGCATAGGTGAATGACTTTGGATTTAATGTATGTATTAATGCGCTATAATATCCAAAGCAGGAACCTAAGTCAAAAAAGTTGAATGTGTTTTGAGAATGATACGTGTCTATAATTAGTTTGGATACACCGGTTTCATGTCCTCTGTTATAGTTCGATTCCATAGTATGGGGGATGCAAATGGAAAATGAAATATTTTCAAAATGGGATTCTTTATAAACAAGGGTTTTATGATTGATTTTATAAAGTAATTTGCCCAAGAATGAAGGAAGATTTCTTAAAATTTTATTTTTTAATGAATAGGTTGATTTGTCCATCCCTTTTGAATTAGTTTGTCTTAAGTATGACTTTATTACAGTGTTTCATCATTTTTTCGTACCGGAATTCTGGCGAAAAGTAATTTGTTAATGCGTACCTGGAACCTTTTTGAATGGGTGAACCGATATGAATACCCCTCGTATCTACTAAAATAAGACTGCCCTGTTTTGCGGTAAATGTTTTACTCTTCAGCTGCAATGAGTTACTTATTTGTTTTATTTCTTCTTCATTAAATCGGTATTGATCGTATTTTATATCCGCCTGTTGGATTGCTTTTTTTACTGATTCTTGTGTATGCGAGCCCAGAATATAAGTAAATGGACCGTTATCTTTTTCCACATCAGAAAGATAAATAATGGATTTGAATTCATTAAAAATTACCGAATCTCTGTGCCAACCACCTCCCGAACCTAAATTTCCTTCCTGATAATCCAGACGGGCAGCCAATGTCATGGTGAGTTTGAGTTTTGTTTTCAAATACTTTTCACCAAATGCATGTATGCTTAGGTCTTGAGAAAAAGCTTTGATTATTTCGGAAAATTTTTCAGCGCCAAATATTCTATGATCTGAGTTTTCCTTGTCAGTCCAAATGAATTCTTTATACAGTTCAATAAGCCGGTTAATTTCATTTCGAATTGATTCACAATGCGCTGAATCATAATAGTTTTCAATTACCGTAACACCATCTCGTTTAATTTCCTCATAGGCTTTTTCAAATTGCGCACTAATTTTACTTAAATCTACCTTTTTATTATAAGATCTAAGCCTGAAATAGGAATATGCCAGTTCGGTTTTTAGGATGTCTATCTGAGGTTTTAGCATGAGTACAACGGATTTTCTTGTATAAGTTTTTCTACGGTGGTAAATTCAAATTGGTTTCCTGAGCAATATGCTAATATCTTTTCGTACAGTTGCGGATAACCTTCATATTTAAAATCGGTAAAATGCGAATTATGCCACAGTATGCTTATAATGGCATGTTGTTTATTATTGTCAATAAATGACACTATTTCTTTCTCTGCTTCAGCAGCATTCCAGTTTTTGTATTTACTGAAAGTGCCATCCATAATATGTAAAGGAATTTCTAATGTGTTTATTATTTTTCTATTTACTAAGTCAAATGGATAATAAGGTAGCCCATAACCATTTCTGAAACCGAAGGTTTCTGCATAGCCCAAACTGCAGTCTGCCATTAAATTGGCTTCTTCCCATTCCATGTAACAAGCAGGAATAGAAAAATGAAGATAATGGTACCGGTTGATGCGTTCTGCAGGGTTTAATAACAGAAATTCCTCCTTCATGCTTTTATTTGAGAGGCTTTTATGTAAGCCTTTTTCGGAGCAGAGTTTAATATTTTTTTTTATGTTTTCATCTTGCAGCGAATAGTCGGCATTGGTTTTTCTTTTATTTATTCTTCCTTTTTCGGTAAGCCAGAAAAACGTGGAACGCGCGTTATAAAGTGTTTCTATATTTATGATTTCCTGAATATTTAACCATTGCGGTTTACCGCTTATATTTTCCCATTGAATTTTAAAAAAATCAAGTAATCTCCCTTTTTTTAATGCCGCTTTGCCATCTTCTTTCCATGCTCCATATACCGAGTCGATATCGTGTGATAAAAAGAGTTGAGATTTTTTTTCAGGGATATTAATTTTCAATTTTTCCCCAATTATTCTGTAAATTTCGGCAACTCTGTTTTGGGTGCAGTCCAATCCCATTTCATGCCAAACACTCTGTCTGAAATCACTTCTTCCCAATTCATCTCTTTGGGAGGTGTCATATTCCCAAATGCAATTCACAAAATAAAACGCCGTGCCAAAATAGTCGATTTCTCCGTTTTCGAATTCTATAAATCCCGCTTGATTGAGGTGGTTTTTACCCGAATATTTTTGCTGATTTATTTTTCCCCAAAAACGGGTATTATAAGCCACCGTGTTTTCTTTAGCATTACCTATACTGAATGCTGCGTTTGGATTATCGGTGTAGTAAAACGAAATACCGGCAAATCGGGCGAAGTTTTCCCAACACCAAAGCATCGCATTGCGTTCCATTACATCGGGTTGTATATACACTTCGTACGGTTTCATTTTTCGTTTCAAATGTAGGGTTTAGCCCTTATTTCTGCAAGGTTTACGGTTTTTGTATTTTGGAGACCTCTTCATTTAACCGATAGATTTTCATTTATTTGTCTCTTAAATATGTTTGTGATGATTAAAGGTTTATCTCTCCGCTATATACAATATGGTATTTTGGTTTTAGTAGGCGTGGTTTCGCTTTATTTGTCTTTGCATAAAGCAAGTAAAGAGGTTCGCCCTATTGTATCATACGATGAAAAAAACTGGACGGGGGTGTCAATATCTACCTACCACATGTTTTTTAAGGGGTATGTTCGCCAGAATGTGAAAATGGACAGTTGGTACACCACTTATGCGCTTGAAAACGGATTGGATACTGCGGCTATGTCTGTGGAGCAAAAACAGTGGTATGATTTTGCCATGTGGACATTTGGCTGGAAAGCTCCTAATGTGGGTAAATTTATCATGGGGGCGTACGTAAATTCTACCTCAGGGCAAGAGTTGGATAAAAGTGGATATTATGAATTGGGTAAGACAGAATTGGGCGAAGACCCTAAAATATATCACTCGCGCGTGCCGGAAGAACTTATTTATATTGCCCGTAAACCCAATGCTATATTGAATGCATTGGGCATTTGTGTAATTTTTATCACGGGTTGGTTGTTTTTGAATTGGTGGGCAGGATTTCTGGCTTCATTATATTTAATGGCGAATGAGGTGTATACGGTCGTGAATTCCTCAGCCGGGTTGGATTCCCCTTCCATCTTCTTTTGGTCATTGGCGGTACTCTTTTTGGGGCTTACGCTTCGCTCGGTTTTTAGAGCAGAAGCCCTGTGGAAGGTTTTGCTTTGGGGGTTGGGTACCGGAATCGTATTTGGACTGGCCGTTGGCTCTAAGCTGAACGCTGCCATGTTTGGTTATGTATGTATGTTTATTTTCTCGGGGGCTGCGCTGGTTATTTTCTTTCAGAAGAAAAATACGGAAGATAAGACCGTCCCTTTTTTGAAGTCGTTACGGGTTAAGAAACTGCTTCTGTTAGGATTATCAGGACTTATTATTGCTGTTTCGGGACCTGTTTTATTTGTAAAACTTAATCCCCAGGTACAGGGAGATACACTCACGAAAGTGAAAATTATCCGGCTTTCGGTGGATGAATTTTTTAAACGAAGGGCAAATTCCCAAATCAGTAAAAACAGACAGGCCCGTAAAACACTGATAGAGGTTACTTTTAAGAAACCAGAAAAAGCATTTTCGCTTATTACCCGCCGCAATTTTGTGGTAGATGATACTGAAAGGTATTACGGAACACTGGGTTCACTTTTGCCTTTCAAAGGAAATATCATGGATGGGCTTTTGCTTTTGGTGGGATTGCTGGCTATGCTTTGGCTCGGAGTGAAAAACATTTACAAAAATCAAATGGTAGGCGGCGAATGGGTTGTCCTGGTTTCCTTTTTTGTGATGCTGTATGGTATGGCTCATTTTATTTGGATAGACTTTTCGCGTTATCACATGGCCATATATCCCGGAATGGCACTGGCAATAGGGTACGGTCTATTTGTTATCGGAAGCAACCTGTTTTCTTTAACGACAAAAAATCGGAAGGGCGCTCAATAGGGTCCTTTATGATAACACCATAAAAAAAGCCTGACCGATAAGTCAGGCTTTTGTGTTGTGCCCGGAAAGGGACTCGAACCCCCACGACCTTGCGATCACCAGATTTTGAGTCTAGCGCGTCTACCATTCCGCCATCCGGGCAATACTTTAAAGAACTCTAAAGGAGCGCAAAGATAAATTTTTATTCGAAATAAAAGCAGGTTAATAAACTTCCAAATTTTCAACTGAAATATCCATCACCATGATGCCAAACTGCACCTTGGCTTTGCTGCCTTTCAGCACCATCACCTTTCCGATTTCTTTTCCTCCTTTCAGCCTCACAGAGCTGCCTTCATGAATTTGCTCCAGTTTCCGCGCTATGATTTTTTCGCGGGTATTTTCTTTTCGTTTTTTCTCTTTTTCCTCTGCTTCTTTTGCTTTTTGCCAACCTGCCAGTTTCACAAATTTGGCAATCACTTTCTTCTTATCTTTTTCCTTTTCCCACTCTTCCGTCAACGATTTCAACCTTTTTCCAAGCTCTATTAATTTCTGGTCTTCTTCGCGGGTGTTTTTCAGTTTGTCCATTTTAGTGTCCAACTTTTCCTTTTTTTCATCAAAAAGGGCTTTGGCTTCCTCTGCTTTTTGGAGTTTTGTTTTCAGTTCTTTCAACTCTTCGTTGAGTTTGTTTCTTTTGAACTGAAGGGAATTCAGTATGGTATCCAACCGAACTTTTTCGCCGCTGATTTTTTCTTTGGCCCGGTTTATCAGGTGTTTGTTCAGCCCGCTTTTTTCGGCAATTACAAATGTGTAGGAACTGCCGGGTTTGCCGGTTTCCAGTTTATACAGGGGCTTGAGTGTTTCATCATCAAAGAGCATACAGGCATTTTCTACAGCTTCCAGATTTTCGCCGGCTACTTTGATGTTTCCGTAGTGTGTGGTTATAATGCCGAACGATTTGGATGCCGCCAATTCTTCCAATATTACTTCAGCCACGGCTCCTCCAAGTTCGGGATCGGAACCGGTGCCGAATTCATCGATTAAAAACAGGGTTTCTTTACCGGCCCTTTGTAAAAAATGTTTCATTTTGATGAGCCTTGAGGAATAGGTACTCAGCTCATATTCTATACTCTGGCTGTCGCCGATATCGGTCAGCAGGTTTCTGAAATACCCGAATTCACTGCGTTCATCGGCTGTTACGGGCATTCCGCTTTGAATCATCAGTTGGAGCAGGCCCACGGTTTTGAGCGAAACGGATTTTCCGCCGGCATTCGGTCCGCTGATGATGAGTATACTTTTTCGTGTGTCGAGTATCAGATTAAGCGGAATTGTCGGTTTTCCTGTCTGCCGGTTTTTTTCGGCCAACAGGGGATGGGTGGCCTCTTTGAGCCGGATACCCCTGTTTTTGCCGAAAATTGGCACCGAAGCACCACTCCGGCTTGCCCATACGGCTTTAGAACGGGTAACTTCTAAATGAAGCAGCAGTTCAAAAAAGGTGTCCAGAATGTTTTTCCGGCTCCGCAGAGTATGGGTAAGTTCGCGCAGAATACGATGGATTTCGCGCTTTTCTTCCGATTCCAGCAGCGTAATTTCATTGCCCCATTCCACGGTTTCGCCGGGTTCTATATAGGTGGCTTTTCCTGTTTTTGAATAGCCGTGAATGATTCCCTTTATCTCCCGTTTATTTTCTGAAAGTACACTCAGTACCCGCCTTCCGTTTATAAAGGTTTCGCCTGTTTCGGCCAATATGCCGGCTTTTCGGCCTTTGCTCAGGGCATGATTAAAAATGCGTTCGTGTTCTTTGCGGGCTTTTGCCAGCAAACTGCGGATAGACGATAATTCGCTGGAAGCATTGGAACGCACAATGCCGTGTGCATCCAGAATCTGTTCAATTTCTTTAGAAATATACTTGTCGGGCTCCAGGTTTTCTACCCGGGCATATAATGCCGGATAAGCCTCCTGTTTGTCTTTCAGCCATTCAATCCAGGTATTGGCGGCATCGGCCACCGATTTTATATCCATGAACTGCTTTTCCTGCAGCACGCTTCCCGGAACGGCCAATAAGGAAAGTTCTCGCGATATGTCTTCGCAGCCGGGATCGGGAAAATACAGTCCGTGATTTACCGTATTCAAAAATTCCTTGGTCTCACTCAGCAGCCGGGTAATTTCTTCGCTGCTTTCCAAAGGCATCAGCTGCCTGAGTTTGTTTTTGGCGGCGGGGTTCCTGCATACTTCCGCCATGGCGATTTTTACCTGGTCAAATTCGAGCTTTTCGGTGGTGTCTGACGGATATAAATACAAAGCGGAATAAGTTAAATGTATTTTATGGCAGGCGTGTGCTGAACCCTTTTTCTTTCATAAATATCAAAATCTTTTCCAACACTTCGGGAGCTGCGGAAGCCGTATCGTGCAGTAGAATGATGGAACCGGGTTTGATGCGTTTCAGTACCCGCTTTTCTAATTTTTCGGGCGATTGAATTACCGTGTCAAACGAACGTATATTCCATCCGAGTACCCGATACGAAAAGAATTGTAAAGCCTTGGCAATATTGGGATTGGTGATACCGTAAGGCGGGCGGAAAAAGGTTGTTTTTTTTCCCGTGATGCGCTTGATTATTTTTTCAGTCTGAAGCAGTTCGTTTTTTACTTTTTCTGCTGAAAGAAAATCAAATCCATATCCGTGAGAGTAGGAGTGGGAGCCGATTTCATGTCCTTTTTCGGATACTATTTTCACCATTTCGGGATGGGCTTCCATTTTTTTTCCGATGAAAAAAAATATGCCCTTGGCCTCATAAGTATCAAGCAAATCGAGCAGTTTCGGAGTTTGTACAGGGTCGGGACCATCGTCAAAAGTGAGCATGATTTCGTTTCCTTCGGGAGTAAAATGACACTCGGTTTTTACGAACATCTGCGAATTGATATTCACCACGCCCCAGACCAATACGATTAGTCCTAAAACTATAGGAAGTAACATCCACCATTCGGAACAATAGCCCGCTTTGCTCAGGGTTTGTATCACAAGCAGAGAAAAAAATACCGAAAGGGCCAGAATGAGTTTTATTTTCAAACCGATATAATTTGGAATACATGTTCGCCATAGCTTACGTGGTCGTAAACCACCACATAGCGCGGATTTTGAATCTCGCGTGAGGGCAAAAACATAGCGGGTACATGGCCTGATTTTATGATTTGTGCAGCGGACCAAAGTGCAAATGCATCGGAGGTGTAATAAGAACCGCACAGGTGTTTGAATACGGCTTTTACCGCCCGCGGTCCGGCCACCTTTTCTGACGCTTCGTAAAATGGATAATAGCGTGTGTTTCCCGAACGCCCTTCCAACAACACAAACTCTTCGCCCAATAAACCGTGCTCCAACAAAAATTGATGAAATGCTTCGGAAAGGTCTTCCGCTTCTTCGGAATAAAACTGTTTAAATCCAATAATTTTTGGGTCGCCGGGTTTTATTTTTTCTTTTGACAATACAAAAAAGGCACTGCCTTCTCCTGCAATACTTCCCAGACTTTGGTGTTCAAAAACATTCAGTGTGTCAGGTGTTTGAGTATTCCAGTTGTTGATGAGGCCGTTGTTGTGGTATTTCGTATCGGTCATTTCATCAATTCCGCCCACCAGCACATGCGATGCTTGATTAAGCTGAATCTGCAAAGCGGCATCATATAGGCAGGAAACAAATGAAAATCCTTTGTGTACGTAGGTATAATTATATCCCAGACACTTTATCTGAAGTGCTATAGCGCCGGCTACGTTATTGTGTGTACTCGATATGAAAGGGGTTGGTGCGGCGGTTTGTTCGGCATCATCTATCATAATGCGCAGAAACTTTTCGGTATCCTCCAGACATCCTAATCCTGTACCCACCATAATGGCATCGGGTAGGGTGATGCCGGCATCGGCAAGCGCCATTTTTGCGGAGGAAATGCCCATTTTCACAATCCGGCCCATACGGCGAATCTGCACGGGACCGATGTAGTTTTTATACTCCGGTTCCACACAAAACAGGCGGTTTCCCGGATAATTCCGTGCTTCTTCCGGAAAGGTGGTTCCTTCGTATGTGAACTGGGGCGATATATTTCCTAAGCCGGTAATGTACATGGTTATACTTTTCTGAAGAGTAATGAGGTATTATTCCCGCCAAATCCGAAGGAATTGGAGATGACATGACGGATATCGGCGTTTTCAACCAGTTGGGTAACCGGGTCAAAGTCGATATCATCCATCCGGTTTTTATAATTAAGATTCGGAAAGAGCAGTCTGTTGCGTATAGCCAACACGGAAATTACGGCTTCAATTCCGCCTGCGGCTGCCAATGTATGACCGGTGTAGGCTTTTGTGCTGCTGAATGACGGTGCCTTTTCAAAAATGGCTTTGATGGCTTTACTTTCACTCTCGTCGTTATTGGGTGTGCCGGTTCCGTGTACGTTGATGTAATCAATGTCAGCGGGCGACACGCCTGCCATTAGCATGGCATTTTTCATGGCCATTTGTGCTCCTGCTCCGTCGGGCGATGAGGCAGTCTGATGAAATGCATCGTTCACATTACTGTATCCTGCCACTTCGGCAAGCGGTGTGCGCTGATATTCTTCCACGGCTCTTTCGCTTTCTATCACCACAAACCCTGCTCCTTCGCCCAGATTGAGGCCTTTACGCTCTTTATCAAACGGACGGCAGTGTTCCTGTTCCAACAGCATGAGTGAGTTGAACCCGTTGATGGTGAATTTGGACAAGGCATCGGCGCCCCCGCAGATTACCCGATCCAACAATCCGGCTTTAATCATATTGGCCCCCAAAATAATGGCATTGGCCGATGAAGAACACGCCGTGCTCAGCGTAGTCATAAATCCACGATGCCCGATGTATTTTGCGATATCATTGGTGCTGTCTCCGCAATCGAGTTTTTCAATCCAGTCGCGGGTTTCGGGAACCGAATCAAAATCATAAAAATATTTCTCGGTCGTGGTCATTCCGCCCACGGTGGTGGAAGAAATAAGCCCGGTTCGTAGCGGATCTGATATTTTTCCGCCTGAGGAGGCCAATGCTTCCTGAACGGCTGTAATAGCCAGCAGGGTGGTGCGGTTTATTTTTCGGTCGGGAGGTATACCCAACCGCTGTATAAATTCTTCGTCCGTGATTTTTATTTCGCCGCAGGGCAGGGTATCGGCATGTGCGGTTTCTAAAATGGAAACACGCCCGATTCCATGTTTTTCAGCCACCAGAGATTCCAGCATCTGCGAAACATCCATCCCAATAGCCGATACGGCTCCTATGCCGGTAATAAAAACTTTCATGGATTATGGCTTGTTCGCCAGAATGTAATCCGCCAGCGTGGTTACACTATGAAATATTTTTTTGCCTTCTTTCGGGTCTTCAATCTTGATTCCGTATTCTTTCTCGAGCAACACAATCAGTTCTAAGGCATCAATGCTGTCGAGACCGAGTCCGTCGCCAAACAGGGCAGCATCGGCATCAATTTCTTCGGGCTGCATGCCTTCCAGGTTCAGTTGGGTAATAATTTGACCTTTCAGTGTTTCTATCAATTCTTGTTTTTCCATGGTTAGGATTGATTATAAATTGTTTTCATGTTTTCTGTCATTAATGCAAGGGAAAACTCCCCGCCCGCCTTTTTCTCCACCATAAACAAACAAATTTCATATTGGTTCCCGAACCACTCGGTTATTCCGGTAATGCAGGCATCTGTTCTCCCTGCATCCATATGAATTTGAACTTGTTCGAGCAAAAAATCGGGCTCAAAGCCCTCAAAGATAAAAAAAGCAGACGAGCCCTGCATTTTGTGGCGGATGCAAATTTCGCCTATGGTGATATTGGGCAGGGTGTACACAAATACCGCCGGTGATGGAAAATATTGTTCGACAGAGGCGATACTGGCTGCATGTTTCAAATCGGTATCGGAAGATGAAGCCGCGTTTTGTAAAAAGATTCCCTTTTTTTCGGAAGAATAGATTTCGTTGAAACCGGTTCCCTGCACCAGCAATTCTGCCCCGGCCCAGGCGGCTTTGCAGAGGTTGTCCATTTTATAAAATTTAGGGTACGAAACGCCTGTTTTTTCGTAAAGGGCTTTCAAAAATCCGGCACTGTCGGCATCGGCCCGATTCAGCAATTCTTTTCCGTTTTTAAATACCTTCCCGTTTCGGATTAGTATGCTGGAGGTTATATACAGCGGTTGTACGGCCATTTAGAGTTGCTTTTTCTTTAAAAAATCTTTCACAAACACATACAAAAGAAGAAAAATGCTCAAAAACAACGAAAGACGGCCCAGATAATCGCCGTACTGCACATAAAATGTAATCGCTGTATTATGGAGTAAATTTTCTGAAATAACGGCATCTTCCCAATAAGGAGTTTGCTGCAGAACATCGCCCCGTTGGTTAATAAATCCAGATATTCCCGTATTGGCCGAACGGGCTACACATCTCCGGGTTTCAATGGCTCTAAGCCTTGCATATTGAAAATGTTGTTTGTACCCCGGCGTATTTCCCCACCAGCCGTCGTTGGTAATAATAAACAGCAGACCGGCACCTTTCTGTACGTACTCCGTAACAAATTCGCCATACACACTTTCGTAGCAGATAATGGTACCCACCGATTGCTCGGGATTGTCATGCGCATAAAATACACTGCGCTCTTTTTGAGTTCCCAGATTGCCGATCATGCCACCCAAATCGCCGAACAATTGTTTCTGGAACGGCTGCAAATACTTGGCAAAGGGAAAAGATTCGGGACCGGGCACCAATTTGGATTTATGGTAAATAGGCACATGGACCGAAGTGTCAATCTGTATGGCCGAATTATAGTCGTCGTAAAACAATCCTGAATTTCCGTAGCGCGATGCCGAAATGGGTATCCGGGCGGGGTCTGTTTCGTCCAACAATTCCAGATAACTGACTCCGATAATGATTTTGGTTTTGGGAAACGCGGACAAAAACCTCCGCATATTCTGAATTTCGGGTAATGAATCGGTTTCAAAATTCCAAAAACTTACGGGCAGTGCAGTTTCCGGGAAAACCAGATAATCCGTTTCCGCATTGGTTTTTTCTTTGGCCAGGCTCATCATTTTGAAATATTGAGTCCTGCGGGTTCCGTTTTCAAATTTTTCGTTCCAGGGGTCAATATTGGGCTGCACCACCGTAATGTTGAGCGGAGTGCCTTTCTCTTCGTATGAGAAATACATGGAATAGGAAATAATAACCGGAATTCCTATGGCGAATGCGGCCGTAACCCAACGGGATACTGCGCGATAGCGGATGGCTCTGTACACCATGATGTTTGCAGTCAGAATCCAAACACTTCCTCCTA
Source organism: Flavobacteriales bacterium (assembly GCA_022402535.1). Classification (GTDB taxonomy): domain Bacteria; phylum Bacteroidota; class Bacteroidia; order CAIKAF01; family CAIKAF01; genus JAKRSD01. The sequence goes on along the minus strand of JAKRSD010000030.1, from coordinate 14,052 downwards.
AAACGCCTGTATACGAGTACCATTGCACCCATTCGGGATACGGAGCAAATGCATTGCCCAGATTGAGCCAGGGCCAGGATAAATCCCAATTCATGTGCAGATATTCAAAACTCACCCAAAAAAGTATCAGCGCCCAATCGCCCTTTTTGTTTCCCAGTTTGAGTCGGGTAAGATAGGCCAGGTAGTAGGCCCATGACATAAACAGTGAGTTGAATATAACCGCAATATATCCGCCTTCGGGCGAACTGTTATACACCCACCAGGTGGTGAGCAGATTCCATATAAAAAATGCGGTATAACTGAGTGCCCAAACCCGCACGGCACCTAAGCGTAAGTTCAATTCCTGAATACGTTCCGTAGCATAAAGTAGGGGAACCAATGCCACACATACCAATGCGGGAAATCCCTGAGCGGGCCATGCTGCAGACAGCAACAATCCCGATAAAACCGACAGAAAAACAGGAATCGCTTTTTTCAATGAATTGAATTTGCGGCTAAGTTATACCAAATTGTATTTATAAAACCCTTCAGCCGGTTTATAGTTCTATTGCGATATTCCTTAAAAATATTTGATAATTAGGATGAATAGACCGGATTGTTTTCAATGTGTTAAATTCAATACAGGCACTGAAAAGCGCTTTTGATATTAAAGTCTGTTGAGTTTGCAAGATAAACCGGAATGAACCACCACCTGTCCATACCGAAAATCGTCAGCCCCTTTTTCGGTGATGTCGCCGCCCATCCAGCGCACCCTGGCAAACAATTCAAAAAATTTGCTGAAGGTATATTCCATACCCAATCCTGCCGAAAAAACCGGTGAAAAACCCTCGAAGGTGCTTTGTTCGCGGGTGGAGCTTTTAGTAATATTCTGCCGGAAGTTAAACCCCTGCGAAACATAAATTTTGGTGGTAAAACCTTCCGATTTATAACAGATTACATTAAATCCGGAAAGCGAAAGATTTTGTTTTTGAATGTTATCGGATGTGGTTTTCAGTGTTGAAACCGTAACGGCATCAAACCCGATTTTTTTATTTGATTTCATGTAAAATTCACCTCCGCTCAGGTTCATTGTACGGGCTACAGTCTCGGTGTATTGGGCCGGTTGTATTCCGGTATGCAGTGATCCGGCTCCCATGGCAGCCGGTATAGGTCTTTGGGCATTTGCTACGCCCGAAACACCTGCTAATAATATAAAACAAAATCTCCCCCTCATGCCAACGTAAACGCCGGGCATAGCTAAGAAATTGTGAAAGAAATGCAGGGAAAAGGGTAACAAATGTTAAACGGAAATTTGCGGTTTACCACAAAATCTCATTCCGGTTGCTATCCAATTTGATAAAAACAAACAACAAAATGGTGAAACTGAATAGAGAAGAACCTCCGTAACTTACCATGGGCAGCGGGATTCCGATGGTAGGCATGATTCCGATGGCCATACCCACATTAAGGGCAAAGTGCGCAAAAAGTATGGATGCCACGCTATAGCCGTAAATCCGGCTGAAACGGGATCGTTGTTTTTCGGCTCTAAGAATGATACGGCACAACAGCAGCACATAAGCCGCAATGAGCAGTCCGGCGCCTAAAAAGCCCCATTCTTCGCCCACCGCCGAAAAAATAAAGTCGGTGTATTGTTTGGGTACAAACCGGTATTTGGTTTGGGTTCCGTTTAAAAACCCTTTTCCGGCAAGTCCTCCGGAGCCAATGGCAATTTTACTTTGGTTTACGTTGTAGCCAGCTCCTTTCAGGTCTTTCTTCACGCCCATCAACACCTCAACCCGCGTTTTTTGGTGCGGTTTCAGGTTATCCAGAATATAGTTGGACATGAAAATAAATCCTACCGTGATGGCGGTAAGAATCACCACGATGAGGCCGGGTTTTATATTCCTGCGGAAAAATAAATACAAAGCACCCAACAGGCCAATGGCAGATACGGGAATGATGAGATAAATTTCGTCCACCACCACGTTCAGCAGGAATAATGCCGCCATAACAATTCCTGCAACCAGAATGATTCCGGTAACGCCTTCGCGGTAAAATACCAAAAACAAGGCGGCAAATGCCATGGTGGAACCTGTATCGTTTTCGAGTAGAATTAATGCGGCCGGCACCAGGAACAAAATCAGGGCGAATGCGCCTTCCATAGAGGTAATGCCAATAAGCCGCAATGGTAGAAAAACCCATGACTTGGGATTGGCGGTTTCAATCCGGTTATAACGTGAGGTGGATAAAAATGAAAAGTTTTTTTCGCCCATGTATTTGGCCAAACCCAGTGCCGTGGCAAATTTGGCGAACTCCGAGGGCTGGAATTTAATGGCTTCCGTTATCACAAACCACGATTTGGAACCGGCCACTTCCTGCCCCACGACCAAAACGGCTGCCAACAACAGTATACCGGTAATGTATATGGGGTAAGCAAATGCCGGAAAAAACTTACTGTCGAAAAGCATAATCACCAAGGCGGCAACCAGCGAAAAACCAATCCACATAGCCTGACGGCCATAGTTGGTGGACATAGAAAAAATGAAATCATCCGTATCGGGGCGGGTGGCTGCAAACACATTAAACCATCCGAATACCACGATAAACAGGTATAAAAATACCGGCAACCAGTCAATCCGCGCTTCTCTTTTCAGTGATCTGTCTGTCATGGTACAGGAGGTTTTACGGTGTTCATCAGGTTGCCTTCAAACATTCTTTTTTCCATGTCGGGTCTGGAAATTTTACCCCTCAGGTATTTTTCTATCATCAGGCTGGCAATCGGTGCCGCCCAGGTAGCTCCGAATCCCGAATTTTCTACAAACACGGCAATGGCTATTTTGGGGTCATTCACGGGGGCAAACGCAATAAAAACACTATGATCCTTACCATGCGGGTTTTGTGCGGTTCCGGTTTTACCGCCAATGCGGATAGTGTCAATTTGGGTTACACGTCCCGTGCCGCCGGTTACCACACACTCCATGCCTTCAATCACGGGGTCAAAATGTTTTGCATCCACTTTAGTTTGGTTCTTTTTGAACTGTACCTTGCGGTCTGTATCATTTTCGTGAATACTTTTCAGTAAATGCGGAGTGATGAAATAGCCCCGGTTGGCTATCATGGCGGTCATATTGGCCAATTGCAGCACATTTACTTTCATTTCGCCCTGTCCGATGGCCAACGAAATGATGGTGAGGGCTTTCCAGCCGCCTTTGCCATAAATTTTATTGTAACGCTCTGCCGTGGGTAATAGTCCTGTTTTGGTATTGGGTATATCACTGTCCGGGAAATCACTGCCTATGCCGAAACTGAGCATATACTCTCTCCAGATATTGAAGCCGTCCTCAGCCTTTTTCTCGTTTTGCACAATGGCCCTGAAAACCTGGCAGTAATAGGCATTACATGAGGTTTGTATGGAATATCGCAAATCTGACGGAGAGGCATGTGCGTGACAGCCTACCCGTAATCCGCCGGCCACAAAACCACCGGCACAGCCATATTTGGTTTCGGGGGTAATTACGCCCAATTGCAGTCCGATGAGTCCGTTCAGCAGTTTGAACGTAGAGCCGGGTGGGTATCCGTCCATATTGGTACGGTTAAACAGAGGCAGGTTTTTGTCCTGCAATAAAATCGGATAATTTTTACGAATACCTCTACCCACAAGCAGATTAGGGTCATAAGTAGGACTCGAAACCATGGCCAGAATTTCGCCGGTTTTGGGTTCAATGGCTACAATACCCCCTTTTTTGTTTACCATTAACTGCTCACCGTATTCCTGAAGGTTAAGATCAATGGTACAGGTAATATTTTTCCCGGGTACGGCGGTAGTGTCGTATTGACCATCCATGTAGCTTCCTTTGGGATTGTTCAGGTTGTCTACATACAGGTTTTTCACCCCCTTCACACCGCGCAATACTTCCTCGTACGATTTTTCCAATCCGCTTTTGCCCACATAATCGCCGGGTTTATAGTAAGAATCAGAATTTATCAGATTTTCGTCGGCCTCACCGATATAACCCAGAATGTGTGCACCTACAGGCTTGGGGTATTTACGCAGAATGCGCGGTTGAAGAAAATAACCGGGGTATTTATACATTTTTTCTTCCAGCGTAGCCACGTTTTCTTTGGCCATCTGCTTTATGAGCGGAGTGGGCTGACTGCGGGACAGTCTCTTTTTTTCTACCTGGTCAAAAATGTTGCTCATGCCTTTCACAAACTCTTCTTTGCTCATATCGGCCAGCATGCAGAACTCGGTGGTGTCTAATTCTTCCGCTTCGCGCGGAATAACCATTAAGTCGTAAGAAACTTCGTTGTAAACCATCAGTTCGCCGTTGCGATCCAGAATATAGCCACGGGGCGGGAACTGCACCACCCTGCGGATGGCATTCATGTTGGCGTACTTTTTATAGTCTTCGTCAAAAATCTGGAGCATGGCCAGTTTGAGCAGAAATACAGTGCCCAAAAAGAGAAAAACTCCCACGAAAATCCATTTTTTATTCCCCGTTTCGTTCATTTTGCCGATTTACGGGAAAACAAGAGGTGCAATCCCATAATCATGAGCAAAGATAACGTACCGCTTAACAGGGTGCGGAGGAGCGTGAATAAAAAATTTCGGAATGTGAATAATTCCAGCAGAAACAGGAAAAAATGGTGAATGACAATCATGAATCCGCAGTAGAACAGAAAGTTCACGAGTCCGAATTTTTTAATGGTCAGAAAATCGTCTTTTCCGTATTCTTCGCGGGGAGCAAAAGCACCCAACAATATTTTTCGCATGTAGGCCATGATGAGTGTGGCTGCGGCATGAAGCCCGCCCGTGCCCATAAACTGATCCACGATAAAACCCATCAGAAAACCCAGAAAAATAATCAGGTGCCTGTTGGTAAATACGGGCAGCATGATGATGAACAGGATATAGGCATGCGGATTAAAGTAGAAATGAATGTTGAATTTGGCAATCACAAACACTTCCAACAAGATCAGAAAGACAAAATAGGCCGAATATTTCAACAGATTCAGTGTCATTTGGGATCTCCTTTCCTTGCTTCCTGCTCCAATATAAGCTGTTCTTCTTTCAGGGTGAAATTTACCACGTACACATTGTTCAGTTTTCTGAATTCGGAAGTGGGTTTCACCAAAATTCTAAAATATCCTTCGTCGGCATCCACATCAAATGATTTTACGGTGCCTATGGCAATCCCTTCAGGAAAGATGGAAGAATAGGTGGTGGTTTCAACGGTATCGCCTACGGCAATTTCGGCATAAGAAGGAATATATTCCAGCACCAGGGTGTTTTCGTCGGTGCCCTGCCATTGCAGTGAACCAAAAAAGGATGAACCCCTTAGCCTTGCACTGAGTTGCAGTTTGCGGTGCAGCAGCGAAATGGCCACCGAAAAATGGGTGGATACACTTTTGATTACGCCCACCACGCCATCGGGCGATATAACACCCATGTCGGGTTTAACGCCATGCAGCGAACCCACATTCAGGGTTACGTAGTTATTGGCTTTATCCACCGAGTTGTTGATTACCCGCGCCGGGATGTAGGTGAATGTCTGTTTGTAGGTGGTGTCGGCATTAACCCATTTGTTGTAAATTTTGTATTTATCGGCCAGCAGTTGCGCACGGAGCGAAGCATTTTCTTCGGCGAGCAGACGGTTGCTTTTGCGCAAATCCAGATACTCGCGGGCATCGGCATATACGGTGTAGGCTCTGCCGGCGGTTTCGTTGGCGGCATTAAAAATGAGTACGCGCTGGTATCGGTTATTTTTATAAATAAAAAACAGGCTCACACCCAGCAGAAAGGTGAATAAAATCAACTGGCTGTATTTTCTGAAGAATTCTGCAAAATTATGCATGTGTGCCCCTGGTTTTCCTTTACCGGCAGAATGCTCCCTCGGGTTTTACCTTTCGGGTGCTGCCTGTTGAATACATATTTTGTTCGGTTCGTAAAGGTAGAAAAATACCCGTTTACGGCAGTTATTTCAACAGGAAGGTAAACCGGTCAATGTTTTTGAGTGCAATTCCGGTTCCGCGGGCTACGGCTCTCAGCGGATCTTCGGCCACGTGTACGGGCAGTTTGGTTTTCATGCTGATGCGCTTATCCAGTCCGCGAAGCAGGGCCCCGCCGCCGGTAAGATAAATTCCGGTTTTGTAAATATCTGCGGATAACTCAGGAGGAGTCATTTCCAGGGCGCTGAGTACGGCGGCTTCAATTTTAGAAAGTGATTTATCGAGAGCGTATGCAATTTCAGAATAAGTAATCGACTGTTCTTTGGGAATTCCGGTCATCAGGTCGCGTCCGTGTACTTTAAAATCTTCGGGCGGATTGTCTAATTCGGTAAGTGCGGCGCCCACTTCAATTTTAATACGTTCGGCCGTGCGGGTGCCCACCATCATGTTGTGTTGGCGGCGCATGTATTCTTCAATGTCGTTGTTAAAGTCATCTCCCGCCACGCGGATGGATTTATCACACACGATACCGCCCAAGGCAATTACGGCAATTTCAGAAGTTCCGCCGCCTATGTCAATCACCATATTTCCGTTGGGTTCTTCCACATCGATACCGATACCTATGGCTGCCGCCATAGGCTCATGTATCAGATATACTTCTTTGCCTCCTGCATGCTCGGCGCTGTCTTTTACGGCGCGTTTTTCCACCTCGGTAATGCCGGAGGGAATACAGATTACCATGCGCAGCGAAGGTTTAATAAAACTCTTTTTGCTGGTGATTTTTTTAATCATCCCGCGAATCATTTCCTCGGCGGCGTAGAAATCGGCAATCACTCCGTCTTTCAGCGGGCGTACGGTTTCTATTTTGGAGTGGGTTTTTCCTTCCATCAGCAGGGCTTCTTTGCCTATGGCAATCACTTTTCCGCTTTTGGCATCCATGGCTACGATAGACGGTTCATCTACCACTACTTTGTCATTGTGTATGATGAGGGTGTTTGCCGTACCCAAGTCGATGGCAATTTCCTGCGTTAAAAAATCAAATAAACCCACGTTAAAATATCTTTACTAAGTTGAAAATCAAATAATTAAAAAGAATGTAATCGGTTAACATTCTGTTGTGCAAAAATATAGGTTTTAAGCCGGCTTTAGCAAATAAATGTTTGAATAATCCTGAAAGTAATTTTGGGTAGTTCCTTTTAACGAAAAAAGTGGGCATTTTCGAGGATGTATGGTAAACAAATCAATGCATTTGAATACAATCAAATTTTTTTTTAGGGGCGGTTCAGCGGCCGTTTTCAAACCGATGTCCGTGTTGGGCTGTCCGCTCACAGTCCTCGTGCCGACCGAAGCGTCTGCACTCCGGACTGCCCGCTTCCATCCCGCGCCAGCTCATGGGTGGTTTTCAGAATCAGGGATTTTAATGTGCAGATAAATCGATGTGCTTATGTGCTGTTTGCTTATGATAATTGAACAAAGATCAAAGACAGAATTCAAATAATATAACATAAGAACAAAGACTATTGCCTAATTCCCGGAGCGAAGCGCATTATGGAGCATAGCGGAATAATTGCCTATTAACCATTTACAGACAACCAACCAACCCATCAATGCTTAAAATGGCGTACGCCGGTCATCACCATCGCCAGTCCGTTTTGGTTACAATAGTCCACCGAGTCTTTATCGCGCACGGAACCGCCCGGCTGTATAACCGCTTTTACACCGGCTTCATGGGCAATCTGCACACAATCGTTAAACGGGAAAAAGGCATCGCTGGCCATTACGGCTCCTTCCACACTCAGACCGGCTTCGGCAGCTTTGGCAATAGCATGTTTCAGCGCATCAATGCGTGAGGTATGTCCCGTGCCTATGCCCACCAACTGCCCGTCTTTAACCAAAATAATAGCGTTGGATTTGGTATGTTTTACCAGTTTTACGGCAAAAAGTAAATCGGCGGTCTGGCTTTGGGTGGGTGCGGTATCGGTTACGGTTTTCAGCATATCGGCGGTTTCGGTGAGGGTGTCGCGTTCCTGCACCAAAAATCCGTTGAGCGCCGTGCGCACCGTATTGACCGAAAGCGTTACACCTTTGTTGAGCAGAATAATCCGGTTGGTTTTAGACTTCAATAATTCCAATGCTTCAGCATCATACGCCGGAGCTATGATTACTTCAAAAAAGAGTTTGTTCATTTCTTCGGCCGTGGCCAAATCAATAGTACGGTTGGTAATCAGCACCCCTCCGAATGCCGAAACCGGATCGCCTGCAAGGGCTTTCAGATAAGCATTTTTCAGCACTGCATCTTCTGCCATGCCGCAGGCATTGTTATGTTTCAAAATGGCAAAAGCCGTTTCGCGGAAGTCGGCAATCAGATTCACCGCCGCATCAATATCCAACAGGTTGTTGTACGATACTTCTTTGCCGTTCAACTGTTCAAACGCACGTTCAAAATCGCCGAAATAATAGCCTTTCTGGTGCGGGTTTTCGCCATAACGAAGGGTTTTGGCAGTGGTTTCGCTCATTTTAAGCGCCGGAATCTGTTCTTCGGTATTGAACCAATTGAAAATGGCGGTATCATAATGAGAACTTACCTCAAACGCTTTGGCGGCAAACAGACGACGTTGGCCCAGCGTAGTTTCTCCGTTTTGTGAAGTGAGTAATGCATGCAGTTTTTCGTACCATTCCACACAGGGCACAATAAGCACATCGTTGTGGTTTTTAGCCGCTGCCCGAATCAGCGAAATGCCGCCTATGTCTATTTTTTCAATGATAGCCTGTTTATCCTGCGTGGAAGCCACCGTTTTTTCGAAAGGATATAAATCCACGATAACCAGATTTACCGTAGGAATCTGGTATTGTTCCAGCTCGGCCAGGTCCGAAGCGTTTGCCGTACGGGCCAGAATTCCGCCGAATACTTTAGGGTGCAGGGTTTTTACCCTACCGCCCAGAATAGAAGGATATGCCGTAAGGTCTTCCACCTTGGTTACGGGAATGCCCATCGCTTCCACAAACTCGCGGGTTCCGCCGGTGCTGAGTATTTCCACACCTTGTTCATGCAGGGTTTTTACGATGGGTTCCAGTCCTGTTTTGTCGAAAACAGAAATAAGGGCTCTTTGGATTTTTTTGTTGCCGTCCGTGCTCATTTGAGGTATTTTGATTGGTTTTTGGCAGATAATTCCCTGCCGCTTGTCTAATTTGGTGCAAAAGTGAAAAAAAGCGTGCTATTTTCGGGAACGTTTTTACGGTTAATTCATAAAAGATACCCACATGTTGTTTAAACAGATCGGCGAGAGTGTGATATTTGCCCTGGCGGCATTGTGGGCCAATAAGCTGCGTTCTTTCCTTTCGCTGTTGGGTATCGTCATCGGAATTTACTCTATCATTTTGGTGCTTTCGGCGGTGGATTCGCTCAGCAAAAGTGTGCAGGACAGTATTTCTTCTTTGGGAAGCGATGTGGTTTTTGTGGGCAAATGGCCCTGGGAAGATATGGGACCCGATTACCCGTGGTGGAAATTTATGAGCCGCCCCAATCCGAGTCTTGAAGATTTTGAAAACATCCGTACCCGTTCTGAAGCCGTGGGCGATATGGCCTACCGGGCACAGGTTTCGGCTACGGTTAAGTGGAAGGGTGAATTTCGCGAAGGGGTTCAGGTTTTTGGAGTTTCCAAAGAATTTAAGGATGTGTGGAATTTTCCGGTGGCCCAGGGACGGTATTTTTCCGAGAATGAATCGCGGGTGGGTACACCGGTCGCTATTTTGGGTGCCGGAATTGCCCAAAAACTGTTTGGTGAAGCCAATCCATTGGATAAAGAAATTGTGGTGCGGAACCAACGGCTGTTGGTAATCGGGGTGTTGGAAAAAGAAGGAAAAGGACTCTTTGGCGGATTTAATGACGAGGCGGTTTTTGTGCCGCTCAATATGTTTCGCACGGTGATTAACCTAAAGAATCCGGCCCTGTTTTCTGAAATCTTGGTAAAGGCTAAGCCAGGCTATTCGGTTCAGGCACTCAAAGATGAGCTAACGGGAATCATGCGTGGGGGAAGACGCTTAAAACCGGTGGAAGACAATAATTTCTCATTGAATGAAATTACCATCATTGCCAACCAGACAAAATCCATATTTGGCGTGTTGAACGTGGTGGGATGGCTGATCGGCATGTTTTCTATATTCATAGGCGGATTCGGTATTGCCAATATCATGTTTGTATCAGTAAAAGAGCGCACGCAGATGATCGGTATTCAGAAAGCGCTGGGCGCCAAAAAACATTTTATCCTGATACAGTTTTTAACGGAGGCTGTGGTGCTTTCGGTTATCGGCTGTGTGTTCGGCTTATTTTTGGTTTGGCTTTCTACATTGATAATTACTAAATATGCCGATTTTGCTATGATACTCTCTCTTCAGAACGGTTTAATCGGCATGAGTATTTCCGTAATTACGGGGCTCATTGCCGGAATTGCGCCGGCCTATTCGGCCTCTAAGTTAGACCCTATCGAAGCCATGCGAAGTAAATAAAAAAGCCTCCGTTAAGGGAGGCTGTAAGGACGGGATAGGGGCTGATTGTATCTTAGTTTCCTGTCCAGGCTTTTCCGTCGGTAATGGTAACCGAACCGCCACCGTTTTGTTTTTTCAGTACTCCGCTGAATGTGGCTTTGATTTCGTCGGCACTGATAATTTCAAAATCCACTTCACCTTCTCCCAAAAGAACATCATCCCAGTGAGTGGCATACATATCCAGGTTGCTGGTATAGGTAATAACCAGGTTGTCGCCTGAGGGCTGAGACTGATTGATTCCCAACTGGGCATTCGGACAAGTGATACCGAAAGTGCGGGTAACGATTCCCGACTGTTGGTTTCCACTGATGGTTACCGTATTTCCGATGGTATATTGCCCAACCACGCCTATGTTGCAAACCACGGTGGTTCCGTCTGCTTTAAAGCTGATGGTGCCTTTTTCGAATGCCGTACTTTTTTTGCAGGATTGAAAGGAAAGGGCTCCAGCTACTACCAGAGAAAGTGCTACTAGCTTTTTCATAAATAAGAGTGTTAAGTTTGTAGCTACAAAGGTAGCTGCTCCACTCAGGTATGATATACTACATACGTAGTATTTTCTTCTTTTTATTGAGGATTGTTGTTCCGGGGACGTTGATTTCCCTGATGGTTTGAATGAGAAGAGGGTTTACCGCCCGGTCTTTTTTTGAAGAATTTTTTCCTGTTCGGTTTTTGACCCTCGTCTTTAAACTTCGACGGATTGTATTCCGGACCTTCGCCCAGTCCTTCGGGTAAAGGTATTTTGGGAATTTCTTTCTCAATCAGTCTTTCTATACGGGCAAATTTAAACTGGTCTTTCGGGTTGATAAACGTAATGGCAGTTCCCTGTGTGGCGGCTCTGGCCGTACGTCCTATGCGGTGTACATAATCTTCAGGGTCGGGCGGTGAATCGTAGTTTACCACAAGGCTTACCCCTTCCACATCAATTCCTCGCGAAAGAATGTCGGTACCCACCAGAATACGGAGTTGTTTGTTTTTAAACTCATTCATGATTTTTTCGCGTTCGGCCTGTTCCAGGTCTGAACTGAATGCCTTAACCGACAATCCTTTTCTATGAAGCAGTTGTCCGAGCTTTTTTACGTTTTCGCGGGTGGATGCAAATATGATGATGGACTGATAGGATTCATTTTCCAGAATACTTTCCAACAGTTTTTCTTTTTGGGTGTCATACACCGAGTAGGCCTGCTGATTGATGCCTTCTGCAGGTTTCGAAATGGCTATACTCACTTCTTTGGGTTCGCGCAAAATTCTTCTGGCTAAATCGCGAATTTTAGGAGGCATTGTAGCACTGAACAATAAGGTCTGCCGTTCTTTGGGCAAATGCGAAATAATGCGCACGATATCATCATGGAAACCCATATCCAGCATACGGTCTGCTTCGTCCAAAATCAGGTGTTGAAGCGTATCAAATTTTATGGTTCCCGAACCCAATTGGGCCAACAATCTTCCCGGAGTGGCGATGATGATGTCTGCTCCCTGGATTAATGCTTTTTTCTGAATTTCCCAGGTAACGCCGTCGCCCCCGCCATATACGGCAATGGAACTGATGTTGACAAAATAGGAAAATCCTTCAATCTGCTGATCGATTTGCACCGCGAGTTCACGTGTGGGAGCTATAATCAGGGTGTTCAGTCCTTTTCTGTCAGATTGTAAAATTTTATGCAAAACCGGCAATATATAAGCCGCGGTTTTACCGGTTCCCGTTTGGGCACAGGCAATTAAATCGTGATTTTCGAGTATGAGCGGAATGGCCTGCTGCTGAATGGGAGTGGGGCTTTTGTACCCCATGGAATAAAGTCCTTCGTTGATGGAATCGTCTAATTTGAAATCGTCAAAAGTCACTTGGAGGTTCTTGCTGTTATTAAATTTTCTGGCTAAAGATAACGTATTTAATGTAAGTTGATCGTGTTATAACGGATTAAACATAATCATAAAGGTCATCACATGACCATCTGAAGCATTACAGCCCAAATCGGTGCTTACCGTCTGAACGCCACCATTATTATTGATATTGTTGATAATTCGGGTTGCGCTGACTCTTGCCGACCCGCCGCAGTTTCCGGTATCGTCGTTGGTTATCAGAATAACCAGTTTGGCATTGGCCACACCGTTCAGTGTGTACCAAACCCCCTGGTTTGCTCCACCTTCATTAAATCCGGTGATGGTGAGGGTTCCGTTTACAATATTTACCTGGATGCTTCCTTCCACGGTTGCATTTCGGGCATGTGCATCATACATCAAATAACCGCTTGTGGCATTCGCATCGGCTGAGTTTACAATGCGATACCACGGTGTGGCTCCATTGTTGTTGGTTTTGCGCATAAATAGTTTCTGGTCGAAAAAATTACCGGAAAACTGCATCGCATAATTATTTGTGTTATTGCTGTGGCGGATATCCAAAAGATGCCACCAGGTAGAACCGGCATACCCTGCGGGATAGTTCTAATCCTGACTATTGCCAGACGGCTGGTTGAATTCATAAAAACCGGATTGTGCGCCCGTGCTTCCCTGTATGCCTGCATTTAAGCGGGTTTGGGTTCGGCTGTTGTTGTTTCCGTACCAAAGGTTTCCCGAAATTTGTAAGCCTAAGCCCTGAGCCTGATTGTCAAACAGGCGGATTCTGCGGTTGGTCAGTCCGGCCGTCAATCCCACCCCTGTATTGTCTTGTTGCGTAAGAGTCAGGGTTCCTTCGGCCTCATTCAGGTTGTGGAATGAAATGCTGGCCCTTCGTCCGGTTCCTGCGTCATCGGCCAGAGCCAATGTGGCATCGTTGGGCGTTAGTTCTCCAACCCCGTCGCGGGTAATGGTGGTTTTTCCGTCCGAACGCACCGTTACTTTGGGAAACCAACCACCGGCCTGAGTGTTTCCGATAATGAATGCATCCGATTGTGCAGAGCCATAGTTGTTGTTGTCTCCAATTACCATTCGTAGTTGAGAAACATCCGTATTTACGTTGTATCGGGCTATATAAAGCGGGTCAGAATTGTCGCTGTTAAATCCGCCAAAGGCATTGCCTCCCGAGAAATACAACAATCTTCCAAATCCTTCGCCACCGGCAGTGGTTACCACTTCGCCAATACGTGTATTCCCGTTAGAAATCTGTAGGCGGTCAACAGGGTTTATTTCTCCTATTCCCACATTTCCTGTAGCCAGCACCCGGGCTCTTTCCAAATCATTGGTTTTAATTACCCAAGGTTGGGCATCCGTGGTGCCGATAAATTCCGTAGGTGGATTGGTTCCCCCGTTTCCGGAAAGTAACCATGCTTTGATGGGAGATGTAAAAGTTTGTGGTTGGTCGGTTGTCAAAACGGCATTTCCCTGTGGAGTAAAATCCAGTGATGTTATGTTCCAATCGGGACCCATGGGACCGATTGGTCCCTGAGGACCTGTTAGATCGGCTGTGGTAAAAGAAGTTCCGTCGGTATAATTGATGGTAAAGGTTCCGTTTCCGTTGTCTACGGTATTTGAAATTCCATTTCCTTGCGGACCCTGTATGCCTTGTATTCCCTGAATTCCTTGTGGCCCCTGCGGTCCGGTAAGGTTTGCGGTAGTGAATGAAGTTCCGTCAGTATAGTTGATGGT
>JAKRSD010000029.1 GCA_022402535.1 Flavobacteriales bacterium | reverse complement strand
TCCTTAAAACCGCTCTTTCAAATTGATTTTTTACTATTTTCGGGAACAGAACGGAAGTTTTTAGACAAACTGACGTTAGCAACAATTATAGCGAAAGACCAAAATCTATGGCAAAAATATTTCCGACATTAGAGCAGATTGATTTACTAAAAGTAAAACCGACAGATGGTGAGCGGAAACTTCTTCATTTTTTAAATTCAGCACTTGACAACACATACGAAGTATATTTTCAACCATACCTTAATGGTGACAATCCAGATATTATAATTCTACGAGAAAATTCCGGTGTTATGATTGTTGAAGTCAAAGATTGGGATTTGGACAGCTATCAACTTAGCCCCAATAGACATTGGCAACTCAAAAATGTAAATAACCCAATAGGTAAAAAACAAATTGTAAAGTCGCCAATTCAACAAGTTTTTGAATACAAAGAGAATTTATACAACCTTCATATTGAAACGCTTTTGGAGAAAAGAATTAAAAATCCAAAGTTTTTGTCAATTGTAACTTGTGCAGTATATTTTCACAATGCAAGCAAAAATCAAATAGACAAATTTCTAACTGAAGGCAACCAGGAAAAGGAAAGTTATTTGAAATTCTTGTCACACTTTGAAATTTTGGGGTTTGACAGCTTGACAAATGACAACTTTCAAAAAATTATCTCCAAAAGATGGCTAAACAGAAAATCCTATCTCTTTGACGAAGAGCTTTACAAAAGCTTCAAACGATATTTAAAACCACCAACGCATAGCATTGAACAAGGAATAGCCATTACTTACACTGACGAACAACAAAGAATAATTGAAAGTAAAGCAGGTAGCCAACAAAAAATAAAAGGTGTTGCTGGAAGCGGAAAAACTCTTGCATTGGCAAAAAGAGCTGTAAACGCACATTTGAGACATAATAGTGAAGTTTTAATACTTACATTCAATATTTCTTTACGAAACTACATACACGACAGAATTAGTGAAGTAAGAGAAAATTTTGACTGGAAAAATTTCACAATCCTTCATTATCATCATTTCATCAAAGCCCATAACAACAACGTGAATTTTATTAAAATTGATGAAGACGAAACAACAAATCCAGACGGAACAACTTTTCAGACAATTATCATTGACGAAGTTCAAGATTATCAAAAAGAATGGATATCTAATGTAAAAAGGTTTTTAGCAAAAGACGGAGAGTTTGTTGTTTACGGAGATGAAAAACAAAATATTTATCAAAGAACATTAGAAGAAAAAAAGCCATACACAAGTATTGGTGGACAATGGAACATTCTAAAAAAATCTTTTCGTGTTACAACTGACATTGCAAATCTTGCGACACAGTTTCAGCGGACTTTCTTTACAGAAAAATACGACTATGACGAAATAATTGTTCAGCGAAGTTTATTTGACAGTTCCCTAATCAAATATTACTATTTGGAAACTGCAGATATTCCTGCAATTATGAAAATTTACAATTCAATAATTACTGAAACCGCAACTCACGACAATGATGTATGTTTTCAATCTTCACGAGTTGAAATTTTACGTTTAATTGACAAGGATATTCGGGACAGATTACACAAGAAAACGAACACAATGTTTGAAACTCTTGAAGTTTATGAGAAGTTGAAAGCAGACTTTACTAAAGATGGACAAACTGACGAAGAAAAACTGAAAAAGGAACTTGAAATTGTTAGACGAAACAAAAAGTTCAATTTTTGGATGAATTCGGGGACTACAAAACTTTCAACAATTCATAGTTTTAAGGGATGGGAAATTTCGACTTTATTTTTGCTTGTAGAAAACGAAAGTGATGAAGAATTCGAGTTTACAACAGACGAATTAGTCTATACAGCTATTACACGTTGCAGACAAAACTTAGTAATCATAAACATTGGTAATCAACGATATGACGTTTTTTTTAAAAGGACAATTAAGAACTAGAACAACTGCTGCCAACAGGCGTAGCTGTTACCGACGCTGCGGTCGGCACTTGTGCACAACCCTCCCAAAATGAAAAAATGAGCTGACTTTTTAGAAAAAACGGCGCAATTACAAGCGTTTTAAGGGCTTTTGATGTTCAAAAGCCCTTTTTTAACATCCAAAAATGAGGGGCGCATTTCGCTCCAAAATGCGTTTAATAAGGTCTGTTATATTTTTCAAAAAGGAACCCATCTGTTCCTTTACCATCCGGGCAGATTTTGTTATACTTTTCCGCCTGATACATTTCAGATATTTCTTCAGGTATTACTACGCCTTCCCTTCAAACCATTTCTTTATCAGGGCGGCTTTGGCGGGGCCTATGAGTGCGGCAAGTTCCTTTTCGGAGGTTTCGGCAATGCGTTTCACCGATTTCAGTTCGGTAAGCAACAACTCCGCCGTTTTTTCACCTATGCCTTCTATCTGATCCAGCTCCGTTTTTATGAGTCCCTTGCGGTGGCGTTTACGGTAATTGGTAATGCCAAACCGGTGCGCTTCATCGCGCAGATGCTGCAATACTTTCAGCGTTTCGGAACGTTTATCGATATACAGCGGCAGGGAATCGCCGGGATAATAAATTTCTTCTAAGCGTTTGGCAATGCCCACAATGGTGATTTTACCCCGCAGATTCAAAGTTTCTAAACTTTTAAGGGCAGCACCCAGCTGCCCTTTTCCTCCGTCAATCACAATCAGTTGCGGCAGGGGCTGTTCTTCTTCCAGCATACGTTTATAGCGCCGGTAAATCACCTCTTCCATCGTGGCAAAATCATCGGGGCCCGTTACCGTTTTCACATTAAAAATGCGGTAATCCTTTTTGGAAGGTTTGGCATCGCGAAACACCACACAGGCCGACACGGCATAATCGCCCTGAAAATTGGAATTATCAAAACACTCGATATGCACAGGCAGCTCAGGCATGCGCAAATCGGTTTTCATCTGCTCCAGAATGCGGTTCACATGACGTTCCGGATCTAATATGGCCAGTTGTTTCTGTTTGTCTTTGATGTAAAATTTGAGGTTGGTCTGCGAAAGCTCCAACAGTTTCTTTTTATCGCCCACTTTGGGCACGGTAAATTTTATTTTATCCCATTCGGCTTCGGGCATAAAGGGCACTATCACCTCGGGTGAATTGCTCTGAAAACGTTCACGCAGTTCGAGCATGGCCATGGGCAAAATTTCGGCATCGCTCTCTTCCAGTTTCTTTTTGATTTCGAGCGTAAAGGACTGGATAATGGCCCCGTCGGCAATGCGCATAAAATTCACATAGGCGTATTTCAAATCGCTTTCCACCGAAAACACATCCACATTGTCAATATCGCGGTTCACCACCACCGATTTGCTTCTGAATTTTTCGAGCTGCTCCAGTTTTTCCTTGATTTCCTGCGCTTTTTCAAATTCAAAACCGGCGGCAAACTGCTGCATTTTTTCGGTGAGAAAACGCGTAAGCCCCGACAGATTTCCTTTGATAATCTGCCGTATCTGTTGTATGGAATCGTTGTAATCTTCTTCGCTCTGATAGCCCACACAAGGCCCCAGACAATTGCCGAGGTGATACTCCAGACAGACCTTGAATTTTCCGTCACGGATGTTTTCAGGCGTCATGTTCAGGCTGCAATCCCGGAGTTTGTACATCTGCCTCACCAGCGAAAGCACCGTTTTCATGGCTCCCACGCTGGGATACGGCCCATAAAGTTCTCCCTTATATTTTGGGGGAATGTTGCGGATAGGAAACACCTTAGGAAACGGCTCGCGGGTAATGGTAAGGTACGGATAGGTTTTATCGTCTTTGAGGTTGATGTTGTACTTAGGCTGGTATTGTTTAATCAGCGTATTTTCCAACAACAGGGCTTCCATTTCGGTATTAACCACGATGTATTGAATATCGCGGATATTTCTGACCATAATCCGGGTTTTGCCATAATGGGCATGCTCCTGCGAAAAATAAGACGAAACCCGGTTTTTGAGGTTTTTGGCCTTTCCCACATAAATCAGGTTTCCATCCGCATCGTAGTAGCGATACACCCCCGGATTGGCGGGAAGGGTTTTGAGAATGGCCTGAATATGTTCGGAAAAATCGGACTTCATGTGCGACAAATTTACTCAAGGTGTATGGAAAATCGCGCGGATATATGCAGGATTCAACATATTTCCGTTAACATCTTCGGGCAAAGCGAAACAAAACACGGAATAGCACCCTGTATTTTTGAAGCATGAGAAAACCGACAAGTAAGGAAATCCTGTTCGTCATTTTTCTGGGCATTTCGGTATCCGGCTGCAAAACGGCATTCAAAAATACATCGGAATATGAAGGCGGTTTTGAGTTTGAAAAAACGGATGAAAAAATCAACCGGAAAAAACCGAAAGCCGACCCCGTAAAACCTGATGCCCAAAAGGCAACCACGGCAAATGCTTCGCTCAAAAAAGAAATAGAAAGCTGGCTGGGCACACCTTACAAGTATGGCGGCACCACCCGGCAGGGGGTTGACTGTTCGGCCTTTTGCGGCCATGTGTACAAAAACGTATATAACATTGCCTTGGGGCGAAGTGCTAACGATATTTATGAGCAGAGCAAGCCCGTTAAAAAAGAAGATCTGAAAGAAGGGGATTTTGTCTTTTTCAAAATCAATTCATCTAAAGTGAGCCATGTGGGCATTTACCTTTCGCAAAATAAATTTGTGCATGCCAGCACCAGCCGGGGTGTGGTAATCAGCGACCTTACGGAGACGTATTACACCAAATATTTCTTCAGTGGAGGAAGGATTAAATAATGCACCCTTTCTTCTGAACAAAAAGGGCCAAACAGGTTTATTATATTGTAAATTTGGCTCCGGTTTCAAATTATGTAAACAAGTAAAATCATCAGTAACATGAAAAGAGACGTTTTACACACAGGCAACGCGTTGAAAAGCTTAGTTTTATGTTTGGCGTTTTCCTTTGCGGCCAATGTATATGCCCAGGAAACAAAATTTGAATCGATTCAGAATGCCGATGGAACCCTGAGCCGGGGACGGACCGAAAACGGCAAAAAAGAAGGATTGTGGGTAACGTATGATTCCCGGGGAAAACACCTAAGGTTTGATGAATTTAAGCAGGGAAACCGCCACGGATTTGTGTATGAAAACGACGATCATGGTCATGCCCGCGCCGAAGGCTGGTTTTACGAAGGCAAACCGGCAGGAGTGCACCGTATGTATAACCACGGCACGCTGGAAAAAGAAACCAACTACGAAGACGGTAGTTTCAAAGAATATTATGCCAACGGCAGCGTGCGCAAAGAAGGGCGTTTGAAAGAAAACAGATTGCATGGAAACATGGTTCAGTTTTATGAAAACGGGAACCGCCTTTCGGAAAATGTGTACGAAAACGGCAAAAAGAACGGCGTACAGAAATATTACTACATGAACGGAAGCCTTCAGGCTGAATATTCCACCGTGATGGATGCGCTGAGCGGTCCTTACAAAGAGTTTCACGAAAACGGCAAAATAGCCGCCGAAGGTCAATACGGCAACAACCTGAAACAGGGAACCTGGAAGGAATACGACGAATCGGGCAAACTGATCCGTACCGTAAAATTTAAAGACGATGTGGAGGTAAAATAATTGGTAACACAGGAATTTTCCATAAGAAACACACAGGAATCCGAATCGGAACCTTTGTTTATTGCGGGTCCTTGCAGTGCCGAAACCGAAGCACAGGTGCTCGAAACAGCCCATGAACTTTCGCAGAACAAAGCCGTGCGTTTTTTCAGGGCGGGTGTATGGAAACCGCGTACACGCCCCAATTCTTTTGAAGGAAACGGCGAAAAAGCATTGCCCTGGTTAACGGAAGTGCAGAAACAATACGGCATGAAGGTGATGGTGGAAACCGCCACCGCCGAGCATGTGGAACTCTGTCTGAAATATGGCATTGATGCCATCTGGATAGGCGCCCGCACTACCGTGAATCCGTTTACCGTACAGGAAATTGCCGATGCACTGAAAGGAACCGACATTCCCGTTCTGGTGAAAAATCCCATCAACCCCGATTTAAAATTGTGGATAGGCGCTTTAGAACGCATCGCAGGAGCCGGCATTACCCGTATGGCTGCCATACACCGGGGATTTCAATCGTACGACAATACTGTATATCGCTACGCACCTAACTGGGATATTGCCATCGAGCTGATGAGCGAAATGCCCGGACTGCCCGTAATTTGCGATCCGAGCCATATTACGGGAAAGCGCAGCATGATAGCCGAAACGGCCCAAAAAGCCATGGATTTGGGTATGCACGGACTGATGATAGAAACACATCCCAATCCCGATGCCGCCTGGAGCGATGCCGCCCAGCAGATTACTCCCGCCCGGTTAAAAGAAATTCTGGATTCGCTGCAGATACGGCATTATAATTCCAACGACCCTGTTTTTGACAATGAACTGGAAAGGCTGCGCCGCAAAGTGGACAGTATCGACGAAGAACTGCTGGAAGTAGTGGCGAAACGCATGCGCCTGATTGAGCGCATCGGAATCTATAAAAAGGAAAACAACATCACTATTTTTCAGCCGCAACGCTTAACGGAAATCCGCGAAACCCGCACCGTGTTCGGCAATAAATTACAATTGGAAGAAGACTTTATCCGCAGACTGCTTAAAGACCTTCACGATGAATCCATCCGTTTTCAGACAGAAATCCTGTACCGGGAATCATCAAAAGAAAAAAGCGATTAACGCACGTTGATTTTTTTAATCATTTCGGCAAACAGGTTGGGGAAAAACCGCTTCATAAACAACCCGAATTTTTCTTTGAATCCGCCGATGGC
This sequence comes from Flavobacteriales bacterium, assembly GCA_022402535.1. GTDB lineage: Bacteria > Bacteroidota > Bacteroidia > CAIKAF01 > CAIKAF01 > JAKRSD01. The sequence goes on along the minus strand of JAKRSD010000029.1, from coordinate 101,106 downwards.
TACTTCCCGTTTTCCGGCAGCCACGGCACGCAACATTTTCTCGGCAAAATAATCGGGATCCAATCCGCCCGCATTGCCTTTATCTTCCATATTCAGCGGAGAACCGTCGCCCGTGAGGGCCGCTAATGTGATGGGCGTTTTGATAAAACCCGGAGTAACCATCGTAACACGGATACCACTGTCTTCTAATTCGGCACGTAATGAATCGAAATAACCGTGCAGCGCATGTTTAGAAGCCGCATAAGCCGACCGGTAAGGCGTTCCATATTTTCCGGTTACACTGCTCACGGTTACATAATGTCCGCTGCCGTTGGCTATAAAATGAGGCAATAATGCTTTTGAAAGAGCCACCGTTCCCAGAAAATTAATTTCCATGATCCGCTTATCCACTTCAAACAGGGTTTCCTTTACCAGACTGCGTTGCGAAACGCCGGCATTATTAATTAATATATCCACCTTTCCGTTGATGGAAAGGGCCTGTTTTACAGCCGGCTCAGCCGCCGAAAAATCGGTAACATCCAAGGGAATCAAATACACGTTTTCCGGATTCTGGCAACGGGCTTTTACCCGCTCCAATTCGGCTACCCTTCGGGCAGAAAGAATTAACGTACAACCCGTGTGAGACAGATTAACGGCCAAAGCTTCCCCGATTCCTGAGGAAGCCCCCGTAATCCAAATGGTTTTATGCTGAAAGTAAGTTGACATATCGAATTTCTTTCAAAAGAAAAGAAAAAGCGGTACAATTCAAAAGAAAACTACAGTCCTTCTGATACTAATCAACTTCTATAACGGGATGAGAAAATTTCTCAAAATCAATTCCTACATCCACCCGGCAGGAAAACCAAGAAATACATTACTTTACAAATTCCAATGTTTTGCCGAATTTATAGGTGGATTTATCGGTTTCTTTATTTCCTTTTTTGTCGGTACTGTTGAGGGTGAATGTAATTTCATCTCCTATAATAACATAAGAGCTTTCTCTATAAAGGGCATCCCATCCTGACATTGCCAGATAACTTACCGATCCGCCGGTAACCATTTCACCACTTTTTTGATGATAGGAATGCATGGACAGAGTTATCAGAAAATCATCGGCATCGGAGGTGTAACCGGGACGATAATCAGCAAAAAGCACATGCACTACTTTTCCGGTCGTTATTTTCCCTACGGGATAGTATGTATGCCCGAAAGAAACATTCGATAACGCCGTTAAATGCTGAGCACCTATGCGCTCTGTGTTTTTGGGAATAGCCAAAATTTCTTGGTTGCTCATAGAAGACGGAAGTGAAGCAAATAAATTAAAAAAATCAGCCGTTGCCTTTTGGGCAGAAACCGAGATCGAAAACAGGATAAATCCCGAGAGCAGGAAGAATGTGTTCATATAAAAGATTTGAATGATAAATTAAAAGGGAATATCAAGTTTTGCAAAATCCGATTTGCAGAATGACCGTTTCACTTTATAAACCGTATTTCATCAGCAATGTAAAATGGCTTATGAAAATTTACCTATTGATTCTGCCCGGATAAAAGCTCCCGATTTTATTACTTTTACACCATGAGCAAAGGATTGGTTTACAAATCCACGGGTAGTTTTTATAAAGTAAAAATCGGCAACACGTTCGAAGAATGTGTGCTGGCCGGCAAATACCGGCTTGAGGGAAAAAGAACCACTAATCCTGTTGCCGTGGGCGATTGGGTGGAACTCAATACCGAAAAACTTCCACCCGTAATTGAAACCATTTCTCCCCGAAAAAATTATATCATCCGCAAATCGGTTAACCTTTCCAAAGAGGCGCACATTTTGGCTTCAAATATTGACTTGGTACTGATTGTAGCCAGTGTAGCCAAACCGCGCACCTCTACGGGTTTCATCAACCGGATTTTGGTAACCGCTGAAGCGTACGGTATTCCGGCGGCTGTGGTGTTTAATAAAGCAGACCTTCAGAATGCAAAAGAAACCGCCGCTACCGCCGAATTAGCCGAAGAGTTTGATTTTCTGGGTTATACTTCGTTCATTACCGATGCACTCAGCCATCAGGGGGTGGATGCCTTACGCACATTTCTTGAAGATAAAACCTTGTTGGTCATCGGGCATTCCGGCGTAGGAAAATCTTCGCTGCTGAATGCATTGGACCCCATGCTGAATGTGAAAACGGGAGGTATTTCCAAAAAACATAATAAAGGCATGCACACCACCACATTTGCCGAAATGCATGATACCTCCTTCGGTGCACGCATCATAGATACTCCCGGGGTGAAAGAGTTTGGCCTGGTGGATATTCAACCGGCAGATGTAAGCGGATATTTTCCCGAAATAAGGGAACTGCGCAAAAAGTGCAGATTTCACAATTGCCTGCATTTGGAAGAACCCGGCTGTGCGGTAAAAGAAGCACTGGAAACGGGCGAAATAGCCGCATTTCGCTTTCAGGATTATCTTAATATTTTAGAAACCATATTCCCAAAATAGAACAGCCCGTTCGTTGGGAACAGGCTGTATATAACACAAATCTTGTATTGCTTAATGACAATGAAAATTCACTGTTTTGGACTCAGTATTTCCATCATGATTTATTTCTGCGGTAACCACCAATTCCATATCGTTGTGTGCTGAACCCAGATTATTTACCCAATACGTATTAATATTAAATGTGGCGGCGTGGTCATGTGCATCCTGTTCAAAAACCACTGATAAATCTGATTTTTTTCTAATCTGTACTTCCCAACCGTGCATAGCTGATTCTGCAGTAATTACAGCGTTAATAAAAACCGTGTCGCCATGATGAAATTGGGCATTTTCAATTGGCTTACTGACAGTAATAGTGGCCGTATTATCGTGGTCATGTTTTTCTTTACATGCCGATAAACCCATAACAAGAATTGAGAAAAAAATGGAAGAAACTATAATTGAATTTTTCATGATTTAAAATTTGATTGAATTAAAATAAGAACGCGAGATTTACCGAATATCTCTGCAAAGGTTTTATGGCTCCATCAGCCAATTGATGAGCCAAAGGCTGTTGAAAGGTAAAACCGGTAATCAGCCTTTTAAAATACATATCTACTCCCACGGTTCCTAAAACCGAGTAGCCTCCGGTTTCCCGTATTTTGAGGCCTTTGTCCGAATCTTGTGCACCAAAGTCGCCGAGCAGGCCAATATTGGGCAAAAATGACCAATAGCGATATTTGGCCCAATAGAAAAATTTTGCCGAACCGTTTACCCGGTTACCAAATTTGTATCCCTGATTATTGGTGGTGTTTATACGCGCATTGGCATCCAGATTTAGCCCCCAACTTTTGTATCGGACGGTGTAGATTATATTCATAAGAACATCCCAGGAACCGGAACCGGGTTGTAGATTTTGTATAAGACGTTCTCCGTTTTTCATGTAATTATTTTCTCCTGTCGGCAGTTTAAGCCCGCCCCCTGCAAGCAGTGTGTGTTTCCAGTCTGATTCAAGCGAATCGGGGGTCTGAATAATGGCATAATTTGCAAACAACTGCATATCGCCCAACCCTACAGAAGAGGTTGTGGCTCCGGACTCTGTTTGGGTAATATAATTTACCGGTATTACGGTAAAAAGCTGAACCCGCTTATGCGGATAAAACCTGCCCCAGGCATCCACCGTATGAAACTGATCCAGTGATTTCAATATACTGCCATCCGTGGTAGGATGATTGGTAATAAAACCGCGATAGGTATATCGAATTCCCGAAAAATGACGGTTAAACTGAGGTAAAATTCCGGAGAAATACGCTCCTGAACTACACCCGCATATATCACAGGCTGACGCAGGCAATGCCATGATTGCTAACGTACCTGCAATGAAAATCCATTGCTTAAACATAAAAATATAAATACATGAAACATTATCCTGCTAATAGGCAGGATGAACAAACGGATTTATGCCGTTGCTTTTTCCGGGGGATGGAAAACAGAACCTACATTTCTACGGGGAATAAAAACACATTCCATTCCGTTTTGAGTTGATTGTTTATGTATAAAAAATACGGTTTGGGTTTTGATGAATTTTTGGACAACAAAAGGAGAAAGGTCTTTGATATTTCTAAAATCGGGAGAATCCGCCGGGGCAGATTCAGCTTTAGCCAATTGGGTTTTCAGATAACATTTTCCTTCGCAGTTCAACTCCGGTTTGTCTTTATTCTCGCAAAGTGTTTCGGCAATGAATTTCTGATTTACCTTAAATTCAATAAGAACGACCGATTTAAGAAAAATCGTGAAGAGTATGACCCCCGAAAGAAATATGGAAAATATTACCTTCAATCGGGAGCAAAGTTATAGAAAAATTGATTAGATGATTATAATTCTTCCAACTGTAAATCAATCTGCCGGCGCTGCATATCTACCTTGTGTACCAGCACATCCACTTCATCGCCCAGGCGATATTTCTTCTTGCGGCGGCGGCCAATCACACAAAAGTTTTTATCATCGAAATAATAGAAATCGTCTTTCATATCGCGAAGGCGGATCATGCCCTCGCATTTATTGTCCATCATTTCCACAAACATGCCCCACTCCGTAACGCCCGTAATCACGCCACGATAAATTCGGCCTACCCGTTCGCTCATGTATTCCACCTGCTTGTACTTAATGCTGGCCCGCTCAGCTTCGGAAGCTCTTCGTTCCCTTTCGCTGCTGTGGGTACACGATTTTTCCAAATCGTCTTCTTTGGGCGGCTTGCCCCCATCCAAATATGTCTGCAACAGACGGTGAACCATCACGTCCGGATATCGCCGTATGGGCGAAGTGAAATGAGTATAATATTCAAATCCCAATCCGTAATGCCCGATGTTCTGTGAGGTATATATGGCCTTAGCCATACTGCGGATTGCCAGCGCTTTTATCATGTTATCCTCGGCTTTTCCGCTCACCTCTTCCAATAACTTGTTGATGGATTTAGCAATCTGCTTAGGATTATCTATTTTGATTTTATACCCCAGCTTGGACACAAACTGGGCAAACTCTTCCAGTTTTTGGGGGTCGGGTGCATCGTGAATCCGATAAACAAACGGACGGTGTTTGTCTTGTTTACTTCTCTTTTTTCCGATAAACTCAGCCACTTTTTTATTGGCCAGAAGCATAAACTCTTCCACCAGATGATTGCTGTCTTTCTGGATTTTGAAAAAAACTTCAATCGGTTTACCGGTTTCATCCAAACGAAACTTCACTTCTTCCTGCTCCACTTTAAGCGCACCGTGGGTAAAACGCTGTTTGCGCATAATTTGCGCAAACTTATGAAGGGTAAGCACTACCTCTTTTAAATCGCCTTCTCCCGTTTCAATAATGGATTGGGCTTCTTCGTAGGTGAATCTTCGATCGCTATATATTACGGTGCGTCCAAACCACTGGTTCAGCACGTTGGCTTCATCATCCAGCTCAAACACGGCACTGAAGCAGAATTTTTCTTCATTGGGGCGTAGAGAACACACACCGTTAGAAAGTTTTTCGGGCAGCATGGGAACCACCCTGTCCACCAGATAAACACTGGTAGCCCGTTTGAATGCTTCTTTTTCTAAAACAGATTTTTCCGACATGTAATACGACACGTCGGCTATATGAATGCCTACTTCCCAATTTCCGTTATCCAACTTTTGAAGGGATATGGCATCATCAAAATCTTTGGCATCGAACGGGTCTATCGTAATGGTGGTAATCCCCCTGAAATCGCGTCTTCGTTGCACCTCGTCGGCTGGTAATTCAAACGGAATTTTTTCGGCTTCTTCTTCCACTTCTTTCGGAAACTCGTTGGGCAAACCAAACTCGGCCAATATGGCGTGCATTTCGGCATTGTTGTTTCCGGGCATTCCAAAAACCCGTTCCACAATACCCTCGGCATACATACCTTTCTCGGGCCATTTGGTAAGTTTCACCAAAACCTTTTCGCCCTCAACGGCTCCGTTTATATCTCTTTGAGAAATCAGAATTTCAGCCTGCATTTTGGGGCTGTCGGGAATAACCACGGATTTTTTACCATCAAAACGCAAAATACCGGTATACTGGATTTTACCGCGCTCAAGCACTTCGATAATTTCACCTTCGGGACGGCGTTCTGCCCCCCGTTTAAACACCGAAACTTTTACGATATCCTGATGAAAGGCTCCGTTTACATTATTGGCATTGATGAACACATCATGAGGCTGCCCTTCTACCACCACGTAGGCGTTACCCGATGAAAGTAAATCGACCCGGCCTACGACTTCAATTCCCTGATTGGCATATACAAACTTTCCCGGTTCAAGTTGGGTAAGTTCTCCCTGATGCTCAAGGTCTAATAAAATCTCATAGAGAAGTGTATGGTCGCCCTTCATTTCGAGCTTTGAGGCTATCTGACGAACATTCAACGGCTTTTTTCCGGAAGCCCGGAAAATATCCGTCACAAGAGCCATTACGGCTTTTTTATTCTTGTTCTTTTTGGAATGTTTCTTCATAGGCCAAGGGCGCCGTTAAATTACAGATTTTTTACCCCGCTATATTCAATTATCGGGTTGTTTATCTTCACCGAAGTATCTTCACCAGTAGGCAAAAACTGAACTTTTAAAAATGTTTCGGTCAGTGAATCCTTCGGGCTGGATAAACTTATCTTATCTCCAAAGGTATATAATGATGGGTAACTTTCTATACCATAAGCAGGAATCGTTACATAAATTTCTTTCCAAATTGCGTTCTGTTTCCAAACAAGAACTTGTATCACCCTGTCTGTCTGCACTCTTCCTTCAAACACAAACCACAAATCCATTCCATTATTTTTTTGCACGGGAATCAACATTTCTATCATGCGCCCCTCCACTTTGAGCGGGTTCTGCTTAAAGGTTACTTTGCCTTCTGCAATCAGGCTGTCTGAAACAACTTCAGACCGAAATGTAACATCGGAATGTCTGTCTTTCTCCCACCAAACCCAAGCCGGCCAGTTTTCAAGGGTTACATCGCCAAACATACCTTTGATTTTGTATCCATGTTCCGAAAAGGAGGCATTAATGTGCGGATACCCATGATGGATTCCAAACCGGGGATTCAATTCGGCCAATAGGCTGTCGCGGTTCAGTTTGAAGTCCACGGCCAATTTTGAATTTAAGCCGGTGCCATCAATAACAAATCCTGGAAACGGACGGGCCAACAAACCATGCCAGGCAATTAACGTATCGGATGGAAGCCCATCCTTCGCAATGAATTTTCCCACTTCATAACGTTCCCGTTCCACACGCTCCAGATAAACGTACATCCAGTTTTTGGCGCCGTCTGCATCGGGCTTCAAATACATGGTCCAAAACGGAATGAGCAATACCGGCATCAGGATTTTTTTCCAGTCTTTAGCCCACGAAGCAATCCAAATGCTTGAATACACACATTGTCCCACCAATAAAAAATCGGGTAACGCATAATACCATAGCATTCTTTCGTTCGGGTTGTAGAAATAATACAACAACATGATACCGACGAACATCCAACCTAAGGAAAAGTGCAATGTGATGGATTTTCCTTTGGTACGCCTGGTTAGTAAAAGATGAACAGCCAAAGAAAGAACCCAGAAAATCAGCAAAGGATATTTATAAATATCCCGGGTAAAGCCCTCTAAAAAAGGAAACCACGACGAAGCGGCACCACTATGATAAAGCACTTTCGCTTTTGCCGATTGCGGAAAAGGACTTCCGAAATAAAGGTATGCGGCAGCTATCCATAATATAAGAGGTAGCAAGAAGAAAAACGTTTTGGGCTTCCACTCCTCATTGATCAATTGAGGGATTTTTGTTTTTTGCAATCTGCCGGCAGCATATATTAACATTAAAAAGCCGATTACGGGAACCGCATCCAGTTTGGAAATAATAGACAGGGATGAAAACAGATAAAATCCTTTCGTATTTTCATAAACCAGAAAATAAAGAGCCGCCAAAATAAAAGCGATATGCAACGGGGTTTCCATGCCGGTAAACAGGACATCGCAAAACGATTTTGAAAACAAAATCACCACGGCAGTTGCGGCATATCCTAGCACCGAATTTTCGGTTAATTTTCTGATAATTCCAGATAAAAGCCACACACATGCGAAAAGCCCCATCAAATTGGAAACATGCAGGGCCCGTTCCGGGGTCATGTGAAAAAATGTAACCCAAATAGAAGTCAGCAATCCGTGTATGATTCCTGAGATACCGAATATCGGCCCTTCGCCTGCATTGTAGTGGAACCAAACCCCTTGCTTCAGATTATCCAGATAACGCATGATAAAACCGGCATCATCAAAAAAAGTGTGGGGCCAGGTTTTGTATAAATAGAGTGTTAACGCTGCCGCAAATAAAAAATCTGTCAATCTTAGGGTAAGAGACCTGAGTCCACCGGCTAAAAGAGACACGGATACCCCTAGTAATCCCCACAAAAAAGGATTCAGAATTGATGAAAAGGTGGAGTTCCCAGTATTTTGAATGGATAAAGTAATAAGTGCTGCTGCACAAATCAGGGCAAAAAAGGCAGCATAATCCAGTGTTTTCAGATTTCTCACGAGGGAAAGGTACAAAAGTTCTGAAAAAAGAAAAGGCCCGCACCTAATTTGGTACAGGCCCTCTCTAACCCTCTATCACCAAGTTTTAAGCGTAACGCTTAATATTTTGAATTTTATTATTCTCTCTCTGATTGTGAAGTAAAGTTAAATCTAATTTTTAAACTGACAAACTTTTAAACGTATAAATGTTGAAATAAATCTTATTTTATTGATTATCAGGGTAAAAAATTTTATTGAATTTCAAGGGTCTTATATGTACTTCTTAAATTTTCCCAAAAATTCGGGTATGATTTATTGACAACATCGGGAGTATCAAAGGAAATTTTGCCCGAAACGAGCACTGCAGGGGCAAATGCCATGGCAATCCGATGGTCTCCGTAACATTTTATCAGCGGGCTTTGGTTTATAACTTTTACAGGATCAATCTCTAAGACATTTCCATCTTCCAAAATCCGGGATTCCACACCCAGTTGTTTCAGATTTTCCGCCAAGGTTTTTACCCGGTCAGACTCTTTATAACGCAAGGTAGCAAGCCCTTCCAGACGAGCCTTAATTTTCAATAAGGGCAGCACCACCGCAAATGGAGGCACCAAATCCGGATAATCAGAAAAATCAAACACAAACTCATCGACTTCAGGTTCTTCTGTTTTTCTGATTAAAATGCCCTTTTCGGTGAATCGGGTGCTTACCCCCAGGGTTTCGAATAAAGACCACACCAATGAGTCTCCCTGCAAAGTATCTTCCGTATAATGATTCAATTCCAGTTCGCATCGTTCAGATAAGGCTGCGGCCACATACCAAAATGAAGCGGAACTCCAATCCGGTTCCACCACAAATTCTTTAGGCAGCAAAGGCGTTCCTATATATATATATATCCTAAACCCTCCTTCGTCCAAATATTCTTCTGCACATTGTATGTACATATTCGCCAACATACCAAGGGTCATATCGGCATAAGGTTTTGAAAGCAGTTCCGCATCAAACTCCATGATTAAATCCTGCTTTCCGTAAGGAGCAATCATGGCTAACGCAGACACAAACTGACTGCTGATGTCCGAAGGAAGCTTCACTACTCCTCCCGATAATTGGGTTCCGGTAATTTTCACCGGCAAAAAACCTTCCTTCTCTATATATTGTATCTGTGCACCCTGACAGATTAACGCATCCAATAAAGGCTTCATGGGCCGTTGTTTCATTCGTTCGGAACCGGTTAACACATGCTCCTCTCCTACCCGGGTAGCCAGATATGCCGCCGAAAAACGAGCTGCAGTTCCGGCGTCTCCTACATTCCACTCCTCAGGATTTTCTTTCAGCAGCCTGATTAGCACCTGCGTATCTTCAGATTCCGACACATTATAAATAGGCATTTCCGCCTTGGCCAATGCACGCATAATCAATATTCGGTTACTGATGCTCTTAGAACCACCCGGATCTATTTCTCCGCTGACAACCGATTTTTCTACTGTGATGGTCATATTACATTCTTGTTATTTCGTTTGGTTGGAAAGGACTTTTACAATAAACCGTAACCCTTCTTCCACTTTTTGAATAGATAGTTTTTCTGTCCAAAGCCCCTCACCCACTCCTTTTAATAATGTCATTCCGATTCGATTTCCTTCGTTTTTTTTATCCTGTTTGATGGACTCCAAAATTGAGGGAATCTGGTCTTCAGAAAAATATGCATGACTTACGAGCGGCTTAAGTGTGGTAATCAGTTTTTCCAATTCCTCCTGAGAAAAGCCATATTCCATGGATAAATACGCTTCGCCAATCATGCCGGCAGCTATGGCTTCGCCATGTAATACACCTTTATCCTCTTTAGCGCCTAAAAGGCTTTCCAGTCCATGTCCCAGGGTGTGACCGAAGTTCAATAATTTCCGTTCTCCGTTTTCTTTGGGGTCACGTTCGGTGATTTTTGCTTTGATGTTTACCGTGTTTTCAAGTAAACATTCTGAAGGAATTTCGCCGTTTACATAAGACTTCAACACCTCCTCGTAATGACTATCGTCTGCAATCAATCCGTGTTTTATCATTTCAGCATAACCCGACAACAATTGTCTTCTATCCAACGATTCTAAAAAATGAGATTGGATGGAAACAACGGCGGGCAAAGCAAAAGTGCCAATCATGTTTTTTGTGCTGCTCCAATTTATGGCGGTTTTACCTCCTACCGAGGCATCGGCCATGGAAAGCAGCGTAGTGGGAACATGCATAAAATGAATACCCCGTTTAAATACAGAGGCCGCAAAACCGCCCGCATCACAAACCGCTCCGCCGCCAATATTTACAAGCAGGGAATGTCTGTCGGCACCAACAACCATCAAAAAATCCCAAATTTCAGCAATGGAAGCAAGTGACTTTACAGATTCTCCTCCCTCTACGACATACCTATTTGAAGCAGGAAATTCATTCCCTAAAAATGCTGTTACTTTTTCTGCAGGAACACCTGAATCAATCAAAGCAAAAATGGACGAATACCCTTGATTATCAAAAGAAATCTCCTCTATCAACTCCTGAAGAGTGGTACTTCCAAAGAATACAGGATGCAACGAATAGGAGCCCTTTTTCACCCGATGAAAATAGCGTTTATTCATGAATCGCAACAGGAAAACCGGGCTTTGATGAAAAAAAATCCTGCGGACTTCAATTAACCGGCAATCCCATTACTTTTGTGCCTGATTTATGGTTTCATTTCACAATACCGAAACGGCTTTCAGGCATAAGTCTAACAATGACTTACGTTCAGCAGCAAGGCTGTTTTCCATCATTTCCAATCCTTGGTTGGTTTCAGTGGGAAATTCTGTGGCCACCTTGGGTTTGAGTTTGGGTCTTCCCATTAAAGGCATAATCAAAAACACATTGTTTAAACAATTTGTTGGAGGCGAAACCATTGATGAATGTGCGAAAACAATAGAGCAGTTAGCCTCGTTGGGCGTGGGAACAATCCTGGATTATTCGGTAGAGGGAAAAACAACCGAAGATGGCTTTGATGAAGGCATGCAGGAAATTATCCGCACCATTGAAAAAGCTAAAAAAACAGACGCTATTCCTTTCTCCGTTTTTAAAGTAAGCGGAATCGGCTCTATCGAAATTCTTGAAAAAGCGGGAGGGAAAAATCCTTTGAACGAGAAAGAACTTGCCGCATTTGAACGGATTAAAAAGCGGGTAGAAAATATCTGCCAAACTGCCGCAGCGCATAAGGTACGTATTTTTATAGATGCGGAAGAAAGTTGGATTCAACAACCGATTGACGACATGGCTGAAGCCATGATGGAACGATACAATCAACACGAAGCCATTGTGTTCAATACCCTGCAGATGTATCGACATGACCGGTTGGGGTACCTGGAAAAATTTTTGGAAAAGGCACAGAGGCAGCAATTCAAAGCAGGTTTTAAACTGGTAAGAGGTGCATACATGGAAAAAGAACGGGACCGGGCCGCGGAAAAAGGATATGAAAATCCCATTCAACCTGATAAAGCTTCATCTGACAGAGATTACGATGCAGCGGTTGAATTGTGTATACAACATATTGATTTTGTGGCCTTGTGTGCAGGAACGCACAACGAAGAAAGTTGCCTTAAACTTGTTCAACTCATGGCTGAAAAAGGAATTCCCAAAAACGACCCCAGAATTTGGTTTGCCCAACTACTGGGCATGAGCGATCATATCAGCTTCAATTTATCTGCCGGGGGATATAACGTGGCGAAGTATGTGCCTTATGGTCCGGTGAAAGAACTTATTCCTTATCTAAGCCGCAGAGCCAGTGAAAACACTTCCGTAAAAGGACAGACCGGTCGTGAACTTTCGTTAATTAAAAAAGAACTTAACCGCCGCAAAATTCAAGCATGAGCAACCATTACCGATTTTACGCTTATTATCCCAAAATCACTTCGGAAGAAGTGGCTTTCATGGAATTATATATGCCCCGTTTAACCGAAGAACAGGCAAAAGAATTTATCGCTTTATATAACGAATCGCGTTTAGATCCTCAAACATACATGCTGCTTGCTGCCCTGGGATTTATATTCACTTCGGGTACCCAGCGTTTTTACATTGGGGAATGGGGTGTAGGTATTCTGTATATGTTTACCTGCGGTTTATTCGGCATCGGCACCATATACGATTTGGCCACCGGAAAAGAGCGGGTTTTAAACCTGAATCACGAAAAAGCAAAACGCATTTTTGCCAATTACGGAACCCCTTGATTACGCCCTGTTTTTAACAATTTCCTGTTTTTAATATTCTGTTCAGGCAACGAATCTGCAAGGGTTTGCGTTATACCTTGGCAGCTAATTTAGGTGTGGTATGAAAAACAGTATTCTGCTTATTATCTCATTCTGCTATGGTATATTCGGTTTTTCACAAACACAAACCGGGTACACGGCTCAGGAATACATCGACATGTATCACGAAGCAGCCATTTCTAATATGGTTCAGCATAAAGTTCCCGCCAGTATTACGCTGGCGCAGGGATTATTTGAATCGGGATTCGGGAACAGTCCGCTGGCCAAAAATGCCAACAACCATTTCGGCATCAAATGCCACGACTGGCAGGGTGAAACCTATCATCATGATGATGATGCCCCGCAGGAATGTTTCCGCAAATATGCCAGCGTATCTGATTCGTATGCCGATCATGCGCTGTTTTTGAAGAACAGAAAACGGTACAGCAAATGTTTTGAATTAGACATTACAGACTATAAAGGCTGGGCAAGAGAACTGAAAGCGGCGGGTTATGCCACTTTACCAACTTATGCCGAAAAAATCACTTCCATTATAGAGCGATTTAATCTGAATAAGTACGATGAAACAGGGCTGGCGCTGATAAAAGGAGAAAAACCGCAGGAACAAACCACTCCTGCTCCAACAAAACCTAATGAAGAACTGGTTTCAAAGCCGGAAAAGAAAGAGGACAAAAAATCGGTGGAGGAAGTGCAACGCACCCCCATAAACGAAAAAACCGACGTACAGCCCGTAGTTTCCGGCAGCAGAAAAATCATTGAAAATAACGGAATTCCCTGCATCATGGCCCGAAAAGGCGATACAAAAGCCAGTCTTTCTGAGGAGTTTGAATTGGCAGAATGGCAAATCAGGCGATACAATGATTTGAGCCCCGAAGATGAGATTACCGAAGGAATGACCGTTTACCTGGCGCCAAAAAAAGACTATCACGAAGAAATTGACAGCCATGTGGTGAGTGAAGGAGAAAGCCTGTCTTTTATAGCACAGAAACACGGCCTCAGAAAAGAAGCCCTGATGGAAATGAACGGCCTTTCTGCCGAATCCGTTTCAGCCGGCCAAACCTTGAAACTCAGGTAAACAATATACAGTCTGAAGCTCCGTTTCAGAAACATTAATCATAACCGACATGCTTAAACCTATAACCATTTCATTAGCATTGACCTGCATACAAAGTTTTGCTTTTTCACAGTCTTTCAAAACAGACTCATCCCAAAGTGCCAAGAATGAACTGTCTTTTGTTTTAGGAGTGGGAAGCGGAGCCTTTTCACCCGATTACGTTTCCCCCTCCCGAATTCCGCAAGGGATTATCAGTTTTGAATATGCCCGGGTTTTAAAAGAAAAACATTTTATCCGTTTGGGTCATCGGGTTGCATTAGGTGCTCTCGAAAGAAAAGACCTCTTCTCCTTTATGCTTTATCCAACTCCCGAATCGGGAGCACCCGCATCACAAGCCACGAAGCTTAAAACCAAAACCCAATATAGTTTCGAACGATATATGTCTTCTCTTTACGTGGGATATAACCATCAGTTTACAAACCGAAATCATGGATTGGTGCTAGGTGCAGACTTACATATTGGTTTTACAGAATTAAAAGCAACTAAAAATCAGATGAGTTATTATGAAACAATTGAATGGCAAACAGCTTCAGGGATGTATGCTTATCAATATGATTTTGAAAGTTATGGAATAGCTCACAAAACAACATATCATGTTTTTGCAGGAATTTCACCCAGCATTGGCTATCGCTACAAAGCCAATCCTTACTTAAGCATCGGGTTTAATTATACTCCTTTAATCGGTTATTCCCATCAATTTAGGGAATTCCAGTATAAAATTTATTACAAAATCCCCGAACCGCCAATTACCCATTCCTTTTGGTTCTTTCAAAACAATCTGGAAATCAAACTCATTTTTCCGCTAAACCACAGAGTTGACCTTGTCAAAAAATCATAATCAAAAATATAACTCATGAAAAAATCGTCAATCATTATTGTCCTTCTGCTTATGGGCACCCTGTATGAAGGCTTCGCTCAAAAAAAATGCACCAACCGTTTTGACACCACCCTCAGCCGAAAACACGAACTGACAATTGCTTTCGGTATGGGAAACGGAGGTACATTTTGGAGTTTCGTACAAACCTATTCCAGACTACCCTCAATATCAGTTAACTATGCAAAGGTTTATAAACATAATCACTTTTTGAGAACCGGATTCAGGGGCATGATGGGGAGCGGAGGATTTGGCTGGAGTAATAATTCAAGTATTTACCTACCGGCAGAGCCTGGATTTTCTGACAGTTCAGATTACAGTTCAGTTATTAAAACAAATGTAAATTACTCGGGAAATATAGGTTCAGCAACCGGTTTTATCGGCTATGAATATGGAAAAGGCCGTAAAAAAACCCGATTTACCGTAGGCGCCGATGTACATATCGGATATATGAGTGTCAGAACAAGCAGCTCAGCAACTAAATATGCCGAAACCCGCACATTAGATTCGCTCAGCGGATTCTATAATTACCAAATCCAGTTTTTGGGTTCCGGAATGAAATTCGAAAGAAATCATATACTCTACGTGGGTTTAACGCCCCGTTTTGGGATACGAAGAGATATAAGCCGCCGTTTTGCTCTTTCGGCTGTATTAGCCCCTCAGATTGGATACATGAGAACCTTAAGCTATAAAGGATATCTGGTTGGTGATGATTTATTCTCCTATAAATTCCCTGACGGGATTGGATTTTTATCGTTAAATGCTGAATTTCAGTTTACGGTCAAACTGGGCAAATAGCCCCATTCCCTTTGGTTTTCTAACTGAATTTTAGATTCATTCTATACGAAAAGCTTGCTACCTTAGCCCCGCAAAATCAAAGTGTATGCAGCATATTGTAGTGGCGGGTGCCGGTTTGGTGGGTTCTTTATGGGCCACCCTATTAGGCAGCAAAGGATATAAAGTAACCGTAGTTGAAAGAAGGCCCGATATGCGTAAGGCCAATATTCCCGCAGGCAGAAGTATCAATCTGGCTCTTTCCGATCGCGGGTGGTGGGCGCTTGAACTCTGCAACCTGAAAGAAGAGGTAAAATCATTTGCCATACCCATGTTTGTGCGCACCATGCACGATAAGCAGGGAAATCTGACCCGGCAGCCATATGGCCGAGAAAATGAAGCCATCTACTCTGTATCCAGAGGCGCGCTCAACAAGTTATTATTATCCAAAGCCGAAACTGACCCGGATATTGAATTTCGCTTTTCGGAAAGGATTACCCAGCTCGATATTGAAAACAAAATACTACACCTCAAAAACGAGGAAACAGGCAACGAAAGCGCATTACATTATGATGTACTTTTTGGCTGTGATGGAGCCTATTCAGCGGTCAGACATCGTTTACAGTTTACCGACCGGTTTACGTATTCCCAAACCTATATAGATCACGGATACAAAGAACTCAATATGCTTCCTGATGCGGAGGGTAAACACAAAATGGATGTAAACACCTTACACATCTGGCCAAGGGGAGAATTTATGATGATTGCCCTTCCCAATCCGGATGGAACGTTTACCTGCACCCTGTTTTTAGGATGGGAAGGAAATCCTTCGTTTACCAATCTTAATACCGAGTCTGAAGTACAATCCTTTTTTGAAGAGTATTTTCCCGATTTGATTCCTTTAATTCCCGATTACAAAGAGCAGTTCTTTCAAAACCCATCTTCATCATTGATGATGGTAAAATGTAAACCCTGGAATCATGGAAAAAACATTCAACTTTTGGGCGATGCGGCCCATGCCATTGTTCCATTTTATGGTCAGGGTATGAATGCGGGATTTGAGGATTGTTCCATTTTGTACAATATGCTTGAAGAGCACCAATGGGATTTTGAAACCGTATTACCCGCATTTTCTAAAAGCCATCAAGCCGACGGAGAAGCCATTGCTGATCTGGCCATGCGAAATTTTGTAGAAATGCGCGACCTCACAGCTGACCCTGAATTCTTATTCCGCAAAAAAGTGGAACGGTTGGCCCATGAATCCTTTCCTGAAAAATGGGTCCCCTTATACAGCATGGTCACATTCAGTCATACACCTTATCATGTAGCCAAAAAAGAAGGCGAAAAGCAGGATGAAATCATGCATGATGTATTGAACAAAACATTCCGTATAGGGAATACCGATGAACAATACGCATTAGAAATTCTGAAAAATAATCTGGGCAACTAAACCTTTACAGGCTTTTAAAAGCAGCCTGTAATTTTTCAGCCATTTGAATCATATCCGATTTGTCGGGATTCAATTTGGGGCGGGCAAAATTCAAATCCTGCACAGATTCCAAAGGAACCAGATGTATGTGGGCATGCGGTACTTCAAGACCGATAACGGCAACACCGATTCTTTTGCAATCAATAACTGACTTCATTGCATTAGCCACTTTTTGAGAAAAAGAATGTAGGTTACAAAACTCATCATGTGGTAAATCAAAGATGTAGTCCGTTTCTTTTTTGGGAACACAAAGCACATGCCCCATGGCTAATGGATATATATCTAAAAAAGCCAGGTTGTATTCGTCTTCGGCAATGATATAAGCCGGAATTTCTCGGTTGATAATTTTGGTGAAGAGCGTACTCATGAATTATCTGCCGATTTCTAAAATTTCGAATTTTACTAATCCCGAGGGAACTTTTACTTCAGCAATATCACCTTTAGATTTACCCAATAAACCTTTAGCAATAGGAGACTCAACCGACATTTTTTGTTCTTTTAAGTTGGCCTCATTTTCTGCCACCAGCGTATATTCCATTACCATATTATTGGTAAGGTTTTTTATTTTCACTTTAGACATCAGATAAACCTTATCGGTATCCAGCTGCGTGGCATCCAAAACACGTGCATTACGAACCTGTTCCTGAATTTTTGAAATGCGAAGTTCCAAAAGTCCCTGAGCTTCTTTGGCGGCATCGTATTCAGCATTCTCCGATAAATCACCTTTTTCTCTAGCCTCTGCAATCTGCTGTGAAATTTTGGGACGTTCAACAGAAATAAGATGTTCCATTTCTGCTTTCAGTTTATCGAAACCCTCTTGGGTCATGTAGGTAATTTTACTCATAATGATAATTGTTTGATTATCCATAAAAAAGAACAAAAGGCCATCTGGCCTTTTGTTCAATACGGGTACAAAGATAATATCTTTTTTTCTTTATTTAAAAATCAAAGGGTGATTCTGGCACCGATAGTGTGCACCCCTTGGAAGTTGTATGTAGCACGGAATGAGTAATCTATACCGAATCTGGGCTGCAACTTATTATCTTCATTCACTTTAGCGCCTTTGCTTAACGGAATATCAACAGTAGCTCCGCAAGAAGGACCGGTGAATGCGTTTAACAGGTTTGTATTCAAAGCATCACGATCCTTGGAGAAAATACCGTTTTCGAAAGTATATCCACCACGCAGCATTAAAATCTCTTTCCAGTTGTACTCTAAACCAAGAATGTATTGATCGCGAGTAAAGGAATTGATTGAAAAATTAAATGCAGGAGTGAATTTATGCTCTTTAGCAAAACGGATACGGTACATAACCCCGATGTTCAACATGGCAGGCATTTCATAATCCGCAGCACGCTGACTTTGGGTTAAGGAAGCACCGTTTGGCAATACTACTTTAGAATTCAAACCGTCACCGTTGTAT
The DNA here is from genome assembly GCA_022402535.1 of Flavobacteriales bacterium. Classification (GTDB taxonomy): domain Bacteria; phylum Bacteroidota; class Bacteroidia; order CAIKAF01; family CAIKAF01; genus JAKRSD01. Next base: position 82,675 of record JAKRSD010000029.1, on the reverse strand, counting down.
TTCATACGCGGACCGATATTTTTAAGGGCAATACCAAAAACGAAGTTATCTTTTTTGTTTTCGCCTTTTCCTAAAGTGGTCTGGTATTGAACACCGGCATCAATTGCAAAACCGGTAGCACTTACGTTATCAATGGACTCGTTGATGATGCGTACATTAATTCCACCATGAATTTTATCGGAAAACGAACGAGCGTAAGATAATCCGATATTCAAAAACCGGGGTGAATACGTGGCACCCGTACCTTCAGGCTTATCAACGGTGGTTATAGGAATATTACCGAATGACATAGCGGTTACACTTAAACCGAGTACATCATTTTTAGATAAGCGCGTGGCTAAACCAGCTGCGTTGATGCTGATATCAGAACCTTCGAGCCAACGGGTGTGAGCAAAAACCACTTCGGTTTTTTTGGCAAATGCCAATCCCGCGGGATTCATAAACTGACCTTCAATTCCACGCTCGTTGGCTGAACCTGCCCCACCCCATCCTGAACTTCTTGCCCAAGGGTTAATGAGCAGGTGCGTTGCCCCTGCCTGACCGGCACGGTCATCATTTCCGGCAAACGAAACTGCTGATAACAAAAGTGCAGCTCCTAATACGTATGATGTCTTTAAAACTTTTTTCATAACTCAATCTTTGTACCGTTGTTTTTAGAAATCAGAAACATCCGTAGGTCTGAGAACGCCAAACCATTTAATTACTCTTTCGCCCAGTCCCGGAGCTTTTACATGGATAATGTAAATACCGCTGGAGATAGGAATATTCGCATAGTTTTTCAAATCCCAGTCAACCGATGTAATTCGGTTATCTGATTTAGTAAATCGTCTGATAAGCGTACCTGCCGTGTTGTAGATTGTAATCGTACATTCCGGAGGCAGATTCGTAATTTTAATACGGTTATCTAACTGATTTACTTCATAAGCAGAATATGCATAATAAGGATTCGGAACCACATTAATCAAGTCCATAGCTGATTTTGCAGTAGCTAAATCACCTGTAACAGGAGCAATATCATCCAGTGAGAAACGATACAACGGCTTGTTTTCGTTAGAAACCGGATTTGCCTGATCTAATGCATAGGTATTAAACTGCATGTATGGTTTGGCTACACGCATACGAACCCGAATTTCTTCACTTAACCATGGACGGCCTTCAATGGCAATCGGAATACCTGTCCACATAGCAGCACGGAATAATTGACGCTTGTCGTTATCTCCCGGGCGACCATTGTTTAATTTCAAAATGCTCATAGCCCATTCTCCGGCATCATAGCGTGGTGTTCCAGGGAATGAAGATCCAAAATTAATGTTGCTGCCAAACACGTAGATATAGTGCTTACCACCTAAAATCGCATCGCCTAATGAGGTAATGATGTTGTTGAAATTGAAGTTATCCGGATTGATACCTGTTGGATTAAACAACATGTCACGTCCATTGGATAATGCCAGATAAGAGTCTTCTCCAAACGCCATGTTTAAACGCTCACCGGTTTCAACAGAAATAGCATAACCCGGGAACCAACCCATACCCCACTCACTCATGTAGTTTGCATCTTCAGGATTTGAACTTGCCCCTGATAGTAAAGTTCCTGTAGAACTTCCATCCACCGTAGCATAACGGCCTTCTTTATCTACTGAAGGGCTGCGACGTAAATCTAATTTACGGGCTTTTGCAGGTGCTAAATCAGGGTGAACATAGGTGAACCCTTCAATAGAATCGGTTTCCAATACCGGAACACGGGTCCATTTGCTCTTATCCGGAGTCAACACCAAGTCAATACTTTGAATGTAATCTACACGGGTTACTGAAGGAGGAATATTTCCTGCCCAGGCCGGGCCATGTTTCGCAGAAGAGGTCATTCTGTATGGGGCTAATGCGCCACCCTGACCTAATGTGATTCTCTCAAACACCTGATCATTGTCTAAATCATTATCAGGAGGAGTGGTAGAAGTTTGATTTCCGGAAAGAATCCAGTTCAATACTTCGTTTACATCATCATCCTGCAGGAAGCCCATATACACATTGCTTGGATTAGCTATATCTAAAGTAGCTTCCAAGAAACCGTTGTTAATCTCGCGATTCTGACCTGGCTGATTAACCTGACGAACCGTTACGGAGAGACCTGTAAACTTGCCTGTATTCTTATCGAATAAAATCTGTTCAGATCCGATTTGAAGATCGGCGTCAGAAACGGCTATGGTATCCATATCTTCGTTAAGAACAGCCCATGTTCCGGTGGTCTGCATGGTATTAAAACCACCACTTGAGGCTACACCTCCGCTGATGGCAAGATAATAAGTACCTTTTTCTAAAGATAATGGATCAATCACTTTAATTTTAACAGGACCTTTAGCTCTTTGGTAAGTTGGAGTGGGATGATAATATGGAGCCTGTAAAATAATATCCTCAGACTCTTTCGTTAAATCCAACACATTACCACCGTTACCATTACCTTCGATACGGGTAATTTCAGGACCATCGCCATAGAATGAATTCAAAATGGTACCTCCTGACTCGGGAGCGGTAATTTTAGGAATTCCTGAATAGATGCTGATTGCACCTGTTGCACTTTTACGGCTGGAGATAAATGGCTTTTTCTGACCATCTAAGGCCGAAGGATCATTTTGATCGTATCTCTTATAGTTATTATAACCATAAGCTATTACAAGGAAGTGGTATTTTTTGTGATTCACCAGACGTTTGTCAGTACCCGATGCAAAGGCATCTTCTATCACACGGAGTGATTGAGTAATTCCTTGGTTTGAGCCCTGTACCATTACCTGCGGAACGTTAAACCCTAATTCTTGATCTGGCGTATAATTTACCAGTGTTCCAATCGGATTATTTGTTGCATCAAAATCGCGCAAGTCGCACTGTGCAATCAAACGGGCACGATTTAAGTCATAACGCTCATCAGATGTAACGGTAGGATCAATTACCTGGTATACCATATATCCCTGGAACTTGTATTTTCTGGAATCTACAGTAGTAGCAACTGAAGTATCGATAGAGTAATCTAACTCTTCGTAACGATTCAGGTAATTGTTGCTCAATTGGTTGTTTGTCCAATAAATAATAAGCTCACGATCCAGTTCCTGGATATATACATCTGGCGCATCAGGTCCATCTAAGAGACGGAAACAGTTTTCGAAAAGTTGTTGCGCTTTGTCATCTGCTTTACGCACCAAATTCACCGATTCAAAAGGATCGCCTGAAAAAGCACGAGCCCAAACCGCTCCAGTAGTAATGTCGTTTACAGCACCCGGAAGAAGAGTGAAAGGACCAGCGGATTGAACAAAACGCTGATCTGCTGGAGTACCAGATGGTTCGCCGGGAGCAGGGAATTGTTGGGTCCACTGGAATCCGGGGTCTGATCCTTGAGTACCCCAGTGTAAGGGATCTGAATCGCCAGGGAACATGAAGTCAGATTCTGTGGTTGTTGAACCCGGTCCACCTGGGAATCCATTACCACCAAACACCATGCGAGAACCATTTTTCCAGAAACCGCGCAGGTAGTTATAATATTGTATGGCTTTACCCACTTCCGGGTCACCGGTTACCCCACTGTTATTGGAATAATATACAAAGCGGCGCATACCGATACGCTCATTGTCAACAATATTGTCATTGTAACCCAGACCATTAATCGCCAGCCAGGTACTTACATCAGAAGCATCAAATACGTTAGCCACATTATCGGCATCAGCATAAGGACCCTCAAAAAAGTCGATACCTACAGCCGGAGGATTAGCGCCATACTGATCAGGAGCTGCATTTGCCCCTTGTGCATCAATCGCATCACCATTATACACATAACCAAAACCACGAAGTACGTCACAACCTACAAAGTCATCAAATGCATACCCTAAGTCAGCATCGGTATTTACACCAAAATAGCAGTTAAACAAGGTAGTTGTACCGCGGTTAATCAACTCATAGTTGTAAAAAGTCATGTTGTTTACCTCATCGTTGGTGGCAAAAGCAAAAGCCTGCGCTCTCACTTCCATACCAATCGGAGTAGATTGCGTTTCGTAGTGGATATTTCCTTTATCATTGAAAATCCAATACAAGGTAACGTCACCATATAAATAAGGAGTACGGTCCGTTTGACAATCAACCGCTGCATCTAAGTCATACCCGGGATAATCACCGGCTTCCGGATCGTAGGCAAAGTCACCATCCACATCAATGAAAGGAGCATAGAAAAACTGTACGGATGGTAAACCACCGGAAAGTGATGCATCATTAGGACGATACGTGATAGCCGGCCAATCCTTAATAGATTCCGGAGTTACATACCCCTGACAATTGATGTTGGTTTCATTTCCTGGAGTTTTACAAAAGCGGTGTAGCGCCGCTTCGGCTCTGGACATTTTCCAGATTTTATCAAACTCTTTACAGGTTTGTGCATCAATTTCAGCAGTACCCAATGTATCCAAAGGTCCAGTATAGTAATCGGGACCATTGGCACGGTAACGCTGAGCGGCCACTTTTAACTGGCCATTGATGTCAGTTCCACCAATCCATAGTGTTCCTAAGAACAGGGAGTGTTTACCGGAACCCTTAGGAATCTCGTAACGGGCGAACTGTTTTAAGTCCCACCACATGTCACCACCTGTATGGATGGTAGTACGTACGTTATTCAACTCCAGCACGGCAGAGTTTTCGGGGTTCAGACAGCCGGCGGCAAGTGCCTTGTTTGAACCACCTTCACCACCAGATTTGTCGTAGGGCGATTTTGCAGCCCATACAAAACCTACCTGAGCGATGAAGCCCAGAGTAAGAGTTGCTATAATTATTGACCTTTTCATACTGCGAATAAATTAATGGTTTAGAAATTCATGATTAACCCGAGACGAATTCTTCTGGGTTGAGAGAAGTTGTATGGGTTCGAGATTTTCATGGAATACATCTCACGGAAGGAATCAGCATCCGGAAGAATATTGTTGAGGTATGGCTGAGTCTGAGGATCTAAAAGGAATCCGTCATCGTCTGCATTACCGCTGTAACGGTACACACCGATTGTATTTTTAAAGTTGAAGATATTCAACACCTGAAGATATACTTCCATGTTCATGGATTTACGCTCTTCCTGAGGTTTATCTTTTTTGCCCAACATCACATCAAATTGTTTGTACACCCTTACGTCTGCATTAAACTGCCAAGGTAAACGTGAACCGTTGATGGAACCTTCCAGAATCGGACGGTTAAAGTCGGTAGATGCGGCTTCAGAAACAATGGTGCTGCTTCGGCTGTATGGGAAACCTGAACCTCCGAATAATGTTGCCGTAATACCGGCATTGGAAAGTACCTGAATATCTTTTTTACCGTTTTTGCCTCTGATAACCGGACCGTTGTAATCGCGTCCTTTTCCGTAACCAAAGTCAAAATACACGTTGAACTGGTGACGCTGATCCAAATTCAATGGAATTAACACACGCAGGTTAGGCTGGCCAAAGTTAACCAGGTTGAAGGCAGATGTATTGTCAGCACCGGTTCCGTCAGCAAACTGTAACGTGTAGCTTGCTGTCATACGTACGTTTTTCACGCGACGTAAATCGTACGTCAAGGTTAATCCTTTTGTGGTACCAAAGTCAATGTTTCTGTAGGTAAAGTATGAATTCGGGTAAGCCTCGTTTACACGAACCACCTGAATCTGATCGCGGATTTCACGATAGTAAGCCGTCAGCTTCAACGAAGAGTTATCTCCAAGAGCCTGCTGGAATCCTAAAGAGAAGTCAATCGTTTTTTCAGGACGAAGGGCAGGATTGTTAAAGATACGGGTAGATCCGTTGTAGCTGGAATTGTTCCAGAAGTAATAATCTAAAGGATTCAGCATATTCAATGCTCCACCGTTTTGGCCGCCGCCTAATGGACGTTGAACCAACACATCATAGTGAGCCGTAAAGATAGCCTGATCAGAAATTGGGAATGAGAACGCCACACGAGGCATCACGTTAACCTGAGGTTTGTAATCCGCAAAAGAAGCATTCACATCAAAGTTTCCGCTGTTTACGTTTTCATTGGGATTAACCAAATAAGGCTGAACAATACCAGTAGAAGTACGCAATACGGTAAGATCGTTGATTTCCTGACCTTGTGCGTTATACCATGTATCCCCGTTACGGTAACCTAAAATAGTTGGTGTAGCCGAGTTTAAGTCGCTCACATACACCGCATAGTTATCCCCTATGTTAGACGGGTGATTGGCATTCACCTCTGCACGGGTACGGGTAGCATATAAGGTATAAGGATCTCTTAACACACGCTGATTGGCATCATAACGGTCGATACGAACACCCGCGTTGAAAATCAGGTCGCGGAATGCAAACTTATCCATAATATAACCCGAAATATAAACCGGCTGGAAAGCTCCGATGTTTCTGGAGAATTGACCGTTATCATCTTTCTTATTAAAGAAATCTTCAAGACTCCAGTTTCCACGAAGTTTTTTACCATATACATCGTAACCGAAGTAATTAACCAGGTTATTACCGTTATTCAATAATTCATCGGCACTGAACATATCTAATGAGAATGTGCTGGGTGCGTAAGAATCAAAGTTGATAAAATCTAATCCGGTAGGATTAAGTCCTAACTTCTGACGTAAGTTGTAGTCAAAGTTGGCCTGGCCTTCGGCAGAATATAAACGATCATAGTTAATGGTATCCTGATACACCCCGAACTCGTCAGTTACAAATAAAGGATTGTTGAAGTCTAACTCACGAATGTGGGCATTAGTAAGCTGACGACCGATGGTCCAAAGACCACCTGGGGCAATCTGATAAAAATTATCACGACGCTGCTCAAACTCAAAACCGATTTTAATGGAGTGGTTTTTGATATCCAAAGCTCCCATACCTAACGCACGGAACTGATTGTTATCATTATATCCGTAAGCATTGTAATAACCGCCCGGATTATCCCAGATTGTATAAGCAGAACCGGGTTGGTCACCGTTTCTTAGTGCATTAAATTTAATGAGGTTGTCAAAATTGTCATAAATACCTTGAGGATTAGGCGAAATGGCATACACATCATTCGTGTAAGCTGTTAACTCAGGATTTAGATTAGAAGGCGTGAATTGCACCAGCGTTTCCTGGAAACCATTCAGCAACCAGCCTTCAAACCCTGTAGTTGGATCTGTACCTCTTTGATAGGTAGGAGTACGCAACGTATTAAACTCGCCCACATATCCATAGTTAAACAGATTTCCTTTATGACGAGGATCCTGACGTCTTGCATATGCTTTTGAATAATCTACCTGTAATTGGATAAATGCGTTTTTAACAGTGGCGGTTTTACCGTCTTTTTCATCGGCATTGGCAAAACGCTGAATAAACTTACCATATACGTTAAAGTCATAACCATAATATGTACCTGCATTTTGGAAGTTCATTGGGTGGGCAGCATATCCTACTCCGCCTCCGTTTCCACCACGGCCGGTTACATAGTTTCCGTTGGCCCCCACAGTGAATGTGGTATTTTTGGCCAACATGAAATCAAATTTCAATACCCCGCGGGTATTCCATTGTCCTGAATTTTGACGAACTCTCACCCGCTCAAAATCAGACTGACGTAAATATTGTGAATTAAAGAATGTACCATCATCTACTCTACGGAGCGGATCGGCGAGTAAACCGGCGCGTACATCATCTTTTAATTTCCAGAATCCGTCTCTTGCGGGACGAGGATCTTTAAAATATTCAGACTCAGCAGAGAATAAGAAACCAACTATGGGCTCTTTAACGGTTTTATCACCGCTTTTTACTTTTTTAGAAATTAAAGGACCTCCGACTGTGGCCTGAAACAGGTGGTTACCAAAAGCATCCAGAAATTGTGAAGTACGGGCTTCCACACCGCCAAACCATACCGGAGAAACACCGCGGGTCTGTAACTGAATGATACCCCCTGTGGCATCCCCTATATCGGCAGGTACACCACCCAATATAATCTGTACCTCTTGCACGGCACCCTGAGGAAGGCTTGCACGACCGCGGGTTTTAACCCCGTCGATAAAGATAAGGGCGTCGCCTCTTGAACCACGGAGCGAGAGCTCTCCGTCGCGGGAGTTAACACCACCCGTTACCTGAGCCACCCCGATGGCGTCACGACTAGGTAATTTGGCGATATCCTTACGATCCCAGGTAGTTCCTTGAACACCTTGGTCAGGATCTATCAGCTTTTCTTTAAACACCTCAATTTCAACTACTCCCAGTGTTTTGTCGTCTTTTTCAAGTGTAACATCCAGAAACTGGATTTTGTTACTTTGAATGTTAACGCCGCTTACCACTTTGGGAGCAAACTCAATGGAAGTTACTTTAACGGAGTAAGTACCCACCACAATGGGTTTAATACTGTAATTACCGTCTATATCGGTGGCGCCCCCAGCAACCTGCTGTCCGGCATTTAACACCACCACATTCACAAATGGAACAGGTCTTCCCGCTCCATCCTTCACGGTACCTCTAAGCTCTCCCGTGTTTCCCTGGCCAAAAGACAATCCTATAGATAGGATACATCCTGTAATTGCCGTAAGTAGTTTTTTCATCATACACTTTGCGTTTGTTGTGAACACATTTTTCTACAAGGGCGTAAAAATAGTTATTTGATATACTTTAACAAACCGTTAAGATTATTTTTATCTCTGTTGTAAATCAACGATTTGTATATTGTTTAACGATTTGGTTACGCCCAACCATCTCATTTAATTCCTCAATTTCAAAGGTAAACCGAAAAAAAACACCAAAAACTGACATTTTTTTGCGTTTGTCGGGAAATTCCTTCGTTTCACCTTCAAAAAACGAGCATTAGTCTATGCTAAACATGACCTCATTTTACCCATAATGCTCATATTTTTAATGCATTAGCTTGTTTATAATTTTCACACCTCCTTTCGGGTTTGAAAGGTCAAGAATCTGATTCCTTCTTAACCTTTCGTTAAAAAAGTTAATACCCGATGGTGAAAATTTGTACCACTCCGCCCGTAGCATCCCCAATATCGGCGGGTACTCCTCCCAATATTACCTGAATCTGCTTTACAGACCTGAGCGGAACCATGGGACTTCCGATTGTTTTTACGCCATCTATATAATATTGAATAGGGCCGCGGGACCCCAGCGCCGATGTTCCCCTGTCGTTGGAAATCACTCCGGCTGAAATGGGTAACATCCCTGCGATGGATCCTGTAGGATTGCGTAACACGGTTTCTCTGTCCCAATCCACACTGCGAACCGTTTGGTCTATTTTTAATAAGGGTTCTTTAATTTCCACCTGAATCAGTTCAATTCCTGCCTGAAGATGAATATCGAGGCGATGAATTTGGGCGGCACGTATTTCCTGCCCTGTATAATGCATGGAAGCAAACCCGATGGCGGAAACGTTTACGTCGTATTTTCCCACGGAAATAGGTTTAATGCTGAATCTGCCTTCATGGTCAGAAGCGGCTCCGCTGATTTGTCTTCCTGAGGAAAGAAGAACCACATGGGCATACGGCACAAGATTTCCCGAATGATCGTAAACCGTACCGGAGAGTTCCCCCATTTGTGATTGTCCGTAAACGATTGCTGAAAAAAAGCAAAATGAGAATAATAATAAGTACAACTGTTTCATGGAATTTTGAATTTATATTTCAAATTTCCAAGGTTTTAAGGGATAATAAAATAACAATTTCTAAGGAAACTAGCGTAAGAATTGATTGACCTAATCCGGATGAATCATTTCAAATCTGTTGAAAACAGAGGGCTTTACCGGAAACAGATTTTGTGGATTATCGCCGCAGCCGCTTATTGTTCCGGTTCGAATTACGCAAATTTTGCTTCATTCTTTTGCGGGTGGCTTTGTCCTGAATGGATAGATGCCGCTTCTTACCATACTTAGCGGCCCTCTTGGAAGCCCTCGCATTTTGTGCACGCATTTTTTTCACTTCCCTTCTGATCTGGGAGCCTTTTTGCGCATACACTTCTGCATGGCCTGCGAGCATGAAACACACGGACAATATGAACACTAAACCTTTCATTTTTGCGTTTTGAATCAAATTTTTAAAATGCTTTCGCAAATTAAAACGAATTTTGTAGCACTTTATGTAATCCGATGAATAAGATTGTATCCTATATAATATTGGTAGCCGTTTTGGCTACTGCATTTGTTTCGTGCGATAAGAACAATAACTCGCCTCCTATTCCCTATGTACCCGTAAACCGTACACTCACATTGGCCAATCCTATGTATAATGCTCTCTTTGGCATCGGTGGATTTGTCATCCTGCCCGATGAAGGGCATGGCGGAATTATAGTGGTACGGGCTACCGGAGATCAGGTATTTGCCTTTGAAATGCAATGTACACTCGATGTGTATGAACCCGAAGGGGTTACCCAGCCGGATGATGCCCAGATGTTTTTAGAATGCGGAAAATGTGAAAGTAAGTGGCAAATTCTCAACGGACTACTCACCCAAGGACCGGCCACATTTCCTTTGCTGCAATATCAGACCACCTTTGACGGATATGTAGTTAAAATCTACAATTGATTTCATCTAAAGCTGAATTGCTTTTTACTTTTTACCTGTGGACCCAAACCCACCTTCTCCTCGTTCTGTTTCATTAAGATTCTCCACAGCCTGCCAAACCACCCGCGTATAAGGTGCTATAACCATTTGGGCTATACGCTCTCCATCCTCGATTACAAAAGGTTCACTTCCGTGATTTATAAGCAGAACACCGATTTCGCCGCGATAATCGGCATCAATAGTTCCCGGACTGTTCAACACCGTAATGCCTTTTTTAAAGGCTAAACCGCTGCGGGGTCGAATCTGCGCTTCATATCCGAAGGGTAATTCCAAAAACAAACCCGTAGAAATCAGGGTTCGCTCTCCGGGTTGCAGCGAAACGGGCGCATTTAATTCCGCACGCAGATCCATTCCTGCCGAAAGCAGCGTGGCATATTCAGGCAAAGCATGTTTTGAACGGTTAATTATTTTTACTTCTAAAGCGGTCATACGATGATATTAAAACGGTTCTTAACTCTTTCTCGTTGTACACAAACAAAACAGTAAAAAGGGCTACCGACAGGAATCCGAAAATTATTTCCGTAGCCATGGAATATTTAGGAATAAATAAATTGAAGAGGTAAATAGCCGTAGCGGCACCAATGTAAAAAAGTACCTTAATGGGTTCATACGGTATGGGATAATGCTTCTGCCCGACAATATAAGATATCAACGTCATTGAAAAATAGCATGCTAAAGTGGCCCAAGCAGAACCCACATAGCCTAAAAAAGGAATCAATGCAAAATTGAAAACCAGCGTGAGCAAGGCTCCCAAAATGGAAAACCACATACCGAAGAGTGTACGGCCCGAAAGCTTATACCACATGCTCAGATTCTGATATATTCCGCTGAATAAATTAGCCAACAATAAAATCGGCACCACGGAAAGTCCTACCCAATAATCTTCATTCCGGAGGAAATACTTGAGCTGCCCCATAAAAAGCGTTACCCCTAAAAAAATAATGAGACAGAATCCCGTAAAATAATTCAACACCCGGGCATACATAGCACGCGAGCCTTTTTCTTTTTCGCTGGAAAAGAAAAACGGTTCGGCGGCAAACCGAAAAGCCTGTATGAAAATATTCATGATAATGGCCAACTTGTATACCGCCGAATAAATGCCCACCTGAGAATTGGCCACATCGGCGGGCAAAAGGAATTTAAGCATGGCCAGATCGGCCCGTTCGTTTATGATAAAACATACCGAAGCAATACCCAGCGGCGTGGAATAAATCAGCATTTCGCGAAGCAGAACCGGATCGTATCTTAATTCAGATTTTATCAGCAGGGGCACCATCCATACAAACTTGAAAAAGCTGGCCACAATATTGGCGATGAACACATATCCCATTCCTAAATTATGATCATACACCGTGTTTACCAACCAGCCTGCATCGGCCCCTTCGCTCATGTATTTTCCCCGGCAATACACCAGAAAAAAAAGTACCAGCGCAATATTCAGCAGAATAGAAAACAGATTGGCCGTTGCAAAACGGATGGGTTTATTCATCTGCCTGAGTTTAGCCATGGGCACGGCTGCCAATACATCAAATCCGATGATGAGCGCGATATATACAATATATTCTCCATGGCCGGGATATTTGAGCAATACGGCTCCGGGGGCAGCAAATAAAATACTTAGCGAAACAAACGTAACAGCAAGAAATGCCGTAAAGGAAAATGCCGTAGAAAATACCCGGGGATTATCGGGATATTTTTCTGAAAAGCGGAACACCGATGTTTCCATTCCCCAGGTGAGCAGGGCCAGAAAAATTCCGATATACACAAACAGTTCGCTCATAATCCCGTACGATGAGGTATCCAACACCCCGGTGAGCAGCGGCGTGAGCAGAAAATTCACCACCCTGCCGATAATGGTAGGCAAGCCATAAATGGCAGTCTGACCCATTAATTTTTTAATTCTGCTCATGGATAACTCGGTACGGTTTTCGCTACAAAGAAAAACATTTGAGGCTGCATAAAAATTTTACTTTTGGTTTTACAACCGTTTTACAACACATTTATTCGATGAAAAAACTACTGATTCTACCGATTATTGCTCTTTTAGTGAATTCGGCCTACGCCCAGGAACCGGTTTCTGAAGTAAGAACCCCACACGAACACGGCAAAGTAGCCGTATGGAATGAAAAACAGGATTTATCGGGATTTACCTTTATGGGCCAATTACCGGTATTATGGGAAAACAGTTCTATCGGAAAACCAAAAATGACCTGTGCCCTGATGGGCGGAAATATGCTCTACCGCAAAACCAAAGGCGGATATGAAGCCTACTCAAATCATGTGATTGACCTTACGCTCATTCAAAAAATCCTGACCGAAAAAAATAAATTCAAAGTGCTCGAAAAATTGAGCATTGAAAAAGGACCGCAAGGTTATCAGACCCAAAAACAGGATTCTTGGGCTGTGCTGGAAAATGCGCGGATGCAGGGCGACTGGGTACTTATTGACGGGAAAATCCCGGGCGAATCGGTTAAATCTTTTGTGGTAACCCGCGCCAACAGCACACAATGGATTCTGAAAACTTATGAAGAAAAACACCTCATCAATTACATAATTCAGGTAAATTAGCGCCCTGAAACAGAAAAGGAATGAATGCCATTTTTAAACTTGTGATTGCCGGATTGATGATTGCCGGCGGAGTAACGCTGATTGTATTTGACAACATTGGCTGGGGAATTTTCACCATACTGATGTCGGCCTTTCCGATTCTGCTGTATTTTCTGAATGAATTTGTGCTTCTGGCTTTATGGAGATTGCGTAAACAAGATATGCAGGGAGCCGTGAAATGGCTTTCCAAAATTAAAAATCCCGAAAGTCAGATTATTAAAAAACAACGCGGATATTACTACTATCTGTGCGGCATTACCGAAGGACAGAACAGCATTACCAAATCGGAACAGTTGATGAAAAAAGCCCTGAGTCTGGGTTTACGATTTGACCACGATAAAGCCATTGCCACCATGAACCTGGCTGCTGCTGCGCTGGCCAAAGGCCGCAAACAGGAAGCTGAACGCTTGTTGGCCGAAGCCAAAAAACTGGATAAAGCCGGTATGATTGAAGAGCAGATTAAAATGCTGAAACAGCAAATGAAAAAAGTGAATATTCCGGGCGGATATTACAACCCGAATATGAGAAGGAAGTAAGTTAAAACGCTTCCAACGAATCTTTTTCTCCGATAAAATAGTGGTATATCGTGTCTATACCCTGAACTTCCTGCCAATAATTGCTCTTTAGAAACACAGAAACTGTATCCTCTTTGCAAAGCAGATAATACGGAGAGTTTACAGGAAACGAAGCACAATCAAAATCAATCTTTTTACTTCCGTCGGAAAAGGTGATGATTACATTTTCAAATATGGGTCGATATCCAAAATAGAAAAGAGGTTGGCCATTTATTGAAGTATACTTCCCTGGTGGTAAAGACTGAATTCCAAAAATATTAATTTGAATTCCTGCCCCTAAAGCATTATGAAATTTAGAAATCACTTGAGGTGTGGGCGTATAATCCGTTTTATGGCACGAATAAAAAGCCGCCATCACCGGCATTATGATTAATAATATACCTGTTTTGATTTTCATGTGACTAAAACGCACCTGAAAAAACAATATTTTACCCCAACGCGGCCAATTGCTCCTGCAGCGATTTCAGCTTGGCTTCCGCATCGGCTAATTTGCGGCGCTCCACTTCCACTACTTCGGGTTTGGCATTTTGCACAAATCGTTCGTTCGACAATTTTTTCTGCACGCTTTCCATAAAGCCGCGGGTATAATCCAGCTCTTCGCGTATTTTTTTCTGCTCGGCTTCTTTGTCTATAAAATCACCCGCAGGAACATAAAACTCCCTGGCTTTTACGATCAGTGTAAACGCACCTTCGGGTTTTTGGGAAACCTTTTCCATACCCGATACATTGGCCAGTTTGCGGACCACGGCGGCATATACAGGTATTTCTGTGGCAAACACTTCCAAGGCATCGCGGAACGGAATGCCTTTTTCATTACGGAAATTACGCAACGCCGTTACCAGTTCCAGGGCCGTTTCCATGTCTTCGAGCGAGCGGGAATCCACCGACGAAACCTGAGGCCACGATGCCACAATCAGGTATTCATTATTGTTCCGGTGGCGGATTTGGTGCCACAACTCTTCCGAAATAAAGGGAACAAACGGATGCAGGATTTTCAGCAGTTCTTCAAAATATTGCAAGGTAGACTCCAACACAGAAGCTGAAATGATACCGTCTTTAGGTTTGATCAACTCCAGATACACGGAACAGAAATCATCCCAAAGCAACTTGTACGAAGCCATCAACGCATCCGAAACCCGGAATTGGTTGTAGTGCTCATTAATTTCCGCCAGCACGGTATTGAGTTTGGCGCGGAACCAGGCAACGGCCTGAGAAGAAACTTCATCGGGCGCAGAATCGGTCGTTTTCCATCCGGCAATTAACCGGTACGAATTCCAGATTTTATTGTTGAAATTCCGGCCCTGCTCACACAGCGATTCATCAAAAAGCAAATCATTTCCCGCGGGCGAACTGAGGAGCATACCCACACGAACCCCGTCGGCTCCGTATTTTTTAATTAAATCGAGGGGATCGGGGGAATTGCCGAGCGATTTACTCATTTTCCGCCCCTGTTTATCGCGCACGATACCCGTGTAATATACATTGCGAAAGGGCACTTCCTTTTTATATTCCAAACCCGCCATAATCATACGCGCCACCCAGAAAAACATAATTTCGGGAGCCGTTACCAAATCGTTGGTCGGATAGTAATAATTGATTTCCTTGTTATCCGGATTTTTAAACCCGTCGAACACGGCGATAGGCCACAACCAGGAGGATGCCCAGGTATCCAGCACATCATCATCTTGTTCAAGATAAAATCCAGAATCTATCAGACTATTAGGATGACCAATTGATTTATAGTATTTCTTAAATTTTTCTCTTGCTTCCTGTTCGGTTTTGGCAACTTCTACATGATACTCTGGGAAACCGGTCTGTTCTCCCTCAAACAACTCTTTATATCCATACCAGGCCGGAATGCGGTGCCCCCACCAGAGCTGACGACTCAGACACCAGTCGGTTACATTCTCCATCCAATGGCGGTAGGTATTGGTAAATTTGGGCGGCCAAAATTTCACCGTTCCGTCGTTTACCACTTCTAAAGCCGGGCCGGCCAATTCCTTCATTTTCAAAAACCACTGCAACGACAAACGGGGTTCCACCACCGCATCGGTACGTTCGCTGAATCCTACCTTATTTTTCAGGTTTTCCTGCTTCACAAAAGATCCGTCTTCTTTGAAAAGACGAATGATTTCCTTACGCACTTCAAACCGGTCTTTGCCTTCAAACAATACCGACAACGCATTCAACGTACCGTCTTCGTTCATGATGTCTAGGGTATCCAGGCCGTGTTTTTTGCCCAGTTCATAGTCATTGATATCATGGGCGGGTGTAACTTTCAGACAACCCGTTCCAAATTCTAAATCCACGTACTCATCGGTAATAATGGGAATGAGGCGACCGATAAGCGGAATTTTGGCGAATTTCCCGTGGAGGGATGTATATCTTTCGTCATTCGGGTTTACGCAGATTCCCGTATCGGCAGGAATGGTTTCGGGGCGGGTGGTGGCAATCGTTACTGTTTCGCCCGTTTCATTGCCCTGCGCATCGGTTACTTTATAGGCAACATGATACAAGGCTGAATCCACTTCTTTGTAAATCACTTCCTCATTACTGATGGTGGTTTTGGCCGCAGGATCCCAATTCACCATGCGCATTCCGCGGTAAATCAGCCCTTTATTGTACAAATCAATAAATACATCAATCACGGCATCATAATAATCCGGATCCATGGTGAAAGAGGTACGGTCCCAATCGCAGGAAGCGCCCAGTTTTTTCAGCTGTTCCAGAATGATGCCGCCATGTTTTTCTTTCCATTCCCAGGCGTGGGTCATGAATTCATCGCGGGTTAAATCTGCTTTTTTGATGCCTTTGGTGCGAAGTAACTGCACCACTTTGGCTTCGGTGGCAATTGAGGCATGATCCGTTCCGGGAACCCAGCAGGCATTTTTTCCCAGCATTCGCGCACGACGGATTAACACATCCTGAATGGTATTATTGAGCATATGGCCCATGTGCAGCACACCCGTTACATTGGGCGGAGGAATTACAATGGTGAACGGCTCCCGCTCATCGGGAACAGAACGAAAAAAACCTTTCTGCATCCACTCGGCATAGCGCTTTTCTTCTACCTGAGCGGGGTCATATACTTTATGTAAATCCTGCATGAGACAATCCTTTTTTGAAAGGGGCAAAGATAATACAATACAGGCGAGTGCAATCTTCCTGTCTGATTTGAAAGGAAAAGGAGTACAAAGGCTTACCACGGATTTATTCTTCGGGTAGGGAGTACCATTTATGAAACAGGCGGTTGTGAATCAAAAAAGTAGATATGAGTAACAATACGACACCCACAATTTCGGCTCTTTCCATTAAAACTACCCGCGCCGTCCAATTATCATCATCATATTTTATGAGTTCATAATAAACCGAAGCCAACACAATGGGCAACAGCTGTAGGAAAAAGTAAGAAAGATTTAACCCGATGCCTTGAAACACATTGCGCGATTTGGAAAAGAAAATGGACAATCCGAATCCGGCGCAAATGAGATAATAGAACAAGAGAATAAAATGCATACCTATCTCTCCGGGATTGGTAATGATGGTGATAATAACCGTAAACACAAACAGAAGAAATGTGAACAGGATGGTCCAGAAATAGGTTCTCAGGGTCATGTAGCGGAATATCAAAATCAACAATGTGATATATAAGGAAATATAAAACCATACCCTCATCATTACTTTCATTTCTCCATCAGAAATTACTTTTTCATTGATACGCCTCATTTCGCTGCCCAGCTCGCTGAGGCGATATTTGCTGCATACCGTGGTTTCTTCGTATCCGTAATAAAATTCAGAACTCCAACGGGAATCCCTGTTCAACACAGAACCATTATAATCGGGAATGTATTTAGAAAATATTTCGCCAAGGCGTTCTTGCTGAGCCTGCAAGTCTCCTTTGTTCACGGGCAGACTGGCATAAATACTGTCTGAAAGTTCGGTAGGATTAATCAAATTATAATCATATTCACTACAAACCAGTGATGTTTTTTCGTAACCCAGATACAAAGAATCGGATTTTTTTTCCAGTTTTTCAAACCGTTTCATATCCAAATCCTGCAGGGATCCCACTTTTATGGTGTTGTTTCCCCAGTCTTCATCGACACCATAATATTCTTGCGGATTCACATAGATCTGCGAAATGCGATAAGGTGCATCCCAGCGGGTATGTTCCATCTGATAAGCAAGCAGATACGCTTCGTGAATATCCTTTTTCATCCGGGCTTCGTTGTAGCGCGCCGAAAGCAGACTGTGCGCGGCAATACGTGGAATAAACGGCCAAAAAACAAACATGCCGATGGATAGAAAAATCAACAAAAACTGTAACGAAAATTGCAGCGGACCGGCTTTTCCGAAATTCTTAAACACATTGAACCGGAAGAGATAAATCAGATAAATGATTACAGCGATGATGCAACACAAAACCAAAAAGGCAATCCACGAAGCAATGGCCGAAGTAGATTCAATCTGACCGGAAAGCGAGGCAAAAAATATAAATAGTAATGCACTCACCGACACACCCACCAAAAGAGCGGGGAAAGCACGGGTACTATATACCAGCGGAAAATGAAGTAATAAATGGCGCTGAATGTTATGATAGAGTTTCATTAGAAAAAGCGTTTGGTAGAGTGAGTGATATCGCGCGAATAGGAAATAGTCAATTCAGAGTTTACCAGCATTTTCAGCATTTCGGAAGCAGAAAGTTCTTCCGATGAAATCACATAATACCCTCCGTTGAATTTAATGGTACATGAACGGCCTGAAAGCAGATTTTCCAGTTCTATTCTTTCATTTCGGATTTCTACTTCCAATACGGAAAGGGCTTGTTTTTCCTGCTTGCCTGAGTGAAGCAATTTCCCGTTTTTGATAAACAGCACAGAATCGGCAATTTTTTCTACTTCGTGAAGCTGCTGCGAACTTAAAATCACGCCCATGGGTTTATGGGTTGATTTTGAAAGTGCCCGCAAATCGTTCAAAATAGTTTGTTGGGCGTTGATATCCAGATTGGCCAGAGGTTCATCCAATACCAGCAGTTTCGGTCGTTTTAGCAATATTTTGGCAATTTCGAAACGGGTGCGATAACCGCTGCTCAGTTGATTCCACGTGAAATTTGCAAACCGGGTGAGTCCGAAACGGGTGAGCATGAAATCGGTCATGAGCTCATTTTCTTCACCATAAAACCCATTGCTGGATGCATAAAAATTCAGATTGTCTTTCAGGGTTCCGTACCATCGCGGAATACGTTGCGGAATAAACGCCACTTCCTGTTTGATGCGATAATAATCGGGTTGGGAATCTTTTTGAAAATAATAATTCAGATTTCCGGAATTGGGGTGCAGATATCCCGATAAAATGCGAAGCAGCGTGGTTTTTCCGTTTCCGTTTTCGCCCACCACGCCGATTACATCTCCGGCTTTGATGGTTAAATCAAAAGGAAGCAGCACAAAGGATCCTGAGCCATATTTTTTCTGCACATTGCCTGCGTAAAGATACGTTTCGCCAAACCATTCCGAGCGTTTCCCTTCCCGTGATTTCATTTTTTCGAGCAGCGCAACACCCTTCTCCTGCAAACGGTTTTCCAACGGTTTTCCCGAAAGAAAAGCCAATTCCGTTTCGCGGCCCCAGTCTACGGCTTCTCGTATGAGTGTTTTGTCATCGGTATCAAAAGCCGCATCTAATGTTCTTCTTACGGCCAGCGGATAATCGCCATGCGAAAAATAGGAGCGGATTTCGTCTAAGGTCTGCGTCCACATAAGGGGTATAATTTGGTTTGGAGAATACGCTGATAATCAGAAAATATTGTCTTGTTGAAATTATTCCGTCTGCATACTGCGTGGAAATTCCACCATACATTCCACGGGATAATGATCGGATAGTTTTTTCCCTTTTAATATTTTGAATTTCGAAGAACGGATGGAAGGGTCGTGCAGAATGTAATCAATCCGCAAAAAAGGAATTTTACCCGCATACGTAAACCCGAAACCAGAGCCCGTTTCTAAAAATGCATCTTTAAGCCCGGCTGAAATTTGGGAATAAGTGTACGAAATGGGCGTATCGTTGAAATCGCCGCAAACAATCACGGGATATGGACTTTCCGAAATGGCTTTGCGCACCAGGTCTACCTGCCCTGCCCTGCGTTTATAGCTTTTTCTGAGTGAACGGTACATATCGAGCGCAATGATGCGGGCGGTGCTGTCGCCCTGCGCCAGGCGGTCTATTTTTTGGGTTTCTAAATGATTGCTTTCAAAATGTACGTTGAAAATACGCACCGTGTCTTTTCCTTTCACCACGTCGGAATAGAGGCAGATGTTGCCTCGCGAACGGTCGAACTTGATTTTCCCTTTGTTTACAATGGGTAAACGGCTGAATGTGGCCGCTCCCCAATGATGCGTTCCGTGCAACGAACTGGCGGTTTCAAACTGAAAATTTTTAGCATCGAGCACATTCACCAAAGTATCGGTGGTTTCGAAGTAATCGGTTTCTTCATAAAAATACTCCTGAAAACAGAGGATGTCCGCATCGGCCTTGCGCAAAAAGCGAAACATTTCGTTGCGGTGGCTGATGTTGTTTTTCCATTGATAGAGACCAAACAGCTGCACATTATACGACATGATACGCACGGCATTTTCAGGATCTTCCGATTCGCTCAATTCGGGCATTCGCGGAGCCACCAACCGAACATGCAATGGAAACGTGAGCACAATGACCGTTAAACTGAGCAGGGTGTATCGCCATTTAAGAATAAGCCATACAAACACAAACAGCACATTCACGGATATCCAAAACCAATAGGTAAGCCCAAAAAGAGCCAGATACCAAGCTTTTTCGGGGCTTACATACACAGCACCGAAAGCAGCCAAAAGTCCGGCCGCAAAGGGAATATTGATCCAAAAAAGTGCTTTTCTCAAGTAGACTGATTAGTGCGGGTAAAGATAATACCATTTGTAATGATAGCATGGAATCGTCTTCATTAAAATTTCACCGGAGTTTATAAGAAGAAAGCGATTACGAAGCAATATGCGTTTGGCGTGAATTACATTATCATGGAGATTATCTTTTTAAAAAGCGGGATAATTCCTTTGAAAATAGCAATTTTACGGCGTGGCAGACAGCAGAAACGTGTATGTAACCCATTGGAATGTGTTTACCCCGTTGGGAAAAAATACCGGGGAAGTATTTGAGAACATGCAACGGGGCGAAAGTTCCTGTATGCAGGGGACTGACCCGGAATTATTCCCCGAGCCTTTTTGTGCTTCGCGGTTTATGGATTACTCCATTCAGCACGACGGATTCAGCCGGTTGGAAGATTTCATCCTTCGGTGCCTAAGTCCCATTCTCTCAAAGGAAACAGCTGTTTCAGACCGCACGGTGTTAATTTTTTCGAGCACCAAAGGAAATATTGATTTACTCAATCCCGATGCATCGCAGCCCATAAATCTGTGGGAAACAGCCCGTAAAATTTCGGCCTATTTTGAAAATCCCAATCGTCCTTTAACGGTGAGCAATGCCTGCGTTTCGGGTATTATGGCTCAAAATCTGGGTGCTGACCTGATTCGCTGCGGACGATATGACCATGCCGTGGTTTTTGGTGCCGATATACTCACCGCCTTTGTAATGTCGGGTTTTGGTTGCTTTAAAGCGATGAGTCCCGAGCCCTGCAAACCTTACGATGCTGCCCGCATAGGCATAAACCTCGGTGAAGGTGCGGGAGCGGTTATCCTTTCTTCAGCACCTGGAAATGAAAACATACGAATTACGGGAGGCGGTTCGGGAAATGATGCCAACCATATTTCGGGTCCCAGCCGCACCGGCGAAGGATTGAGCATTGCCATTAAAGAGGCGTTGCACGAAGCGGAATGTTCTGCCGAAACTATTGATTTTATTTCGGCACACGGAACCGCCACTTCCTATAACGATGAAATGGAATCCCTGGCCTTTACCGATTGTGGATTATCGTCCGCTCCGCTGCACAGCCTGAAAGGATATCTGGGCCATACGCTGGGTGCTGCCGGACTGATCGAAACCGCCATTCTGCTGGAATCCATGAAGCGGGGTATTTTATTGCCTTCGGCGGGTTATACCGAACACGGAGTAACGGGAGCAATTACCGTTCAACGCGAAGTGCGGCAAAAACCAATCAGAAAAGCACTGAAAACCGGCTCCGGATTTGGGGGATGCAATGCCGCTACAGTGTTTGAAAAAGCGTAACTATTCTTTACATTTTACATAAAAAAAGAGATTGCCCATTGGACAATCTCTTTTTGGTTTAAATAGACTTTATGGAGTTTATTCCAGTACAACGCTTTCGCCGCCGGCGTAGTCGCCATCAATAAAGATTTCGATTTTGTAGGTTCCTTTAGAGAATACTTCCTGATCCCAGTTTACCTCGCGGGTAGACACTTCTCCGTTGTAATCGAAGGTTAATGTACGGGAGAAATTCAATTCTTTTCCGTCGCGGGTAGAGAATTTTTTCATGGCTTCGCTCACATCGGCCATTACCAATCCTGCCGGATTGATGATTCGGATATACGCCGTTTTGGGACCCAGTTCCGAAAGTTTATTGGGCAATACGGTAAATTTAATATTGATACGGTCTGCTTTGCTGGCCTTATCCACTTCTTTCTGTTTGCCTTTGGACAACATTTTGAATGGGGTTAACCGCACATTCTGGATTTTCAATGCCGAGGCATAATTTACTTTTTCGCTCAGGTCGGCTTTTTCTTCACTGAGTTTGTCCACCTTCACCGAAAGGGCGGTGTTCTGATAACGAAGTTCTTTATTTTCGGCCGTGAGGCGGTCTATTTCCTGCAGATAGGTATTTTTAAGATTCTGTAAATCGGCATAGCGGGCCTGCAGAATCTGATAATCTTTTTTCTGCTCTATGAGTCCTGAAATCTGTTTGCGCTGCTCTTCAATTTTGGCATCGGCTTCAGCCAGAAGGGAATCCAATTCGGCAGAACGTCCGCGGAATACATCCAACTCAGCCGATACTTTACTGATTTCCGTTTCCAGCTCCATTTTGCGGGCATGCAGGGTATCTCTTTCCACTACAATTTTTTCTGTTTCCGACTGCACCTCACGGGTGTTAAAAAATTGCCAGATATTTCCTCCTACGGAGAGTAATAAAAGAAGTGATAAAATAATAACTCCGGTTTTGGAATTGCTTTTTTTCGGTTGCTCAGTACTCATATTGTGTTTGCTGTTTTGGTCGGTTTGCTACAAAAAGTCTGCCGTTATTAATAAATAGCCTTGGCAATAGCGGCCACCTGGGTACTTTTTCCCATGGTGTAGAAGTGAATGCTGGGTACCCCGGCCTTTACCAGTTCGGCACATTGCAGGGTAGCCCATTCGCGGCCCACTTCGGCGGCCTGTTGATCTGTGGTGCAATTCAACAGTTCTGACGAAAGCGACTCGGGCAAATCCACATGGAAAAATTTGGGCATAAACGTAAGATGCGAAAGGCGCGAAATGGGTTTAATTCCCGGTATGATGGGTACCGTAATACCTGCCTCGCGGCATTTCACTACAAAATCAAAATACTTTTTATTGTCAAAAAAAAGTTGGGTAACAATATATTGTGCTCCTGCCTCAATCTTCTTTTTCAGAAAATGAATATCGGTGGCCATGTTGGGCGCTTCAAAATGTTTTTCGGGATAGCCGGCCACACCCACACATAAATCCAGCGGATGTGGATTTTTCACGTCTTCATCCAGATAAATTCCTTTTTTCAGGCGCATAATCTGCTCCACCAATTCGAGTGCATTTTTATTTCCGCCTTCCTGCGGAACAAAAACATGTTCGGTTTTGATGGGATCGCCACGCAGGGCCAATACATTATCAATACCCAAAAATTGTAAGTCAATGAGGGCATTTTCAGTTTCGTCTCGGGTAAATCCGCCGCAAATCAAGTGCGGAACCGTATCGATATTGTATTTGTGTTTTATAGCAGCACAAATCCCTACCGTTCCGGGTCTTTTTCGCACGGCTACTTTTTCCAGATAACCTTTTTCGCGCTTTTTATAAATGTATTCCTGACGGTGGTAAGTTACATTGATGTATGCCGGACTAAAATCCAACAAAGGATCTATGGCATCATAAATAGATTGTATACTGCTGCCTTTCTGAGGAGGTAAAATTTCAAAAGAAAAAAGCGTTTTCCCTTCAACGAGTTTGTCCGTAACCTTCATCCTGTCCGATTAAAACTCTACCATTAAATAATCATAAGAGGTATTGGCTTTCACCTCACGAATGTTCAAGTTTTTTATACGTAACAACCGGATAAAAAAGCGGTTGGTGTCCGCTGAACTTTCCAAAAAGAGTGAATCTAAACCTTCGTTCAGATACCATGAACCATAACGAGCCTGAAAAGTATCGTTTACGATGGCGGTCTGTACAAAACTCATATCCTCGAAAAATTGAAGGGAGTAATTTTTATTTTTGGCTTTAAATGCAGCCGTACTGTCTTCGTTATCCACATAGTATTTGTTTATTTTCCAAGGCTTTACCAGCTTGGTTTTAACATCATCCTGAGTGGGGGTACAGGAAAACAGCATAGCAGCAACCGTAAAAACGGCTAACAGAGCAGCATACAGATTTTGCTTCATGGCGCAAAGGTATTAAAAATCAATCTCGACTAAAACGGGGCAATGGTCCGAATGTTTTGCTTCGGGCAGAATTACGCAACGAAGGAGTTTATCTCTGAGCGGTTCAGCAGCTAAGGCATAGTCTATACGCCAACCTTTGTTTCGTTCGCGCGAGGCCGCTCTGAAGCTCCACCATGTGTATTGGTGCGGCTCTTGATTAAATACACGAAACACATCAATAAATCCCGAATTCAGGAAATTTTCCATCCATTCGCGTTCTTCGGGCAAAAAACCCGAGGAGTTTTTATTACTCACGGGATCGTGAATATCAATAGGTTTATGGCAGATGTTTACATCACCCAGAATAATCAGATTGGGATGTACCTTTTTGAGACCATTCACATATTGATGAAAATCGTTTAAAAACTTCATTTTTACATCCTGCCGGTGATCGCCGCTTGAGCCGGACGGAAAATAGGCACTCATCACCGAGAATCCATCAAAGTCGGCACGAATGATTCGCCCTTCGGCATCATACAGTTCCATCCCACAGCCATATTCAACGTTTGAAGGAGAAATTTTAGTAAAAATGGCAGTTCCGCTGTAGCCCTTTTTTTGCGCAGAGAACCAATACAATTCATAGCCTGCCTCTTTAAAAGGAAGCTCGTCAATCTGTCCTTCGAGTGCTTTAATTTCCTGAAGACAGATAATATCCGGATTTACCTGAAACACCCACTCCATCCAGCCTTTGCTGATGGCCGAACGGATTCCGTTTACATTGTACGTAACGATTTTTACCATACTGCGAAGTAAGTTCAATTTTTCGAGTGGAATAATCAATCAGGCATGAAAAATATGAATCGGTAGCCCCATCAAACATTTGAGGAAGGTTTGAGTATGAAAAGACAAGAAATAAACAAGAAAAGTTAAACAAAAAACGAAGTTATTTTTTTTACTGCCTGACATTCATTAAACAAACAGAATGTCAAATTGAAGGGCAAAAACAAGCCCGACATAAAGTTAAAACATAATATTACTTTTGTAACCAGAACAAGAAGCCTTGAGTAAAGAAGTATACATAACCCGCCTCGCACGATTTTTACCGGGTAAACCCATACAAAATGAAGAAATGGAAGAATATCTGGGCATGGTTGCCGGAAAACCATCCCGGTCTAAAGCCATCATTCTTCGAAACAATGGTATCAAAGAGCGTTACTACGCTATTGACAAGCAGGGGAATACTCAGTTTACCAATGCTGAAATGACAGCAAAAGCCGTGGAACAATTGTTTGACTCCACGTTTACTAAAGAGGATTTGGAGCTATTGGCCTGTGCCACCACTTCAGCCGATCAGCTGTTGCCTTCGCATGCCAGCATGGTGCACGGCCTGATAGGCGGAAACAACGTGGAAACCTCCGGGGGTAACGGATCGTGTCTGGCTGGATTTCAAGCATTTAAATCGGCTTTCCTACATGTGAAATCCGGTTTGAAAAAAAATGCCATTGCTGCAGGCAGTGAGTTCTTTTCAAAAGCCTTCCGTGCCGAAAATTTTCTGGAAGAATACAACCGGTTAGTGGAACTTGAACAAGAGCCCTACATTGCGTTTGAGCGTGATTTTTTGAGATGGATGCTGAGCGACGGGGCTTGCGCCGCCCGGATGGAATCTTCTCCCAAAGAAGGTATAAATCTGCGTGTGGACTGGATGGATTCTGTATCGTATGCACACGAGCTGAAAACCTGCATGTACATCGGCGCCGAAAAAAATGCGGAAGGAGACTTGACCGGTTACCGTCAGTTTGAGCCGGGATTATGGCCCGAAAAGTCTATGTTTTCAATCAATCAGGACACCAAAATTCTTGGAGATAACATCATTCATTATGGAGGAATTTTCTCTAAACGGATGGTGGATAAATACAATTTGAAAGTGGAAGAAATCGATTGGTTTCTGCCTCATATTTCCAGTATGTTCTTTATGGAAAAAACGTACAACGAAATGTTGAAAATCGGTTTTCCCATAGAGCGTGAAAAATATTTCACTAACCTGACTACCGTAGGAAATCTGGGTTCCGCTTCGTTTCTATTCATTCTGGAAGAACTCTTCAACAGCGGAAAATTGAAAAAGGGGCAAAGACTGCTTTGTATGATTCCGGAAAGCGCCCGCTTTGCATACGGATATATTCATCTCACTGTGGTATAATATGTCAACCGAACTGCCTTTACATGGTGATGCCGTTTTGCAATTTATCCCCCAAAGGGCTCCTTTTGTGATGGTGGATGGACTGATAACCTGTACGGATACCCTTTGTGAGAGCACTTTTACTCCCAGTGAAGATTGTGAATTGGCTGAAAATGGATTCTTTTCGGAATTTGGACTTACGGAAAACATTGCCCAAACAGGTGCTCTTCATTCCGGCTATTTATCTTTTTCCCGGGGTGAACACCCCCCTGTAGGCTTTATCGGTCAGGTGAAAAATCTGGTCATTCATTTTTTGCCTCCGGTGGGGAAAACTATTCAAACCCGCATTGAACATCTTCACAAGGTGGCTAATGTTTCGGTCATTAACGGAAAAGCATTTGTTGATGGTGAACTTAGCGCCGAATGCGAAATGAAGATATTTCTTCAGGAATAATCAATACCCCGCAGCTGAATCATCACCCCGCGGATCGGGAGCTGCTTCTATACCTCCATCTGGCAAAATCCGGATACAATCCGCTCGACCTATATATCCCCTGAGTCTTAACTCGTATCCCATCCGTATCAATTCTTCCTGCATTTCGGGAGTCAGGGCATCTTCTTCATAAAAAATCACATCGGGTAGCCATTGATGATGAAACCTTTTGCCGGCCACGGCCTGATTCATCGTCATTTTTTGGTCAACAACCTGTATGATTAATCGATATACCGTGGTAATGATGGTGCTTCCGCCGGGAGTACCGAGAATCAAAAATAACTTTCCGTCTTTTTCCACCATCGTCGGAGTCATGGAACTGAGCATTCTTTTTCCCGGAGCAATGGCGTTGGCATCCATGCCGGTAAGCCCGTACATATTGGCGGTTCCAGGTTTTATACTGAAATCATCCATTTCATTATTCAAAAGAAAACCTGCCCCGGTGACAAATATTTTTGAGCCATAATGATCATTGATGGTTGTAGTAAGAGACACAGCGTTACCCTGTTCATCTACTATGGAAAAGTGGGTGGTGTTTTCTTTTTCCAATACCGGAAAATGCCCCGGCAAAATATCGGACGATTTATTAGGAGTATAAGGGTTAATCTTAGCAGCCCTTTTATTCAGGTATTCATCAGACAATAGACTGTCAATCGGGAGAGAGAAAAAATCGGGATCTCCGGCAAATTTAGCCCTGTCGGCATACACAAGTCGCTGAACTTCTGTGGAATAAAAAATATCATCCACACTTTTGTGATCAAAGGCAGAAAAATCTACCCTTTCTGATAGTTTTAACATCTGCAATAATGCTAACCCGCCTGCCGAAGGCGGAGGAGCCGAAACCACTTTATACCCTTTGTATGTGCCCGAAATCGGCTTTCGCCAAACCGCCTGATAATTTTTTAAATCTGAATAGGTAATCAGTCCGTTGCCCCGTTTCATTTCTTTCACGATCAATTTTGCGGTGCGTCCTTCGTAAAACCCTTTTTCTTCTTTAGCCTGAATGGCTTTCAACACTTTGGCTAAATCCTTTTGAACCAAACGATCTCCGGCCTTCCAGTCCGTTGCTTTTTGCAGGTATTTATTACTAGGATTTAAAGATTTAAATTTTTCTGCATACAGATTAAAATCATCAGCCTGCATTTGGGTTATCGAAAAGCCCTGTTCTGCCAGCCGGATGGCATATTTCAACAAATCTGCCCGATTCAATGTGCCGTATTTTCTATGAAAGGCAAATAATCCCGCTACACTCCCCGGCACACCTGATGCAGCATGGGTTTCCGTGCTTTTTAGGGGAACAGGATTACCTTCAGCATCCAAAAACAGAGTTGCAGTAGCCGATTCGGGAGCCTTTTCTCGAAAATCCAGAAAATCATATTCACCGCCCGTGCTTCGCCACAAAGCAAAACCGCCTCCACCCAAATTACCTGCTGAAGGATACACAACCGCCAAAGCAAAATGTACGGCGAAAGCAACATCTGCGGCATTTCCGCCTTTCCGGAGCACACCCTCTCCTACCCTTGCCGCTTCAGGATGGGCACATACCACTGCTGCTTTTGAAAACACATTTGGGGAGGATGTCTGTGCAATCGAAAATATGGGAATACATACAACTATCAACAGCAGCAGGAATGCGTGAGGGACAGAAGGGGCTTGGTGGCTGCCCTGCAGCCACGGAAGCGAAGCGTACCCCCGTATGGCCCGTACACGCCCAAAAACTAAATGGTTTAATTGTATTTGATACATACGTTTTTGGGTTCGGTGAAAAAACGCATTACTTCCTGACCGCCTTCGCGCCCAACGCCGGAATCTTTGGTTCCGCCAAAAGGGGTGCGTAGATCACGCAGCATCCAGCAGTTCACCCATACTATGCCGCACTCCAACTGTTCGGCCATACGATGCGCTCTCTGTAAATTATTGGTCCAAACCATTGCTGCCAAACCATATCGTCCATGATTGGCAAATTCCAAAGCCTGATGTTCACCCTCAAAAGGAATAATAGTAACTACGGGACCAAAAATTTCTTCGGATGCGGTACGGCAGGTATGATTCAGGTTTAAAATGACGGTGGGTTCATGATACCAACCACCAGAAAACTCGCATTCGGGGTGAAGAATATTTCCGCCGCATGCAATGGTTCCTCCTTCACTGCGGGCCAATTCCACATAGGATGCAATTTTTTGCAGGTGCGATTCGGAAACTACGGCCCCCAAAAAGTTGGATTCATCGGCAGGGTTGCCGGTTTTGAGGGCTTTCACTTTTTCTACAAATTTTGAAGTAAATTCTTCATAAACAGAATTTTCAACAAATATTCGGGAACCACAAAGACAAATCTGTCCCTGATTGGTGAATGCGGCTCTTACCGATGTTTCTATGGCTTCGTCCAGATTACAATCCGCAAAAACCAGATTTGGATTTTTCCCACCCAGTTCCAACGATAATTTTTTGAACATCGGAGCGGCTATCCGGGCAATTTCGGCCCCTGTTGCCGTGCCTCCGGTAAACGAAATGGCTTTAATGCCGGGGTGTTCAATAATGGCTTTTCCGGCAGATGCGCCCAAGCCGTGTACAATGTTCAGCACGCCCGGAGGCAAGCCGGCTTCCTGACAAATTTGGGCCAATAAAAAGGCCGTATAGGGAGTTACCTCACTGGGTTTGGCAACTACCGTGTTTCCGGCAGCCAGTGCCGGTGCAATTTTCCATGTAAATAAGTACAACGGCAGATTCCAGGGAGAAATGCAACCCACCACCCCGATTGGTCTTCTCAAGGTATAGTTTATAGCCTCTCCTTCCATAAAATGAGATTCGGATGAAAACTGCAAAGCAGCCGTGGCAAAAAAGCGAAAATTGGCGGCAGCCCTGTAAATATCCACTTTACGGGTAAGCCAAAGCGGTTTTCCGGTATCCTGGCTTTCGGCTATGGCCAACGCTTCATGTTTTGATTCGATAAGTGACGCAATTTTTTCTAAAATCCTGAAACGGTCTTCCGATTTTGTGTTTTTCCAGCTTTCAAAAGCATTGGAAGCCGCATTGAAAGCTAATTCAACTTCTTCTTTTCCTGAATCGGCAAGTCTGGCATATATTTTACCGGTTGACGGTGCAAAAACGGGTATTGAAT
Organism: Flavobacteriales bacterium; assembly: GCA_022402535.1. Lineage (GTDB taxonomy): Bacteria > Bacteroidota > Bacteroidia > CAIKAF01 > CAIKAF01 > JAKRSD01. The sequence goes on along the minus strand of JAKRSD010000029.1, from coordinate 52,554 downwards.
TTCCATGGATGGAGGGTGCAAAATTTCCGTTAATAAAATTTAAAATATCGACCATGTTGTACTTAAAATAAAGCCAAATGTACTGTTTTGACAAGAATGTAATCATGGGTAACCCGAATGATTTCCTATGCAACTGACATTTAGGGGGCTAATGCCAGATTGGTGAAAGAAACTGTATTTAAAAAATACCAACTAAAATTTTTGAACATTTTATGTTTTCATTTTGTTTTTTGTGCTGATTATATGCACCTTTGAATATTAATACAGTCTTATCAGTCTATTAAAATGAAAAGAAATTTTATCCTTTTCGCCTTTTCTCTGCTCATTTTCTCTGCTACAAACGTGCGTGGCCAGGTGCTCATTAATGAGTATTGTGCCGCTAACGTGAATGTGAATCAAGATAATTTTGGTGATAACCAAGATTGGATTGAGTTGTATAACGCCGGGGCTGCCGCGGTTGACCTTAGCGGTTACTGGCTCAGCGATAAAGTGAACAACATTCAAAAATGGCAAATTCCGGCCATAAATTTAAATCCCGGACAAAGGGTTATCATCTGGTGTTCCAGCAGAGACATTAATACAGGACCTTATCATACGAACTTCGGGCTTACCCAGAGTGAGGGCAATGACCACATCATCTTAGCTGATCCTGCCGGAGTGATTCTTGACTCCACCAAAGTGCGTTCATGCCTAAGAAATCATTCCCGCGGAAGAACCACGGACGGAGCTGCAACCTGGTCGGTATTTACCACCCCTACGCCTAATGCAGCCAATACAACACCTGCTTTTACATACGCCCCCACACCCAGTATGAGCATCGCAGGAGGACTTTATGGTGGTCCGCAGAATGTTACCATCACTTCACCTGATCCCACCGTTACTATTCGGTATACCACAAACGGATCTACACCTACAGCAGCTTCAACTGCTTACACAGGTCCGGTTGCCATAAATAATACTACGGTACTCAGAGCACGATGCTTTAGCGCAAACGGCAGTGTGTTGCCCGGATTTGTAGAAACGCATACCTATCTTATCAATGTCAACCATTCTATTCCGATTGTTTCCTTATGGGGTGATAACGATTTAAATCAGCTTTTTAACGGGACACAAAATGAACCCGATTGTGGAATGGAGTATTTCAGTAATACAGGCGTGCTTTGGGAAAAAATATATGGAGATGCCAATAAGCACGGAAACGACTCATGGGCATATGCCCAAAGAGGCATTGACCTGATTGTGCGGGATAAATTCGGTTACTCTGACGAAATTGATTACCAAATATTCCCGGAAAGAAACCGCGACAAATTTGACCGTATCATGTTTAAGCCCGGTGCAAATGATAATTATCCATTCGAAAATGAAGGGGCTTACATACGGGATGCCTTTGTACATCACATCTCTTTAATTGATGACTTAGAAGTAGACTTAAGAGCTACCGTATCCGTAGTGATTTATAAAAATGGCCAATATTGGGGTGTTTATGAGATCCGCGAAAAAGCAGATGACAAAGATTTCGTCAAACATTACTATGATATAGACGAGGAAAACATTCAGTTTCGTAAAACCTGGGGAGGAACCTGGTCGGAATATGGCGGTGCACAAGCCGGGACAGACTGGAACAACTTGCGTCAATTTATTTTAAACAATGACATGGGTGATGCGGCCAACTTTCAACAAGTGGATGACCAGCTGAACTGGAGAAGCTTGGTTGACTATTTCTGTATCAATTCCTATACGGTATGTACCGACTGGTTAAACTGGAATACAGCCTGGTGGAGAGGTATCAACACTCCGCTTTCGAACCCAAGAGCCCGTTGGACTTATGTGCTATGGGACATGGATGCCACATTCGGGCACTATATCAACTACACGGGTGTGCCCCAAACCGGACCTAATGCCGATCCATGTAATGCAGAAGCACTGCCTAATCCAGGGGGACAAGGGCATACTCAAATTTTAACCAAATTAATTAACGAGAATGAAATGGTATATCAATACTATGTTTCCCGTTATATCGACTTAGGCAATACTACATTCAGCTGCGATTACATGCTGGCCGTATTAGACAGCATGCTGGCCGTAATTGCTCCGGAAATGCCGGGACAAATCGCCCGTTGGGGTGGAAACATGGGAACCTATACCAACAATGTGAATCAGCTCAGAAACTTTATTTTACAGCGTTGTGTTGAGATGGAAGACGGGCTGGTGGATTGTTATGATGTGGAAGGTCCATACCCTACTGTATTTACGGTGGAACCGCTTGGAGCCGGTACACTTCAGGTAAACTCTCTCTTTCCTGCCAATTACCCTTTTGCCGGTACGTACTACGGCGGAATTGATATCATTACCAATGCATTTGCCAACGCCGGCTGGGTTTTTGACTACTGGGAAACGGCTAACGGTACTTCTACCATTAACCCGGATATTTTAAATCCAAATGCCATTTCCCGCGTTACGGCTCCCGATACAATCATTGCTCATTTTGTACAAGAAACACCACCTGAGTATGACTTAACGGTACTTGTAGACCCACCACTCTCCGGTAATGTTAACGTAGATGGCTTTACGCCACCGGCTTATCCATGGACTGGAACTTATTTTGAAAATACATTCTTAAACATAACAGCAACACCGGTTGCAGGTTGGGAATTCGACTATTGGGAAATTGATAACGGGCATATCATCAATCCTGATGATACCACGGCCTTAGCTAACTTTACGTTTGACACTACAGCCACGTTAATTGCTCACTTCAAAATCATTCCTGTCATAGAGCCGCCCGTTCCCTCTAAATTTGATTTAGTGGTTAATGTAATGCCCCCGGGAAGTGGTAAAGTAAACCTGAACAATTTTTTAATTAATGTATATCCTTATACAGCGGTGCTTGATTCCAATGCCCTCGTATCGGCAGGAGCTGTGCCTTCAAACGGATTCCAATTTGTGAATTGGACCATAAATAATCATGCGTTGAATCCCAATAATACCAGTTCGAGTGTGTCCTTCCGGATTGCGGAACACGATACGTTGACGGCTTATTTCGAAACCATGCCTGAAGAAATCAGACCCAATCCGCTGGTATTTGTTCCGAACTCATTTACCCCCAATAACGACCCAGTTAATGGAGTATTCCGTATCATCTATAATGAAGACGTAATCAGTGGAGAATATTCCATATTTGACCGTTGGGGAACATTGATCTTTTCTTCTGCCGATTTAAATATCGGCTGGGACGGAACCATAGATGGAAAGGATGTACCGCAGGGCGTGTATACATACATACTGCGTTACAAATATTTACCCGGACGTTCAGCCACGCAATCGGGCGCAATTTTATTAATCAGATAACGAATAAAAACGGATATTTGTAAAAGGGAAGGTCATTAAACACCTTCCCTTTTTAATTTCCTATGGGACGTATACTTTCACTGCGCAACATCATTATTTTGATGGCCGTAGCACTAACCCTGCTCACGTCCATTCAGGTGTATCTGCTTGCCGGTGCTTACACGGGCGAAAATGAACGCTTTGAACAAAGTGTGAAAGAGGCCCTGTTAAATGTGCGGTATAAAATGGAGCGATACCATATTGAGCAACAACTCAACAAAAGGCTTGATGTGAACGCCCTTCAACAAGATATCATAAACAGTCTCGATTCCATTCAGGTTGATTTAAACCAACAACCTTTCAACGATGAAAAAATATCTTCCAAAAAAGAGTTCGACGGATTTAACGACAACCTGAAAACCTATACTTCCCAGGTACCTGATTTAACAGGCGAAAACCCTGTACGGCTAATTGAGCGTTTTGACGGAAACATTCAGATGTTGGAGCAAAACCCCGACCAGTTGAAATCAATCTTCAAAGACCTTCTTTTCGGATACCTGTCCTACAGCAACCGCGACTTAAAAGTAGAATTGATAGATACCGTTCTCAAAGAAGAATTATTGTTACGGGGCATAAATACTGAGTTTGAATTTGGCATTTATAACAGTTTTAACAACTCGTTCCGGCATGCGGATAATACAAACAGTGCCAACTTTATTTATTCTGATTATCAGATTCCGCTTTATTACATCGGATTAAAAAATGCGATCATGCTTTCTGTGTATTTTCCGAATAAAACACGGTACATATTATTAAATATCTTTTTCCTGCTTATCTCTACATCTTTGGTTATTCTGGTTATTGTAGGATTATTCGTGTATTCCATACGGATCATTTATAAGCAGCGCCAATTATCCGAAATGAAAAATGACCTGATCAACAATATTACCCACGAACTAAAAACACCCATTTCTATTATTTCATTGGCCTGTCAGGCGTTGAACGACGAAGACATGGCTAAAATAGAAGGAATCAGAAACAATTACCTTAATGTGATTGCCCAAGAGAATAAGCGCTTGGGAAGCTTGGTTGAAAACATACTCCAATCTGCCGTAATGGAAAAAGGAGATTTGAAACTCAAATTTGTTCCTGTGAATGTGCACGATACCATTCAACTGGCATTGGAAAGTTTTCAGATGAGACTGAAAAGCCAAAACTTCAGTGTGGAATTTAAGCCGAATGCATCAACAGCCTTCGTAGATGCCGATGAAACCCATTTCACCAATATGATATTTAACCTGATTGATAATGCCATCAAGTATAGTAAACCCGGCGATCCAAACCCGAAAATCAGAATACAAACCGGGATAAAGGAAAAAATGTTTGTATTGCAGGTGGAAGATGAAGGAATCGGAATTAAAAAAGAAGACCAGAAAAAAATATTCGAAAAATTATACCGGGTAAGTACAGGAAACGTTCATAACGTGAAGGGTTACGGACTGGGACTAAATTACGTAAAATCCATTATTGAACATCATAAAGGAATAATCGCCGTAAAAAGTGAATTGGGCAAAGGAACCCGTTTTACGGTATCTGTTCCTTTGCATCAGTCCTGATTTTTTCAAATATTGTATTACTTTAGTGTTTTGATTGCATTATGAAAAGCGAAACTCCCAAAATTCTTTTAGCCGAAGATGAAATAAATCTCGGAAGCCTGCTCAGAGATTATCTGAATGCCAAAGGGTTTGATACAAAACTCTGCGAAGATGGTCAGTCGGCATTCGATGCGTTTACATCGGATCGTTTTGATTTGTGCATCTTAGACGTGATGATGCCCGTGAAAGACGGTATCACATTGGCCAAAGAAATTCGTATGGTAGATAAAAATGTGCCCGTTATATTTTTAACGGCTAAAGCCATGCCCGATGATAAAATAGAAGGATTTCAGGCCGGTGCCGATGACTATATGACCAAGCCTTTCAATATGGAAGAGTTACTGCTTCGCATCAGAGCCATATTAAAACGTTCCTCATTCAATGCAATAGAACAGGCAGAAGAAGGTGTATTCACATTAGGAAAATACACATTCGATTCACTGAAACAATCGCTGAATATTGAAGGCGGCGAAGCTAAAAAACTCACCTCCAAAGAATCCGAATTGCTTCGTCTGCTTTGCGAAAGTGCCAATCGCGTATTAGACAGAAACTATGCGCTGAAAGCCATCTGGCACGACGATTCATACTTTAATGCCAGAAGTATGGATGTATACATTACCAAACTGCGTAAATACCTGAAAGAAGACCCTGAAATTGAAATTCTCAATATTCACGGTAAAGGTTTTAAGCTGTTGGTTCCTGGAATCGGATCAGCCGAATCATAAATTAGGCGTACGTCCTCCGTCCACAGGAATATTAATTCCCGTAATATAACCCGCCTGTTCTGAAGCTAAAAACACTACGGCAGAAGCTACTTCTTCCGGTTTGGCAAATCGTCCCGCAGGAACTTCCTTCTTCATTTCTTCCGTAATTTCTTCCACCGTTTTTCCGCTCTTGGCCGCTTTGGCCTGAATAATGGAAACCAAGCGCTCGGTGCTGGTGGCTCCCGGCAATACATTATTTACCGTAATACCGTATCGTGCTGTTTCATTGGCCCAGGTTTTCGCCCAGTTTCCCGAGGCCCCGCGAATGGTATTGCTCACGCCCAGGCCATGCAAAGGCACTTTTACCGAGGTAGAAATAATATTGATAATCCGCCCGAAACCGGCGTTTTTCATACCCGGAAACACTGCACTTGTAATCATCTGTGCGGAAACCAACAGCCGTTGAAATGCTTTGTGAAACGCATCGGCCTCTGCTTCGGTTATGGGGCCTCCGGGAGGGCCTCCTGCATTATTTATGAGAATATGAATCGTTTCTTCTTTTTGAATTAATGCTTCAATGGCCGAAGCAACCGAAACCGCATCATCTAAATCCATCACCATATATCCATGACTCACACCTTCCACATCAGGAAGTGACTCAACCGCATGAATCAGTTTATCTTCATTACGGGCGGCCAATATCACACGGGCTCCTGCAGATGCTAATCCAATGGCACTTGCTTTTCCGATTCCGTCGCTGCCTCCGCAAACCAATGCCGTTTTACCTTTCAGTGAAATTATCATAGATAATATGTACTTTTGATTTCTTAGCAAATGTAATACACATGGCCGTTCAAAGACCTTTTAATTTTAAACAGTGGATAGACGAGAACCGTCATTTATTGAAACCACCTGTCGGCAATAAAGTAGTTTGGCAAAACACCGAATTCATTGTGATGGTGGTGGGCGGACCTAACTCCCGCAAAGACTATCATTTCAACGAAAGCGAAGAATTTTTCTATCAACTGGAAGGTGATATTATCGTAAAAATTCAGGAAGAAGGCAAAGCCGTGGAAGTGCCTATCCGTGAAGGGGATATTTTTCTTTTACCGCCCAATATTCCACATAATCCGGTTCGTTCTGCCAATTCGATAGGTCTTGTGGTGGAACGCCGCAGAAGAGCCGGCGAAAAGGATGGTCTTCTCTGGTTTTGCGAGCAGTGTAACCATAAACTGTACGAAGAATACTTTGAACTGAAAAGCATTGAAAATGATTTTCAGAAAGTATTTGCCACCTTTTACGGTTCGGAGGAACTGCGAACCTGCAAACAATGCGGGCATCTGATGGAGCCACCCGCCAAACCGGTATAATGAATAGCACTACCCTATTTTTCGGCAAACTTTTTTCTTACCTGTTTAATCCGCTTTTTATCCCTTTGTTGGGTATAGGCTGGATTTTATATTTCGACAACAGTGCCGAAACGGAAATCATGCATCCGCTCATGAAGCGTTTTATTGTACTGATTACACTGGTATTCTCCACATTTCTGCCGTTGGTAACCCTTATGCTGATGCGTTTTTTTGGATTAACCGAACATATGGATTTACCCAAAAGACAAGACCGGATTATGCCACTGTTACTGAGTATAGGCTATTGCCTGTTCGGCTATGTTTTTCTTACTAAACTGCCCTCGCTGAATCCGTTGTTTTATCTGCTGCCACTGGGAACCGCAGCCGTGCTTTCGGCAGCTGTATTATGCACATTTAAATTTCAAATAAGCCTTCACTTGATGGCTGTCGGCGCCTTAACGGGAACTTGGGTTTTGGCCGGGTATTTTTTGGGGTCTTCGTATTTTCTGCCGGTGTTGATTTCAGTTATTATCGCTGCATGTACTGCATTTGGCCGGATTACCCTAAACGCACATAAACCCTTTCAGGTATATATCGGATACCTCACAGGGTTTATGGTTCAATATGCTTCGGTTCTTATCCTGAACCGGGTGTTATTTTAGAAAGGAACGATGGTAAAACCCACCGTGATGGGATTCCAGCCTTTAGGTCCTTTGTCGGGACGGAAAAATTCAGATATCTGATAATGCGCCGTAATGGCATAACGGCTGTAGCCGATGCGGGTATATACTCCGTATTTGAGGTTATTGATGCCGGGAATATTGTACTCCTTAATTTTCACTTTGTCGGTAGAAACGCCGTAGTTTTCGCCCTGGCCCACGTATTTTGTTTTGGCCATCAGCAAATAACCCACATTAAACCCAAGGTTCACTTTGAAGGTGTTCCGTCTATCGGGTTTAAACCGGAAACGCAATTCCAACGGAATTTCAATATGGGTGGTGGACAGTTTATAACGCTTGTAGGGATCAGCAAACGGAGTGAAATAGGTATCGTTCACCAAACCACGGTTCACCTGACGGTCGATAAAATAATTGTTGTTGCTTACCCCCAAACCGGCACCCAACGAAATGGGCGTTTTCTTAATCGGTTGGTCCCACATCAGCTGAAAAGTAAAACCGTACGAATACCATTTATTCTTTACGCCCTGTCCTTCCTGACGAAGAATCTGGCTTCCATGGATATCCAACATAATTTGGTCCTGGCGTTTTACTTTTTTTACGGCTTTTGCCACGGGAGTTTCTCCGGGTTGAGGCGTTTGAGCTAAAGCCGTTAAACCTATCATGGCAAAGGCAGAGAGAAGAAATGTAATTTTTTTCATATTCATTTTTGAACGTGTGCAAACCTACATAAAATTAAATAAACCCGCTTTCCATAGGACATGCGGCTGTGTCGGTTTCTGAAATTTACATAACTCCCATCGGTACGCGGGTACCGGGAGTTCCATTGCATTTTCGAGTGGTGGTGCAGCTTCCCAAAAGAAGAGCGGTAGCGAATAGTAAAATGGCAAAAAATGTTTTCATGCAGAAACTAACGGATACTGAAACGCAAAAGATGCTGATTTATGATTTGTTAGCAATCAAAAAAAATCCCCGGGCAAATGTACCCGGGGATTATGCAATTCAAATTGTGAATTATTTAGCGAGAGCCGCTTTCAGATTGGTATCCAGCGCTTCTAAGAATTCTTCGGTGTACAGATAATGTTCGCCATGGTTCACTTTGTTTCCGTGGATACAAACGGCCAAATCTTTGGTCATTTTACCACTTTCCACCGTTTCCACACATACGCGCTCCAGGGTTTGACAGAAGTTAATCAGTTCCTGGTTTCCGTCTAATTTACCGCGGAATTCCAAACCACGGGTCCATGCAAAAATAGAGGCAATGGGATTGGTGGATGTGGGTTTTCCTTTCTGATGGTCGCGGTAGTGACGGGTAACGGTTCCGTGTGCGGCTTCGGCCTCCATTACTTTTCCGTCGGGAGTAACCAGCGTGGAGGTCATCAGACCCAGAGAGCCAAAACCTTGGGCAACGGTGTCGGACTGTACGTCGCCGTCGTAGTTTTTACAGGCCCAAACAAAGTTTCCGTTCCATTTGAGTGCAGAAGCTACCATATCATCAATGAGGCGGTGCTCATACACGATGCCGGCAGCCTCAAAACGGGCTTTGTAATCCTGCTCGTAAATTTCCTGGAAAATATCTTTGAAACGGCCGTCGTATTTTTTAAGGATGGTGTTTTTGGTTGACAAGTATAGCGGCCATCCTTTGCTCAGTGCCTGATTGAAGCAGGAATGCGCAAAACCGCGGATACTCTCGTCGGTATTGTACATGGTAAGGGCTACGCCGTCGCCTTTGAAATTGTACACTTCAAATTCCTGCACGGTTCCGTCTTCGCCCTCAAATTTTACGGTCAATTTTCCTTTTCCTTTGGTAACAAAATCGGTAGCACGGTACTGATCGCCGAAGGCATGACGACCGATGCAGATGGGCGCAGTCCAGTTGGGCACCAGACGGGGCACATTGCTGCACACGATGGGCTCACGGAAAACGGTTCCGTCCAGAATATTACGGATGGTTCCGTTTGGTGATTTCCACATTTGCTTCAGGCCAAATTCTTCCACACGGGCTTCGTCGGGGGTGATGGTGGCACATTTGATACCCACTCCGTACTGTTTGATGGCATTAGCAGCGTCAATAGTAACCTGATCGTTGGTTTCATCGCGGTACTCCATACCCAGATCGTAGTATTTGATGTCCACTTCCAGATACGGAAGAATCAATTTGTCTTTGATAAATTTCCAGATGATGCGGGTCATTTCGTCGCCGTCGAGTTCCACTACGGGGTTGGCTACCTTAATTTTGCTCATGTTTCAGGTGTATTTTGATAAGTATTTTTTTCGTCGGGTGCAAAAGTAACCAAATCAGCGAAAAATGCCAGTTCGGAGGAAATTATCCTGCGGCAACGATTGCAGCGTAAAGCCCGGAGTGCCGACGCTTCGGTCGGCACGAGGACTTGCAGCGGAAAGCGTGTCTGCCGCCCCTAAAAAAATCGGCTACAAAAAACACCCTGCTTGATTACCTTTGTGCCATGAGTACACTGAACCGGACTATCGGCATACTGGGCGGAGGACAATTGGGCCGCATGTTTTTGCAGGAAAGTTATAACTACAATGCCCGGGTTCGGGTGCTGGATCCCGCGGGGGATGCTCCCTGTGCGCCTATTGCACCTGAGTTTGTGCAAGGCAGTTTTAATGACTACCAGACCGTACTTGATTTTGGCCGGGCATGCGATATAGTTACCATAGAATTTGAGCATGTAAACACGGAAGCCCTTCACCAACTGGAAAAGGAAGGCAAAAAAGTGTATCCCCAGCCGCATATTCTGGAACTGATAAAAGATAAAGGGGCGCAAAAGGCATTTTACACAAAACACGGAATTCCTACGGGACCTTATTTTTTGGCGGAAAATGCCGATGAGGTGCGGCAAAAAACCACGCAATTGCCGGTCTTCCAAAAGTTGCGCAAAGGCGGCTATGATGGCTACGGCGTGAAACCCCTGCGGGTGGCGGCAGATTTGGATTCGGCCTTTGACGAACCCAGTCTGGTGGAAGAATTGGTGGATTTTGAAAAGGAACTTTCGGTAATTGTGGCCCGCAATGAAAAGGGGGAAACGGCAGTATATCCGGCGGTGGAAATGGTGTTTCATCCGGTGGCGAATATGGTGGAGTTTTTGGCTTCGCCTGCCCAAATACCTGCCGATACAGAAAAGAAAGCCCAGGAAATTGCCCGCCAAGTGATAGAAGCACTGGGTATGGTGGGCATTCTGGCGGTGGAAATGTTTCTGACCAAAACGGGCGAAATCTGGGTGAATGAAGTGGCGCCACGCCCCCACAACAGCGGTCACCAAACCATTGAAGGCAATTACTGTTCCCAATATGAAATGCATTTCCGAAGCATTATGAATCTGCCACTGGGCTGCACGGATATTGTGCAACCGAGTGTGATGGTGAACCTGCTGGGAGACCCTGCACATAGCGGTCCAGCCGTATATGAAGGCTTGGAAGAAGTGATGCAGATTCCCGGGGTGTATGTGCATCTATATGGAAAAACGCATACCAAACCCTATCGTAAAATGGGACATGTAACCATACTGGATGCCGATGCCGCCAGAGCCCTGGAAAAAGCAAAAAAAGTAAAAGCTACGCTACGCGTGGTGGCCTAAGAATCGAGAAATGCCTTCAGTTTATTGAGCAATTCTTCTGCATTCAGGTTTTCGTACAGAATAAGCGGTGGATCGGCAGAACCGGGTTTTTGCAACAGCAATGCCGGAGTGGACTGCAAATGGTAATCGCGGGCTATGGCTTCACCATATTTTGTTTTCACACTGTGCTTTATCAGAATAAAATGTTTATTTAAAAACATAACCAAATCCCGGTTTTTGAGAGTTATGGCATTAAACTCTTTGCAATAATCGCAACCCGGCTGACTGATATATAGAAACAGTGATTTATTCTGCTGTTTGGCTAAGGTTAACCCCTGATACCAGGTATATTTTTTGAAACGTACGGTCGCCTTTTGGGCTAAAGCACCGGTGGAAAAGAAAAGAAAATAAACACCAATAAAAATAGCCGCCCTCACCGTTATACTTTATTTTCCTGAAGGGCCGATTTCAGCAATTCCAATCCTCCGTTTTTAGAGGCATCAATCAGAGAATCGCCTTTTAAATAAGGCACACAACGGGTTTTGTTGAAACTGAGGCAATATTTTACATCTTCTTCCAAATTCAGCCTTTCTAGGCGGTTGCGGTGTGATGAATTTTCGAGGAAATCGAATAAATCGTACTTGGCGGATTTGTACAACGACAAAGAAGCCAATGCGGCATCGCTGTCGGTGGCATACGAAAAACCGGCTTCCAACAGGTTTTCGGTTACAGCCCCCGCAAACAGGGTGTCTTCCAAATTGAAGCGATTTTTCCAACCGGCGCATAATACCATCACATCGCGGTCTATGTTACGTAGATTTTCGGTTAGCGCATCAAAATTCAGAAAGGAACCCACCAAAATTATCTGAGAATCTTTAGCGGCTTCTATCGCCTGTGTACCATTGGTGGTGGTTATTACCAGTGTTTTTCCTTTGATTTCGTCATTCATATAGGAAAACGGAGAATTTCCGTAACTGAATCCTTCCACCACTTCGCCTCCGCGTTCGGCAGCTACAATGACATCATCGTGGTCTTTATAGAAGTAGGTATCCTCCACATCGGGCACGGGAATTACACGGGCAATGCCATGTTCAAAAGCCGTACAGATAGCACTGGTAGCTCTAAGCACATCCACCACCACAGTTACGGTTTCTTTGGCCGCATAGAGCGGATAAAGCATGGGCGAAAAACAGACTTTTACTATAGGCATAGGCAATGGTTAGAGGAATGGGGTTTTAATAACCGAAGCTTTAATCTTCTTATCACGAATTTCGATAAAAATTTCAGTTCCCAAAGAAGAATTTTCAACCGTTACATATCCAAGACCAATGGCTTTGCCCAAACTGGGCGATTGCGTGCCCGAAGTTACTTCTCCTATTTCGTTTCCTGCAGCATCCATTATTTTATATCCCTGACGGGGAATTCCACGGTCAATCATTTCAAAACCCACCAATTTGCGCGATACGCCGTTGGTTTTATGACCCTCAATAATACTTCGTCCCACAAAGTCTTTGGTGAATTTGGTAATCCACCCCAGTCCGGCTTCAATGGGCGAAGTGGTATCATTCAATTCATGTCCGTAAAGACAGAATGCTTTTTCCAGGCGAAGGGTATCGCGGCAGCCCAATCCTGCATATTCCATATTGACCGATTTTCCGGCTTCGCATACGGCATTCCATAATTTTTCGGCATCGGCATTTTTTACATACAATTCAAACCCGCCGGCACCGGTATATCCTGTATTGCTGATGATTACCTCTTCGATTCCGGCCATAGCCCCTACCCTGAAATTGTAATACGGAATGTCGGAAAGGTTTACTTCCGTAAGGGTTTGAAGAAATGCAGCAGCTTTGGGACCCTGCACGGCAAACAGACAATATTCGTCTGACTGATTAGAAAGGGTAGCCCCAAAACGTTCATTATATTTTGAAATATGATTCCAATCTTTCTCAATGTTGGAAGCATTTACTACTAAGAGGAATTTCTCGGCATGATAGCGATACACGAGTAAGTCATCCACCGCACCTCCGTTTTCGTTGGGCAGACAGGAATATTGCACCTGACCGTCCACCAGTTTGGAAGCGTCGTTTGAAGTTACAAATTGAATCAGATCCAGGGCATTAGGCCCCGTAACAAAAAACTCGCCCATATGCGAAACATCAAAAATTCCCGCACTGCCTCGCACGGCAAGGTGTTCAATGTTTAATCCCTTATATGAAACAGGCATGGAGAATCCGGCAAACGGAACCATTTTGGCCCCGAGGCCCACGTGAATATGATTTAATACAACTTCTTTCATGGGGACAAAGGTAGTTTTAATGTGCTGATGTGAAAATGTGCTTATGAAAACGATTCAAGAACCAAGAGACATGAATCAAGACAAGTGCCTAGTGCCCGATAACACGTATAACAATTAACTGATTGAAAAAGGAAGAATAATTAAAGCATCCAAAGTCTAAATACTAAATACCTAATACTTACTACTCCAAAAACTACTTGCCGTCGTAAGCCCAGCGCAGATAAATGGCGCCCCAGGTGAATCCGCCGCCGAAGGCAGAAATGATAAGGTTATCGCCTTTGCGGAGTTGAGATTCATAATCCCATAAACAAAGTGGAATGGTACCCGCGGTTGTGTTTCCGTAGCGTTGAATATTGAGCATCACCTTTTCGGGAGGTAGTCCCATGCGCTCAGCTGTGGCATCGATAATGCGTTTGTTGGCTTGGTGGGGAACCAGCCAGTTCACCGACTCGTTGGTGAGTCCGTTGCGTTCCATAATGTCGTATGATATCTGCGCCATATTCACCACCGCAAATTTGAATACAGCCTGCCCTTCCTGATAAACATAATGGTCTCCACCATATACATTGCGCGGGTTGGAAGGATTCACGGATCCTCCTGCTTTTTTGTGCAGATATTTACATCCGGCACCGTCGCTTTTGAGGATAAAATCCACCAGACCGTTTTCGTCGGCAGAAGGTTCCAAAAGAACGGCACCTGCACCGTCACCAAAAATCACGCAGGTAGTACGGTCGGAATAATCAATAATGGAAGACATTTTATCGGCACCCACCACAATTACTTTTTTATAGCGGCCCGATTCTATATGTTGTGCTCCCGTTACGAGCGAATAAATAAATCCCGAACAGGCGGCATTAATATCGTAGCTGTATGCATTTACGCAACCGGTTTCAGAAGCGACCAGATTTGCGGTTGCCGGAAAAGTAAAATCGGGAGTAACGGTGCCTACAATAAGTAAATCTATGTCTTCGGGACGGGTGCCCGTTTTGGCAAGCAGCCCCTTAACAGCCTCCACGGCCATATAGGAGGTGCCTAGTTTTCCTTTTAAAATTCTGCGTTCGCTGATTCCGGTACGGGAGGTAATCCATTCCGGGTTTGTGTCCACCATAGTTGCCAACTCTTCGTTGGTGAGAATGTCTTCGGGAATGAATCCCTGAACTCCCGTTATGGCGGCTCTGATATTACTCATGGGTGGATGAATCGTTGCGCGAAAGCGCTTCTTTGATGCGCTGTGAAAGTTTGTTTTCCACCACGTTCATGGTCAGGCGAATCATGTTTTTGATGGCTTTTCCGTTGCTGATACCATGTCCGATAACTACCGAACCGTTCACGCCCAACACCGGAGAACCACCTTGGTTTTCGAAGTTGAACCTTTCCAAAAATTCGTTATTCATGCCGAATTTGCGGCAAAGCTGATACCACGATTCGCTGTATTTAACGATTACATTACCTGTAAAACCGTTACATACATACACATCGGCTTTATCACGAAAAAAATCATGTCCTTCTACGTTTCCGACAAAATTAAAGTCGGTGGAACCGTCCATGAGCTTGTACGCAGCTTTAGTAAGTTCGTTTCCTTTTTCGGGTTCTTCGCCTATGTTGAGTAATCCTACTCTGGGATTGTCAATGTTTGAAATCAATTGGGCAAAAGTACTTCCCAGTACGGCAAACTGGTATAGGTTTTCGGGTTTAGAATCGGCACTGGCTCCTATGTCCAGAATGATTCCGTCTCTTCCCGAAGGTTTGGGCACATAAGTCATCATGCAGGGGCGGATATTATCTACCACGCCGCCTAATGAAATAACCGCTCCTCCGAACATGGCGCCGGTACTACCGGCACTGGCAAATCCGTCAATCAAACCTTCTTTCAGATATTTGAAGCCAACGGCAATACTTGAATTGGGTTTTGAAAGAAATGCTTTGAGGGGCGAATCGCCCATTTCAATGATTTCGGGGGCATGCACCACGGTAACAGAAGATTCCGGGATGTTATGTGATTTCAGTCCTTCACGGATAACTTCTTCATTACCGAAAAGCGTAAGGTGCAGACGGTCTCCAAACCCGGAAAGAGCCATAGCGGCTCCCTCGAGATTGCAACCCGGCGCAAAATCGCCTCCTGCTACGTCTAACCCTATGTTTACCTTATTTTCCACGAAAATTAGGCTTCGGCTTTAGCTTCAACTACTAATTTTCCGTTGTAAAAAAGATTTCCGTCCACTTCGTAAGCACGGTGCATACGGTGAACCACTCCGGTTACATTGCATTTAGCCAATGTAGGCAGCGAAGCCTTGTAATGCGTTCTACGCTTTTTACTCCTTGTTTTGGAATGTCTGCGTTTTGGATTTGGCATTGTATTCTGTTTTTAATTATTCCTAAATTTATCTTTTAATGCGTTGAGCGCGGACCAATCGGTGTTTTCCTCTTCATTGCCTGTATTTTGCTCCGGCAAATCTTCTTCCGGAAGATTAAACTCTTTCAACTTGGATAACACCTCCACATTGCATTGGGGTGTATTACCGGGCGAAGCGCAAACTCTGCGAAAGGGAACGGAAAGAACGATATATTCATAGATGAATTGTTTTACATCTATCTGATAATCATTGTGGCTCAATACCACCATTTCTTCCGTAGCTTCCTGAGGCTCTGAAGAGAACTTCACGATCAGGCGGTCTTTGTGCGAAACGGGCACCGAAATATCTTCGAGGCACAAATCGCAGGCAAAGGGCACATTTCCTTGGATATCAAACTCCAAAATAAGCATATTGCTTTCTTTCAGCAGATTCATCTCTACCCCGAAATGGCTTCCGCCAAATTCCACGTCATCAAATTCATCAAAGAACGAATCATTTATCTCCCAGTCAAAGTGGTGTGAACCCAGCTTCAATCCTTCGAATTG
Organism: Flavobacteriales bacterium; assembly: GCA_022402535.1. Classification (GTDB taxonomy): domain Bacteria; phylum Bacteroidota; class Bacteroidia; order CAIKAF01; family CAIKAF01; genus JAKRSD01. The sequence continues at coordinate 36,066 of JAKRSD010000029.1, read as the reverse complement.
CACTAAAAATTCATCCGACTTTTTCATAAAGAGGGCTGCAAAGATATGATTACTTGGGGAAACAAAAAAATTTTGTTTCTCCTTTGAATTTGAGGCTTGTAATTTCTATTTTCGTCTAAATAAAAAAATCAATTCTTTAACCTCTTAAGTTTAGCTTTATCTAATTAGGTACTAAATTGGCTATAAAACATTTATATCCATTAATCTAAAAAGAGATTAAAAATATGAAAACCTATTTATTTGCTCTTACGTGTATTCTACTTTCTATCACAATGCATGGGCAAGTAGTTCCAAATTCTAAAAAAGCGTTAAACGGCAAAGCATTACTCAATGACTCCCTCTATGGGAAAGGACGACTTTTTGACAAAGGAAGCCTAATGTTTGGCTCTACTGCGGGTATCATGCTTGATTTTATAACCAACGGACCTATTGATAACAGATTGGGACTTCAATTTGGGCCGAGTATAAATTATTTCCTTTTGAAACGCTGGTCAATAGGGTTAAACTCAATGCAGTATATTTCATGGTCAACCAAAAATCCACCTCGCTATTATTGGGATTTAGGATTTCAGAGCAAGTATTATTTCCTGAATCACCGCAGTATTACTCTCTACCCGTTTGTAAATTATATGTTTGGTAACTTTGATGGTTATGTAAACTTTGACCAAAATTACAGAAGAATAGATATATACCATAAAATGCGTGCTGGAGTAGGAGTAAATATCAGGCTAAAAGAAGCTTTTACATTCAATGTGGATTTGGGTTGGTGGCAATTTATAACTAAACCAAAAGAACTTAATACTTCAGGTATCCCATATTCTCAATTTGGTTTTAATTACGTTATTAAAACCCGAAAAAAATAGGACTATTTCAAATCGCTGAGTTCTTCTGCCGACATAATGGGCAGCGGATTTTGAGCATACGATTCCAGATTCATGCGGCGGCGATATACATCGGCAGCCATATACATGGCATTGCGAAATGAGGTTTCGTCGGATGCGTTTTTGCCGGCATTGGCAAACGCCGGACCATGATCGGGCGAGGTGCGCACTACGGAAAGGTTCGCCGTGAAATTCACACCCTCCCATCCTGCCAGGGTTTTAAATGGAATAAGTCCCTGGTCGTGATACATAGCCAACACGGCATCGAAACCCGCAAAGGTTCCTGCACCAAAAAATCCGTCGGCGGCGTAAGGACCATACGCCAGAATGCCGAATTCATTCGCCTTTTTGATGGCGGGCAAAATGATTTCTTTCTCTTCGCTGCCAAACAGTCCGTCGTCTCCGGCGTGGGGATTCAACCCCAGCACTGCAATTTTGGGGCGTTGGATTCCAAAATCTTTTTTCATGGATTTTTCCAGCACCCTGATTTTTTCGGCTACCCCCTGAACGGTAAGATCAGCAGAAACTTCTTTGAGGGCCTTGTGGCCCGTTACCAACGCCACACGCAGTTTTTCACCGGCCAAAATCATCATGGGCTCTCCCGAAAATTTTTCTCCCAGGTATTCCGTATGTCCCGAAAATTTTAATCCTGCCGCTTCCACCAAGGCTTTATCTACCGGACCTGTCACCAACACATCAATCTGTCCGTCAGAAAGGGCTTTGGTGGCGGCTTCCAATCCCATCAGGGCATATTTTCCCCCATCGGCCGTGCGCTCTCCGGGTTCAATTTTTACTTCTTCTTCCCAAACCTGAACCAGATTGATTTTGCCGGGAATGATTTTATCTACCGACGTTTTGGTGTAATTAAATTCCTGATGTCCTTCCATTCCTTTTTTATAGAAAGAAATGACTTTGGATGAACAAAAAATGACAGGCGTAAACAACTCCGTTATGCGTAAATCAGAAAGTGATTTTATGACCAATTCGGGACCGCAGCCGTTTATGTCGCCCACGGTAATTCCTACTCTTACTTTTCCTGATGATTTGGCAATTTCTTTACTCATTTTTTCTTGGTTTTGGCAGCCGGTTTTTCGAGGTTAAAATAATTTGCCGCAAAGTTATACAACAAACGTACACCCACTCCGGTTGCTCCTTTACCCCAATAACTGATATTCCGTTCTAAAAATGCCGGACCTGCAATATCGAGGTGAATCCATGGGTAATCGGTAAAATGCTGAAGAAATTTAGCGGCGGTTATCATTCCCGCGTCTATGCCTCCGATGTTTTTAATGTCGGCAATATCGCTTTTGATCATTTCGCCGTATTCGTCCCACATGGGGAACCAAACCAGTCTTTCATATACTTCGCTTCCGGCATCTTCCAACGAAAATTTAAAATTGCCCGCATTCACTTCGTGGGCGGCAATTCCGTATTCTCCAATGGCGCGGGCAGCCGCACCGGTGAGTGTGGCTAAATCAATCACCAGTGAAGGATCATATTTTTTGGCATAATGCAACGCATCGGCTAAAATCAAACGGCCTTCGGCATCGGTATTCAATACTTCTACCGTTTTGCCGGAATACATAGTGATGACATCACCGGGAACAATGGCATGGGCATCTAAAAAATTATCGGTTGCCGGAAGCAGGGCCACGGTATATACAGGTAATTTATTATCTGCAATGGCTTTCATGGCACCCAACACAGCTGCAGCTCCGGCCATGTCACATTTCATGGTGGTCATGCCGGCAGAAGTTTTCAGGCTGGAGCCGCCCGTATCAAACACCACACCTTTGCCTACCAATACCAACGGTTTTATATTTTTTGCACCCTTGGGCTTATATTCCATCACAATGAAAGCCGGATCTTCTTTACTGGCACGATTTACCGCCAGCAGTCCGCCCATTTTCAGGGTTTCAATTTTCTTTTTGCTGAACACTTCCACTTTGATTCCGCTTTCGGCGCCAATCCGTTTTGCTTCGGCAGCCAACTCACCCACGCCCATAGCAATGTAGGGTTCGTTTACCAAATCGCGGGTGAAAAACACGGACTCGGTTACCGCTTTGAGTTCAGAAATACGGACATCCCCTTTAATTTTAAGTTCTGCAGGATAGTTTTCTCTTCCTTTTTTATCTGAGAAATATTTTGAGAAACTATACGAAGCCAATACAAACCCTTCGCAAAAAGCAGTAAAACCGGCGGTTCCGGCGGCTTTATCTTCAGCCTGGATGCCATTTATTTTATTTGTTTTGCAAAGCGCCTGCACTTTTTGACCTGCTTTGCGTAATCCCTCCAAAAACAAGGTGCGGTTTTCCGAGACAGGCACAGGGACAATCACCACAAAGCGGTTAAATTCATTCACCAAAATGGGTTCTTCGCCGTTTTTCATAGCGGACTCAACATAAGTGGATGCCGCATCACTCAACCCTAACACTTTTCCCGAAAAATTTCGGGCAGAAGCCAGATAGATAACCGATTCTTTCGCGTTTATGGTTTTTATTGCAGATAGTTTCATGTTGTTAAAATGTGTAAGGGGGCAAAGGTAACCGGTTAAACGTGAAAATATAAACTCATTAATAAAAAAGGAAGGACTGCAAACGCCAAACCCTTTGCTTTCTATCTTTGCGGCATGAGTAAATGGTCATTCAAAACCCAAAAAACAGCTTTCTGTTCAATTTCGGGCAATACGGAAAATCCCAAAAGCATCTGGTTTGTGCTGCACGGATACGGACAACTGGGCGAATACTTTATCCGTCATTTTGAAGCGGTAAAAGACAATGAAACGCTGATTGTAGCCCCTGAAGCCCCATCCCGGTTTTATGTAGATGCGGGTTATGAACGGGTGGGCGCTTCCTGGATGACCAAACTCAACCGTGAAGAGGATATTGAGGACATTCACCAATATCTGAATGCGGTTTGGCAACATGTAATTGAAACCGTAAAACCCGCCGAGAACTGTACATTTCATTTTCTGGGTTTTTCGCAGGGTGTGCCGGTATTGTGCCGTTGGCTGCAGACGCAAAATATTCCGGTGCATAAACTCATCCTTTGGGCAGGCGCATTTCCGCACGATATGAGTAAAAATGAACTGCTGACCCTATTTAAAAGAGGAAAAACCTATGCCGTGTATGGAACCCGAGATCCGTTTCTGAACGAAAGCCGGGCGCAGCTTATACAGGAAATTCCTGCCGAGTTTGAACAGAGTATAGCGCTGTTCACGTTTGACGGGGCTCATGTGATGGATTCAGAAACCCTGCAAAAGATTCATGCCGACTAAAAACAATCCCCTATAATTTTCTTTACTTTTGACTGATGGAAAATTCTACCTCTCCCTATACTTTATCGCGTATTATCCGATACGCAATCGTAGGTGCTACTGTTGTGCTGGTGGCTTATCTTCTGTGGTATTTTTCAGCTATTGTGGGTTATATACTGGCTTCTGTGGTACTTTCACTTATCGGGAAACCGGTGGTGAACCTGCTGGAAAAAATCAAAATCGGTAAGTTTAAAATGCCGATATCCTTGGCGGCACTGCTCACCTTAGTATTTTTATGGATGCTGATAGGCGGGGTAATTGCGCTTATCATCCCCAGTGTGGCATCACAGGTAGAAAAGTTTTCCCAAATTGACAGTGGAGCTATCCTAAATGCACTTCAGGAGCCGATTGACCGGCTTGTGCTTTGGTTAGAAGAGCATAATATCCGTTTTTCGGGCAATCAATCATTAGAAGAATATGTAAACGAACAGGTGTTGGTTGCCTTTAATTTTGAAGCCTTTAGCAACATTTTTGGAACACTTTTCGGTTTTTTGGGTGAATTAAGTGTGGCCATTTTTTCCATTTCATTTATCACGTTTTTCTTTCTGCGCGATCAGACGTTGTTTTACAAGGCCATAATGTCGGCCAGTCCTACCAAATACGAAGAACAGGTAAAAAATATCATCAATGACAGCCGTGTATTGCTCACCCGCTATTTTGTGGGTATAGGCATTCAGGTGGCCCTGATTACGCTTTGTGTTACGATAGGATCTCTCATTGCAGGACTTAATTTTCAGTTAGCGCTTACCATTGGATTTGCGGCAGGCATGTTTAATATCGTTCCTTATGTGGGCCCGCTGGCAGGCGGCACATTTGGCATTATGCTGGCCATCACCAACAACCTGGATATGGATTTTTACAACCAGACCATGCCGCTGATTTTTAAAATGTTGGCCGTATTTTCTGTTACACAGATATTAGACAATACCGTATTTCAGCCTGTGATATTCTCAACCAGTGTAAAAGCCCATCCGTTGGAATTATTTATTGTACTGCTTATTGCAGGCAACGTAGCGGGACTGGTCGGCATGATTCTGGCCATTCCGGGTTATACTTTTATCCGAATTATTCTCAAACAGTTTTTCAGCAATTTCAAACTGGTACGGAACCTTACCCGGGGAATCTGATGTTATCTGGGTACTTCAATTAATTCCAAAATATCCGAAACTACTCTATCGGCAGTCATGCCCTCCATTTCGCTTTCGGGAGTAAGTTGAATTCGATGACGTAAAACCGGTTTGGCCACATATTTAATATCATCGGGTGTGATAAAATCACGACCGCTGATGGCCGCTTTAGCCTTAGCACCGGAAAGAATGGCCAACGAAGCCCTGGGCGAAGCGCCCAACATAAGATTGCGGTTATTGCGGGTTTGCTGAATGATGTGCGCGATGTATTCCATCAGATGATCTTCCACATGTACGTCGGCCACCAGACTGCGATAATGTTCAATCTGTTCCACACTCAATACCGGTTGAATTTGAACCGGACTGAAATTCCCTTTAAGTCGATGAAATTCACGGATGATTTTCACTTCTTCTTCCAAGGAAGGATAGTCTACCGAAACCTTGAACAAAAAGCGGTCGAGCTGAGCTTCGGGCAGGCGGTAAGTCCCTTCCTGTTCAATGGGATTTTGGGTAGCCAATACCAAAAAAGGAGGTGCCAACGGATAAGTTACCCCATCCATGGTGATTTGTTTTTCCTGCATACATTCAAACAGAGCTGCCTGTGTTTTGGCGGGGGCACGGTTTATTTCATCACACAGCACAATGTGCGCAAAGACAGGCCCCTTTTTAAATTCAAATTCCTGGGTTTTTACATTAAAAATGGACGTTCCGATAATATCGGAAGGCATTAAATCCGGAGTAAACTGCACCCTTGAAAAATCGACCGAAAGAGTTCGGGCGGTAAGTTTTGCCACCAAGGTTTTGGCCACACCCGGCACTCCCTCGAGCAATACATGGCCGTCGCTGAGGATGGCAAGAATGAGCATATCCACCACTTCGTGCTGGCCCACAATAATTTTAGCAATCTCTTCGCGTATACGATCCACAGACTCTTTCAGTCCGGAAAGATTCAGTCGGTTTTCAAACGGATTTTCGCTGTTACTCATGATTTATTAGAATGTGAAAGTGTTTTATTCCAAAATGATTCCATCATTTTGTTAAGTTTTACTAGCGTTTCGGGTGAAATATCGGAAGAATTTTGAATGTGATGAATCCATTTGAACAATTCGGATACTTCATCCAAAGGAATTCCGGTTTTATGACTTACCTGTTTTGCCGATTCAAGCTTAGAAAATTCAGGAATAAGCAAAAACCGGTGTCTGACTTTTTCTGAGAAATAAAGAATTTTTTTGTGGGCTAACGCCTTGTGGTCTTTTTGAGAAAGGTATAATCTTCCTAACGTTTCCACGAACTGAAGTGTGGAATTTTCAAATGGTTTGATAACGGGTATAATCCGTTGCCTGCGTTTGCTCTGAAATAGCATATATAACAAGGTAAAAATAAGCAACATTACCCAGGCCAATCTTAGCGATTTATTAGCGAGAATAACCCGAATGGGTGAAGTAGATTCATTTCTTCCGACCTTGTAATATTCATCCCAAAATACAGGAGCCACAGGAAGAAAAGAAAAACAGCGGCTGATATATTCATCATTACGTGCAGGAAGCAGATAAAAGTTAGTAAAAGCTAAAGGAACCGAGTGCAAATACACATATCCTTTACCCATTTTTCGCCTAACATACACAGGATTACCTTCTGAATTTCGGCTTAAAATTTCAACTTCTGAAGCAGAATCTGAAACAGAAATAGCATATTTATTGTCCTCAGGCCGCATAGAAAACTGCTTTTGAGACGTAAAATATGGCTTTTCAAATCCAAGTTTGAGGGTATCCACTTCGTCGAACGGAGAAGTCCCCTTCCATGCATTCATCACCGGATAAAAACCAAGCGTATCTTCAAGTGATGAGGACAAAGATTCTGCCGCAATAAAAACAGAATTTCCGTTCGAAACCAATGAGATAAGTGCCCTTGTATCGAACTTATCCATTTTTAAGGATTGCCCAATAAGCAGATAATTAAAAGGGACTGTTGAAGTATCCTGTTCTTGCTTAAATTCTGTGGCGGGAATGTATAAAACGCGGGGTGAATTTTGTTCAAACAGATCGGGTAAACGTTCGTATAAAGCCCTGGAAGCAAAAGGCGATTTTTCATTAACTGAAAAAGTAGGAACCCAGGAAATACTTTCGGTGCGCAGAAACATCAGCGCTAAAAAAAGCGCAAACAGCACCATAACAAAAAGTATATATTTCCGGTCCTGCTTCATGATTCGGAGGGTTGTTTTTGAAATCGTCGACTAAAATTCCTGAACCGTGAAAATGTTTCTAAAAAAAGCGTTTCGCCGGGTTGTAGTTCTCCATACCAGATGTATTCAAACGCTACGGAAAGATAGGCAAATTCTTCGCGGATATCGGACGCAGAAATTTCACGTTTATACTCCGAATTGGTTTTATTAATTCTCCATTCAATATATCCGTTATCTGACAATTCTTTAAGCGATTTTAAATAAAACAGGCGTGTGGCCAGCCTGTAATTTTTGTTTTGAATGGCTTTGTCAATTTCACTTTCAAAAGGGATGGCATGAATGTCTTCAGAAAAAACCAGATAATCCTTTTCATCTTTTTTCTTGAATTTTTTGCCGCTGAATAACCAAGACCATTTGCCTTTAAAAATGATGTATATAACAGCTGCCACGGCAAGAATGGCGGCAGTCCAAATTATAATTTTTACAAAGTTCACATCTTCAGGAAGCGGAATCATATCAAAATCAAAAATTCCACGAAGCCATTCATTAATGATGTTACCGATTCGTTCGAGCCAGTCAAAGATGGAAAAGGTGATACGTTCTTCGTAACGGTAATCTTTACTGTTTCGAAGCTGTTCAATTTTCTGTTGATCAAAATTCCGCTCATTAACCGTATTGGCCCACGCAGAAATAGAGCCCATAACACAAAAGACTGCACATACCAATATATGACTTAATCTGCGTAGGAACATGCTCAATAACTTACTTCGTAATATTCAGGTCCTTTGTCTCTATACGTTCCGATTTTTTCAATTTTATTGAGCAGACCTTTAGCGCTTACACGTTCATCTAAACTCAGCGATTCAAAGCCTTCTGCCACCAGATACACCACAAATGTGTAAAAGTATAACAATGTCAGCGTGGGCAATACACCATTTACAAGAATTTTAAAGTACATCCCCCCCGGCAGCATATCATTCGGGTTTATGCTGTTATAAGCAAATATGCCGCCTATAATGGTAGCCGGAAAAAGTGTTATATACCTTAGAATAAACATAATTAAACCACCCACCACGGTAACGCCAATGGCGTTCCAAAAATTGGTTTTACGATTCACCATGGAAAAACTTTTACCGAATGCAGTAAACACATCTATCCGTTCAAACGCACTTAAAAAAATCATGGGAAACGAAAAAACCTGTATGTACAATACCAGTGAATATTCAATCAGATATAATAAACCATAAAACACTATAATCAGCCAGGGGGCATTAAGTGCGGCAGATATTAAAAAGCCAACTATAAGAAACAAGTAAAAAAGAAATAACACCACACCCGTAAGTGTGGATACCAAAATACCCCAGATTAACACATTGGCAAACCCTAGAAAAAATCTTTTTTTGGTGGCTTTCCATACATCCTGATGGGTTATATCCTGTGGATTTTCTGATTCGTGGTATAACTTCATATACTCGTATACCAAGGTTATATAAGTAGCATAGGCCAGATAGCCGATCAACAAACCAAACAAGGCCTGTACCACAGAGAGACCCACATGAAGCCAATTGCCCGAAACACCTCTGTACACCGTGGTAATTACATTTCCGGCAGCCGTAAAAAGCAACATAGCTGCCAATAATATAAAGGGCATTATATAAAATGTAATGGATTTGAATAACACTGAGCGGTTCTGTCGTATAAATTTAAACGCCGTGTTATAAATCTGTCCCAGATCTCTGGAAACCCTGAATGGTATTTTAGTAAATGATTTCATGACGGTTTAAGAAGTGTGGTTTTTTTATTTCTTATGGAAATAGGATACAAAACAAAGTACCAGATAATGAAAGTGAGCGAAGATAATATAATCAATATACTAACCGCGGTGCTCACATGATAATGCCGGGTAACAAAACCTTCTAATAATGCGGCCAGAACAAAACAAGGAACCAATCCGATAATGATTTTGATACCGTCTTTCATGCCCCGGATTAAGGAAACCGAGCGGGCATAGGTTCCGGGAAAAACGATAGAATTTCCGACAACAACGCCTGCGGCACATGCCACAATAATCACCGAAATTTCAATCGTTCCGTGAATCCATACGGCCGTCATGGCATGGGCTAACACATTTTTGGAATAAAACAGCTGGAAAAAAGCGCCAATCCTGAGCCCTTCCGAAAAAAGGAAAAAAAGCGAACCCACCGAAAAAAAGAAGCCAAAGATGAAATACTTAAACGAAACAAAAATGTTATTGGCCGCAATGTAAATAAACATGGGCGTTTCGCTCATACTGCCATAAATATCCATCGGTTTACCTGATTCTATATTTTCTAAGGTAGTGTTTACATAGGTGTTTCCAAACATGAGATAAACATATTGACTATCGATGGAAGAAGACAACCAACCGGCTGCAAGTGCCAAAAAGAAAGTAAGAAATGAAATCAGTAAAGGCTTTTGATGTGAAGCCATGACCAAAGGGAGTTCGGTTTTCCAAAAGGTAACAAAACGTGATTTTTTTTCTTTTTTATTCTTATATATTTCTCTGTGAATCCGGATACTGAGTTGATTCAGGTATTGTGTGGTTTTGCTTTCCGGATAAAACGTTCGGGCATAAGATAAATCATCGGTAAGTTGAATAAACAATTCGCATAATTCATCGGGAGAAACAGAAGTTCCCTTATCAAGGGAGTCTTCCAAAGTTTCCCATTTTTGACGGTATTTATTTAAAAAGGAAATTTCTTTCACGGCACTAATCTAAAAAACAAATAGGGGAAATCCTCTTGTAAAGTAAGAATTTACAAATCTGTATTACGACATTTTGTAAATACAAATTAAACATTTACATTGCGTCTTATTTTTATCTAACCACTTAATTTTCACATTTATGAAGAACTTATTTATTACTGCGGCCTTATTCACTTGCGCAGGCTTTGCGGCTCAAGCGCAAACCCGCGAAGTGCCGGCTACTTCACGTCAGGTTCCGGAGGCAAAGCCGGCTACTGAGGTAAAAGCGACTACCCCATCCACCCGTACAGCTTTACCCTACGAAAACTACAAAGGTATTTCTGACCCTGCAAAAGCCAAAGAAGCCTGGTATGCCGACGGCCATTACGATAAGTATATGGAACAACAGAAAAAGGCAAATGGAACTTCAGCTTCTCCTCAACAGGTGCCTGATAATTCCCAAAGGAGGTTACCTGCCAATTACGATGACAGTAAAACGAACACTAACAAAAAATAAGTCATATGAAATCCTTAACATCTAACCTAAGACGTCTTTTGACTGTCTGTTGCTTGGCTATACTGTCGGGCACAGGATTCAGTCAGACCATTTTCACGGTAACAAACAATAGCCCCGGAGCCGTTGTTGATGACGGCTATAATGGCACATTGGGCAGTATGGGTGCTGCGCCGGTTACGGTTTCCGGTATACCTGCCGGTGCAACCATTACTAATATTGAAGTTGACGTATCGGCCAGCTGTACCTGGGTGGGCGATATGGTCATAAAGTTACAGGCACCCAATGGTCAAATACTGGGCCTCATGAGCCGCCCCGGTTTGGCAGAAACTGTCGATGACGGCACATTATGTTGCGGTTCAAGCAACGATTGGCTCGGTGCCACGGTAACCTTTTCTGATTTAGGCACCACAGATGCCGAACTGATGGGGCAGGCAGCCGGTGCTGTTTGTTCAGTAAATGGATTATGTTCCTATTTCGCCAATCCGGGTAGCATTGCTACCCCTCCTTCTTCATTTGCCAATTTATTTGGAGGGACTATGAATGGAACATGGACTCTATATATAGGAGATGGCGGATCGGGTGATCCAACCACATTTTCCAATTGGACATTACGCATTACTTATTTTTCTGGTCCTCCGAATGATTTATGTCCGGGCGCATTTCCTATTCTATGCGGAGATGTTATAACAGGCTCTACTGTAGATGCTACTTCAGACGCTGGATTAGGAATATGTGGCGCAGGCGTAGGCGGCCAACCTAATAACGGAATTTGGTACACCATGCAGGGTACAGGCGGTACAATTACCTTAGATATGAGTAATGGAACCGATTATGATTCCAAATTACATGTGTATACAGGAACGTGCGGCGCACTTACCTGTATAGCCAGTGATGATGACGGAGGAACCGGACCAAGCGGTTTAACCTCCTTAGTTACTTTTCCGAGTACCTTGGGCACCACCTATTATATTGTAGTAAATGGATTTGGTAGTGCTACGGGTAACTTTGGAATGCAGGTTTCTTCAGGCCCCTTCGCCGGTCCAACGATCACCTCAAGTGTGGCACCCGTAGGTCCATTTTGTAATCAGGCGCAAGGAGTACCCGGATTTCCTTCTAACACGGCATGCCAAACCGATATCTGTGCAGCTGACCCATTCTGCTGCGCAACAAGCTGGGATAATATTTGCGCTAGTGCTGCGGCATCCACTCCCAGTTGTACAAGCTGTCTGACCACCAATAACAACATCTGTAATCCACAAACGGTAACCCTTACATCCAGTTCGCCTACGGGCAACTTATGGTCTAACGGAGCAACAACACAATCGATTACCGTTTCCACTACCGGAGCCTACACGGTTACTTCATCAATAGGTACCTGCAGTTCTGATCCTTCAGCGGCATGGAATGTTACCAATCCCACTCCGGCCATACCAACTATTACATCCAGTGTCCCGGTTTCTCCAGGGCCTTATTGTAATGAAGCTCAGGGAGGACCCGGATTTCCTGGGAATACGGCTTGCGAAGCAGCTATTTGTGCGGCCGATCCATTCTGCTGTAACAATACCTGGGATGGAATATGTGCCTCGGCTGCCGCTTCTAATGCAAGCTGTGTAAGCTGTAGAACAAACACCATAAATATTTGTACTGGTCAGGACGTAAATTTAACTTCCAGTGCTACATCAGGCAATATATGGTCAAACGGAGAAACTACCCAGACAATCAATGTAAACAGTAATGGTACGTTTAATGTTTCTGCAACGGCTCAGGCATGTACTTCTAATGCATCTACGAATATCAACGTAGTGGTTAATCCAATTCCTGCTGCTCCAACGTTAACATCGAACGTTGCCCCTGCCGGTCCTTTCTGTGATCAGGCACAAGGAGGTCCCGGCTTTGCGGGGAATTTGGCTTGCCAAGTTGATATTTGTGCAGCTGATCCATTTTGTTGTAATAATACATGGGATGGAATTTGTGCAGGAGCTGCGGCTTCTACCCCTTCCTGTATTGGCTGTTTAAGTACAACCATCAGTGTTTGCGAAGGCACCAATGTCACGCTTACGTCAAGTGTAGCTTCCGGAAACACGTGGTCTAATGGAGCAACCACTCAAACCATAGCGGTTACCACTTCAGGTTCTTATTCAGCAACGACTACTGCGAATGGATGTACTTCTCCGGCTTCTGCTTCCCAATATGTGGATATACGTCCACTTCCAGCAGCACCAACTATTACCGCAAGCGGACCTACCACTTTCTGTACCGGCGGAAGTGTAACTCTTACTTCGAGCGCCGCTACAGGCAACTTATGGTCAAATGGAGCAACAACACAGTCTATCACCGTTTCTACGGCAGGTAGTTTCACGGTAACACAAACTGTGAATGGATGTACATCTGCACCTTCTGCGGCTACTACAGTTACCGTTAATACCATTCCAAGTGCACCGACAATATCGGCTACAGGACCTACCACATTCTGCGACGGAGGTTCAGTAACGTTAACATCTAGTGCAGCATCAGGCAATACATGGTCAAACGGAGCTACTACCCAGTCAATAACTGTAGGCACAGCAGGCTCGTTCACTGTTACTCAAACGGTGAATGGCTGTACATCTCCGGCTTCAGCAGCTACGTTAGTTACCGTTAATCCATTACCCGCAGCTCCAACCATTACGGCAGGGGGTTCAACCACATTCTGTGATGGTGAAAGCGTTATTTTGACGTCAAGTGTTGCTTCTGGCAATACATGGTCAAATGGAGCCATTACACAATCTATTACCGTAACGACAGGCGGCAACTATACAGTTACCCAAACGGCTTCTGGCTGTACCAGCGTTGCATCAGCACCTGTAGCCGTAACCGTAAATGCTATTCCCGCAACACCGGTTATCTCAGCATCCGGACCCACTACATTCTGTGATGGTGAATTTGTGGAATTAACTTCAAATGCATCCAACGGAAACGAATGGAATACGGGCGCTATCACTCAAGCGTTGATTGTTTCTGTTCCCGGTACATTTAATGTAACCGTTACAGAGAATGGATGTGAATCCGCTGTGTCTAATTCTATCACAGTAACCGTAAATAGTATTCCAGCCACTCCAACAATTACAGCTAGTGGTTCTACTTCCATTTGTGATGATGGAAGTGTTACCCTGACATCAAGTGCGACTAGCGGCAATGAATGGTCAACAGGAGCTACCACCCAATCCATTACCGTATCTGATGCAGGCTCTTACACGGTTACCGTTACGGAGAACGGCTGTATTTCGGATGCTTCTAACGCAGTGGATGTAACTATACTTCCTGACCCTTCGGCTTCGTTTACGGTTTCAGGCTCTTCTCCAACATTCAGCTTTACCAGTACATCACAAAATGCCACTTCGGTAACCTGGAACTTTGGAGATGGTTCTCCCACATCCAATGCAACAAATCCTAGCCACACCTATACTGCAAATGGTACATTTACTGTAACATTAACAGTAACTAATGCCTGTGGAACAAGTACCGCTACGGAAACTGTTACCGTATTTGGCATAGGAATCTCAGAATCTTTAGAGATTGGTGTTTTTGAATTATTCCCAAATCCTACAAGTGAGTTTATTAACATCAGCTTTAACTCTGAATCAGAAAAAGCATTTTACATTAAAATGTATGATTTACAAGGGAAAGAGCTCTTGAATAAAAACATGGGTAAGATTCAGGGTGAATTTATGACTACACTGAATGTTTCGGACTTAGCTCCGGGTACTTACATTATCTCACTAAACACTCAGGATGGCTCTAAAACCACCCGTCGTTTTGTGAAAATGTAATTTTTATAAGTCATTTCTTTAAAAGCCATTCCTTGTCCGGGAATGGCTTTTTCTTTTTGTAGATTTCTCTAACTCCTTTAACACTTGTTTGCAAATTGAAAAAAATACCTTTTATTTGTGGTCATATAGATACCTTAATCTAAAAGTCTTACTCAATTTTTGCCCTATTATGAAGCGTTTTCTATTCGCCATTCTGCTGGCAGCAGTGTCAATTGTTGCTAATGCACAGTTTTGTGACCAGGCTCAACCCGGCCCCGGTTTTCCATCCAACCCTACCTGCGAGGCTGCCATTTGTGCAGCAGATCCATTTTGTTGCAGCACTAGTTGGGATAATTTATGTGCATCTGCTGCTGCCGTAAGTCCATCTTGTGTAGGTTGCTTATCCACAGGTGGAGGATATGTAGGTCCTCCATATTGCGATCAGGCACAAGCAGGACCCGGCTTCCCTGGTGTTCCTGCCTGCCAGACAGCTATCTGCGCAGCTGACCCATTTTGTTGCAATACAAGCTGGGATGCATTATGTGCTTCTGCTGCTGCTACAAATCCTTCATGTGTAAGCTGCTTGACTCCATTAGTTGGTGGTGCCACGTTGGTGCCTTTAGCAGGAAATAATTCCGTGCCTTGTGGAACCAACACCCAGCTTCAGGACCATGCAGGTTTAGCTAATTATGCTAATGGAGCTAACGGGTTTACCGTTCTTCAAAATAGTGGAGCAGCGGTTATCACAATCTCAGGTAATTATAATGTAGAAACCAATTGGGATTTTATAAATGTATTCAGCGGTGCCGGAACTGGCGGAACATTAATTCAAACTCTTACGGGAACAGGTACTTATAACTTTACCAGTGCTCCCGGACAAATAATTACGGTTCAATTTACTTCAGACGGAAGTATTGTTGCACCCGGTTTTGATTTTGCCATTACCTACACAGGAAGTTGCGTTGCTAGTATTCCAAATGATGAGATTGCAGGTGCTATTCCCGTTGCCTGTGGAGCTTCAGTGAGCGGCACTACATCAGGAGCTACGCAAGGTGTAGATGAGAATCTTCTTTGTGGTACTTCCGTTTCTGCCCCCGGGGTTTGGTATTCTGTTATAGGTAACGGATCACCAATTACGGTTTCTACTTGTTTGGGTGCTTCATATGACACTAAACTGAATATTTATACCGGTTCATCGGGAAGTCTGACGTGTATAGGAGGCAATGATGATTTTTGCGGTTTACAATCCTCCGTAACCTTCAATACAACAAGCGGCACCACCTATTGGGTATTGGTACAAGGTTTTGGGGGAGCAACAGGAACATTTACATTAGATGTGAGTTGTATATGCCCACCCCCAACTATTTCAGCAAGCGGACCGACAACCTTTTGCAATGGTGGCAGTGTAACTCTTACTTCAAGCAGTGCTTCAGGTAATGTATGGAATACAGGAGCTACTTCTCAAAGTATATTGGTGAATGGTTCTGGTTCATTTTCAGTTTCATATGTTGATGCAGGTGGTTGTACTTCGGCTGTTTCTTTAGCTACCGTAGTTACAGTAAACCCTCTTCCGGTAATTCCCACAATTTCAGCCTCCGGTCCAACCACATTCTGTGCGGGAGGTAGTGTAACATTGAGTTCAAATTATGCTTCCGGAAATCTTTGGTCAACAGGGGAAACCACACAATCTATAACGGTTTCATCTAACCAATCTGTAACGGTTACCCATACCGACGGAAACGGATGTACTTCTGCGGCATCTGCTGCAACTGTGGTAACGGTTAATCCATTACCGGCTGCACCAGTAATTTCAGCCTCGGGTCCAACTACATTCTGTGCGGGAGGTAGTGTTACGCTTACTTCAAATTATGCTACAGGAAACCTTTGGTCTAACGGAGCAACTACTCAAAGTATCACAGTCTCTACAACCGGTTCATTCACTGTAACCCATACTGATGGAAACGGATGTACTTCGGCTGCTTCTGCCGCAACGGCAGTTACAGTGAATGCATTACCCGCTGCTCCTGTTATTTCCGCTTCCGGTCCGACCACATTCTGTGCCGGTGGAAGCGTAACACTAACTTCAAATTACGCTACGGGTAATCTTTGGTCAACAGGAGAAACTACGCAAAGCATCACCGTTTCAACCAATGAAACCATTACAGTTACCCATACTGACGGAAACGGATGTACATCTGCCGCTTCTGCTGCAACGGTGGTAACGGTTAATCCAATCCCTTCTGCTCCGACCATCACTTCAAATCCACCTGCAAATAGCGGATCAGGACCTTTCTGTGACCAACCTACAGGAACACCCGGTTTTCCATCAGATTTAACCTGTCAAAATGCAATCTGCCCCTCAGACCCATTCTGCTGCTCAACTTTATGGGACGGAATCTGTGCGGCATCGGCTGCTGCTTCACCTTCATGTACTGGATGCCTTTCAACTAATTCAAATTCTGTAACTGTATGCTCGGGTACGAATGTGACTTTAACTTCCAGCTTTGCCAGCGGTAATTTATGGTCAAACGGAGAAACCACTCAATCCATCACTGTTTCTACTTCAGGTACATTTACCGTGACACATACGGATGGTAATAACTGTACTTCTCCCGCTTCTACTGCTTTCAACGTAACCGTGAACCCGACTCCTGCGGCACCCGTAATTACCGCTTCCGGGCCAACTACATTCTGTGCGGGCGGCAGTGTTACGCTTACCTCAAATTATGCCACTGGTAACCTTTGGTCAACAGGTGAAACCACACAGTCCATTACCGTTTCTTCAAACCAATCGGTAACCGTTACTCATACTAGTGCAAGCGGATGTACTTCTGCGGCCTCTGCACCGATATCTGTTTCTGTTATAGCATTACCTACTGCTCCAGTTATTACAATTACCGGAAACACGATTCTTTGTCCTGGTGATGTGGTAACGTTAACATCAAGTTATGCTTCCGGAAACCAGTGGTCAACCGGTGAAACCACACAAAGTATTACGGTTTCGACTGCCGGTTCATATTCTGTATTCTTTACTGCAGGAAGTGGTTGTACTTCTCCCTCCTCAACAGTAATTGATATCACTGAGGAAGATGCCCCTATCACTACAGATTATGAACTTTGTCAAGGCGGAACGGTAACCGGTGGTCTTACATCTACTTTAGGAGGAGGTTCAGGAAGTCCCCTTCCAAACTTTAGTGGTAATACCAGCGGAGCACCAACTTATAACAGGCCTCTGTCCATTGCGCAGGGAGGTGCTTGTGCTAACTCTGCAGTAGGAACAGCCGTTCCCTTTGCTACTCACAGTTTTGTAGCTCCTTCCACCGGTGCATACTCGTTCTCTACGTGTGGCAATGCGTCCTTTGACACCTTTTTGGCCATGTATCAAAATCCGTTTAATCCAGCCGGTGCCTGCGCGGGTAACACTTTCGTAGCATCAAATGATGATGCATGCAGTCTTCAGTCAACTTTAAATGTTACCCTTACTGCCGGCGTATCCTACACGCTGGTGGTAACAGGATTTTCAAATACTTCTTTTGGACCATACACCGT
Organism: Flavobacteriales bacterium; assembly: GCA_022402535.1. Classification (GTDB taxonomy): domain Bacteria; phylum Bacteroidota; class Bacteroidia; order CAIKAF01; family CAIKAF01; genus JAKRSD01. Next base: position 17,982 of record JAKRSD010000029.1, on the reverse strand, counting down.
AGTAACAACCAATCCTGCCGGTGGAGGTCCTGCTGATGTGGAATGGTATACAACTCCAACTGGCGGAGCTCCTATTGCCAACGGTTCACCGTTTAATCCGGTAGGAGTTACAGGTAGCGGCATAATCGACACCAATACACCGGGTTCAACCACATTCTATGCGCAATTCCCGGGTGGATTCTGTAGAACCCCTGCCGTATTTACGGTTAATGCTAATCCTACTGCCCCTGTAATTTCCGCATCCGGCCCAACCACATTCTGTTCAGGTGGAAACGTAACGCTAACTTCAAGTTATGCCACAGGAAATCTTTGGTCAACAGGGGAAACTACACAAAGCATTACCGTATCAACCAATGAAACTATTACGGTTATTCATACCGACGGAAACGGATGTACTTCTGCCGCTTCTTCAGCTACGGTTGTAACTGTAAATCCAAACCCGATTGCTCCGACCATTTCTTCTAATCCAGCCAATACCGGCCCGTTCTGCGATCAACCTTCCGGAGCACCCGGTTTTCCATCAGATCTAGCCTGTCAAAATGCAATCTGCCCTTCTGACCCTTTCTGCTGCTCAACTTTATGGGACGGAATCTGTGCGGCATCGGCTGCTGCTTCACCTTCATGTACTGGATGCCTTTCAACTAATTCAAATTCTGTAACTGTATGCTCGGGTACGAATGTGACGTTAACGTCAAGCTATGCAAGCGGTAATGTATGGTCAAACGGAGAAACCACTCAATCCATCACTGTTTCTGCTTCGGGTACATTCACGGTGACCCATACTGATGGAAATAACTGTACATCTCCCGCTTCTACTGCTTTCAACGTAACCGTGAATCCAACTCCTTCAGCACCTGTCATCACAGCTTCAGGTCCTACCACGTTCTGCGCAGGCGGAAGTGTAACATTGACTTCAAATTATGCTACAGGTAATCTTTGGTCAACCGGAGAAACTACACAAAGCATTACGGTTTCAACCAACCAAACCATAACAGTAACCCATACTGATGGTAACGGATGTACTTCTGCTGCTTCTGCTGCAACTGTAGTGACCGTAAATCCTATACCTGCAGCACCAACAGTAACGGTATCCGGTCCTACCACAATCTGTCAGGGAGGAAGCGTGACGTTAACTTCGAGTTATGCTACAGGAAACCTTTGGTCTACCGGAGAAACCACACAAAGCATTACGGTTACTACCAATCAAACCGTAACAGTAACGCACACAGATGTTAACAGTTGTACTTCACCTACATCAGCAGCAACAGTAATTACAGTAAACCCGCTTCCTGTAGCTCCTGTAATCACAGCGTCTGGCCCTACCACATTCTGTGCAGGAGGAAGTGTAACACTTACCTCAAATTATGCTACGGGTAATCTTTGGTCAACAGGAGAAACCACACAATCCATAACGGTTTCAACCAGCCAATCTGTTACGGTTACCCATACCGACGGTAACGGATGTACATCGATTCCATCAACTGCAACGACCGTTACTGTTAACCCATTGCCGTCTGCACCTACCATTTCGGCTTCTGGGCCGACCACATTCTGTTTAGGAGGAAGTGTAACGTTGACTTCGAGCTATGCCACTGGTAACCTTTGGTCTAACGGAGCGACAACACAGTCAATCACCGTTTCCACAAACGGAACGTTTACGGTTATCCATACAGATGCCAATACATGTACCTCTCCCGCATCTGCTTCTACAGTTGTAACGGTTAACCCAAATCCGACTGCTCCTGTGGTTACGGCTTCAGGTCCTACTACATTCTGTGCGGGAGGAAGTGTTACGCTGACATCAAGCTATGCAACGGGTAATCTTTGGTCAACAGGTGAAACCACACAATCCATTACAGTAACTACTGGAGGTTCTTACACGGTTGCTCATACCAACGCCAACGGATGTACTTCTGTTCAATCGGCCAACGTATTAGTAATAGTTAATCCAACGCCTGTGCCGCCAATCATTTCGGCATTAGGACCAATTTCCTTCTGTGACGGTGGCAGTGTTACCTTAACCTCAAATTATACCACAGGAAATCTTTGGTCTACCGGAGCGACAACGCAATCCATTACAGTAACCGCAGGAGGTACATACACCGTTTCTCACACAAATATCAATGGATGTACCTCTTCAACCTCCTCAATAGCAATCAACGTAAATCCGCTTCCATCAGCACCAACGGTTACCACATCAGGACCAACCACATTCTGTGCGGGAGGCAGCGTTACCTTGACATCAAGCTATGCATCAGGCAATCTTTGGTCAACGGGGGCTACTACACAAAGTATAATTGCTTCGACTTCCGGTTCATACACGGTTACTTATACTGATGCTCTGGGATGTACCTCATTGAGTTCAGTTATTGTAGAGGTTACCTCTAACCCAATACCAACAGCACCCCTCATTACCACATCAGGACCTACGGCATTCTGTATAGGCGACAGCGTAACACTTACGTCTAACTATGCCACAGGCAACCTATGGTCAACAGGTGCAACCACACAGTCTATTACGGTGAGTGTTGCAGGAACTTATACGGTAATCCACACGGATGCCAACGGGTGTACATCACCATCTTCTGCAGCTGTAGTTGTGGCAACCAGTCCATTCCCATCTCAGCCTGTGATAACCACATCCGGGCCGACTACTTTCTGTGCTCCCGGCAGCGTTACCTTGACATCAAATTTTGCTAATGGTAACTTATGGTCAAACGGAGCGACCACACAATCTATTACAGTAACATCATCGGGAACTTACACGGTGGTTGTAACTACTGCGTCAGGTTGTGTTTCCCTGGTTTCAGAACCTGTGGTTGTAGACGCAAGTCAAACGCCTCCTACTCCTATCGTTACCGTAAGCGGTCCTACGAATTTTTGTCAAGGAGGTAGCGTCACACTGACATCTAGTTCTCAGACTGGAAACGTTTGGTCAAATGGAGAAACATCTCAAAGCATCGTAGTAACTACAGCCGGAAACTACTCTGTATTTGTAACCAATGCCGCCGGATGTAGCGGAAACTCCTCTAATCCTGCCGTTGTTGTTACTATTGATACAGCACCCAATGCTTCGTTCACAGTATCCGGTAGCAGCCCTACATTTACTTTTAATAACACCTCAACCGGTGGTAACACTTATACCTGGGATTTTGGTGACGGAAGTCCGGCTTCAAATGCCTTCTCACCTACCCATACATACAATCAGGCAGGTTCGTTTATTGTAACATTAACCGTAAGCAATGATTGCGGTGAAGATAAAGCATACTTTACCGTAATTATTCCGAACACCGGAATCGGTGAAAATGGGTTGAATGAGGTGGTGAACCTATTCCCTAATCCTGCTGAAACTTGGATAACACTGACATATGTTCCTGCAGGTGAAAAAGAAGTTACCATGAAAGTATACGACATTCAGGGTAAAATTGTAATGAATGAATTCCTCGGCAAAGTATTTACCGAATATTCTAAATCATTCGATGTAATTTCACTTGCCCCGGGAATGTACAATGTTACATTAGAATCAAACGAGGGTATAATTGCAGTAAGACGATTCATTAAAAAATAATCCGTACACATACGGGTACCAAGAAAGGCTTTCCGATCGGAAAGCCTTTCTTATTTTTAAAAATTAATACATTTAGCCAAAGAATATGAGCGCATTTGACCATATAGAAGTTCAAACCACACAAAACGTAAAATTGCTTTATGAAGTGTCGGCTGTCGGAGACCGGCTTTTGGCCTACCTGATTGATTATATCGTTATGGCAGGCATGTGTTTTATAATCTGGATTGCCTATGACAATCTCGTCGGTTTTGGTACAGAAATGAAAACTATTACAGGTATTCTTACCATCATTTCCCCTTTACTTTTTTATCATCCCCTGCTCGAAATATTCAATAACGGGCAAAGCATCGGTAAAAAAATAATGAAAATTAAAGTCATCCGGTTAGATGGTACTGAGCCTACATTGGGCAATTATATCATTCGCTGGTTGACACGCATTTTAGAAATGCAGGGAGTATTCGGTCTGAGCCTGATTGTAATTCTCATAAACGGGAAAGGGCAACGGTTGGGCGATATTGCAGCAGGAACCACGGTGGCCAAAGTAAAAAAGCGGGTTTCACTGCAAGATACCATTCTGGCATTTGAACAAAAAGGATATGAACCTCAATATCCGCAGGTTAAAAATTTATCTTCAAAAGATATCGAAGTAATAAAAGAAGCCATTCTATATCACGAAAAATACAGTAATTATCAAGTGATTAATGCCTGTGGTATGAAAGTGAAAGCTCTATTCGGAATGGATCCTAACTCCACAGCCGTGCCTAATGAGCAGTTTCTTCGAACGGTTGTGAACGACTTTACATACTACAAAAGCGAAGAATAACTATTCTGTAATTATTCCCAGTGAAACCCACTGAGAAGCACTTACAGGGTTTATCCGCCATGTTTTATTATCAGGAAAAGCCACTTTGAAATCTGTCCAGTTTTGAGGCTCTGTTTTATACCGTGGATCGGGTTTATAATAATCCGTAGATATTATTTGGGCTCCACTTTCAAAGGCAGCCAGCATTTTAGTGTAATCTCCGGTGCGTGCCTCTTCGGTGTCACCGTCAGCACGCGTTCGTATTATAAAACCTGCAGCAACTTCCTGTTGTATGTTACTGAAAGAGCCAATGGAGTTATTGCGTAGAATAAAGGCCGCATGATCTGTCGTTGAAGTAGTAAACGTAAACATAGCTCTTCCCTGCAAGGATGGGTGTCCCGTTTCATATTGAGAAACCAAACCGCCCTCCATTACAAAAATTACATGCCCACGGCTTTGTCCCAATGTGGGCCAGTTACCCGCCAAAACCGCCTCCCTGAGCGTATTATAAGTACCACGTACTTTGTCGGGAGTAATCACCTTGTCTAAATCCTGTCCGAAAACACTTTTAATTTCTTCATCCAATGCATCAGATGCTCCCGGAGTAAAAGGTAATGAAGGTTGCAAAAAAGGAAAACTAAGCTGATCGCCCACGGTTTGGGTTTTCGATTCCACCTGGATGAATATGGGCAGGTGGTTCGGATTAGATTCACTCCAAGTTTTCACCACACTCAGCGCCTCTTTAAAAGTAAGATAGTGAGTATTATAATCAAAATCAGGAATATGCAGCACTTTGTATCCGGGTTCATTAAGTTCAGATAAACCCGAAGCCATGGGTTCATCTACGAGGACCAATCCACCGCGGTTATAAAACCTGCCGCCTTGGGCATCTTCATAAATATCCAGTTCAATGGCTCTCATGCCAAATGCCCCGAATTGTTTGGGAAGCGTTTCGTGGGTATAATCCCAGCCCTGTGGATTCAGGTCTTCTGAGAGCACCCCGCTATTGTATAAATTCATTACCATATCAAAAATGGGTTGATAGGTGCGCGTTCGGTAACTATTATGACTACCGATTACCTGAATCTGATTCAGTTTGAGCATATCAACCGAATCGTTTTGAACGGGAAAAACAGGTTTGGAAAGTTGGGTGTTTTTAGGATCCTTTTTACAGGAAAATAAAAACAGGCTGAGAACAACAGCCGAAAAAAAGTACATGCGCATGAGGTAAACGATATGTTACCCCAATGTTATGGGATTGTTTTCTGATTAGCAAGTGAATAGGATAAAAAATTACTTTCCGATACAAAAAGTATAGTACCCTTGTGTATCAAGGCTTTCAGCCGATTGGGCAACAAATAGGCAACAAAGTTGAGTGAAACAAGGGAAAACTGGTAACAAAATAGTGCTTCTGATTAAAAATCGTTGACTGTTTGGTACAGTCCTTTTCGATTCGACTTTGCAAATATATTGATTTGCTGAAAATCTGCTAACGCTTCACAATAATACCTGCTGTAAGGCTTTGCAAAGCCCTCCTTAATCATCAATTCATTTAGGCAAGTTCCATCAGGAAGAAACACATAAGCCAGTGTACGACCAAAAGAATCAATGCTATGAGGCTTTTCCAGTTGGATAGTAACAGACGTTCCAACTGGTGCAATGGAGTTCAGAAAATCCTTTGATTGTTTACCCAACAATAAGAGAAGCTGGCCGGGTAAGTGTGTTTCTCTTTCATCCTGTTGCAGCTTTTTAGACCTTCTTATTTCAGGTGCATCAATGCCCAGGAAACGAATTTCTTCTTCCTGTTTGTTGAAAGGGTTCACTACAAACAAGCCATCCCCATCAACCACTTTAGTGATTTTGAGGTGTGTTTTGATAATTGCTTGTCCGTATGCTTTGAATTGCACCATTTTGCACTGCGTAAACTGCTGTAAATCAATGTAATAGAATGTAAATTTGCTAAAGATATTTGAATTTTCAAACTTTTAAAAAAATAGCAAAATGGCAAGACAAACTGGTCTCGTTCGTTACTCCGGCACAATGGGCGGTGTACGACATTTCAAAATCAAAGGACTGCAAGGCGACTTTGCAGGACTTGTAGGCGGTCCCAATGGTGACCAAATCTTAACTGCTCCCGAATTTGAACGTACTCGTGAAAACATGAACGAGTTCGGAGGCTGTGCAACAGCCGGTAAATCTGTTCGGGTTGCTCTCTCTCAAATCATTAAGCAAATGAGTGACCCTCAAATGACAGGTCGCCTCACTGCGATAATGAAAAAAATCAATCTGGAAGATCAGACTGAAGCAAGGGGTTACCGTGCAATTCTGATTTCGCAGCAAAGCCAGTACCTGAACGGATTTGCGTTTGACAAAAACGTGAGCTTGGAAGGTGTGTTTGTTGCTCCGTTCACTCTGTCCCACACTCCAGGTCGTGACAGCGGTACTTTAACCGTTCCAGCTTTCAACCCTGCAAACTTGGTGAATGCTCCTGCTGGTGCTACTCATTTTCGCTTAATCCATGCTCTGGCTTGTGTATCGGATTTTGCGTACAATGACACTACCGGAGTTTATGAACCGATTGACGCAGCCAATAATGAACTTTCAGACGTTCAGTATTCCGGCTACATTGATTTGTTCTCACCTGTTGCAACGTCAACTGTTGTAACTGCTACCCTGCCGGGTTCTCCAACCCTTACGGCTGATGCAAGTGTGTTGCAGTGTATCGGAATCGAGTTCTATCAGCAAGTTGGTTCCAACTATTACCTGTTCAACTCAGGTAATGCGTTGAAGATTCAGGAGATTTTCTAAGGATTGAATTATCTGCTCCATTGAAAAAGCCTCGGTTCATCCGGGGCTTTTTTGTTGGCATACCTGCCAATATTTTACGCTTAGAGGCGAATCATCTTGCCTTCATCCTTGCTTCATGGTCGGGATAAAGGCGAAACAGGCGGAAGCGATTAACGCCTCCGCATGAACTTGTAAAACACTGCCCTTTTTGCATCAGTTATAAGAAGCAAGTTTTGCTTGTATAGCTTTTCAAGCTGCTGCAACTTTTGAAGGTCGGAAACCATTTTTTGCTCCTTTGGTTCATTGCCGATTGTTTGGGCTGCTGCCTCTGCAAAAATCTTTCTAAAATCATTGATGCGTAAAAATGGAATGACTGAGCCGCACAAGTGAGGGTGAAAGGCTTTAGACTGCCATAAACCAAAACAAAGCCAATAGTAACGCTTCATTTCTTCTCCGCTTTCGCATGACATTACAAAACAGTTGGCGGTTGGTTGCTCCAGAGGCTTACCACTATTTAAACCTTTGCAGAGAATGAAAAATGAGTGCTGCGAAACTTCATTTTTGGGGCTGTACGTTTGAATTTTTGCTGACTGCATACACGTAGGGATTTAAAATTTTGCTCCGCTACGCTTCGCACACATTTTTAAAAGAAAACAGAAAAAAAACCGAAAAAAAAAAGAAAAAAGAAAGCCTCTTGACAGGGCGGCAAGGGCAAAAAACCAAAAGGAAACGGAATAAATGATAGCCTTGTGCGTTGGCCTTGTGTTTATGCCGTAGTCTTTTGGATTTTTATCAGCGTGGGCTTGTGCGTGCCGCCCTAACTTTGCTGACTTTTTTATTTTTTAAAAGTGGGCTTCCAAAATATTTTTTGATAAAAAGTGATTTTTCCTCAATTCCGACATATTTATAATAAACAACATTATACCTATGGTTTACAATTACAACAAACAATCAATCCTAACTCCATTGGAGAACGGACAACCTCACATTTTTGAGGAATTAAAAAGGACTATGCAAGACCAAATCAATGAAGGTCATCAAATCAAAATCACCAATCAGATTGAAGGATTTCCAATTGAGGATGAAGTATTACTCAGATCCATTCAGGAGGTAGATACTTGGTTTGAAGGATACGGATTTTAGTGGGTCGGCAATGGGGTAAACAAGTCGCAGAAAAAATAAAGCATACCGCTTGCAACTGTGCGGTGGGTCAAAGGCAAATGCAATGACGAAACGGAGTGAAGCAAACCGGGTTGGCGGCTTGGAGTGGCATGAGCAATTTGCTTAAAAGCATTGGGGGCTTTTGTAAATTATCCAAACACAAAAGCCATTGCAGCGTGGGTTAAGCAAATGCCATGACACGGAAAGCCAGTGCGGTTGCTTTGCGAAACGCAGAGAAGGAATTGCTTTTGCCGTGCGGTGCTGAGGTGAGTGAAATGAACGTAGACGAAATGAAGTGAAGGATAGTGTAGTGAATGAAGAGAAGCGGAATGAACGGAACGCCTGAACGAAATGGAGGCGAAGAGAATGAACTGACCGCAAGCACATGGCCTCAAAACAAATCATGCTTTATTTTTTTCTGCACCGCTGAAAGGGTGGCGGGGTGTAGGGGTTCTTCGGGTGGGGTGCGTTGGCAAAAAGCACGGCTACACTTTTGATAAAAAGTGCTATGGTGTTGGCTACTTAACATAATGGCGACTTATGTGACAGCCACTGCGTTGGGATGCTTGCATAAGCGTGGGGTGGCTGTGCGAAGCGAACACATAAGACCGCATTATGTTTAAGTATGCTTCCGCCAATTTTTATACTGGCATAAGCGGAACGGTGGTGGTGGTTGGAGTGAAGCGTCTTTTTGTTGCTATGCTTGGGTTGGCTTGGCTCTTTGGCTGTGTAGCGAAGCGGAACAGGCAATGTGCCAAAAGCTTGGGGAGCATAGCCACAAAAAGTATGACAGTTAAAAATGGCGGCAACACCATAGATGCAGTGGAAGGGTTGGCATTGTGGGTTAGCCACTGCATTAGCCGTGCTTGTGCGTTGGCCGGGTGGGTTCCTTGTATTTTCAGAGAAGGATTATTCTTCTGTACCGAAAATCATCATTATAGGAACCAAAGTTTATCCTTGCCATATTGAGGTATTCCTGGACCAGAAAAATATGGGGCAATCTCTGCAATCATTTCAGGATACTTAATGGTGACCGGCAAATTCTGCTGGGATAGGCTTTTCCAATACATACGGCTAAATTGATAGACCTGGTTAATTAAATCGTGTATTGTATTCACATCATTCAACAACTCCTTTTTGTTGCAATCAATTGCCAGCTTCACAGGAAAATGATAGCCGTCATACTTATTAAAACCTTCTACGGTTCTTGCATTGTTAAAGAGGATATATTTCTTGTTGCCGATGCTAATGTATGTTCCGCTTACAGGCATTAACTCAGGGAAGTCCATATCAAAGGCAACAATGTCTGTGGATTCTGTTTTGTTTATGGATACAATAAAAACAGGAATTGGCCGAGGGAATTGCATTTCCTGTAAAGCCTTTTCTATGGGCTGCAATTCTTCTTCACTGAGCTTTTTGTAAAAGTGAATGATGAGGCGATTGGGAACACCATTAATCATTGCAAACTCTCTAACCTTTGCTGATATGCTTCCTGCCAACTCTGTAATTTCATCTTTCATGAAATAATCAAATGAGTTGAAGCGGCCTGTATTGTCAAAGCTGAAAGCACTACTCAAATAACGTACACCGTCTTTTGGATTCCTAAATGCACCTACACCAACAATGAGTTCCTTCTTTTCAATGGTGTGCAATCTCCAGGGAACACCACCCAACTTTGCCAGTATGGCAACAGCCATATTGGTAAGGCTGAAAACAAAATCGGTTTCTTCGCCACCTACATTTTTAGGCTCTATTGATTGGCATACAATTTCCCTGTTAAGAAGATACTCTTTTACCTGCACATAAATTCGTTCTTCCTGCCTTGCGGTTTCTTCTTTGGTGAATGGAGTAAGATAGATGGCAAGGTACTTGACATTTGCTGTGTCATATTTGTAGGAAGTGAACTTGGCTTCTAATTCAGGGAGAGGATTATACTTGTCTGTGAACACCATTGAAGCATCATCTTCAATATAATTTAAAATACCAGCATACCCATACAAGCCTTTAAAATGACGTAAGCCATTTTGCAGATAATGTTTCAATTCATCTTTCTTGGCTTCATCATCTTTGTGGTAAACAAATATTACATGGATGTTCTTATACGGTGATGGCTCAGCAGGCTTTAAACGATAGAAGTCCTTCTTCGGATTTTTCCCCGGCTTGTTGTTTTCAAAAGAAAGATTACTGCTCTCAGGCTTTATCTGACCAATGTATGCAGCCGGAACTTTTATAAAGCCATTCCCACTCAACGGTATTAGCTTCTTAAATTCCGGCTTATTTAAAAAATGATTGTAGAAAGTAGTGATGTTATCAAAGTATCTTTTGTACTTGTTATCCTTTGGTGGTATATCAAAAGAATAATCCAATGCTTTAATCAGTTCGATGCTTAGAACAGGAAATGCTTTATCAAACTCTACATCTGCCATTTCAAGTAAATCATCGTACTTATGAATGTTACCATCATAGTAAACTTTTGAAATGGCTCTTGGCGGTACTTTCTTCAGAATTTCAGGTACGGGTATTTGCAGGACTTTTGATTTGCCTTCATAGGATAAAAGCAATGAAGGTGATTTGCTTCCAGGTTGAATCTGAATCCTCAGAGCAAATTTTTGATATACCTTAATTTCTTTGGTAGAAAATTTCTTTGAAGAAACCCATACTTCCACTTCATCAATAAAACCAAGCCGTACTATTTGCTTCTTCTTTGTTCTGAAATAATACCTCAGGGTATCCCGATAATAATACTTTGCAAAATCAATATTGCTTGTCCTTAAATCAATCTCTACAGGTGTAAACCCTTCTTGGGCATAACCAAAACTTGTATAAACAAAATCAACTGTTCCTGCTTTAATCACAGGAAATACTTCTTTCAACTGCTCCGGGAAGGCTGTTTTAAATATTCTTTTTGTACGTGGTGCTTCAGACAAGCCGAAATAAACGGTTTTCTTGTCTTTGTACCAGTCAAAACTCAATATGTTGAACAACAGATTCTGCACAGTGTATTTTGCTTAATGAAATAATGGGTTTAAAGTTGTTATTCTTGATTTCATCGTCATATCTGCATTTTGCAAATTATTGAAAACGATGTTTATATTCCTCACATCAATTTCTATATTCTCAGATAACATAGCCGAAGGAATAGCAAATGTTGCATCAATAGCGGATGAACTTACCGTTGCCGGATAAAGTAAAAGGACATTACGGCAATTGCGTCTTAAAGCATAACTAATCATCTGATAAAGGTCAGACTGAGCTACACCAGCCTTCAGACCATCATTATTTGAACGGATTTTGTACTTGGTGTCAATTATCAGCTTATCGGGAATGTAGATGTCATTACGAATTTGAAAAACAGAAGAACCTTTACTGAGAGCAAGATAATCGGTACTCTGACTTCTGATGTTTAATGCTGGCCACTTATCTGAAACAAAGCCAAAAATGAAATCCTCAAAAATGTACTCCATTGGCAGCAAAAAGCAGAAATTGTTGCTGTCCTCATCTTCCAAATCAATAACCTGATTCGACAGGTACAACCTGCACAGATCCAATATGTGTTTATGTTCGGCAAACAAAGGATTCAGTTTGACTTTATCACAATCATTTGCAGAGCAAGGAATGTCCGAAACGTCATTCAGGATAAAAAGAATCTCGTTTAACCGTTCCTGATTCAGAAAGTTTTCACTGACTGCAAGCAAACGCTTTGTAACGTACTTTACTATTCGATTGAAAAGATTATCGTAAACAAACGGTTCATGGTTACAATAGAAATTCTGCCATTTGCCAGTTGTAAGGTTGTTTTTGGTGTACTCCTCAAATGAAATACGCCCTTTTAAAAACGGGGTTTCTTCACCTACCGTTTGGTATGCCTGAAAAGGCTGATTGGAAATAACGTCTTCGGTAAAATTGGCAAAAATGTAAATAAGCAGTTCCAGAAAGTCATCGAATTGCAACTTAGAAACATCGGCAAATGAAAAAGGAAACTTCACCTTCCGGCAATAAGAAAGCCAATACAACATGTTGAGTTGCCATAGCTTTGTATTTTCTGCTTCATCATCTGCAAATATTTTGGGGTACACTTCAACACGGATTCCATCATATTGTACTACGCCCACATAGTTTCTTGCAGAGATTTTACCATCTATCGTAAAATCAAAAAAACGCTGCCTTTGTATTTTCTCCTCCTGCTGTTCTTCTTCTGTTAGTTCTTCGGTTGATTCGACATACCGATTCCTGTTTTGCCAAACACCAGAAAGGTAATTGACAAATCCCGGCAGCTTTGATTGATGACCGGCAAAAGAATCGCTATGCCACTCGAATAACCTCACTCAGCAATAATTTGAAAATTTTCTTTGATGCCCGTTGATTTTAAAGCTACACCTGCCTCACTTAAAATGTTTTTCACTGTAGCCGAATTACTTTGGCAATATTCATAAAGCAGGGGGATAATCTTTGTGTTCAATATCTTGGCACGGTCTGCCTCGGGTTTGTTTATAAAAAAGGCGTGGCCAATAAAAAAATCAGGGTTCTTCTTCCAATTATAAATGGCCTGATTCAAGGCTTCCAGCAGTGATGGCCACCATTCGGATTCTATGTATTCAGGGTAGAGTGACTTAAACTCAAACCTTCTTCTCAAAGCAATATCCAATAAAGCAATTGAACGGTCGGCTGTGTTCATTGTGCCAATAACATACAAATTCCCTGGCACACTGAATTTCTCATTAGAGTATGGTAATTCTAACCACATCTCATTGTCTGCCCCTATACGTTTGTCATCTTCAAGAAGGGTAATGAGTTCACCAAATACTGCTGAAATATTAGCCCTGTTTATTTCATCAATGAACAAAGCAAACTGCATGGATGGATTGGATTTTGCCGTTTCAAACTTTGCAATCCTGTTTTCTGCTGAATCCTGATAGCAGGCTTCAAATGAATCATAACCCACTAAACGCAATGCCTCCAGACAACTGTTGTAAAAGATGCCTTTCTTTAATTCAAACTGCAATTCACCTGACTGTTCCTCTGCATCTTCACTGCTAAGCAACGGCTTAATTCCTTCGATAAAATCTTCGTAGCTGTATTTCTGGTGGAACGTAATGAAATTATACCGGGTTTTGAAAGTGGCACTTTGTACTGGTTGCTGTACCGGATTGGCGGCTATGTCTAATAATTCCTGATCTATAATGTCAGCTAAATCTTCTTTTTTGTCATCCGCTATTTTCCACCTGCTGTCCTCGTCTTTATGAAACAGTTTTATTGACCTGCGGTATTTGCCTTCTAATTGTGTTGATTCATCATCAGCATACGATTGCAAATCTGCCCATGCAAGGTTGTTCGGCTTTGTTTTGTTTGCAGGGTTAATTCTTGCCTTTACAATTGGATGTTCAATAATTTCTCCAACAGTCAGTGACTTGGATGATGTACCCAATACAGCACCCAACACTTTCCAAAAGGGATAAGCATTCACTTTCTCCTTCAGTACATCCTCTGCACTTTTGGTAACACCTCTATCGGTGAAGTGGGTTTCTTTGTATTGGTTGAGCTTGTAGGTTTTGCCCGTGCCGGGAGGACCATACAGTATTGTATTGATGTACAAGTCTAATTTCTTGCCCATATTCTGAGTGTTTACTTCGATTAATTTCAACAGGGTGTGATACTGCTTTCTGGTTGCTGAAAAGTTGGTTCCCTGATTGCCAACTTTCAATTCCTCTAAACCTTTCGTGGATTTAATGTTTTGCCACAGCAACGGATTATCGACCAGGTTGTGTGTTAATTCAATACCTACTTTTAATGATATTTTCGGCTCTGATTTCCAGAGATGGTTGTCGGTTGATATGCCTGCCTCAGCCGGGTCGCTGGTAATACGTGCCAATGCGTAACAACCTGCTCTTTTGCCGGTAAGCCAAAGAATGACTTTGTCGTTTGTCTTGATTTTATCTTTATGAGCCGCTACCGTCCAATCGTGCAGCAAATTGCTTTTTACTGCCTTTGCATAATCAAATTCTGCCGGGTTGCATTGGAATACCCAATAATTGATAAAGCGATCATGCCAAATGCCTAAAGCAATATTCTTGTAAGGTGCATGAACCCTGCAAATGCCTTGTTGTAATGGATAGGTAAATACTTCGTCTTCTGACAATTCATACCATTCAACTTTGGAGATATTTACATTGCTATCATAGTCAATTTTGTGGATGTCGAAATCGGCTTCATACTCCGGAAAATTAACAGATGGTGATGGTGCTTCAAGAATTTTTCCGATTGATAAAACCGTTTGCCCCTCTGTGATCATAACCAAATCGCCAATGGAGTACATTCTATCATTTACTCCGATAACCATTGAGTGCTTTTTGATAAACTCATAAAAACTCGGAGCACCTTTCCCCCAATTACAGCCCAGCTTCCAAACATTGCCAGTTAGATTTACAACAGTACCAAAGGCTTCATCAAACAATTGCTTTCTGTATGCAGCATCTAAAACGGCCTTTTCAAAGATGGCATTGTTGTGTCGCCTAAAGCCAGAAACAGAAGTTCTACTCAACTCCCTTTCGGCTGCTCTTACAAGTCCATCAAACTTAGCTGAGATGGCATCTACACCGGAACAGCGATAATAATAGGCCAAAGGCTCTCCATCGTACTTTGATACTTCAATGTCATCACTTGTTGGAATCTTTGTATCGTGTATAAACTGCCATGCATTTTCTTCTGCCGGTATGTAGGCATAACAGTAGCGTTGCCCGATAGTAATTGTTAATCGCTTGTTGGCTCTTGTTCCATAGGTAAGTCTTGCATCATCTAATTGCACCTTCAGCTTATCCATTAAATCGGCTGCACCACCAAAAAACTTTGTTGCATTTGCCTGCCCCATTCGCTGGAGGATTTGAATGAACCCTTCTTTGGTAGCAGGCATTTCAGGTTCTTCGCCTTTGGGAACAATTTCAAACTCAAACTTCCTTAGATACTTGTTTGTGGGTTCACCACCACTGTATGGCCAATCCTTAGTGCCATTGGCAATTAAATTGGCATACCGCATCACCTCTTTAGGCGGATACGCTTTGCCATTGATGACTACATCAAAACGGGTTGAAGGTTCTAATACAATACCTTCCCGTTCGATTTTATCAACCGCATCTAAAACATGTTGCTTTGTGATTTTATCAATGCTCATGAAAAACTACTGTGGCTATTTATTGGGTTGAATATTGTGGTTTTGTTTCCAGATTCGATCAAACACAAAATCGAGGTATTGCCTCTTGAAATCGGCATCATCTGTAAACTTCTTGTATAAATCGGTATAGGTGAAAATGACATCCTGCATCAGGTCTTCCACTTTTTTATCGGAGGTGATTTTTGCATTCTGTTTATCTGAGTTTATTACTGCATTAACCGTAGCCTGGTCTCTGGCTAAGTCGGCAGGCAACTGTTCAAATAAGAATCGCTTTACCTTATCATCATCCGTCCAGTTGTCAATGCCAAAACGGGTATTGAAATCATTAATGATGGCCTCCAGTTCATCAAACTCATTATCGCCTTTCTTGCCCTTCATTATTGCCGGGGTTGGGTCTAATTCTTCACCACCCTGCAATTTGATGTTGTCGGTGGTTGTTTTGCTGAGCCTGTAACTGTCAAGGTCTATGGCTTCCAGTATGCCTTTTGCCAAATCTTCATTTTCCTGCTGCTTAATTTTGGGCATTAGGAATTTCAAAAACCAATACAGCCTTTCCCAATATGGATTATTGAAGGATAAAATCTTTGAAAGGAAAGCGTAGGTTCGGTTAAAGGATTTTGCCTTTACATAAAAGTCTACCTGAGCATCGGGATTGAGTTCTGTTTTAAACTGATGCACACAGCCGTCAATAATGGGGTCTAATTCAGTACGGTCTGCATTTTTGAAATACAGGTCGGTAAAGTTGATCACATCATCTTTGCTGTACACCTGTGCGTTATCCAACGCATCCTGCAAATCGTTCAGCTTGTTGGCATCGGTTTCTTCACTCAATACTGTTGTGGTGTAGAAAGGCTCAAACGATTCTTTGATGTCATCTACAGAGTTGAAGAAATCAAGCACAAAGGTGTCTTCCTTATCGGGTTTGTACGCCCTGTTTAATCGTGAAAGCGTTTGAACGGCCTGCACATCGGTTAGCTTCTTATCTACATACATGGTATGCAGTAAAGGCTGGTCGAAACCGGTTTGGAATTTATTGGCCACAATAAGGAAACGATATTCATTTTTCTTGAACATCTTTGGAATATCGCCACTTGGGAAACCGTTGAGTTTGGCTTCATCGTATTCTACTCCATCAATGGTTCGTTTACCGGAGAAAGCAACGATGGCTTTGTATGGCGAATGAATTTCTTTGAGATACGTATTGAATGCCCTGTAGTACTGAATGGCATTGTTGATGGATTTGGTTACCACCATCGCTTTTGCCTTACCCTTAATCTGCTTTTTTACTTCGCTGTGGAAATGATCCACCATTACTTTCGACTTTTCCCTGATTGAAAAGGCATGATTCTCCACATAAGCCCTTAGCTTCTTTTGTGCCTGATGGGTTTCAAATTCAGGGTTTTCTTCCACCGCCTTATTGAGCTTGTAATAGCTTTGATAGGTGGTATAGTTTTTCAGCACATCGAGAATAAATTCTTCCTCGATGGCCTGTTTCATGCTGTATAGGTGGAAAGGGTAAAACTTGCCGGGTTCTCCTGCTGTATCATCCGGCAATATGCCTTTGCGGCCAAAGGTTTCAAGTGTTTTGTTCTTGGGTGTAGCCGTAAAAGCAAAGTAGCTGGCATTCTTCAGCATCTTGCGTTGCTGAATCATTTGGTTTATCTGGTCTTCGGTATCTTCCGGTTCTTCGTCAGGAATTTTATCTTCATCACCGTAAGGTTCGCTGCGGTCGCTGAGTACCCAGTTCATTTTTGATGCGGTTTCTCCGCTTTGACTGCTGTGGGCTTCATCTATAATGATGGCGAAACGCTTACCTGCCAATTCGCCAATTTCATCCATCACAAAGGGAAATTTCTGTACTGTGGTAATGATGATTTTTTTGCCATCTTCCAATGCCTGTTTCAATTGCTTGCTGCCTTTATCAATGGCTTCTACCACTTTGGCCACTTGTGCAAATTGCTTGATGTTGTCTCGTATTTGCTTGTCCAGCACTTTACGGTCGGTTACCACAATCACACTATCAAAAACAGACTGAGTATTGGCTGCATCGTGCAGGCTGACCAACTGATGGGCTAACCAGGTTATGGAGTTGGATTTACCTGAACCTGCGGAATGCTGAATTAAGTATCGCTGCCCCACACCGTTTGCTTTTGAATCGGCCAACAGCTTTTGCACCACTTTGAGTTGATGGTAACGAGGGAATACCAGTTTGCGTTTTACCTTGCCGGTATCTTCATCCGTTTCCTCTACAATTTGGGCATAGTTTTCAATGATGTTGCTGAGGCTGTGTTTGGTGAGTATCTCTTTCCATAAATAATCACTTTTCAGCCCGTTGGGATTTACCGGATTGCCTGCACCGTTGTTTACGCCTTTGTTGAAAGGCAGGAAAAAAGTAGAGAATCCAGACAAGGCGGTAGCCATGTACACCAAATCGGGGTCTACAGCACAAGTGTTCGGAAGATTTAAGACGAGTTGAACCAGAGCAGTTTGTCTACGAGT
>JAKRSD010000028.1:81683-115453 GCA_022402535.1 Flavobacteriales bacterium | reverse complement strand
AGCAGACCTAATCTGTTTTTAAAAATTTATCCGGTAATTTAGGGGTCTAAGACATATTCAATAAAAGCGATTAGAAAAAACAACAGCTAACAGGTGTAGCTGTTACCGACGCTGCGGTCGGCAAAGGTTTAAGGGCGGGTTAACTACTTCTTTTTAGAATTTTGTGTATTATTGAAATGCGGTTTATCGTATCGGGTGTATTGCTAAAAAGCCCGTCCGGTATGATAGCAATCAGATGCAAAGTTGAAAACCATTATCGGGTATTCTATGACCAACAGCGCTAACAATAAACAGACAGAAATGAAGTTAACCACACTCTTATTTTTTAGTATTCTATCTATACTGATTTCATGTAACGGACAAACCACTAATCAGAACAAAAACACTGACCAATTTATAAAAGGCGACACCGTAAAAGAATTGGGTAAAAGCATAATGGTTGTTTTTCAAGACAGGAAAAACGTGTATTGGTTTGGAAGTTGGGAAACAGGAGTATATAAATACGATGGAAAGACATTGGTTAACTATACCACAAAACACGGTTTACTAAACAACAGAATTGATGAAATAAAAGAAGATGAATTGGGTAATATTTATTTTGCCAGTGCGAATGCAACGTCTTCAATTTCAAAATTTAATGGAAATATTTTTACGACTTTAACGGCAGTTCCCAGCGAAAATTGGAAACTTGAATCCACAGATATGTGGTTTGAATATTCTTATGGAAATACCGGAAAAGTATACCGCTATGATGGGATTACATTATATGAATTAAAGCTCCCAAACCCACCCGATTTAACCAATCCATTTGATGTTTACAGCATCTATAAAGACCGAAAAGGAAATATTTGGTTTGGCACAAACCCGGTTGGGGTTTGCCGTTATGATGGAAAATCATTTGAATGGATTACAGAGGAAGATTTGACAGAATTTCGCGATGAAGGGGCAAATGGAGTACGTTCCATAACGGAAGACAAAAATGGTGACTTTTGGTTCAACACCGAATATCGTTATAGTGTGTACGACAGCACCACACTAAAAAGCAATCAATTTTACACAAGACACGAAAGCATAGGCAGCTTAGACGGAAAAAATTCAAGAGGTTTGAATGAGTATCTTTCAACGGTAAGAGACAACGAGAATAATTTGTGGTTTGTAACGTATCGTGATGGAGTTTGGAAATATGATGGAACAAAAATTACACATTATACCGTTCAAGACAACTCAAAAGATATTACTTTATTCAGCATCTACAAAGACAACCATGGTGACCTCTGGCTTGGGACACACGAAAATGGTGCATATAAATTTAATGGAAAGACATTTGAAAAGTTTAAACCATATTGACGAAAAAAGAACAGCCACTCACACAGGCAACGTTTACCGACGCTTCGGCCGGTAAGAGTGCTCAACCCCTTCCGAAATCAAAAGGCTACACATCAAATCTAACACAACACTAACAAGATGACAGAAAAACAAGTAACCATCCGTGCAACGGTTTTGGCAGACAAACAGAAGGTGTGGGAATATTACACACAACCCGAACACATCACCCGTTGGAATTTTGCCGACCGGAGTTGGCATTGTCCTGCTGCTACCAACGATATGAAAACCGGCGGACGATACGTGGCAAGAATGGAAGCCAAAGACGGAAGTTTTGGGTTTGACTTTGATGCAGTATATACCGAAATCAATCCGGGAGAATCGTTTACCTATGAATTTGGCGGACGCCTGGCTACCGTTGGGTTTGTTGAAACAAACGGTCAAACAGAGGTAACAATATCATTTGAACCCGAAAACGAAAACCCGATAGAATTACAGCGAAACGGTTGGCAGGCCATCCTCGATAATTTTAAAAAATATACAGAAACAAACTGAGCTAAGCGGGTCCGTCGCTACTTAAAGAGCATGCAAAATAAATACTACGGAGTGCATTAGAATTAACGGTGCTGATCAATCAAAATCACATTTCCATCCGGGTCGGAAAGCATAATACTAGCCGGACCGGACGTCGTTTCATCGGCCTCAAGCGTTAAGGGAATCTGATTACTTTTCAGCTGTTTTTGAATGGCACGCACATCATCAAAAGAATCCAGATTCTGCGCGTTTTGATCCCAACCGGGATTAAAAGTCAGCATAGAGCCTTCAAACATTCCCTGAAACAAACCGATCAGGGTATGTTCATTTTTCATAATCAGGTATTTGCTTTCCATACTGCCGGCAAAAACGGTGAAGCCCAACTGCTCGTAAAACTTACGGGAAACCAGAAGATCCTTCACACTCAAACTCACTGAAAATGCACCCAGTTTCATATTATTTTGATGTATTGATATTGATTTAGATTCTGTTTTTCTGCCAAGAAATTGGTTTTGTATAACAATCCCAAACAAAAAAGATGAAAAAGCGGTAATCAGCAATGCATATTTAAAAAACATAGAAAATGAATTTATAAAGGCTAAAAGTAATTCTATTTTAACAAGCCTTTAAAATTTCACATTGATGGCACTTGTAACAAAGTAATTTTGAGCAGTAGGTAAACCTGAACGGATGAATACGGCATCTTTAGAGGCGAGACCTCTTCCTTCAATGCGAAGCATAAGATTTTTAAAGGGAGAAAAATCCACGTTCAAGGAATAACCTGCCGTCTGAAAACCATTCTTAGAACCCGTTTGTATGAATACCTGATGGGGATCCATATAGATTTCGCCCCGGGCACTGATATTCCATTTCGGTGTGGGCTGATACGACAAGATCAACACGGGAGAATACCAGGGTAAAAAAGTTTTACTTCCCTTCGCGTTTTGCTGAATACCTATATCAAAACCTAAAATGGCCTGCCAACGCTCAGCAAACTTCCATTGGGTATAAAAGTTCTGAAAAAAGCGCCATTTTGCCACACTGTCAGGAAATTCATTACCGACATAAGTGCTCCAGTTTATCAATCCTTTATCTGAAAAAGAATACTTGAGTCTGGAACCGAATGCAGGCGTTGAATTCGCCTTAACGCGTTGAATGCGCTGCCAACCGTTTAAATACATCACCGAAACAAACCATTTTTCGGCCGAATCTGTGTAAGACAAGGATACTCCGGCCTCATAATAGGGAGAATTGTCGGCTAAAATACTCCGGGTAAGTGTGGGACATTCTGCACCAATGGCACTTTCAAAACCTATATGAGAAGGCATTATTCCTCCGTCTATCCAAAAGTTATGTTTTTTAAACGGACGGAAGCCGACCTGAGCTTCCATCACATTTTGTAAAAGTCCGGGCTCATCGGCAAGATTATACTGTGCATAAGTACCCACCATAAGCGCCAAAGAACCGCGAACCCGAGAATCTTCATATTGGGCTTTTAAAAAAGCCAGATTCAGGTTTACTTCATTATGACGGTTAAAACTATAAAAGAAATCAGGTCTCAGTTGATTTTCAGGATTACCAAAATCATACGCATAATACCCCTCCACATACCCTGAAAACTGTACCTTTTTGCTCCGTAACGAATCTTGTGCAAAAATGAAAAAGCCCTTTAAAATCAGTAAGAAAGTAATGATTAATCCGGGAATATGAGGTGGCCTATTTTTCATGCATTCAACCAATTGGTAATCATTTCGTGTCCGAATTCCGTTAGCACCGATTCCGGATGAAACTGCACCGCCTCAACAGGCAAAGAAACATGGCGCATGGCCTGCAACGAGCCGTCGTCGGCATATCCTACGGGAATCCAATACGAAGGTAATGTTTTTGCATCCACAGCCCAGGAATGATAACGCCCGATGTTAAACTCGCCGGGCAATCCGCGAAATAATACCGACTGATGATCACACAAGGTAAATCCTGATGCCCTGCCATGCATGGGGAAAGGCAGATTAACCAAAGAAGCCCCGAAAAATTCGGCAAGGGCCTGCATACCCAAACAAACGCCCAACATTTTTTTGGTTTGATAAAAATCGGCAATAATCCTATTCATATTGCCTGCGGCAGAAGGCAGACCGGGACCGGGAGAAAATAAAATGGAATCAAATGAGGATGCATATGCGGAATCCATTTCATCGTTTCTGACCACTTCCACATAAATGCCGGGAAACGTTTCACAGTAATGAAACAGATTGTAGGTAAACGAATCGTAATTATCGACTATGAGAAGCCGGTGCGTCATTTCGGATTTTCTGTTTTATGCCAAAAAGCATCCATTACCCATACGTGCAATAAAATGCCAAAAAACGGAATAACAGCAATATATTCTAAGCCCGGAAACATATTGAAGCCTGCATAAAAGAAAAACAAAATCAAAAAGGCATTAGTAGCTGTATATAGATAAAACCCGATGCGTTTTTCTTTTTTCATCAGGAAAGAACCCAATAACAACAACAGACTGGTAATCAGAAATCCCCAAATAAAGGGAACCACAGAAGCAGCCATATTTTTAGCCATGGATTGCGACTGAACAATGCTTTCTATTCCGGCACCGGCAATCAGGTATTTGGAAATCATGTCGGAATTAAACAAACCATAACATGCGGCAATCACCTTTAGATATCCGAATACCTGTGTGCCCCAGAATAAGGCCGGAAAAAATCGTTTCATGCGGCAAAGGTAATGCTTAGCGGTTTCTTACAAATAGCGGATTAAAACGAACTTTATTTACCCGGTTAAACTCCAGCGTGGGCGAAGGCACTTTGATAAACTGAATGGCATGGCCCAAGGTACTTAATCCGCTGTAATTCGTGGGCACACGGGGCAAATCAATATCGGCTCCGATATAAAATTGGCGGTACCGTTCAAATTTAATTTCGCGTCCCGCTTCGTCTTTCATGGGAGGATTGTAATGTCCGCCCACCATACCGTTACCGCTGTATCCCACGGCAAAATTAAGCCAGCGCGGAAAATCTGGTCCCACGGGTATGAGCGAAGCGATATTGAACGATAACCAGGCTTGCTGACCATTATAATCTTTAAGCATCTGACTGGGAATGGATTTCCCGAGCAAATCAGGACGGTATTGCGGATATATACTTTTTCTCCAGCCGATTTTCATGCTGATTTTTTGTTCCTGCCAGCCAAACTGCTGCCCCCAAAATAATCCGGCACCGGCAAAATTAGCCGCTATATCGCCCCATGAAAATCCCCATCCGTTACTGAACCCGTCAAACACTTCGATGGAAGTAAGAAACACCAATCCCACAGCTCCTCCTATCCAGGCCGAATTATTGTTGTTCACGCCGGACCAACGCATCAGGTCATAATATCCCCTTCCAATATTGTAAGCTGCATTGGCATGGCCCATTTTATCCATCAACAGCCATTCGCGGTTATCATTAAAAAAATGAAAGCGGCTGCGTGCATGGCCTTTGTACCAAGCTCTGTAGAGCAAATACATGGAAAGACTGTACAGTACGGTAGTGCCCACGGTTACTCCAATCAGCCGGCCCTGGTTTAGTTCAGTTGCGGGGGTGAAAAAATTTTTCAATCCGTTTTGTGCATACACCTCCCGGGCCGTAAAAACCACAATGAGCAATACACAGATGTAAACCCGAAAAAGGTGCATGAAGCAAATATACTTTTTATTTCATCTGTACATAAAAAAAGCGGGACAGTCCACTCCGTGAACTGTCCCGCTCCGCCTTTATGGCATCTCTGCTCGTTTACCCCGACATTTTTTTGATTCCTTCAATAAAATGTCACTTAAGCGCTGAAGCTTAATTGGGTTTAATGCGTTATTTTTTAATAAACTTACGGTGCATGACTTGCGCATGCTGAGTAATGCTCAGGGTGTACATTCCTGCTTTCAAAGATTGAATATCCAGTAACATGACTGATTCACCCTGCGGCACCACCTGATTTTGTGCATACACCCTTCTTCCCGCCATATCGTAAATGGCTATTTCTGCAGCACCTGAATATTCGGTACGGAATGCAGCCTGAATGTATTCCGAAGCCGGATTCGGGAATAGCTGAACCTCCGTGATGGACAGTTCTTCCACTCCGGTAAAGATTCCGAATCCTAAGGAGAAGTTGGCATAATCAAAATGCTCGTTTTCTGCAGATACGGTAACCAAAATCGGGTAGGTAATTAATCCGGGCACTTCGGGATAGACGCGGTAAGTACCGTAAGCCAAGTTTCCGAATGAATAAAATCCTTCATCGTCAGTTACCGCCATAGCCACCGGATTGGCATCCATATCCAACAGCAGCACTTTTACGCCCACCACCGGATCTCCGATGGCTTTATCCTCACCCCAGAAAATATTACCTGAAATCTGACCGGGTCCCTGAGAAGGCTGTGCACTGCTGAGCTGAATACAGTTTGCCTGATAGTTATTAGAAACTACCGTAGAAGCATTGTTCCAGAACAACACATTTCCAAGGTAGGTAGGCAATACCCCGTTATTTACTAAAACTCCTGCACAGGGCACGGCATACACGGTATATGAACCATTATAATTTCCGTTAAAGCAATATCCGTTGGGAGTGATAACCGTAGAATCTACAATGATGGCCGTGTTGGAGTTTGTCAGCTCTATCAGATAAGCCGTTCCACAACCTACATTCGATACTGTTCCTGTATTAGCGGCCAAATAGGTAACACATCCACAGAAAGACTGATTGGTATTCTGTCCTACGGTAATGGTATAACATCCGGCTGCCACACATCCGCTGGAATAGGTAACCTCCACACAAACATTGTAGGTTCCTCCGTTTGGATAGGTGAATGTTCCTCCGTTTGGATAGTTAAAACTTGTTACCCCGTTGCCAAAATCCCACCAAACTGACTGTGGAGCGGCACCCAATGCAGAGTTTCCTGCCCATTGGAAATTAATGGTAGTTCCTGTGGTATTTACAGCCGTTACAAATGCATTACAAGAATCAGTCAGGCCACAAACCGTAAAGTTCTGCGTGTAATTACTCGAATTTGGACTAACGTTTAATATGTTGTTGTAGGTAACGCCACATCCACTGGTGGTAATAGGCGCATTGAATGCGGTGTTACAAGAACCTAAGAAGGTGATGATATAATACCCATTCGGATTAGTTTGAGCAGAGTACGTTCCAAAAGAAGTATTTACGGTTACAACCTGGCTGGTAACCGGCAAACCGGTTTGTGCGTTGGTTACTACCCCACTCACTATGTAAGGACAGCCCTGACCTACATTCACCGTATAACAATGAGTGGCCACACAACCGCTTGCATACGTTACGGTTGCACAAATCGTGTATGTTCCGTTATTAGGATATGTATAAGTGCCCCCATTAGGGTAATTATTGCTGGTTACTCCGTTTCCAAAATCCCAGATAACCGATTGAACAGGAGTGCCTAAATTCGTAGTACCCGACCATGCAAAATTAATTGTATTGGTATTATTGTTGTTTACTGCTGTTACAACAATAACGCATGTATCTGTGTTACAAATTGTGAAATTTTGCGTGTAATTTACCGTGTTAGGGTTCACATTTACAACCTCAGTTTGGGTAAAATTACATCCTGATGTGTTTACGGAAGCATTAAAAGAAATATTACAGGGACCTAAAAAGTTAATTACATAATAGCCGTTGGGATTGGTTTGAGCCGTATAGTTTCCATACGAAGTATTTAAAGTAACCACTTGATTGGTAGCAGGCAAACCATTCTGACCATTAGTAACAACACCACTTAATTGGTATGAACAAGACTGCCCTACATTAATTGTGGTACAAGCTTGAGTTACGCAACCGCTGGTGAATAACACCATGGCACAAACAGTATATGAACCGGAGCTTGGATATGTGTAACTCCCCCCGTTAGGATAATTGTAACTTGTGAAACCATTACCCAAATCCCAATAAACTGACTGAACCTGTGCGTTTTGACCACTTCCGCCTGTCCAACTGAAATTAATAGAATTTGTATTGGTGACATTTACGACAGATACACCGATTGCACATGTATCCACAGGATTACCCCCATTGCAAACCGTCAGATTTTGGGTTGCCGAATTCATATTAGGCATGAATGTAACAGGAATATAATTAGTTGTTCCACAAGCAGATAAAATCAAATTGGAAGTAAAACTTGTATTACAAGGACCTATAATAGTTAAATTATAATAACCATTGGGATTGGTTTGAGTAGTATAAACTCCAAAAGAAGTGTGCACTTCAATTAATTGACTTACTACAGGAAGATTCGTTTGACCATTAGTTACAACTCCACTTAGAATGTATGGACAACCAGCATTCTGCCCTACCGTAATGGTTTGACAATCGGTGGCTGTACAGCCATTGCTGTAAGCAATAGTCACGCAAGCTGTATAAGTTCCGGCATTCGGGTATGTGTATGAACCGCCGTTTGGATAATTGTTGGTCTGATACCCGTTGCCCATATCCCAAAATACCGATACCGGCGTAACCCCGGCAGCCACAGAATCCTGTGTAGTAAATTGAATGGTGTTGGAATTGGGAGAAGCAGAAACCACGGCATTTACACTACATAACACCGGATTTGAAACCGTAACCGAGTAACAGGTATCAAACACGCAGTTATTGGCATACACCGCCTGATGACAAACCGTATATGTTCCGGCAGCCGCATAGGTATGATTGCCTTGTGGCCAGGTATAGGTGGTTCCGTCGCCCATATTCCACGAATAACTGATGGCCGTTTGGTTGGAATTAGAAAAACCGATCATCAATCCTCCATTATACCAGCTGGATACTGACGCAGAAGGACAAGGCGGCGGATTTCCGCAAATGGCAAAATTATTCACATACGTCTGGGCATTGGGGGTAGCCGTAACGTTTGTACTGATGGTTACCCCACAGCCCTGAACGGTTAATACGAAATTTGCTGTAGAATTACAGACAACCGGCACCGTAAAATGATACGCCCCGTTCGGCGATGTGGTGGCCGTAATGGTATTATTCGGACCCCAGATGGCCGGATCCAAAAGCAGGTACACCGTCTGACCGGACACAATGGCCCCGGTACTTGCATTGGTAACCTGTCCCGTAAGGATATACGAACACTGTTGGCCTAATGCAGAAAACGAAGTCAGCAGGAAAATGAGCAGAGATCCCAAGACTGTAATTACATTTCGTTTCATAAGCTATAAAGTTTGTGAATCCAAAGGTGATTCATTTTTTATCCAGTAAAAAATCAATCAGTGTAATTTATTACGCACTTTAATCAAATAATTAATTTTATATTATTGATTATCATTTACATAAAATATATTTTATTACACGAAATTAAGAATTTCCGCCTATTTATATTAATTAAAGACCGAACCCGAAGGGTTCAAATGTCTGTGGCACACGACGAGAATATTTACATACGACCCCGTCGGGGTCGCATAATCCGGATGCATCCTTTCTATAAACATGTTTTCCCCTCGGGATAAAGGACATTCAACACATTGATTGGAAACCCATCAAATTCTTAAATACCTATCCTTCAAATAATCTAACAGAAAATATTGCCCCCAATAAAAAAAGAAAAGCCCGCTTTCACGGGCTTTTGTATATGGTTGTTGTACGTTTAAATCAAATGGCCGGAAAACGGGACGGATTGGATTCATGCATCATCTGATACAGTTTTTCAAACACATCTTCTGCCGAAGGTTTGCTGAAATAATCGCCATCGGAACCATACGCGGGGCGATGGTCTTTTGCCGTAAGGGTAACCGGTGCCTGATCCAAATAACGGAATGCATCCTGTTTTTCTACAATCTGCTGTAAAATAAAGGCTGTAGCACCGCCTTCCACATCTTCGTCAATAACGGCCAACCGGTTTGTTTTTTTCACCGATTCGGTAATCTGCCCCTGAATGTCAAACGGAATCAAGGTCTGAGCATCAATCACTTCACAAGAAATGCCGAGTTTTTCAAGTCTTTCGGCAGCCTCCATCACAATTCTTAAGGTAGAACCGTAAGAAACCACGGTAATGTCGGCTCCTTCGCGAAGGGTTTCCGTCACCCCCAGCGGAACGGTAAACTGCCCCAAATTGGTAGGATATTTTTCTTTCAGACGATAACCGTTCAAGGGTTCCACCACCACCGCCGGATCATCAGATTTCAACAGTGTATTGTAAAATCCTGCCGCACGGGTCATATCGCGCGGTACACATATATACATCCCTCTGAGCGCATTAATTACCATCCCCATGGGCGATCCGCTGTGCCATACTCCTTCGAGGCGGTGTCCGCGGGTACTGATAATCATCGGAGCACTCTGTCCGTTTTTGGTTCGGTAGCGCAGCGTGGCGGCATCGTCGCTCAGGGTCTGCAAACCATATAATAAATAATCCAGATACTGAATTTCTGCCACGGGACGTAAACCCCGCATAGCCATGCCGAGTGCCTGACCCACAATGGTAGCTTCGCGGATTCCGGTATCAAAAACTCGGGTTTCCCCATATTTTTTCTGCATACCTTCCAAGGTCTGGTTCACACCGCCTATACCGCCCACATCTTCACCAAATACGGAAACCAACGGGTTTTCGCCCAGAATTTTATCGTAATTGTCGCGGATAATGATGCGACCATCCACCATTTCGTCGCTATCATACAACGGTTTCACCTCTTTTACTTTGAGGGCGCTGTGTTTATTTTCGGCATACAAATGCGAATTATAACGCTCGTGATTAATTTCCTGTTGCTTTTTGAGCCATTCCGTCAACTCCTTTTTAACAGGACCATTTTCTGCCCTCGCGATAACCGCAGCCTGACGGGCGGTTTCCATCACTTCTTTTCGGCTTTTTTCTTTAATGGCCGATAACTGATTTCGCAATGCATCAAAAGCCCCGCGGTGGGCAGGCTGTTCATCAGCCAGTTTTTCAAGTATAAAATTCAGATGAACGGCTTCCTGTTCAATGGCACCGATGAAATCTTCCCAGGCTTCACGCTTCGCTTCACGAACCGTTTTTTTGGCTTCCTGCTCAATTTCGTTCATTTCTTCTTCCGTGGCAATGGTATGCTCCACGGCCCACTTTTTCATCATGCGGATACAGTCGTACTCCGTTTCCCATTCCAAACGCTCTTTCGATTTGTAACGTTCGTGAGAACCCGAAGTAGAATGCCCCTGCGGCTGTGTACATTCCTCTATGTGAAAAAGCACGGGAATATGTTCCATACGGCAGGTCGCCACCCCTTTCTGATAGGTTTCCACCAGTTCCGGATAATTCCAGGCACGGGCTTTAAAAATCAGAATCCCGGGACCGTTTTCATCTTTCTGAAAACCACGGAGGGCTTCCGAAATGCTTCCTTTCGCCGTTTGATGATCGCGCGAAACGGAGATACCATATCCATCATCCCAAACCGAAACAGCCATAGGAACCTGCAACACGGCAGCCGCATTCAGGGTTTCCCAAAAATGTCCTTCAGAAGTACTGGCATCTCCGATGGTACCGAAGGCTACTTCGTTTCCATTGTGTGATAAATCCTTATATTCTTTGAGCTCTTTCGTATTCCGGAATTGTTTTGAGGCTAAGGCCAATCCTAACAAACGCGGCATCTGCCCGGCAGTGGGCGATATATCGCAGGATGAGTTTTTGGAATCGGAAACGGGCATCCGGTTTCCGTGGCGGTCGAGCCAACGGGTGGCGAAGTGTCCGTTCATCTGCCGGCCGCCCGTCATGGGTTCATTTTCCAGATTGGGATCTGCATACAGCTGGGCAAAAAATTGTTTTACGGTCAGCAATCCTGCTGCCATCATAAACGTCTGGTCGCGGTAATATCCGCTGCGCCAGTCGCCGTTTTTAAACACCTTGGCTAAGGCAATCTGGGCCACTTCTTTACCATCGCCGAATATGCCGAATTTGGCTTTTCCAGTGAGCACTTCTCTCCTGCCCAGTAATGAAGCTTCGCGGCTTTCACAGGCTATTCTGTAATCATTAAGAACCTCACTTTTAAATTCTTCAAAACTGATTCTTTCGCTGCTGAGTATCGTTGTTTCTTTTGTAGCCACGCCTTTAAAATTTAAACTTGGAGGGCAAAAATACGCATTCACGTCCAAAAATTGCATACCGGACACAGATTCGCTGCCACACATCCCGAATGTACCGTGTTTATACTTACTTTTGCGCCTCGTTATGGCAAAGAAGAAAAATACCGAAGAAAGCGAAATGTCTTTTTTAGACCATCTGGAAGCCCTGCGCTGGCATCTGGTAAGGTCATCGGTAGCCATAATAATCGGCGGACTACTGGCCTTTATTTTTAAAGATTTTGTGTTTGATGTGGTGATTTTCGGACCCAAAAACCCCGATTTCATTACCTACAAAGCGTTCTGCGAATTATCGAAACTGCTTGGTATGAGCGAGGAATATTGTATCAGCGAAATGCCTATGGAACTCATCAACACCGAAATGGGCGGTCAGTTTTCTACCCATATCTGGGTATCGCTGATTACGGGAATCATTGTAGCCTTTCCGTATATCGTGTATGAAGTGTATCGTTTTGTACGGCCTGCATTGTATGAAAACGAAGCCAAACATGCCAACAAGGGCATATTGTATACCAGTATTTTGTTTCTGTTGGGGGTTTCTTTCGGTTATTTTGTGATTGCACCACTTTCCGTAAACTTTTTGGCCAATTACTCCATCAGTAAGGAAGTAGATAATTTCATCAATCTTTCTTCTTTTATTTCTACGGTAACCATGGTCACCATTGCCTGCGGGGTTTTGTTTGAACTGCCCGTTTTCATTTACTTTCTTTCCAAAATCGGGTTGGTAACTCCCGCTTCGCTGAAAAGATACCGCAAACATTCCATGGTGGGCATACTCATTGCCGCAGCCATCATCACACCGCCCGATATCGTGAGCCAGATTA
Source organism: Flavobacteriales bacterium (assembly GCA_022402535.1). Taxonomy (GTDB): domain Bacteria; phylum Bacteroidota; class Bacteroidia; order CAIKAF01; family CAIKAF01; genus JAKRSD01. The sequence goes on along the minus strand of JAKRSD010000028.1, from coordinate 102,656 downwards.
TCGTGGCTATTCCTCTGGGCATTCTGTACGAAGTGGGCATATTTATCTCAGGCAGGGTAGAAAAAAAGCGTCTGGCCGAAATGAAAGCCGAAAGGCAGCTTCAAAAAACGGGGTAAGCACGGCGTATGGAAAAGATTGAAATCAGAAATAAGCGGGCTACTTTCGACTACGAAATTCTGGATACCCTGACGGCAGGTATTGTATTAACCGGAACGGAAATTAAATCGCTGCGGGCGGGGAAAGCCAACCTTACGGATAGCTTTTGCCTCGTGGAAAAGGGAGAAGTGTTTGTGAAAAACATGCACATCAGCGAGTACGAAAAAGGCGGACATTATAACCACGAACCCAAGCGCGATCGAAAACTGCTGCTTAACCGCAAAGAAATCAACAAGTGGCACACCAAACTGAAAGAAAAAGGATTGACTATGGTACCGCTGAAATTGTTTATCAATCCCAAAGGATTGGCCAAACTTGACATCGGACTGGCCCGGGGTAAAAAAACCTACGACAAACGCGAATCCCTCAAAGAAAAAGATGCCAAAAGGCAGATAGAACGGGTGAAAAAGGAGTACTAAAAAAACTCACCTCGTCAACGTTATGGTTCCTTTTTGTGATTGGGTATTTCCTCCGGTTAAAACAAAATCTGCCACATAAAAATAAACTCCATCCGTACAGGGCGTTCCGTTAAATGTACCGTCCCATAGGTTTATGCCCTGGCTGATACCGGATAAACCGGTAATATATGTGCTGAACACTTTGGCACCCCAACGGTTATAAACATAAAGGCGGAGTTCTTCTACCCCTTTCAGTTCTATGCTGAAATTGTCGTTTACCCCGTCCTGATTGGGCGTAAAAATATCAGGTATTACCGCCTCATAATAATCGGGACAAATTACATGTATGGTATCGGTAACGGGTGCCGAGCAGCCGTTATCCCAGATTACATAATAGGTACCGGGCTGGTAAACATAGCCCCCGTTGACAATTCCAGGACCATAGGAAGGGCATGATGTAAAGTGTTCTTCTGGAAATTTAAGTTTAGCACCTTCTTCAAAAGTGCAGATAATTGTATCTGTAACAAAACTGTTCTGAGGTAAATTATCTTTTGAAAATACAAACTTTGTAATTGTATCAACCTGATTATTTGAATACACAATGGCTTGTGCCAAAAAAACACCACTTTGGGCATAAATGTGTGACACTGAGTTTCCCCAAACAACAGGAGTATTATCTCCAAAATTCCATAAAACCGAATCAGGCAATCCTCCTGAAATAAAAAAATTATAGTTATCAAAAGGACATTTACCTGAATAACAAATTCTATATTTATCAACACTAAACCAAGAAGATGGAAACGTTGGTAATTTTAAATTCATCTTACCTGATAATGAAACCAAATTATTAATATAATCAGGATTTACGTAGCTATTGGGATTTTGAAACGAATTTAATTCATACTGATAAGCTAAATAAAGTTTACCATCAAGTCCAAGTTGTATATCAGTACCTACACCATTAATTGGTTCTACAAGATAATTGTTATTTAAAACATTAAAGTTACTTAAATCAACTTTTGAAACTTCTGAATTTGAAGATGTCAAGTATACAATTTTAGAATTGGGAGAAAATTCCAAACCCCAAACCTGAGAACTTAAATCAGCAATTTTATACAATTCATAATCATAATCGTTGAAAATATAAATACTTAATCCATTTGAACTATTTCTTGCTAAAAAATTATTATTAGGAGAGAATTTCATAGTGGTTTGTGAACCACTATTGATAAATGAATAAGGACAAATGTTTTTTATAAAACTTAATTTTGCACTATCTTCATCAGCAGTAAATAGAAAAAAAACTTCGTCTTTTGTCCTGACACTTAAAGTAATATAATTATTTCTTACACAATTTTCTGTTAATGATTGCGCCTCGCTTTGATTTACTGCAACAATATTATTTTGGCTAATGATTTTGCCCAAACCATTTTCCAAATTAATGTCAATTACAGACCAAGTTAACTCACTTGTTAAGTGCTCTTTTGTAATTAAAATATAAATATTGGGGAATTGCGGGTGTGGAAATGCCACAATGGAATTAACTGTACTCGAATTACCCCCTAAAATATGATCTAAAGGCGCCATTTTCAAATGATTTTTATTCCATACAGTCACTCCGTCAGAATAAAACAGTAAAACGCCATTTATATCACTTATGGAAACACATCCCTCAACTGTATTAATTACCCCATCAGATAAATCTTGGATGGGATTTCCAAACAAAATTCCTGCGTTAGATCCAAAATACCAATAATTAGTTCTATAAATATTGGGATTTTGAGCATTCGCCGATAAAAGGCAGAATGCCCAATTACTTATAAAAAGAAGTACACTCCCAACCGTCCGTAGGATCATTTTTAAGATAATCAACTTTAGTGTTCATATCTCTGGCACTAACATTACATAATTCTGTTTCGCCAGTTTTTTCGTATTGACCATTCCCCATATTCAATACATAATTATCGCATTTCCAACATCTTTTGCATGCCATAAAAGATGCTGAAAAAATTAAAATAAATAAAGCAGCCGTTACTTTTGTTTTCATATACCAAATTTAATGTAATAAATTAACATAAAAAATACCTGAAGGATTTGTCCATGTATGAAAATAGGATTCAGAGCAAATCATACCAAAAAACCAGATTTCACTTACACAATGATAACTTAATGTAGTCTGGACCCTATAACCATCAGGAAATGAACAATTAAATAAATCTAATGTAAAATTATAAACACCTTGAGGCAAAACGTTACCTGTCCCATTATATTTTCCATTCCATGAAATTTCGCTTTGTTCTAATCCTGAATAGTCCAAAACTTTTTTATTGTAAACCAATCCCCCCCACCTATCATAAACTCGTAAATGAAATCCATAAGCGTTATAAGCATTCGGTGCACCATCCCACCAATTCCCATTTGTCTGTCCGTTAAAATAGTGTTTAATATAAAAGATAAGATTTTGCGGATTTGTTGCATTTAAGGGAGAAAATGCCGATGGAAATGTTAAAACAGGAAACAATCCAACAAATTTAGGGCAGTTAAAACGATAATTTATAGTTTTACTGAAACAAGAATTACTTACAATTAATTTAATTGAGTCTTGTCCATTTACATAAGGTGGAGTTTGAATTGTTCTTCCATAATGTGTAAAACCGTTATAATGCCATTCAAATGAATAATCATCATAGATTGGTTGCTGACCTGTTGTTTCTCCATTTACTTTAGGGCATGTCAATTCGTTTACATTTGCCGTCAATGTGTAATACCCTTCACAACTTCTGATTCTTTCATCAAGATTACTCCCCTGTGGACAATTCTCTGAAACATTAACTTCAAAATCTCTGATTAGTTTCACATTAACCCTATCAGAGTTGGTGCATCCGTTATTATCAGTAGTGGTAAGGGTGTATATTCCGCTTTGGGTGGGTGTAAAGGTCATCTGTGCCGTATTACCTTCTACACCTGCCGGTACAGGGCTCCATGAAAATGAAGGGTACGGCCAAATGTAGCCGCCCAGATTAAGCCCAATTGTCACATTTTGTCCACAACATACTACCTTATCACTACCGGCATTCACGGGGGGGCAGGTTATTCTGATTATTTTCTCTACAGAACCATTTTCACCGCAAGAATTTGTAGCCGTAAGTCGCACTTTGTATCGCTTACCGCATTGAAAACGGGTAATACCCGTTTGCGTTCTATATAATTCTCTTATATCAACAATACCGGGCGGCTGTGTAAAAAAAGTACCTGTATATAAGGTAGAAAATATAGTTTGAAACGGAGTACCCGGGGGTAAATCTTCTACTATGGAAAGGGTATAACTGTCTGCATTTTGTGTGGCAGTTGCATCTAAAATAAGAGGAGTCTCGGGTGTTCGGCATGCCGTCGTGGGCAAATCAAAACTGACATTAAGACTTTGAGGCGAACATAAACCGTCCACATACATATATAGTAAATCGCCTCCCGGCAGGCAGTCGTAGGTTCTGAAATAGATGGTTATCTGTTGGCCACGCCAGGCTGACAGATCGTAATTTTGGCAGGTCCAACTCCTGTACCAAATAGGTGAGTTATTAAATTGTGTAAACCAGGGATCGGTTGTCGGGTCCTGGGGTATTACCCGCTGAAAAGCCGTCAGTTGGTAAAGATTCCAACTGGGGTCAGAAGTGTTAACGGGTATGGCGGCATTGGCAGTGGTACCCGGGCCCAGTTTCATATACCAGGTCATCCGGTTTAGCTCATCGTCGCTTGCATGGGGCGAACTGTTGGCCACCATAGCATACCAGAACCTGAAATTTTCGTTGGAGGCATCTACGGTAAACGTATAAGATGCCATGGAGGAGTTAACATTTATAGGATCATTAGCTCCGAGATTTCCAATTCTTAATGCATTATTTCCATTTAAAACCCGATTTAATATTGAAACATTCGGATCAAAACCTGAATTTACAATTTGAACTGAATTAAAATTAGGCGGCGGTTGAACAGAAATACCCTGAGTCATATTTTCGGGTGTTGTATTAAAAGCCCCAAACCATGTGTTCCATGAGGTTGTGTCATTTTGCTCTAAACCTCCGTCAACACATTGGGAAAAAAGACTATGGCAAGAAAATACAAACAGAATGAATGTAATCAGGTAATTAAAAACGGTTTTCATGATCAGCGATGTGGATTATTGTATGATTAATTTTTTAGTGGTCAGGTTTATTCCGTCGGTTAAACTAACCCAGTAAATACCGGGCAAAAGTTGGGCTGTGTTTAACGATATAGCTTCATTTACTTGATTAAAGTATTTTACACTGCCTGTAATCCCGGTTGATTTACCATCAGAGGTAATTATGGAAGCCGTAAAATTTTCAGATGCTGTTGCGCTCAGAATTTTTATAAATACACGTTCAGAGGCCGGGTTGGGGTATAATTCAAACACTAACCGATTTTCATTTGTAAAATCAGTTGCATCTGTGCAGACAGAATGTCTGTATGCCCCTGTTGTTTTGCAAACCCACCACGATTCGGAAAAGGTATTCAATGTATTTCCTTCGGTGTCTTTAATTACGTAGGCATGCTTAATTAATTCATATCGGTTACCTGATTCAAACCTGAACAGGGTTGTTGTTTTTGTATTAATCAGTTCTGCACGGATTGCTTCGTTTTCATATACTGCATTTACAGGTAAAACTACTATTCCGTTAAGTTCGGTTTCCGATTTAAAACCGTTTTGGGTTTTGTTGGTTTCATCATTTTCATTCAAATAATCTACCAATGCAGGATAATTAAAGAATCCTTCGCATCGGCTAATTTCACCGAGCTTTTCTTCATCGAAAACTCCTTTCGTAACAATTTCTTTTATTGCAGGGCTGGTATAGAATCTTTCAGCATCGGAGTGTCCTGTACAGGTTTGTGCAATAACAATTCCGCTTAACAACAAGCTTAAACAAATCAGCATTAATTTGAATTTCATAGTTATTCAGGTTATAAAAATGTATGTCACAAAACTGAAAAGATTAAATTCAGGTGTTGTGATGCATAAGTGTTTAAAATCTTACTTTTGTAATGAAAATCAACACTTTTAACATGGAAGGATACATTAAAAAACTCAGAAAGCTTCGAACAGAAAAGGGCTATTCGCAGGAATATATGGCCAATGAACTGGAGTTATCAGCTTCGGGCTACCGCAAAATTGAAAACGGTGAGTCTAAAATGAAATTAGAAACCTTAATAAAAGCTGCCAAACTGCTGGAAACAGATATTTTTGAATTCTTGCAGGATGAAAAAACAATTAATATTCAAAGCAACAATACACATTGTCAGAATATACAGGGCGGATTTGTTGATGGCGAAAAAGAAGCAGAGGCTCTTAGAGAAATAATAAAAGCAAAAGATGAGATTATTGAACTTTTGAAAAAACAAATTGCTCAAGGCAATACAAACATGTAGTTTTTTAATCCCTCACACTTCTAAGCAAAGCGCCTGTCCAGCCACACATACCGGCCGTAAAAGCCCCTACAAAAGCGGTGAGGCTGATTAACGCTACACGGCTGCCGTTTAACGGGAAAATCTGGGCCATTTTTACCGTAAGTAAACCATCCGTTGCCTGATCGGTGTATAGCGCCAAAGCCAGCCACAACAAACCGATGCCCAAGAAACCGGAAAGAAAACCCTGACCAGAAGAACCTTTCCAAAACAGGTTGATAAGAAGGGCCGTTAATGGACCTGCAAACCAAACACTCAGGTATTGTGCCGCCCAACCCAACAGGGCTATCAAAAGAATTTTGAGTACTGTATTTTTCATAAATGGAAGTGCTTATAATCAGTTAAAGAACATTTGGGAAAAAAGTACTTTTCCTTTTTCGTCGTTTTCGGATTTCATCACCCATAGTTCGTAGTATTCACCTGCCGCCCAGGTATTAATCATATTGTCGTAAAAACGGCTTCCCGGATTACCAGACTGTCCGCCCGGATATACCCCATACGCTTTAGTTTCTTTTTCGAGTGAAACCACCATACGCCAAGATGGCCCCCAACGGTCGGCACAAGCGTTTACGATGCTTTTTCCGCCACCGATGGGTATGTTAAACCGGCTGAAAGGCTTGAGCGTAAAGAGCAGATGCTGCACGGAAGTTTCTTTGTAATTGGCCCATTGCAGATTGCCTTTAACGGCTTTCACGCTGTCTAATTCGGCGGTCGCATTCACAAAAGCCAAATTAATCATATCGGAAAGGTTTTCTTTTTTCGGAGTACGTACATCGTCATAAATAACATGATCGGGATGGGTTTTCATAGCCCGGATTACATTGTACTGCTGGGGAATGATATACTCTTTTTCACTTTCTTTCAATTCTTCAAACATCATTTCCATTACCTGATCCCACCAGGCCTGAAATACAGACGGGGCTTCCTGACCGGCATCATTGAAAAAATTCCATGTATTCAATAAGGCCGTATATTCCGATTTTTTGGCTTTTTCGTTCAGATAAGGAAGAATTACAGGCAGCGCTTCGGCGGCAATGAGGTTGTAATTATCGTTCTGGAGGGTCATCATATCCTTGATGCTGATATTCGACAAACGGGTCAGTTCCGCATTAATCCTGCGATTCCGGAAATATTCAAAACGTCCGTTGTAGTAATACGGATACGCAGCATCGGTGGGATGTTGATTCGCCGAGCTGACAAACCCGCGCTCCGGATTTTTGATATGCGGCGTGTAATCAGGATTTATCTTTTCTGTCCAAAGATTTTGAGACAGGCTGCCATCCTGCACAAAACGTCCCTGCCCTTTTTCAAAAGGATACAATCCGCCCTGCTGCCAAATGGCAATATCTCCTGTTTTGGAAGCAAACACAAAATTCTGCGCGGGGCAGTTGAAATGCTTCAATGCATTCGCATAATCTTCATAATTACGGGCCCGGTTCAGTTTTACGAACGTGAACATTTCGTTGGAAACTTCTTCGGCAATCCACCGGCAAACCAGATTATCGGAAGAATTATCATCCTTCATGCCCTGATCAAACACCACGGTACCAAAACGGGTGTGGATGATTTCATCAATAAACGGTTCTTTTTCACCCCGCAGATAAAACGTATCTTTCTGAATAATGGCTTTTTCCCATACGCCATCTACAAGGTATTCCGTACGTGTGTCGTTAAACTGTACCTTATACCAGTCTTTTACTTCGCGGGTTCCATTGGTTACGCCCCACGAAATGTAATCGTTAAACCCGATGATAACGGCCGGCGCTCCGGGCAGCGTTACCCCATACACATTATAATCGGGTGTGGTAATCTGCATTTCAAACCAAATGGAAGGGAAGTTGAGCTGCAGATGCGGATCGTTGCATAAGATGGGGGCACCCGTTGCCGTTTTAGAGCCGGCGACCGCCCAGTTGTTGCTCCCCAACCCTTCGGGCAGTTTTTCAAACGGACTCATGGAAGCCGACACCTGCATGGAAGTATCTGTTGAAAGCGTATCCGTTTTAGCGGCGATTCCGGGGTCCTTTTCATACACCGTTCCTGCAGGAATGATTGGGTCGGACAAATCGGAAGGAAAATCGGGATAAAACAAATTCACGAAGTCCATGCCAAAGCGATTCACTTGATTAGACAACGCTACATCTTCGCTTTCGCCGGTAAGCATGTGAGCCATATATTTCAACAGTAGAGCACATTTGAGTTTCGACCATTTTTCGGGTTTGTAGTCTAACAGTTTATATTCTACCGGATAGTCTTTGTAAGAAAGTGATTCGATATAGGCATTTACCCCTTCGGTGTAAGCAGTAACAATCATATTGGCTTCGGGGTCACTTTCAAACGCTTCTACCGTAGCCTGCGCAGAACGCAGCAAACCGTTTCGACGCATAAAACGATCGTTTTTCAACACCTTATCGCCCAAACTGTGATATAAAATTTCGGAAAGTCTGCCCGATGCGGCATGTGTCTGAAATTCCATCTGCCAAAGGCGGTGTGCGGCGGTAACATACCCCTGCACAAAATAGGCATCGCGGGTATCCGTGGTAAAAATATGGGGAACCCAGCGTTCGTCATACTTCACGGTTACTTCTCCTTTTAATTTATCGGAGCGGATAGCCTTTTTAAGGCGGGGAATATCCTTTTCGGCATTGGCCCAAAAGCCGTTTACGGGGTCTAAAATTTTACCCAGCGGCGGAAGTGCATTGTTGTTTACCACCATTACGCGGTTGAACAGATACAATAAAGCCACGGTGAGAGAAGAAACGAGTATCAGTTTTATCAGTTTCATACATTTTGGGGTTCCCTTACAGGATTTTCGGCGGTTTCGGCTATAAAACGGGCAATCTGGGCAATGGCATCATCAGCTTCCTGAAGAAATCCTCCGAAAGTCTGAAATACATGAATCATTTCGGGATATTCTTCAAAGCGGTATTGCACCCCGTCGCGTTCACAATTTTGTTTTAAGGCCAAAGCATCGTAATACAATATTTCGGCTGTTCCCACTTGAATGAGTATGGGACAAACACCTGTGAAATCGCCATATTTGGGCGAAGCATAGGGATTTTTTAAATCGTCGGGGGCATATCGTTTTCCCCAGATTTGAATGGATTCCAAATCAATAAAGGGATCTTCTTCTGCTTTCTCAAGCATGCGTTCATCGGCTCCTTCCAAATCCATCCAGGGCGAAAGACAAATGCCCGCGAGTGGGATTTCCATACCCAAATCACGAATCCGCATTAACGTGGAAGCTGTAAGCCCGCCTCCCGCCGAATCACCGGCTATGGCTATTTCTTTAGGTTTAACGCCCGATTCTAATATAAATTCATACGCTTTAATGGCATCTTCCAGGGCACAGGGAAATTTATTTTCTGGCGCAAGGCGATAATTTATCGACAATACTCTGCTTCCGGAAGCCAACGCCAGACGGGTAACCAGAGGTCGGTGCGATTTAATGGAGCCCATCGCATAGCCACCTCCATGAAGGTATAATATCACCCGGTTATTTGAACGGTTATCGGGTATAGCCCATTCGGCTTGCATACCATCAATTTCTAATGCATTGTATTGCATTTTTTTTCGGGGATACCCCAAAAAAGAGGTAAACCATTCCATGCCTTTGCGGTAATGCTCCGCCTGATAATCATGATGAAAAATCAGGTATTTTGTGACACGAAAGAATAGTTTTACCAGCTTATTTTTGAATGAATTCCACATGAAAATTGATTGCCCTTTGCGCAAATTTAGTATGTATGCCGAACAATCCAAAAATAAATACAAAGGCATACGGCTCTACGAGACAATTCATCCTTATTGCGTTTTTATTGAATGGATAAGACCGTTCACAAATTAAAAACGACCGTTCACAAAATCACCCCATTTTAGACCTAAGCGTTTCTTTCTTTTGTTTTTGACATTTATGATCTTATGAAAAAACTGCTCCTTATTCTTTTCATGGCCTTGTTGGGTTTAACAGGCCGTTCACAAAACGAGTCCGAAGTACCCGATACGGTTAATCTGGGATTATTTATCAACTCGTTGTATGATATGAATTTGTCTTCGGGAGAATTCACTACCACCTTTTGGTTGTGGATGACCTATGATGACGACTCGCTGGAAATTTATGACCATCTTGAATTTCCGGATGCCAAAGAAGCGGAAATGATCAGCAAAGAAGTAGAAAAAGTGGAAGGAAAAAACTGGACTTCCCAGAATTTCAAACTTTTGGTCAATCAAAATTATGATTCGAACCAATTTCCTTTTGACGTGCAGACATTGAAAATTCGGGTGGAAGACAATATGTATGATACCCGGAGAGTCTATTTCAAACCGGATATTGCCGGCAGTAAACTCAGCCCGCAGATTAATTTTGATGATTGGGAATTATTGGATTTTCATCTGGAGCCTCAGGTTGTGAAGTACGAAACGGCTTACGGCGACCCTTCCATTGTAGACGGACATTCTGAATATTCTGCGGTGGATGTAATTATCAAAATCAAAAGAAAACAACCCGGATTATTCTGGAAATATTTCAGCGTGGTATTTATTGCTTTTGGATTCATTTTCATCTCCTTAATACTTCCGATAAATAATTTAGACGCAAGAGTTTCACTGAGTATCGGGGGAATTTTTGCCACCGTGGGTAACAAATATATTGTAGATTCCAAACTTCCGGAAAGCAGCGGATTCAGCCTTTCCGATCAAATTCATATTTACACGTTTGTTGCCATTTTAGTATGTCTGTTTATTTCGGGAACGGTATATCTCTTAAAAAATAGAAATCAGGAAAAACTGGCCACCCTGATAAACCGTACGGTAATTATTCTGTTACCCATCATTTACATACTCCTCATATATAGAGCTGTATAACTGCAATTACTCCGCCCCTGGGGAAAACTCCTGTGAGATGTAAATTTCACGGGAGTTTTTATTTAGAAAAGAATATCGAGTATGGCTTTTTCAATTTTTTGTAACGAATCATCCGAAATGCAATAAGGGGGCATCACATACACCACATTGCCCATAGGGCGGATTAAAATATCTTTTGATAAAAAATACTCGTACAGCTTTTGTTTTATGGGATCGGTGTAAAAATATCCTTCAGAATGGGTGTTGAAATCAAAGGCAAAAATACCGCCTTTACAGCGTGCATCTGATACAAACGGAAGCGTTGAAAAAGACTCTTTCCAGTGGGAAAATATTTGATTGATATGCTCAAGCTGAACGCGGGTGGAATCGGATTCCAGTAAATCCAGCGAAGCCAATGCTGCCGTACAGGAAATTGGATTTCCGGTGAAGGAATGCCCATGATAAAAGGCTTTTTCTGGGTCTCCCGTTTCAAAACAGACTGCCACTTCACCCGAAATCAACGTGGCTCCCAAGGGCAAATATCCTCCCGTCAAACCTTTGGAAAGGCAAATAAAGTCGGGCGAATGGGTCAGTTGATGCGAAGCCAGCAATGAACCTGTTCGTCCAAAGCCGGTCATAACCTCATCGGCTATGCAAAGCACTCCGTGTTTTTGGGCAATTTCTATTAATTTGTCAAGGTCTTCTGCCGCATACATACGCATGCCTCCTGCTCCCTGAACCAACGGCTCAAAAATAAAGGCAGCGGGTTTCGTTTTACACAGCATTTCAAACTGTTCAAAAACGCTTTCCCGGTTTTGGTTATCCGGCACATCGATATAATCTACAGGAAAAAGGTGTTCACGAAAGGGTTTTACAAATAAATCGCGTTCGCTCACGCTCATGGCTCCCAACGTATCTCCGTGATAGGCATTTTTAAAAGCAATTACATCTTTTCGCCCTTCACCGCGAATAACAGAAGCCTGAATCGCCATTTTCAACGCCACTTCTACAGAAGTGCTTCCATTGTCGGAAAGAAACACTTTAGCGTAATCTTCACCTCCCAAACCCAACAATCTTTCGGCCAGATGAACGGCTGGCGCATGGGTGAACCCGGCAAAAATAACATGCTCCAGTGTATCAATCTGCTGTTTTATCTTTTGATTAATGTACGAATGATTATGCCCGTGAAGATTGAGCCACCACGACGAAACGGCATCAATAATTTTTCGCCCGTCGGCAGTAATTAAAAATTCTTTTTCGCCCCTTTCCGCCACAAGGTTACGGTGCAACGGATTAAACACCGTGAAGGGATGAAACAACACCCGTGCATCGCGTTCCGATAGGGATTCAGATTCCATCCGTATGTAAAATACCGGTAAATTTTTTCGCTTCTTCCAAAATCAGTTCTTTCGAGGGGTCAGGCATACGCTCCACCCTTCCCAGCACGGGCAGCCCCGTAAGTTTTTTAATGATTTTTTCTGAAGGGTCGTGTTTGCGGCCGTTAAAAATGATACCCAGCACTTCAATTCCTTCTTTTTGCAGGGCGTAAGCCGAAAGCAGGGTATGATTAATAGATCCCAAATAATTTATACTCACCAGAATCACTTTGGCCTGCAGGTGTTTCACCAGATCCAGCATGGTTTCTTTACTGTTCAGCGGGGCCATCAATCCGCCGGCCCCTTCTATAATCAGGTTCTTATTGGACGTTTCGGGAATTTCAAAATCCTTCACCGAAATTTTTATTCCTTCTTCTTTAGCAGCCAAATGGGGCGATGCGGCTAAAAACATAGCATATTTTTCAGGATGAATGACCGATTTTTTATTGGTAATCAGGCTTTTTACGGTCTGACTGTCGCTAAATTCCATATTTCCCGCCTGCAAAGGTTTCCAATAATCGGCCTGCAGGGCTTCGGTTAACACCGCAGAAACGATGGTTTTTCCCACTTCGGTACCAATTCCGCTTATAAATATTTTTTCGAGCATTTTATGTACAATTAAGAGATTAAGGATTTTTTATGTTGAATGGCTTCGTGCGCCCAACCTAAGGCAATCTGAAGCTGTTCGGATTCAGTAATTTCAGAATTATCCAACACACGGGCATCTTCCGCCTGCCTGAGAGGATCTTCTTCGCGGTTTGCATCAATATGGTCGCGATGCTTTAAATTGTCGTGTATTTCGGCCATGGAAACATCTTTTCCCTGCGAACGAAGTTCGGCAAAACGTCGTTGGGCGCGAATTTCTCCATCGGCCGTGAGAAAAATTTTCAATTCGGCATCGGGCATCACCACCGTTCCGATATCTCGGCCATCCATCACCACGGCTTTGCGGGCTCCGATTTCTTTTTGCACAGCCTGCAGTTTGCGTCTTACTTCTTTAATAACACTGATTTCGCTCACTTTGGAGGCCACTTCCAACGAACGGATTTCACTTTCCACGTTTTTTCCATTCAAAAAAAGTTCAGATTTACCCGTCTGCGGATTTACCTCAAAATGCATTTCTATATCACCCAAAGAACCCAATAATTTTTCCATATAGATGAGGCCATCTTTGAAAAATCCCTGCTTCAAAGCATAAAGTGTTACCGCCCTATACATAGCTCCCGTATCCAGATAACTGTAATTGAGACTTTTGGCCATTGCTTTAGCCAGCGTACTTTTTCCGCAGGAAGAGAAACCGTCTATAGCAATTGAAATGTGTTCAGACATACGGTTGCAAAAGTACATGCAAAACCCGAATCGGAGAGCGATTTCAGGGCAAATTTGAACTAGGCCAAAATAAAAGGGGGAAAAGGCGGTATCAAATGGCTGAAATCGAGGAATAATCATATTTTTGCGACACCTTTAGCAATTCTTCATGGGACTTGGCGGAACGATTAAAAATTTAGGGCGGCTCAGGCAAATCATGTCTGTGTTGGTAAAATACGGTTTTGAGGACCTGATTGCCAATTCCACCCTGAGAAATCTGGTTCCGGAAGGATTGAGAATCAAATGGCTGCGCCAGGAAAAACCCGCCTTGCAGTATTCGCGCTATGAGCGTATTCGCATGGCAGCCGAAGAACTAGGCCCTACCTTCGTGAAACTGTGTCAGATTCTGAGTAACCGCCCCGATATTGTTCCGGAAGGATTATTAAAAGAGTTTGAAAAATTACAGGACCGGGTTCCCCCTTTTCCTTCGGATGAAGCCAAAACCATCATAGAGATGGAAACCGGTGTTCCGCTGGAAGAATTGTTTGAATATTTTACCGACGTTCCCTTGGCCTCTGCATCCATCGGTCAGGTGCACAGGGCCAAACTGAAAAACGGTCCTGAAGTGGTGGTAAAAGTGCAACGTCCCACAGTGAAAGAAACGGTAGACAGGGATTTGCAGTTGCTTCATGAAATCGTAAAACGTTCTGACCGCTATCTGAAAAAACAGGGCGTGCTGAATGCGCAGGACATTGTAAATGTGTTTGACCGGAGCATGAGCAAAGAGTTGGACTATACCAACGAGGCCCGCAATATTTCTAAATTCAGGGAACTGTACAAAGGCTACGATAATTTTTATATTCCTAAGGTTTTTCGAGAGTTTTCTACCGATAAAGTGCTCATCATTGAATTTGTCAGCGGATGTAAATTCACCGACAAAAAACAAATAAGAGAATGGGGGCTGAATGTTAAATCCATCGTAGAAAATGGGCTCAATATATACCTGAAACAGATTTTTGAATATGGTGTTTTTCATGCCGATCCGCATCCGGGGAATGTGCTGGTAAGGCAGGACGGAACCATCTGTCTGATTGATTTTGGTATGGTGGGGCAACTTTCCAAAAAAGATAAACATGCCTTTGCCATGGTTTTTGTGTCCATGGCGAAAGAAGATGCCCGGTCTATGGCCGTGAACATGAAAAAACTGGCTGTAGAAGATAATATCAAAGACATAAGAGCCTTTGAATCGGATTTACAGGAATTAATTGATGATTATGCGACCCTCAGCGTGGATGAAGGCTCCATTGCCGACCTGACCAACGAGCTGCAAAAAATCATGCTGAATTACCAGATGTATATGCCTCCCGGGGTGTTTTTGGTATTCAGGGCGCTTGCCATTCTGGAAGGAATCGGAAAAATTATGTATCCGCAGCTGAAAACCTACGACCATATTAAACCTTACGGAGCCAAAATATTACAGGAACAATGGTCTCCGGATAATGTATGGAATGAAATACAATACCGTACGGAGCAGGTTACCTCATTTATGACTTCGTTTCCGGTGGAAGTGCGCGAAATTCTTCAACAGGCAAGCCGCGGAAAAATCAATTTCACCATTGAACATCAGGGGTACGGCTACTTACTGAAAAAGCTGGACAGCCTTACCAACCGACTGATTATGACGCTGATTATTGCCGCATTAATCATCGGCTCATCGATAACAGCTACAGTACCTTTCCCTGAAAAATTCATGTCCACCGAAACGGGTTTACCCTACATAAGCCTCACGGGATTCTGGATTGCGGGAGTTCTTTTTGTAGTGGTTATGTATGCCATCATCCGCCGAAGATTTTACAAATAGTGTAATTCCTTATTTATCAGAAAAAAAATCCGGAATCCACGCGTTTTATTGCGAATTCCGGATTAAAACCTTCGAAATATATTATTTTGTTTCGAGCTGTTTGGCTGCCCGCTTCAGTTGATTCTGTTTGTCTTCCAATTGTTTAATATCTTCTTTCAGACGTTCTGCTTTTTCGCGGTAAGGTTTGGTTACTTCTTCTGCATTTTTAGAATTTCCGAAGAAACGGATGTTGTTTTCTAACTGATTTACTTCCTCGAGCAATTTTTCCATTTTCAAACGGATGGCCGTGCGCTCTTTGCGGATTTGATCCATTGCATCGGGAGCGGCAACTAACGCGTCTATCCTTCCTTTAAATTCAATTCTGTTTTTCTCGGCCGGGTCTACATTTATTTTTGCAAAAAAGGCTTTCACGGCATCATCCATTTCTTTATCCAACGCCGCTTTTTCTTTCATGGGCACAAAACCGATGGCGTTAAATTCTTTGCGTAATGCATTCATCGCCGCAAAACTTTCAGACACTTCTGCCGTATGTTCGTAGGCATTAATTTTTTCAATTACGGCTCGTTTTGCTTCCAGATTTTGTTTTTCCTGCTCAGGAATGGCTTTGAAATGCTCCTCTTTTTTATTGAAAAAATGATTGGCTGCTGCACGGAATCGTTGCCATATTTTTTCACTCACTTCGCGTGAAACCGGACCTGTTTTTTTCCAATCTTCCTGCAGTTTCAAAAAGGCCTGGGTAGTGTTTTTCCAATCGGTGCTGTCCTGAATGGCTTCGGCTTTTTCACACAATGCTTCTTTGTCGGCCAGATTCTTTTTAAACACGCTTTCAGACTGCTGAATCAATGCTGTACGTTTGGCGTTAAAAGCTTTGCGGGCTTCGCGAAAACGTTGCCAGATGCTCTCGTTAAATTCATTGGCAACCCGTCCGGTGGCTCTCCATCGTTTATCCAAATCGGTTACTTTCTTTTCGGCCTCACGAAAATCTTTCATCGTAGGATAATCGCCTGCCGCAATGGATTCCATTTCTTCGCAAAGTCCTGTTTTTATTTCCAGATTTTTGGTGCGCTCTTCATTGAGTTGTTTAATATGCTCATCTCTGCGGATAATCACCGCGTCAGAAGCTTTTTTGAATCGTTGCCAAAGCTCTTCGTTTTCCGCTCTGGGCACGGGACCGGTTTCTCTCCATTGCTTTTGATAATCGTGCAAAAACTCAAGCGCCTTGTTGATGCTGCTCATTTTTTGCAGGCTCTCCGCTCCTTTCACAATGCGTTCTTTAATTTCCACATTCTTTTTGAGCTCCACGGTAAAGAGTTCCTTGTTCATCTGTAAAGAACGATAGAACATATTTACCCAGTGGCGGTAGTTATTGTTGAGTTCTTCGGCCTTTTGAGAAATAACCTGTCCTGTGTTTTTCCAGCGCTCCTGAAGTTCACGGAATAAATTATGGGCTTTGTTGATGTCGGCTTCGTTCTCAATCAGTTGTTTCAGTTCCTGAATGATATCCTGTTTTTTCAGGAAATTTTCCTGAAGCTCCTGCTCTTTTTTTCTGCGCAGTTCGATAAAGCGTTTTCCGATTTCATCGAGTTTTGTACGCAGATTATCGGCCAACTCACCCGCTTTGAATTCAAAATAATCTTTTTCGCCTCCTTCAGCCATGTAACTTTCAAAAGCCTGATTTTTCAAATCATCCACCAGGGTATGAAAACGATCTTGAATTTTACGGAAATTGGCTCTTGAATTTAAAATTTCACCGGATTCCCATAATGCATGAAACTTGGCTGATAGGTTATCCAAATCCAGATCGTCCACAAAGAATTCTTCCTCTTCTTTCGTTTCTTCCTGGGCATCCTGATCTTCGCTTATATTCTCCGCCACTACTTCCATCGGTGATTCCGAATCAAAAACCACATCAGTAAAATCAGCTTCTGAATGTTCAGGTTCTGTTTTATTTACGGGTGATTCTGAAACGTTTTGATCTCCGTTTTCTGTTACCTGCCCTTGCAGATTTTCATTTTCGTTTAGCGGTTCATTGGTCAAATTCTCTGACATGAATCTGGTATTAAAATTTTTACAGGCGGCAAAATTACTAAATAATCAAACCGAAATGCAGTAAATCCAAATTTAACAAAGGCTTCAAGGAAAGCGCAAAAATTTATAATTACCGTTTGAGTTTAAGCGAACTGCTTCGGATATTCACCCCTCCATAAATAAAAAGGCCGTGGTCCGGGTTAAAATAACGCCCGCCGGGTGCATTAATCCTGAAAAACGAATAATCTCGGGTGTTGGTGAAATTATTGATTCCTACAAAAAGTTCGGGGAGCAATACGGAGAATATGCGCCCGGTCCATGACAGTCTCAAATTGCCTTTAAACACGCCCGGCGATGAATCGGTATTGGCATAATTCAAGATTACCCGGCTGCGGGCAGAAAGGTCTACATTAAAAGCAAAACCATAGCGGGTTTTTACATTGATAAGCAGTGAAACTTTGTGGGCAGGAATGCCCGGAATTCGTTGCCCCGAATAATCGGTGTTCCCATCCTGAAAATTGGATAAAGTGCCTTGTGAAAATGCATATCTGAGACCCAGCCATAGGGTTTGTAAAAATTGTCGGTTTTTGGTCGCACTGAAAGCGGTCCAATCGGCCTCAGCTTCAGCCCCTGATATTCTTGCATTGCCTGCATTGGTGAAACGCACTGCACTTTGAGGGGTTGGGAAATAGGGTACTAAAAAGTTGGAATAAAAATGAGAATAACCCGCAACACCCCATGAAAACCTGGTCTTTCTGATTTGTCCACGGGTACCTACTTCCAGCTGATGTAATCGTTCATTAACCAGTTGGGTATTAAAATCTCCATCGTCAGAAATCATTTCGTTTAAAGTAGGCGTGGTATACCCGTTGTGATAGCGGGCATACACAGAATAGTCGTCCCGAAACGTTTTGGTTAGGCCTGCGTACGGGTACAGTCCCGGCCTCACGGGTAGACGGCCACTGGTTGAAATTCCACCCGAATTAAAGTATTTATTATCGAGCGCAGTAACCACAAAATGAGACCCGAAATCAAGGAAAAAATGTTTGGGTAAATCCAGCGTGGATTGAAAAAACAAGAAAAAAAGATGCGTCTGCAGTTTGTAGGTTCGCTTTACGGCTCCTTCTACCCCACCCTGATTCGAAAACTCAACTCCGGTAAGGGTTTCGGTCTGATATTCAAACCCGGTAGAACCATGCCATGGCACCTTTTTACCGTAGTTAATGCGAATTATCTCCCTTACCCCGCCACCGGAAATCACTTCGTCTTTGATACCCGATGAAGAGTGAGAATTGGCATACGGATTATATTTATCGGTCCAGTTTCCAAATACCGTCAGTTCTGAACTGAATTTTTCTCCGGCGCGAAACGTGTGTGTTATTCCTCCCCGTACAAATTCTTTTTCTAACCGGGCTGAATTTTTCAATGCCAACGGATTGGCCATACGGGCATTAGTATCGGCCTGTTCGGCAGTTAAATCGCCGGGTAATCCCCAATTCGAAAGGCCATAAAACATATTGAATGTTACAGTATGATTGGGATGCATACGCCAGTGTGCATGAGCCTGATATAATTTACGGTTTACATATTCCTGTTCTCGATAGCCTTTGTGCACCATACTCATGCCTTTCAACGAAACCGAAAAGTTTCTGCCTGTGTAGCTAGCTCCTACCTGTCCTCGTAATAATCGGTTAGAACCGGCTAATACACCAATATCAAACGTTAGCCCATATCGCTGAGGGGCATGTTTTTTCATTACCAATGAGCCGCCGGCATATCCGCCATAGGCCGCACCCGCAGGCCCTTTAAAGAGTTCAAACGAATCATAAAAATACGGATCTAATAATTCGGGCATTCCAAATCCGTCGGGCTGTGAAAACGGAATATGATCATAATATATTCGAGTACCGCGAATTCCAAATGGACTTCTCCAACCGTTTCCCCTGATTGAAATACGTGCACTTCCACCAATTCCCCTTTGTTCCCAGGAGGCTCCCGGGATAGAGTTTATGGCCACGGCCATCTGAATACGATCAAACGTAAACGGATCATCTTTTACTTGACGGAAACCATACATAGGAGTCTGCAGTTTATCAGCGCCCAAACGTTCGGATACGATAGAAACGGCCTGAATTCCTATAGGAAGTGCTGTTAGATAAATTCTATAAATACCGCTTTTAGGACCAAAAAGCGTATCGTTAAAATACCCGGCTTTGCCAATCACTACATAATCTGAACCTTTCAAATCGGAATCGAACAACATACCATCCCGCCCGGTAAACAGCGTATCTTCTGACATAGACGGCAAAACCCAGGCACCATCTACTGGCATTTCTGAATATGAATCTGAAACCACCAGACGAACCACCTGCTGAGCAGAAACGCTACTGAGAAAAACCAATAGGAAGAAAACATTTATGATCGAACGGACTGCAAACATGGATTGGGAAAGATACATATATTTAATCAACTCGGCTGAAGGCGTATTTCGTGCTTTAAAAAAATTAGTTTTATTTCGCGTCCAAATTAAAAATTATAAGTGTATGGCTACTGTTGCAGATTTCCGAAGAGGTTTGTGCATTGAACTGAATAATGAATTATTTATTGTTTTGGAGTTTTTACGTTTTCAGACCGGAAGAGGAGCATCAAACGTGCGGACAAAACTCAAAAACCTGAGCAACGGTAAAATTATTGACCATACATTTGGAGGTAGCGAAAACATCAATATCCAGACTATTGAAAGAAGACCTCATCAGTTTTTATACAAGGATGACCAAGGTTACAATTTTATGCACCAACAGACTTATGAGCAGGTTTTGCTTTCTGAAGATTTGATTGATTCTCCCGAATATTTGAAAGATGGTATGGAAGGCATCGAAATCGTATTTCATGCTGAAAAAGAAATGCCTTTATATGCAGAATTACCTGAAATTGTTGAAGTGGAAGTAACGTATACCGAACCCGGACTTAAAGGTGACACTTCTGGCGGTTCATTAAAACCCGCTACGGTAGATAATGGGGCTAAAGTTATGGTTCCATTATTTATTGAGCAGGGCGAACGCATACGGGTAAACACACGAACCAAAGAATATAAAGAAAGGGCTAAATAAAGTTTCTATTTAATCTCCCGAAGGACTCTCCAAATATTTGGAGAGTTTTTTTTTACTCAATAATGATTAACCTATATAAAATAGGAAAGGTTCGTTTGGCAACGAACCTCTTCCATCAGCCCTAATCTTTTCGAAAGTCCTTGAGTATGATAAACCTGAATCAGGTATTGACTTCCTTTAATGTTCGAATGTAACGAATGTGTTTTCAAAAAAGTTACACTTTTTTCAATTTAATAATTAAATTTTAAGTATAGTATTAATAATCAATATGATAAAAAAAAGAGAGGTCCGTCTGGCAACGAACCTCCCCAATCAGCCCTAATCTTTTTGGAAGTCCCTGAGTATTGTAAATCCCCTTGCGGGTATCCGGCTTCCTTATTGTTATACCGAATGTAGGAACACTTTCCCAAACCCCACCGGAC
>JAKRSD010000028.1:0-81583 GCA_022402535.1 Flavobacteriales bacterium | reverse complement strand
CGAACCTCTCCAATCAGCCCTAATCTTTTCTGGAAGTCCCTGAGTATTGTAAATCCCCTTGAGGGTATTCGGCTTCCTTATTGTTATACCGAATGTAGGAACACTTTCCCAAACCCCACCGGACAAAATTTTCCCGTTTTAACAAATGGAACATATATTACTGATATTAAGATACTTAAATCACATAAATTTTCAATCTGCAGGCAATTAACAGGTACGTAAACGGACAAAAAAAGAGAGGTCCGTCTGGCAACGAACCTCTCCAATCAGCCCTAATCTTTTCTGGAAGTCCCTGAGTATTGTAAATCTGTTCTACAGATTGTGGGTTCCAAATACAAAAGCAAAACTATTTGTAGAGAATGAAAAGGCCTTGGACATTTTTTACAGTTTTTAACAAATGGCAAAAAAACAACTGATAATCTTACATTTAGGCATGTGTTAAAATTATACTTTTAACACTATTGCCCTAATTTTTGGGTGCAATAGAGTGCTAAAAACGTAGGTGAAATTTACAGAGGTATCTTTGCACGCATGAAAAAAGAGACGATTCATTGTAATTTACACACGGATAAAATAGCCCTACATAGATTTTCAGATAAAACATCCATATATCCTACTATTTTATTGATACACGGAAGCATAGAAGACGGGAAAATATTCTACAGCCGTTCGGGTAAAGGCTTTGCGCCTTTTCTTGCACAACAGGGTTTTGATGTGTTTGTAGCCGACCTTAGAGGAAAAGGTGAATCCACACCATCGGTTTCCCGAAAATCAACAGTAAGCCAGACCAATACCATTCTTGAGGAAATTCCACTTTTGATTGAAAAAGTAAAAGAACTCAGCGGATCGGATGCCATACATTTGGGAGCACATTCCTGGGGAGGTGTTCTTTTACTAAGTGCTTACGCACTGTTTCATAAAAAGTGGAATATTAAAAGCATGATTTTCCTGGGCACAAAGCGAAGAATTGGCATTCGCAACTGGGAAAAATTCAAAACCATTGATTTAGGCTGGAGCCTGATTGGTTCCATAATGACCTGGATTTATGGATACCTGCCGGCCAAAAAGTTAAAAATGGGTTCAGAAAATGAACCTTCTACCTTATATTTTCAAATTAACAAATGGGTATATTCAAAGCATTGGATTGATCCCGAAACCCGTTTTAATTATGCAGAAGCATTGCAAAAAATTGTACTTCCTCCTATTTACATGTATACAGGAATAAAAGACAGGTTACTCGGACATCCTGATGATGTGAATCGACTGGCCAATGAACTGGGATACCAACCGAATCTTCAGGTTCGTGTGTTAAGCAAAAAGCAGGGAAATCTTCATGATTACAATCATTTGAATATCCTTACACATAAAGACGGTCCTTCAGACCACTTTGTGGAAATTAGGGATTTATTCATAAAACACTCGGTTTAACATTATTCTGAAAACCAAATCAGTCCAGAGTTTACGGTTAATTTTCTTTCTTTGTTCATCCAAAATATTTCATCATGAAAAAAAGTGCACTTATTCTTTTTTTAATATGTCATGTCAGTTTCCGTTTGTGGGCCGTAGAAGGTATGTGGCTTCCTTTTATGCTAAAAACCCTCAATGAACCCGAAATGAAAAGCATGGGCATGCGAATCAGTGCCGAGGATATTTACTCCGTGAACAAAGTATCCTTAAAAGATGCCATTTTTATTTTTGGGGGCGGATGTACTTCTGAAATCATTTCCTCACAGGGGCTTTTATTAACCAATCACCACTGTGGATTCAGCCAGATTCAGTTTCACAGTTCGGTGAAAAACGATTACCTGAAAGATGGTTTTGTGGCCAAAACAATAAAAGATGAACTTCCCAACGAAGGATTAACCGCCACCCGCATTGCCTTTATGGAAGATGTAACCGACAAAATATTACAGGGCATTACTTTTCAGGATGCAGACCGTGAGAAAAAAGTGAAAGCCGCCATTCAAAAATTAATCAGTGAATACCCTAAAGAATCAGGCATAGAATTACAGGTAAAATCGTTTGCATACGGCAATCAATATATTTTAATCGGAACGGAAACTTTTAAAGATGTGCGTTTGGTTTTTGCACCACCTGCGGGAGTAGGAAAATTCGGAGGAGATACCGACAACTGGGTATGGCCCCGTCACACGGGCGATTTTTCCGTTTTTAGGATTTATGCCGATAAAAACAACAAACCGGCGGCTTATTCTGCCGAAAACGTACCATACGTTCCCAAAAAACATTTATCCGTTTCCCTGAAAGGAATCAAAGAGGGCGATTTTACCATGGTGTACGGCTTTCCGGGTCGCACTACGCAATATCTTCCTGCCGTGGCGGTAGATTATATTATGAATGTGCAAAACCCCATGCGGGTTAAAATGCGCGAAGCTTCTTTGGCTGTTATAGGTGAAACCATGCGCCAAAGCGATGATTTGAGAATCCGCTATGCGGCAAAACAGGCCAGAATCAGCAATGCTTATAAAAAATGGATTGGAGAAGGTAAGGGACTTCGCCGGCTGAATGCACTGGAAGTAAAAAAAGCCGTGGATGCGAAATTTGCACAGAAAGCAAAAGGAACTGAATTTGAGCCTGTTTTAGGAAGAATTTCTGAATTATACACCCAAAATGCGGAATACAATAAGGGCTACGACCTGTATGTTGAATTTCTGATTTTTGGCCCGGAAATTTTCCGATACGCGAGAAATTTTGAAAAAATCGTGAATACGCCAGACGCTAAAGAGGATGTGGAAAAACTCAAAAAGGGAGCCGCCGGATTTTATAAAAACTGGGACTTAGCAACCGATAAAAAAATATTCACTGTACTGATGCCTATTTTCTTAAAAGAAATTCCGGCCTCATTTCTGCCCGATGCCATTAAAGCCTCACAAAACCGTTACAAAGACAATTATGCTCAATGGGCCGATGAGGTGTATGGGAAAAGCGTATTTTCCTCTCAGGCCGGACTTGAAAACACATTATCGGGATGGAATGCCAAAACGGCAAAAAATATGAAGAAAGACCCCGTTTATCAGTTTATGAGATCCATGTATTCCACTTTTCTGGACAAAGTAATTCCCACTTATGAATCGCAAGCGGAAGCCATTGACAAAAATATGGGGCTGTTTATGGCCGGTTTGATGAAATTATTACCCAACGACAGAAAATACTGGCCCGATGCCAACAGCACCCTGCGCGTTACTTATGGCAAAGTAGAAGGTTATGAGCCTGTGGATGGAAAGTTTTATCTGCCGTTTACCACCGCTCAGGGAATTCTGGAAAAATATGTACCCGGTGATGAAGAATTTGATTTAGATGATAAGTTACTCCGCTTATTGCGCACCAAAGATTTCGGAAGATATGAATCAAACGGAACGCTTCCTGTAGCTTTTACTGCTTCTAATCACACAACAGGAGGAAATTCAGGAAGCCCTGTATTGAATGCCGACGGACATTTGATTGGAATCAACTTTGACCGTTCGTGGGAAAGCACCATGAGCGATGTGATGTTTGACCCCGAAAGATGCCGCAATATTACCTGCGATATCCGCTATGTATTATGGGTAATTGAAAAGTGGGGAAATGCCGATCGACTGATTTCGGAGATGACGCTGGTGCAGTAATTTCATCAACAGTCCCCGAATGCACATTCGGAATCCATATCAATCTGAATGGTATAATGCTTTACCTTTTCGGCCTGCATAATGTTTGCCGTTTCCTGTTGAATTCTTCGCCAATCTTCGGCCAATGTTCCCTTTTCGGGTAAAAGATGAACCGTTATCACATGGTAATTACCATCCATAGTCCAGGCATGTAAATCATGAACATTTTTCACTCCGGGGATAGCTTTCAGTTGTGTTTCCAAGCGTTGTATAAGTTGTTTATCGGGTACGGTCTGTAAAAATATTTTGCCTATGGCCCAAACCCCTTTCACGGCATTGAATAAAATATACAATGCAATGGCTACCGAAAGAATCGGGTCTAAGATATGCCAACCCGTAAATCGGATAACAAGGCTTCCGATTAAAACGGCCACCCATCCCAATACATCTTCCATCAGATGCAGCATGACCACATTCCGGTTGTGCGATGTGCCGTGGCTGTGCGCATGACCATGTCTGAGACGGAGCACTGCCAATCCGTTGAAAATAATACCCAATATGGCCATGCCCAACATGATATCAGGTTTTACTTCTGACGGATTAAAAATGGCCGGGATGGCATGACTGAGCATGATTACAGAACCGATTATCAAAATGATACCGTTGATGAAAGCCGCCATTGGGGAATACCTTCGATAACCGTAGGAATATAGCGTGTCTCTGCCTCGTGTGCTGTATTTTTCTAAAAAAAGCGCACTGCCTATGGCCACAGTATCGCCCAAATCGTGAACGGCATCGGTCATCACGGCCATAGAATTGGAAAAAAATCCGCCTATAAATTCTAAAATGGTGAATGTAAGATTCAAAAGGAATGCAATCCACAAATCTTTGGTCACTTTTTCGCCACCATGCTCATGCGTATGATGGTCATGATGCGAATGTCCGGAATGATGATGTGCGTGATGATGACCCATGTGCGGCGCTAATTTCTTACTTTTCGGCCGTATTTCATATTAATGCCTACATAAAGCATGAAGTTTATTTTAATTACGGGAATCGGTCGCGGCTTGGGAGCCTCTCTGGCAAAGCGTTTATTGCAGGATGAAAATATTACGGTTGTAGGAACCACCCGATCTGCATTTCCGCGCTTTGCGCATGATAGACTTATTTCTGTCTCAGTAAATACTACTTCAGATAAAGTGGATTTTACGGAACTTTTAAAAGCGCTTGAACCTATAAAATTAAATGCCGTAATACATAATGCAGCCGTATTAATTAATAAACCTTTCGGTGATTACTCCGAAGAAGAGGTAAAAGAGCTGTTTCAGGTCAATTTTTTCAATCCGTTTTTGATGACCCAGCAGTTGATTCCATTTATGGCATCCGGAAGCCATATTGTACATATAGGCAGTATGGGCGGTTTTCAGGGAAGTATGAAGTTTCCCGGATTGAGCGCTTACAGCGCTTCCAAAGGAGCATTGGGCATACTTACCGAATGTTTGGCCGAAGAACTGAAAACCTTGGATATACGGGTAAACTGCCTGGCTTTGGGTTCCGTAAATACCGAAATGTTGGCCGAAGCTTTTCCCGGTTATAAAGCGCCTTTAAATCCGGACGAAATGGCTGATTTTATATATGATTTTGTTCTGAACGGTCATCGCTTTTTCAACGGAAAAACATTACCCGTATCGGTATCTGTTCCGTAATCAGCTTTTCAAAATTTCGAAAAACTCACGTTCGCTAAGCACCCTGATAGGAAAACCTTTTGCCGTAAATTCGAGTGATTTTCTGAGCTTCTGACTTAAGGAAGGTTTTCCGGATTTATCTGTACGCTCTTTTCCCAATATCAAAAAATCAGTATCGGGTTCTACTTTTTCTTCGGGAATTCCGCCCAAATTCAGTATTTCCTGAAGCGCTTCGAGTCTATTCATGGAGGAAAGAGTTCCCGTAAACACCACCTTTTTACCGTAAAATGGGTGTCCCGGGCGTCGGATTGCTGAGGGCTCAGCCTTAACCGGATATCGTTGTTTCTGAAGACTTCGCATCTGACTGCGAAATGAAGGAATAACCGGCTCTCCGAATTTTTTCAGCCCGGCATGCAACTTTGTTTCTATTTCTTCAGGTTTGTGTACAGAGGATTCCTCAAATGCTTTTACACAGATGTATGCCGTGGCCTCACTATCGTTCACTGCCCGGTGGTGGTTGAGCGATATACCATGTAAATCGCTCAAATATTTGAGATTATACTTTGGTAAATCGGTCCATACTTTTCTGCTGATCTGCACACTGCACGCATACTGAATGACAGGATATGATAGCTTATTTGCATCCAGTGATTTCTTGAGCACACCAAAATCAAACGAAGCGTTGTGGGCTATCATAAACCGGTTATTAATCATCGGCAGAATATCTTCCCAGACTTCCGCAAATGACGGTTCGTTTTCTACTTCTTCGGGGCGGATTCCGTGTACTTTGATGTTCCAAAAATCAAATCGGTTTCCAGGAGGGCGGATAAGCCTTCCGTATGTTTTTTCAACCTGTCCGTTTTTCACGAAAGTGAGGCCGATTTCACAGGGACTGTCGCCCGATGATGTAGCCGTTTCAAAATCCAATGTTACAAAATCCATCCCTTCATTTCCTTTACAATCTTTTGGCTAAAACTACCGCTTTTTTGGCCCGGCCTTTTCCGCCTTGTGCATTATACCATTCTGCCACCACAATGTATATTCCTATTTTGGAACGAATGCCGTTTTCAGTTGCCCCGTCCCACACATACTGACCCTGTGTACCACAAAATTCATTTTGAACTAAGTTTTTCATCAGTCTGCCGGCTTCGTCAAAAATACGGATGGTAATCACATTGCCCGGTTCTTCAAATTCGTAGGTTATAAACAGCACATCATCCACCCCATCCTGATCGGGAGAAAATACTTCAGGCGAAAGGGTAATTACATCATCCTGTTCGGCGGGCATTCCGCTTTGCGAATTTTTATAACCGGGTGTGGCAAACCCCACTGAAGCCGAGGCAGAAGTCCAATTATAACGGCTTTGCGTGGGGCCGTTTAAATTTATTCTTTCCAATGAAACCCCATCTTTATTACTGATAAGCGAAAAATGAAATTGATCGGTGAAGGTAAAGCCGTCCAAAACTACCAAATCCTCATTGGTGATGCCGATAGACGCCCCAGAATTCGACATGGAAGGCAGGGAGGGTACATTCCAAAAAGCCGTGCGGTCCTGCGTAAAATAATTATAGAAAATATCTTCCATATCGGTAGATAAAACCAGATAACTGCCAGGCATGATCAATGCAGAGCGACTACTTATCGTTTTAACATCCGTAAGCTGTTTCAACAATGAGTCATATAAACCAAAATACATTTTACTCATATCCAACGCATGTTCCGAGCGGTTATAAAACTCAATAAAATCCTGCCCATTTCCTTTCGGATCGAATAAAACCTCATTCACAATTACATCGCCCGGCCCGGCCTGAACGGGTAAACGGAAAAAAAGATTGGTTTTAATTTCGGTTGTATTGCCTGCACAATCGGTAATGCTGTCGGAATATTGTAGCATGTACTCTGTATCGGGAAGAATACTCTGGGCAAATGTGAGCGTAACAGTATGTAAAAAAGGCTGTTCCACTTCCAGTGCAATCGGATTTCCTATGCCGTTGGAAATGAAAAAACGATCGGTAGAAACCGAAGTGTATCTTAACGGTTCCGAAAAGAAAACCGTAAGCTTATCATTTTCGGGTATTCCCAACCGCATGGGAATAGGCTGTATAAAATCAGGATTTGAGGCTTTTACTGAATTTACGCCCCCCGGTGTTCCGCCATCAGGATGAACGGAGGCTGTCCAATTAGCTTTACCTGTGCAGGGATTATCGGTATCTATCATTTCCATGGACCATCCGCCATCCCTTTTAAAACTTTCGCGAATCCAAGAGTCGGAATACGAAACGGAATGTATCAAATCAGCATTGGCGTTGCGCAACACCAATGTACCCGATGAATTGGTTAACGTCGGAAATGAGGCTATACCGAGCACCTGATTAGGAAACAAGAGTTCTCCACCCGATTTAGTAAGCGTTACATAAGCACCAGGCTGCAAAACAAAAACCGGGAGCACAACCGAATTATTTCCCGACTGAAAACTCCAACCCGTAAGGTTCACCGGATTGGCCGTACGGTTGAAAAGTTCTACATATTCATGTAGCGGAAGCCCCTGAGAAGGGGTTTCATCGGCCATGATTTCAGAAATAATCACATCATTTTGTCTGGGAAGGCTGTAAATAAATGAAAAAGCCGGTGTTGAAACGGGCAAATTTTGTCCCACACAATTCGAAACTGATGAAGAAACCGTAAGTTGATATTCTAAAAATTCTGTGAAAAATGTTCCAAAAACCAGACGGCAGGAATTCCCTGATGTATAAATTACAGAATCCGGATTGCCCAATGAAGGAGAAACCGAAAACCCAGAAGGCTGAAGCGATTGCGGATCGGGAAACTGACTGAATAACACCTCAAGTTCGTTAGCACCTACTACCGTTACTGAAAGTACAGAAAACGGAAGTATCGACGTTTCAAAAACCGAGTTTTGAGTTCCCGGAGTTCCTCCGGCCGGGTTTTGGGATGCATTCCAGTTTAAGCCCCCGTTGCAAAAATCATTTGTACGTATTCTTTCCAAAGACCAGCCTCCATCGTCTTTTACGACATCTCTGTACCACGATAAATCATAGGTTACTTCATCCATTAATACATCCTGGGCTGTTAATAGTTGGATATTGGCTCCCGCATTGGTCAATGAAGGAAAGGATGGTACTCCCACTCCATTTATACTTGAAAACTCTACAGGAGCGGGATTCACCGTGAGCACAATAAAACTATCGGCTGGAATAAAAGACGAAGGTAGAGTTCTCACCGTAGTTCCCACCTGAATTTTCCATCCGGTTATATCAATGGGAGAAGGTTTTCTGTTGTGAAGCTCCACATATTCCACCTCGGGCAAACCGACTACCGGCGTGGGATCTGCCATAATTTCGTTGATAATCACATCGCGTGGCTGCGGAACGTAATAAGAAAATTGACCGGTGAATGGCAACATGGTATTGGCCGATAAATCCTGCACGGATGTAACCTGAAGGGTATAAATCTGCTCAGAAGTTAAAGTACTGCCTAATACCAAAATCACCTTGTCAGGAGCAGAAACAGAATATACCGCATCAAGCGGATTACCGATACCTCCGTCAATAGAATAATTGGCCGTAACAGATGCCGAAGCCTGGGTAATGGGCTCTGAAAAAAGCACCTCCAACGAATCGTTAGAAATTACTGAAACCGAGAGCACTTCGGGCGGTGTGGTATCTATCAGGATGGGTCCTGTGTAAATGTCATCAAAATAAAAACCAGAAGCGTTGGTAGTGGTGTATCTGCACCAAACCCCCAAATAACTGGGGGTAGAATAGGTGTTATCCGTAACAGAACCCAGCAATTGATAAAAATATCCGCCGGTGTAATCGGCAAAGAGTTGCCACTCGCCTATCGCCGAGCGAATTACCTTAACTCTTACCAACTGGTTGGTCAATGCGGCATTGGGACTCGGCGTACCGTCAATAATTTTAGTGAGCGTATTCCCATTTTGTCTCCAAAGGTCCAGTCCGTCAGCACTTCCGTTTTCGCCATAGCGAAGATAATAGCCATTTAACGAACCTTTTAAGTCGGACTGATTACTCATCAGATAAATACGAACATTGTTATTATCAGATGGGGCAAAAGATAACCGGAACCAAAAATTCCACTCGGTTTCTCCGGAATAGGTATTTTCTGTTGCCAGAAAAGAGGTATCCGTACCGGTTGAAACCAACCGGAGCTGAAAGGATGGATTTACTTCAAAATCTCCCGTATCTCCTATCCATTCAGGGTTTTGGGTAAAATCTCCGTCAGAAAAAGTTTCGGTAACCTGAGCCTGAGACTCATTAAAACAGCCCACCATAAATAAGGCTGCCAAGGCATAACAGAATACAACTTTCATACTCGTTAAAAGTATAAAAAAAGCCGAAACAGGAATGTTAAGTACAATTTGTTGAGAATGAGTAAAAACAAAACTCTCTTTTACAGAGAATTAAGTACAATTTCTCCGAAACGGTACACATCTTCAAATGAGTTATAAAGAGGAACCGGTGCCACACGGATTACATTCGGTTCACGCCAGTCAGCAATTACTCCCTGCCGGGTGAGCGCATTAAAAAAGGCTTTTCCACGCCCGGGAAACACCAGCGAAAGCTGAGCTCCCCGGTAATGTTTATCTCGGGGTGTGATTAACTCAATAGCCCCGGGATGTTTTTCATTCACTGTATCTACTACAAACTCCAAATACGCTGTAAGTCTAAGGCTCTTTTGTCTTAAATTATCAAACCCGGCTTCCATAAAAATATCCAAAGCGGCTTTGTGGGCAGCCATAGAAAGTACGGGCGCATTGCTCAACTGCCAGGCTCCTGCGTTTTGCATGGGTTCAAAAGTGTCTTCCATCAAAAAACGGGTAGTAGGTTCTGTACCCCACCAGCCTTCGAAACGCGGCGTTTCTTTTTTACCCAGATGTTTTTCATGCACAAACATACCGGCTACCCCTCCGGGACTGCTGTTCAGATATTTATACGAGCACCAGGCCGCAAAATCTACCTGCCAATCGTGAAGTTTCAACTCCACATTACCGATGGCATGCGCCAAATCCCAACCGCAAAAAGCACCGGCATTGTGCGCTGCTTGGGTAATTTTACCCATGTCGAAAACCTGCCCGGTAAAATAATTCACCCCGCCAATCATCACCAGGGCTAATGTATCTTTATGAGTTTCAATGGCGGAAAGCACATCTTCTTCACGAATCAGGTATTCACCTTCTCGGGGGGCAATTTCTACCAGCGCTGCATTTTCATCAAAACCATGAAAACGAATTTGAGATTTTAAGGCATAGGTGTCTGAGGGAAATGCTTTTTTTTCGCAAATGATTTTGAATCTTTCCGCTGTAGGACGATAAAAACTCACCATAAGCAAATGCAGGTTATTGGTGAGCGAACCCATGGCCACCACTTCTTTTTCGAGCGAACCTGTGAGCACCGACAAAGGTTTGGCAAACATTTCGTGATACGAAAACCAGGGATTTTTGGCTTCAAAATGACCTTCTACCCCCAAACGCGACCAATCTTCCAACTCCTGAAGCAGGTATTCTTTTGTAGAAACGGGCTGCAAACCCAATGAATTCCCGGTAAAATATACCACCTCGCGCCCATTGTGCTGCGGAAAAAGAAATCGGGAACGATAATTTTTCAGCGGGTCGGAAGCATCGGCTTCCATTGCGTAGGAAAGTGAAAAAGAATGATTCATTCTGAAATTTTGTGCAAATATAACCTAGTAAAGGAAAGCCTTTAAAAATAGAATCAACTATTGACAGTTCTGTAAGATTTCCCGCACTTCGCCTTGCGACAAGGTTTCCTCTTCCGGATACCAAGAAGTAAGCATATAATCAATTATCGACTTTATCTGATCATCTTCCAGTATCAGGATACCGGCCATAGGCTGGTTATAGGATTGTCCGTTTACTGTGATTTCATCCTTCATTCCATAACGGATGATGCAGGGTAGATTTTTTTTGTGTTGGGATACATAATCGGCTCCCGCCAAAGGCGGAATGAGTTTTTTAAGCCCCTGCCCTTCATCGCCGTGGCAATTGGCACAATGCTGCTTATATAATTTTTCGCCTTTCAGCAGGCGCGAAGTGGATGAGTAATACCTGAGATAAAATATGCCGGCCAACACCATGGCAGACAAAATAACAATGCCGTATTTTTTCAGAAACTTCAAGCCAATCAAGATTTAATACCCGTTTCATTTTCTGATGATTTCAAACCCAGTTTACGCAATGGAAATCCGAGAGAGAAAATCAATAAACCTAGCAAAACCGTGAAATACGCAATGGTTCCGTGAACCGAAAACAATGAAAATTCTGGGTTAAAAAATACAATCAGGCCAAAACTGGCACAAATTGCTGCCAAAATATAAAGCAGGATACGAAGTCCTTTGGCTTTTAACGAAATCAATAAAAACGCAATGCCCAACAACACAATCCAGATGCCCATGATTTTAATGTAATACACCGTGGCTTTTTGTCCGTTGAATAAGACATATCCGCTCAAGATGAAATCAGGCAGGGCAGATAATAATAATACCCACCAGCTTTTTACTTCTTTCCTCCGCGACCAGAGTGCTGCCAATACGATGATGATTCCTGACACGGCAAACATCAGCCCGAGTTTAAAAAAAAGTCCGAAAGCCTGATAAACGCCTTCAGAATAGCTGACCATCGTTTGCGAATCACGTATCACCAAAAGGCCAAAAACAGCGAACAGTAAGCCACGAAGGCTTACTGTCCACCAATTTCTTCTTATGAGTTCGAGCATATTAATCTACTTTCAGAATCATTTTTCCTACCGATTTTTTGCGGCCCTGCAGGGTTACCACATACTGCCCTTTCGCCAGGTTTGCCCCGTTAAAGTGCGCATACTGCAAACCGCTCTGTACTTTACCCAGGTAGCTCGTATAGACGGTTTTTCCGTTCATATCGGTAACGCGCATGGTAATATCATCGGCTTCCATCAGGTGAAACTGCACCACCACCTGCTCCAAAAACGGATTAGGATACACACTGAATACCAATACATTATCATATCCTTCAATAGAAGCATCCAATAAGAAAGGCGGAGCCAACTGTGGATATGGTTTGGTTTGGGTTACGCACGTATTACCCAAATTCAGTTTGCGTTCACCTGCATTCACAAAGTACGATTTCGCACAGTTTACCGTATAATTGGTTTCTTCAATCGTATTTACAAAGTACCAGTCATTTTGAGTACGAGTTGAGTTGATATCGGTTATCATGTAACCGTGTTGCGCTAAGTCGGCCCATTTAATGTGAGGATTCATGCCCTGAATAATACTAAGTGCTCCCGGTAGGTCCAATAGATTTTCAGATGTGATGCTGGTACCGACAAATTCCACCCCTACCGAGTTATTTCCGTTGTTGTAGTTTGCAAGCGGCAAATCGTTTGCCCAAGAAGTATGAATATCACCGGTAAGCACCACAATATTTTCGATGTTATTGTTCATGATGTGGTTGTAAAGCCGTGTTCTTTCGGCCGGATAACCATCCCACTGATCGGTATTTACCACCCGTTTTTGTCCCAATAAATCAAACAGAAGCGGAGCCACCATAACCTGTTGGGCAATTAACTGCCATTGGGCTGCGGAACCCGAAAGTCCGTTTTTTAACCAGGCCATCTGCTCCTGCCCCAATAAACGACGGTTTGTGTCATTCATGGCGGCGTCGGTGGTATTCACCAATTGACCTGCAATCTGCTCATCGCGGGCAATCAGACGGGTTTCCAGAAAGTAAGATTCCACCAGATTTCCCCAGGCAAACTTGCGGTAGATTTTTTCAGCATTGGTAGGATCCGGCAAACGGATAGGCATCCATTCGGAATACGCTTGGGTAGCAAATTGTTTACGGTCGTTCCAGTTGCCTTCTGTTCCTGGCGTGTGGTTTTCAGCGCCGTCTTTATAGGAGTTGTTGGTAGATTCGTGGTCGTCCCAAATACAAATGAAAGGATACTGCTGCATGGCAGAGCGTAAATCATGATCGAGACGATACTGGGAATGGCGGATGCGGTAATCCGACAGACTGATAATTTCCGTAGCGGGCTCATGCTCTCTTCCTACAGAGCTGTTGGCGGCATATTCATAAATAAAATCTCCTAAGTGAAACACGGCATCGATATCATTGCGCGTAGCCATGTGGTTATAGGCGTTATAATATCCGTTTTGATAATCCTGGCAGGAAACCACGGCAAAACGCAGACTGTCTGCCGCACCCACAGGTAACGTACGTGTACGCCCCGTGATGGATTTTTGGTTACCGAATGTAAAACCGAAATAATACCAGGTATTCGGCTGAAGTCCCGTGGCATCCACTTTCACGGTGTAATCTTTAGCCACATTGGTGGTTACGGTTCCTGAATTTACCACATTCACCAATCCGGTGTCGGTGGCAATTTTCCAGTTTACGGAAACCGGGTCTGTCGGAGTATCCAACGTAATGCGTGTCCACAGAATAACGCGGTCGCTAAGCGGATCGCCCGATGCCACCCCATGATAAAAGGGCGCCAATGCCGGATGAAAACCTGAACGGGTACTGTAATCGGCCGGATTCTGGTCCTGCTGGGCCATAGCCGATACTCCACAAAAAAGAGTAAGAGCAAATAGAAGTTTTTTCATGATAAAAATAAAGTGAGCGGTAAAGTTAATGGAAATGGGGAAAAAGCATAAACCGATTTTGGATTAGCTTTAAAATTTAACTCTTTGATAAAAGCTAAGATATAAGTCCGTCGGCCATAGCAATTTTGCGGTCGGAAAGTCCGGCAAATTCTTCGTTGTGGGTAACAATCAAAAAAGTTTGTCCCGTTTCGTTTCGGATATCAAAAAACAGGCGGTGCAGTTCGCGCGAATTATGGGTATCTAAATTTCCGGAAGGTTCGTCGGCCAGAATAATATCCGGATTATTGATAAGTGCCCGGGCCACGGCTACCCGTTGCTGTTCGCCTCCCGACAATTCCGAAGGTTTATGCGAAAGCCGATGACTCAACCCCAACCTTTCCAGCCATTTTTTGGCTTCGGTTTCCACCTCTTTAATGGGCCGTCCCGAAATCATACCGGGCATACACACATTTTCGAGGGCCGAAAATTCGGGAAGCAGGTGGTGAAACTGAAATACAAAACCTATATGCCGGTTTCTGAACTGCGACAGGGTTTTATCTTTCATGCCGTTGAGCAGGGTACCATTGATGCGGATTTCTCCGGCATCGGGTTTATCCAGACTTCCGATAATATGCAGCAGGGTGGATTTTCCGGAGCCGGAAGGCCCTACCAGCGTAACCACTTCTCCTTTATTTACGGTAAGGTCTATCCCTTTCAATACCTCTAGCGTTCCGTATGCTTTTCGGATGCCGTTTGCTTCAATCACCTTCATAAGGCAAAACTAAGAATTATGTAAGGCGAAAAACAGGTGATTCAATCCAGAAATATTTTGACACTACCGTTTAATAAACTTAGCCCTGTATGCGTTTTGCTGCGTGGTAATATGCAGCAGATAGGTTCCCGAGGCGAGATTACCCACATAAAGTGATTGACCTGCAGCGTTTTGGCTGAGTACAGTTTTGCCGCTGAGGTCCGTTACATCCCAACGGGTAACTGGCTCATCTGTTTGGGCCTGTATGAAATCGGTGGAGGGATTCGGGAAAACCTGCATCGTAGCCGTGGAATACTCTGATATGTTTCCACAGTTTTTAACCTCAGCAAATACTTTATACACTTTATTCGATGCAAAACTGAGCGATGGGTCATTCATATCGGCAATGTTTCTGCCGGTAGAAATAATTCCTCCGACCATATAACCGATATTCAACGTAGGATTTTGAAAGTCTAACTCATAGTTCATCACCCCGGTTTCCTCATTCATATACTGGGGATTCGGTATAAATTCCATATTGGAACCTTCGAATTCTTCAAATGCAAACCTTATCTGATTGGGAGCATAGGTTCCACAGTAATCTTGAGTACTAAAATTAACGCCATTATAATGTTCAACCAATCCATCAGAATATACCTGAACGGAGCTGATCTGTTTAATGAAAGGAACCAATGAATCCTGAATTAGATTTTCAAATTCGTCGGGATAATATTCGGCCATTCCGCCAAAAAACACATGCATTTTATCAGATGATAAAAATGAGTTTTCTAATGAAATACTTAACGATCCACTATGATAATGCGCCAGTTTTTGCTCAAAAGGCAATACTTCATAACTTCCGTCTGAAGTAATACGGATGGGATTGTAATAAGGCAGATCCACCGAATCGCGAAATACCCCAGACCAGGCGTAAAATCCTTTTTCAGTTCCTTCTTCAAAGGGAGTCATATTAAAATCGCGGCGGCGGAAGTTCGCGGAATCCGTTACCACCTGTTTATTTATTGCAGCCAGCTGAACCGCATCATCCTGGATATCAAACATGCGTATCTGATAGGTATATTTTTGAATAAATGACCCCAGATCGGCTACCGAATACCGGTGATGAAAATAATGCCCGAACACCAAAAAATAACGGTCGCCGATTCGGCCCATTCTGCCGCCCGTTACGGCCATGGTGCTGTCAATTACGCTGCGGAATGCTGAACTGATATCACCTCCCGCAATCACCGAATCCATCAACATGGGCATATTAACCGAGGTCAGATACGGAAATGTGGTATAATCGTCAATGGATTCTTTGTAGCCGTATCCTCCCGTGATATAGAGTTTATCGTCTTTCTGGGCAAACTGCATATTGGAGGAACCCAACTGTTCGCGGGCCAGTGAATCCAACCCGCTTATATCGGCCGACCAGATGGAACCCGCTTCCGGATCTACCACATAGACCAGTTCCTGCCTACCATTTGTGGGAAAAGCAAACGGAGGATAAAATCCATGCATTCCGTTGGTACGCCCGCCCATGATAAGCCATTTTCCATCGTGATGAGCCGTTACTCCCGAATGAAAAGCAGGAAATTGCGGAATGGTTACCTCTTCCAGCCAAAGATCGAAATAGGAAAATGGTAGTGCAGACTGACCGTAAGTATGCAAAGAGATACCTCCAAAAACAGCCAATACAAAAGCTATTCTTCTTAAAATCATTTGGTCAAAATCAATTTATGGGTGCTTGTTTTTCCATTTACTGTTGAAATTTGCAATGTATAAACACCGGATGGCACACCCGAAAGGTCCATGGAAACATTTGTTGCCTGATATTTTCCCGCAAATACTTCGGCTCCGGTAAGCGAATACACGCGTAACGACGAAATTTCTTCCTGAGCCTCAATCTGAATCAAGCCTTTGCCTGGATTGGGAAATATGGAAATGCCGCTGTTTTCATATTCTGAAACAGAGGTATAGCAGGTTCCCACCAAAATCGTGGGCGATGTATCAGAATTTGTACAACCGTTACCATCGGTGTAAGTATAAGTGAGTGTATGTGTACCTGAACCTGCTGCACCTGCATCAAATGTGTTGCCCGTAACTCCCGGTCCTGAGAAGGTCCCTCCTGCCGGTGTGGCCGTTAAAGGAATTTCATCATTCAGGCAATAAGGCTCTAAAATAAAAGGAGTAGTAAAATCAACCACAGGTGCAGGATTAACAGTCAGGTTGAACACGCCGTTTTGCGTACAGCCCTCGTTGGTATAGGTATAGTTCAATTGCTGAGGACCGGTTAGGCCTTGCGGATTAAATATCAATCCATTTACCCCCGGCCCGCTTAATACTCCTCCTGCCGGAGAAACCGTAATATCAACGGGGCTTCCGTTATTACAAAATGTGTTTTGTGGCAAGGTAATAATAGCCGGGTCTGAATTTCCAATAATCACTTCAGCTACTTTTTCATTGCTGCAATTGTTGTTAATATTGGTGGCCACCACTTTGTAAATACCTGATAATGTAGCCGTAAAGGTATGAGTATTTCCAGCCTGAAGAGTATCGTTTCTATACCATTGGTAAGAATTGAGCGCACTATACGGAGCAATCAGTTCCAGACTTCCCGTGCAGGACTCCAAGGCCCCGGATTGGGTATAAATATCTGCGGCCGCACAGGGTGTTCCTTCCAGTTTGTAAATACGTCCCGTAGAGCGGGTTACCACATACATTTCGCCCTGATTGTTTTGTCCGAATGAAGAAATATTGTTGGTAATCACGGGAGAGGAGGAGATTTGATTGGTGGTCCAGCCACCTGATCCATTGGGAAAAGTAAGCCAGAAATTTCCGCTACAGAAGTCGGCATAGATATACTTGCCATACAGGCTAGAGTAACTTCCGCCACGATACACAAAACCACCCGTAACGGAGCAATTCCCTCCGGAATGGCTATATACGGCTACGGGAAAAGTATAATTTGTAGACGGTCCGCAGCCCGACGTGTTGTAAGTAACATTTCCTTCGTAGCAGCGCCAACCGTAATTTAAACCGCCTGCACCTGCGGGTTCAAAATTGATTTCTTCCCATACGTTTTGACCCACATCGGCAATCCACATATCCTTGGTGACCATATCGAAACTAAAACGCCAAGGATTGCGCTGCCCTAACGACCATATTTCGTCCAAAACGGCAGGATTTCCCACAAACGGATTCGTAGGCGGTATGGCATATCCGCTGTCCACGTCAATGTCTACACGAAGCATTTTCCCTAAACGGCTTTGCCCGTTTTGTGAATAATTCTGAGGATCTCCGGCACTTCCGCCATCGCCCATTCCGATATACAAATACCCGTCGGCCCCTATTTGCAGCTGACCTCCGTTATGGTTGGTATAAGGCTGGGTTACCTGTAACACAATTTTTTCTGAAGCCAAATCAGCAATTAAGGGATTAGCCGTATTTCGCTTATAGCGGGCTACCACGGTAGCTCCGCCCCCACTTTTGGTGTAGTTGATATAAAAATATCCATTATTGGCATAATCGGGATGAAAAGCCAATCCCAGCAAACCTTGTTCATTTCCCGAAGAAGTAAGTTTAGATGTAATGTTCAAAAAATCCGTACCTGAGACTACACCTGTGGTGGCATTTGCCAACCGGATACGCCCGCCCTGCTGAAGGATATACATGGTATTATCATCGCCGGGAGCAAAATATACTCCTGTGGGAGAACTGAGACCTGTCACCAATTGGGTTAATGTGACATTTTGGGCCATTCCACCCAAAAACAGAAAGGAGGATACCAAAAACGTAAAAATTTGTTTCATGAGATAAGTATTAATCGGATAAAGGTAAACAATGCCCTACAAAAACAAAAAGGTTGCCTGCTTACAGACAACCTTTTAAGAAATATTCAAACTTATTTTCCAAATTAATCTCTGCGGGCCAACAACCTGAGTACAAAATACAACAGAGTAGTTACTGCATATAGCGCATTAACAATATACGTGGTGGCTGCTAAACGTAACGCGTGGGCCGCCTTTTTATGCTCTTCGCCGGCAGTCATTCCGGTTTGGTTTAACCAGGCTAATGCCCTGCGCGAAGCATCAAATTCTACGGGCAGCGTTACCAATGCAAAAGCAGTAATCACCGCCTGACAGGCTACAATAATGTACAACATGGTATCCATGGCAGCCCCCTGAAAGGCAAATCCAAAAATCATGGTTCCGATAAATACGAGATTCATAATCTGCGAACTCACCTGAGTTACCGGAACCATAGCCGAACGGAAACCCAACCACTTGTATGCCTGGGCATGCTGCAAAGCATGTCCGCACTCGTGCGCCGAAACGGCAGCGGCAGAAACACTTCGTCCGCCATATACATCCGGACTCAGGTTCACGGTTTTATTGGCAGGATTGTAATGATCGGTAAGTTGCCCGGGTACACAGGTAATGGATACATCATGAATTCCGTTATCACGGAGCATTTTTTCGGCAATTTCTTTACCTGAAAGCCCTGAAGTTAACGGAATCTGGGCATATTCATTAAATTTTGATTTCAATCTCCAGCCCACCAAAAGGCTGACCAACATGAAGAAAATAGCGATGATAAATAACATGGTTCTTTACAATTTATATATCGGCTTCAATACATGTGCCGGTTGAACTTTTAACATACAATAGACTCAAAAAAGCACAATTTGTTTACAAAATTAGGAATTCCTTAACCTGTTTGGCTGCCAATTTTTCAGTTGAGATGGGGCGTGTCTGTAAAATTACTCCAAATGGCATATTCGCTGTCAGCCTTCAACTTCAGGCGCCAGATTTCTTCATCAGGTTTAATATCCATGACTTCGCGGCTTTTTGTTTTCCCTACAATCCAAGATTTGGCTTCAATTTCATCTTCCAATTGTCCGGCATCCCAACCCGAATATCCGGCAAAAAAACGGACCCTGTCTTCCGATTCTGCTCCGGTATTTAACAAGGTTTTTAGTTGTTCAAAACTGCCACCCCAAAATAAACCGGGCAAAATTTCTACACTGTCTGTAAGTTTATCACCCAATGTATGCAGATAGTAAACACTTTCATTTCCTACAGGTCCGCCGTAATAAATATCTGCATCAAAATGAATTCCCTCCAGCAGATCGGCTAATTTAAGATTGGTTACCCGGTTCATAATAAATCCTAAAGTTCCTTCCGCATTAAAATCAGCAAGCAAAACGACCGTTTTTCTAAAAAAAGGGTCCTCCAGAAACGGTGTGGCTGTAAGTATTTTTCCTTTTTCTATGTTCATCACCATTCAGTTGTTAGGAATTAATGCAAGTATAAATGATTTTTACAGGCAGATGATTGCAAATTTGTGTCCACGTTTAAAAAGTTTTTTACATTTTTCAGTCAATTCGAATTGCATGATAACCACATTTCAGATTATTCCCCACGCTAACGGCAAACAACAGGCTTTTCCCGATTCTGCAGGCTCCGTTTTTTCTGTGAATAAATTTTACGCTTATACTCAACTTCTTCTTTCAAGGGTTTTAATAGCCGGATTTTTTCTTCTTTCCTTATCCGCTTCTTCTCTTTATTCACAAACGGTGCAGGAACTGCATGCCAACGGAAGACCCAAAGCCACAGGTGAACTTTCGGACGGAAAAAAAACAGGTAAGTGGACTGAATTTTACACCAATGGTTCTGTGAGCGCCGAAGGAAACTATACCGAAGGCAAAAAAACAGGGATGTGGAAAGAATATTATTTGAACGGTAATTTGAAATCTGAAACCGATTTTAGCAAAGGCTCCGTAAAAATTTATTACGAAAGCGAAAAACTGATGGTGAAAGGCACGCTGAAAAGCGGAAAAAAAGAGGGTAAATGGACGGAGTATTATCAAAACGGCAATGTAAAAAGCATCAACGGCTGGAAAGAAAACCTGCCTGACGGAAAACACATCACCTACTCACCCGGAGGAATTAAAACCGGAGATTTCTTTTACAAAAAAGGCATTAGAGAAGGAAGATGGACCATGTGGCACGACAACGGAATCATGATGTCGCAGGGGTATTTTTCAGAAGATAAAAAAGAAGGCTTGTGGGTGCAA
The DNA here is from genome assembly GCA_022402535.1 of Flavobacteriales bacterium. Taxonomy (GTDB): domain Bacteria; phylum Bacteroidota; class Bacteroidia; order CAIKAF01; family CAIKAF01; genus JAKRSD01. The sequence continues at coordinate 60,844 of JAKRSD010000028.1, read as the reverse complement.
TACTTCCGCGACGGAAGTGTGCAGATGATTGAAGATTTTGTGAATGGAACTTACAAAGTATATTACGGTGAAAACAAACCGAAAATTGATGCCGTGATTGATGAAAACGGGGTTTTTACAGGAAAATATCAGGAGTGGTACGTAAACGGAAAAGTAAAATCAAAAGGACAATACGAAAACGGTACGGAAACGGGAAAATGGACTTATAACCACGAAAGCGGAAAGCGAAAACTTTCGGCGGAATTTAAAAACGGAAAACCTGTAGGGGCTTATACCTCTTACTATGAAAACGGAAAAACCGAATCCGAAAAAATGTATGATGCCCAGGGAAATCCCACGGGAATATGGAAAACCTATTATGATAACGGAAACCTGAAAGAAGAACACGATATGCTTACGGGCGCATTCAAAAGTTTTTACCCTGACGGCAAAACAGAATCGGAAGGGGTGGAACTGAAAGGCGTAAAAATGGGTCGCTGGACCACTTACGGAAATACGGGCAAAGTGTCTGAAACGGGCGAATTTGTGAACGGAAAAAAACAAGGAAAATGGGAAAGTTATTATCTGGACGGAAAAACGGAACAAATCATTTATTTTCAAGAAGATAAACCTACCGGACAATGGCAGAAATTTTTCGAAAACGGAAATAAACACTCCTTGGAAATCTATGCCGACGGAAAACCCACCGGAACCTGGTACTACTGGTATGAAAACGGAAACAAACGCAGTATCGTAAATCACGAAAACGACAGCACCTGGAGCTGGTTCGAAAACGGAACCCTAAAGCTGAAAGGCAAAAAAATAAACGGGAAACGGGAAGGTTTATGGACGCAATATCACGATAACGGGCAGGTATTTGAACTGGCCAACTACAAAAACGATAAACCCCACGGCGTTTGGAAAACCTTTTATAAAAACGGCACCCCCGAAGGCATCTATGAGTACACCGACAGTCTGAAAACCGGGCATTGGACATGGTATTTCCCGGATGGAAAAAAAGACTTAGAAGGCGAATTTGCCGACGATAAACGAAACGGAAAATGGATTCAATACTGGGCCGATGAAATCAAACAATATGAAGGATATTACAAAAATGACCTGCGCGATTCACTCTGGAATTATTGGGACAGTACCGGCCTGAAATGGAAACAAGGTTACTTTAAATACGACGAAAAAAACGGCCCTTGGGAATACTGGTTCGAAAACGGACAGACTGAACACAAAGGCACCTTCAAAAACGGAACCGAACACGGCTATTTTGTAGCCTACTACGAAAATGGACAAATGGAAGATGAAGGGGAATTTGTGATGGGAAGCATGCACGGGAAGTGGAAAGGTTACTACGAAAACGGGGCGCCGCGTTATGAAGTAACTTACGAAAAAGGATTTCAGACAGGGCTATGGAAACATTGGTATAAAAATGGAAAAATCAAAAGCGAAGTAAATTATAAAAACGGGCTGAAACATGGTCCGTCAGCTGAATATTATGAGTTTGGAAACGTAACCGAAAAGGGTGTTTACAAAGAAGGAAAAAGGACCGGCCGTTGGGAAACCTACTATCAGCATGGCTCGCCTGCGGCTTATTACACCATTAAAAACGATGTGTACGATGGTGAATTTGTGCGGTATTATCCCAACAATACGCCGCAGGTAAAAGGCTATTACAAAGCCGGAATCAAATCGGGAAAATGGACTTTTTATGACAAAGCCGGTAAAGTAACCGCCGAAAAACTATTCCAAAATGGGGATGAAGTAAAAATTATTAAGAAAGGGGCTTATTGAGCCTGAACGGTAAAATTACCCATTTCAAAACGAGTGAAAGTGCCTGAATTAGGTAAATCCAGATGCTTTACAAATACTTTTAATTCTCTTTCCGTAGAGCTACAATTTGCCTGAATGGTCTGATTGGGCAATAAAGTGAGCGAATAGGCATATTCGGGTTTGTTGCAGGTTTTACAGACTGTTCCTTCATAGCGCTCGTGTTGCCAGGTGATTGTAAGCTTTTGGGATGTTTTATTCACGAATTTCAGTAACAGATAGTTTCTATGTATCCCATTCACTTCATCATGACAATCAGAAGGCATATACAATACATCTACCTGCGGGGTGGATTTATAAGAAACCCAACTTTCAGTTGGAGATGAAAATAGAAAAGCGGCAATCAGTGATATAATACTCATAAGGGCAAATTTAGTATTTTTTGATTTTATCTCTCAGATATTTTGCCGTGTGGGAATTTTTAGCTTTCACCAAATCCTCGGGAGTCCCTTCAAATACAACTGTTCCACCGGCATTTCCGCCTTCGGGACCCATATCAATCACCCAATCACAGCACTTCACCACATCCAGATTATGCTCGATTACAAGTATGCTGTGCCCTTTTTCAATCAATGCATTAAACGAATCCATGAGTTTATTGATATCATGAAAATGCAGCCCTGTGGTGGGTTCATCAAAAATGAAAAGTTTTTTACCCTCATTTACCCCTTTTGATAAGAAGTAAGCCAGCTTCACCCGCTGGGCCTCGCCCCCCGAAAGGGTTGAAGAAGCCTGACCGAGTTTCACGTAATCTAAGCCCACATCAGAAAGCGGCTGTAATTTTTCGGCAATTTTTACACCTGCCTTATCCCCTTCCTTAAAAAAAGCGATAGCCTCTTCCACCGTTAAATCCAAAATATCCGAGATATTTTTTCCACGGTATTCCACGGCTAAAATTTCTTCCTTAAACCGTTTTCCTTTGCAGCTCTCACATTGCAGAGTTACATCAGCCATGAACTGCATTTCTATGGTCACTGAGCCTTCGCCTTCGCAAGTATCGCAGCGGCCACCTGCCACATTGAACGAAAAATGGGCAGGTTTGAGTCCGTCTTGTTTGGCTTTGGGCAAGGCGGAATACAACGCCCGGATTTCATCATATGCCTTTAAATAGGTAACCGGGTTGGAACGGGAAGATTTTCCGATCGGATTTTGGTCGACCATTTCCGCGCCCTGCAACAACGAAAGTCCACCTTTCAGTTTTTCAAATGCGCCCGATTTATCTCCATATCCCCCATAATGGCGCATTAATGCGGGATAAAAAACCTGTTTGATCAACGAAGTTTTTCCCGAACCGCTCACCCCGGTGACGGCGGTAAGCACACCCAACGGAATTTTAACCGATACATTTTTCAGGTTGTTTTCCCGGGCACCGGTAATTTCAATATGATTGATCCAAGGACGTCGTTTGGCCGGAACAGGAATTTCCATTTTCCCGGATAAATAAGGCCCCGTAAATCCTTCTTTCACGTCTTTCATTTCGGACGCTGGACCGTTAAACACCACTTCTCCGCCCAATCTGCCGGCTCCGGGTCCCATATCAATAATGTAGTCGGCATGTTTCATGATGTCCTCATCATGTTCCACAACCACCACTGTATTGCCCAAATCCCTCAGGTTTTTAATAACGTGTACCAACTTTTCGGTATCACGCGAGTGAAGTCCTATACTCGGTTCATCCAAAATATACATGCTGCCCACCAAACTGCTTCCGAGCGAAGTTGCCAGGTTGATGCGTTGTGATTCGCCTCCGGACAGAGAGTTGGAACGACGGTTCAATGTCAGATAACCCAAGCCCACATCACACAGAAAACCGAGGCGTTGCCTGATTTCTGTCAACAGGCGGTTGCCCACTTTGGCATCATGTTCAGAAAGTTCAAGGGTGTTGAAAAAGGCCAGAGCCTCATCCACAGGCATCAGCACCAATTCGGTGATTGACTTTCCACCTATTTTCACATAATTGGCGTCGCGGCGCAAACGGGTTCCTTTGCAATCGTAACATACCGTTCGCCCTCTATAGCGCGAAAGCAGCACCCTGTATTGAATTTTAAAAGTCTGTTCTTCAACAAATTTGAAAAAATCATCAATGCCATACAGGTCTTTATCTCCACGCCAGAGCAGTTCCCGCTCAGCATCCGAAAGTTCTATATAAGGTCTGTGAATCGGAAAATCTTTACGTACCGATTTTTTTACAAAATCATCGCGCCATTCGCTCAGTTTATCGCCCTTCCAGCAGGCCACTGCCCCTTCATATACCGAAAGACTTTTATCGGGAATCACCAATTCTTCATCAATTCCCAGCACCCAACCGAACCCTTCGCAGGTTTTGCAGGCCCCGAACGGATTATTGAACGTGAACAGATTTACGGATGGTTCTTCGAACACGATTCCGTCCAGTTCAAATTTATTGCTGAAATCCATGGCCCGCTCGGGTGTTTTGCCTTCACCATACACCAAAAGCATACACGAACCGCTGCCTTCAAAAAAAGCAGTGGAAGCCGAATCGGCCACTCGGGCAAGCGTTTCATCCGACGCATCGGCCGAAAAACGGTCAATTAACAGCCAGACTTCACTGGCTTTCAATTTTTTCAGTTCCTTTTCTGCAATTTCATCCAACCTAACCGTTTCATCATGAATGATGGCTCTGGAAAATCCCTGCTGAAGCAAAACCGAAATTTCCTGGGCCGGCGTGCGTCCCGCTTTGGGAGATAATGGGCAAACCAAAGCCAGACGGGTTCCTTCGGGCATGGAAGCTACGGCATCGGACACATCGCTTTCGGTGTGACGGCGGACTTCGTTACCTGAAATAGGGCTGATGGTTTTTCCCACACGGGCAAACAACAGTTTGAGATAATCATAAATCTCGGTGCTGATGCCCACCGTAGAGCGCGGATTGGATGTATTCACCTTCTGTTCTATGGCAATAGCCGGCGAAATTCCATGAATATAATCCACATCGGGTTTATCCAATCTGCCCAAAAACTGACGGGCATAGGAACTGAGGCTTTCTACATAACGGCGCTGTCCTTCAGCATAAAGCGTTTCAAATGCCAAGGATGATTTTCCCGAACCCGAAAGACCGGTTATGACCACGAGTTTATTACGCGGGATTTCTACATCAATATTCTTCAGGTTGTGCACCCGGGCACCTTTGATAAATATGTTTTTTCCGGGGCTTTTTACTTCCTCCTTCTTCTGCTTTTTCACTTTCATGCCCACTTAAAACGAATAAACCCTGCGGTTGTTTTTGAAAAATAAGGGCGTAAAATTAAGGTTCTAAACCGGAAATCGTTCAAGGGTAAGTAATTTAAACCACAAACAAAAAGCAGATAAAAACAAGCGTAAGCATTATCTTTGCCTTTTAGAAAAATAGCATGGAATTAAATACACTTACGGCCATTTCGCCCATTGACGGAAGATACAGAAACAAAGTGAGCGGACTGGCTTCCTACTTTTCGGAGTGGGCCCTGATCAAATACCGTATCCGCATAGAAATAGAATACTTTATTGCCCTGGCCGAAATGCCCCTGCCCCAACTCAGCCAATTTGATAAATCGCTATACCCCGCGCTGCGCGATGTGTATTTGAACTTTGATGAAAACGGTGCCCTCCGGGTGAAAGAAATTGAAAAAACAACCAACCACGACGTAAAAGCTGTGGAATATTACATCAAAGAAAAACTTCAGGGATTGGGAATTGACGCCTATCTGGAATTTGTCCATTTTGGGTTAACCTCTCAGGATGTGAACAATACATCCATTCCGCTTTCGCTGAAAGAATGTAACGAAGATGTGTTATTTCCGTCGGTGGAAAACCTGATTCGCAACCTGAATGCCCTGGCTGCCGAATGGAAAGATATTCCGATGCTGGCCCGCACACACGGTCAGCCGGCCTCACCCACCAAATTGGGGAAAGAAATCCTCGTGTTTACAGAAAGGCTTCAAAAGCAATTAGATATGGTGAAAACCATTCCTACAGCCTGTAAATTTGGAGGTGCCACCGGCAATTTCAATGCCCATCATGTGGCATATCCTTCTTTGGATTGGGTATCGTTCGGCAATTCATTCTGTGCTTCGCTTGGGCTTTCGCGTTCGCAATACACCACCCAGATCGAACATTACGATATGTTGGCCGCTTACTGCGACGGCATGAAACGCATCAATACCATTATTCTGGATTTGGACCGCGACATGTGGACCTATATTTCCATGGAATACTTCAAACAAAAAACCAAAGCCGGCGAAGTGGGTTCCAGTGCCATGCCCCACAAAGTAAACCCGATTGATTTTGAAAATTCGGAAGGCAATCTGGGTATTGCCAATGCCCTGTTTGAGCACCTTGCGGCCAAACTGCCCGTTTCCAGACTTCAACGCGATCTTACCGATTCCACCGTTCTCCGAAATCTGGGTGTGCCTGTGGCCCATACCATTATTGCCATTGATGCCACAAACAGAGGCTTAGGAAAACTCCTGTTGAATGAAGAAGCTTTCCGCGCCGACCTGAATAAAAACAGAGCCGTACTGGCCGAAGCCATTCAGACCATCCTGCGCCGCGAAGGCTATCCGCAGCCTTACGAAAAACTGAAAGAGCTTACACGGGGCAAAGAAATCAATGCCGAAAGCATACGCGAATTTATAGACGGACTGGATATTGCCGAATCGGTGAAAGAAGAAATGTACACCCTCACTCCCGAAAATTATACGGGCGTTTTTTAATACATTCGATAAAAATTAAGCCATGAGAAAATCACTTTTTACAGCCGTATTCGTATTATCCATCACGTTTGTATTATCCTCCTGTTCTAAGGAAAACACCTACCTGAACCGCATCAGCAAAACGTGGAAAGTAAACCGTTTTACCCAAAACGGAGTGGATAAAACGTCCGATTGGAATTCCCTATGGGTGAATTACCGCCTTGCCTTTACCAAGGATAAAAATTTTATGGAGAATGCCACCGTGGCTACCATTCCTGTGGGACGTTCCGGTATATGGGATTTCACAAACAACTATTCTTCACTAGTTAGAGAATACAGTGATAATGGAGAAATACAAATTTTTCAACTCGTTACATTAAGTAACTCAAAGTTAGTGGTTAAGCAAACCGGTTCCAATGTAGATGAGTGGGAGCTTGTTCCGCTTTAGAAACGGAAGCTCTTAACTGCTGAATTATATTCCGCAAAACGGAGAATATCAGTTTTTTCTCTTAATACCAAATTCATCTGTAATCGAATTATACTATATTCGATTGGATATGATTTCAATTAATTTGAAATCTAAGCTTCGAGAAAGTCAAGATCAAAAAAATAATTCTCTTTATTTAAAGGGTCAATATACAAATCTATTGTTTCTTGTTTTAAGATTTTAAATGTCAGCGTTTTAGTATCCTTATTAATTTCAGAACTGATATAAACCTGTTCTTGGTAATCCATTTTCTCTTTGTAAATTATAACTGAATATTCACTGTTTTTGAGCTTCTTATCACGTTCAATCCCAATTAAACCATCAAGGGTTTGCATTCTTGAAGTATAATACAAAGGAATAATTTCCTTTAATTCACTCCTACTCCCAATTAGTAGATTTTCGTAATGGACTTTTTTCAATCTGCCTTTTTGTCGTAATTCTGTATTTCTTTTTTCTTTCTCTTTATTTCTTTTCTTAACAATATGAGAATCATAATATTTTATAAGTAAAAAACCTGTTCCAATTGATAATACGACTATGCAAAACAAAAAGATTGCTGAAGATAACTTATTAGTAAAGGAAAAAAGAATAATACCTAAAAGAGGTATTATAGATATCAGCAAAACCCCTAAGCATATTTTTATTTTTTGAAATAATGAGTCCATGATATGAGTTCCATACACTTCATCAAACATATATAATTTATATTCCTGAGTGAAGCTTATTCACACAATATTTAATGGACTTGCTTTTAATTATCGTTCCTCCTAAGTTAAAAATGTCGCAGTTTTTATTGGGGGGAACGCTTTCATTATCTGCCCTCAAGCCGGGCAGGCTTTTACTTTCTTTGCCTTGCCCAAAGAAAGTAAACAAAGAAAAGGCACTGCTTTCGGATGCGTTGCCGTGCACCGGAATAAAAAGGCTAAAACAGCTCCAAGGCTTCGCTATTTCTTAACGCCTTTTTATTCCTACGCTGCCGAAAGCAGGGATTCTGTCTTCGAATGTAGTTTTTTCTTATTCATGAAAACATTAACATCAATTAGATTTATTCAGGCTCTTCCTCGACTCTTTCGGATTAATACGTGCCGTCAAAAGGATATGGTGCATCACTTTGTTATTATTCCCAACTTTCCCAAATTACATCCGGGTTATTTTTTTGTTACATTAGCCTCACTTTATCTTTAACTACTTGTAATGAAAAAGTTCCTCGCTTCTCTTCTTTTTCTCTCTGTGATTAAGCACTTTTCATTTGCCCAATGCACCGAAACCAATCAAAATAAAATTTTGCTGGTGGGCGACAGTTGGGCCTTTTTTATGGGAGTGGACCAAACCATCAACAACATCATGACCAAATGGGGACATTCCAATTATAAATACTTCACGAACCTGACTATTGCTGAAAACGGTGCCGAAACCGACGATTTTCTTACTCAGGCCAAACAAGATGAAATTGCCCTGCAACTTTCCCAAAATCCGGATATTGAAGTCGTACACCTGAGCATCGGCGGAAACGATGTGATGGGCGACTGGCATATCAGTTTTACCCAACAACAGACCGATTCACTAAAACATTTAGTATCTGAAAGGCTGCTGCAGGTAATCGAATTTATAAAAAGCGCACGCCCGGGAATTCGCATCGTATGGAGCGGTTACTGTTATCCCAATTTTGAGGAAGTGGTGGAAAGTGTTGCCCCCTTCCAATCCAGTCATCCTTTTTATGGCACCTGGGCAGGCATGGGTTTTCCTTCGTTTTTACAGTTAAACAACCTGCTCAATGAATTTTCTGACAGTGTAGCCGCTTATGCAGCCGCAGACCCGCAGGTAGATTTCATTCCTGCGATGGGCCTCATGCAGTATGTGTATGGACAAAACAATCCCTTAGGCGTGGCACCCGGAGGTACCTATGCTGCCGGTTCGGCCCCGCTTCCCATCGGGTTTACGGATTATCCTTCGCCCGCCAATTCCATGCGCGATTATGGCATCACTAAAGATTGTTTCCATTTATCGCCGGGAGGCTATAGAGCACTGATTGAAGAACACACCAAAAAGTTTTACCATAAATTTTTCATGGACGATTTGTACCTCTTGGCTGGAAATGAATCAGGAAGTGTTTCCTCTTTGGGTAATGTTTCCTCTGATTTGAAAATGGGCGTAAATACCGGAGAATATTATGCCACGGTACTTACCTTTGATACTCCCCAAATGGCCGACACCACTTTGGAAAAAGCTTCTCTTTTTCTTCGTAGGGAAAGCCTCACCGGAAACAATCCTATAGACGGTACATTTGAAGTGAAAGTAAAAAACGGCGCTTTTGGCGCATCGTTCAACCTTGAGGCCGAAGATTATGCCGCCCCGGGCGATGCCAATGGAAATGCATGCCGATTCGGTTCCAACGGAGGAAACGGACACTGGATTCGGTTAGATTTACCGCCTTCCATTTTGGCTCATATCAAACCTGAAAATCCTACGCAGTTTGTTATTTCTATTCCTTCGGCAAGTAACGGAGTGGTTACCTTTTCGGGCACATCTGACCCTGAATTGGCTCCTGTGTTAAACCTTAAATATGGTACAGGGCAGGTTTCCATTTCCGAACATCAAAAACAAGACATGCACCTGTTTCCCAATCCTACTTCGGGATTGATATCCATAGAAAGTGAAAAGGACGTTCAACGGGTTGAAGTAAAAGATGTAAACGGGAAAACGATATTGAATGCTGTGCCTGTTCAACACCGCATTGATATTTCGGCATTCCCTTCGGGAATTTATTTTATTACCCTGGAATCTGAAGCCGGAAAATCGGTGCACAAAATCATTAAACAATAAGAGTAACTATCCGTGGATGGTTTCGCCTTTTCCGTAATTTTCCATTACGGAAGCTTCGTATTCTAAAAATTCAAACCAGCGTTTGTCTACATACTCGCGGGGTTTAATGCTGCGGGCCAGTGTAATGAACATGGTATAATGTCCCGCCTCCGATTCCATCAGTTCGCGATAAAAAACAGATAGTTCGGGGTCGTTTATATGTTCAGAAAGCAAACGGAAACGTTCGCAACTGCGGGCTTCAATCATGGCTCCCACCAACAGTTTTTCCACCAGCAAAGTGGGGCGGTCCACTCCCTTTTTTACAAACTTGAGTAAATCATTCACATAAGGGTCTTTGCGTTCGCGGCCCAGGGTGTACCCTCTTTTCTGAATAAAATCATGCACCCGCTGAAAATGTTCCATCTCTTCGCGCACCAGTGCCGTCATTTCATTCACCACCTCGGTATATTCCGGAAAACCCACAATAATACTGATGGCAGAGGATGCCGCCTTTTGCTCGCACCAGGCATGGTCGGTAAGAATTTCCTGCGGATTCATTTCCACAATATTCACCCACCTCGGGTCAGTGGCCATCTGTAATCGTAATACACCCATTTGTTTGAAAATATGCGCAAAAGTAACGGATTTTGCTGTGCAGTTTTTTCCATTACTTTTGATTTATCAAGTTACACCTTATGAGAAAAATCTTTACCCTGTCTGTATTTTCCATTGCTGTATCCATACTCTCCCAAGCACAAGGCGTTTATGTTCCGCTGGATGATGAATATTACCACAGAGTGGAACGCTACGAAATCAAAAGCGGACGACTTTCGAATAAATTATGGCTCACGGCAGGCCAAATCCGCCGGCAGGATGTGGCTACTTTTTTAGAAGATATTTCGGGCGACAGCACCAAAATGCGGCTGAACCGAAGAGATAAATTCAACCTGGGATATTTAAAAGACGATAACTGGGAATGGTCATCCGACCCAAATGCAGGTAACAGCATATACCCTATCCGGAAAACGTTTTTCAAACATTTTTACCGGAAGAAAAATGCGCTTTACCACTATCAGGCAAAAAATAAAATATTCGAAGTACAATTCAATCCTGTATTCTATGGTTCCATAGGAGGAAGCACGGGAGGTGCAGGAGGATACACTTTTCAGAATACACGCGGTTTTGAGTTGCGCGGCATGATAGGCCGCCGTTTGGGATTTTACACGTTTCTGGGCGAAAACCAGGCCCGTCTGCCCCGCTATATGCAGGATTATGAGCAAAAATTCGGAGCAGTTCCGGGTGAAAATTTTTACAAAGATTTTAAAACCCAGGGCTACGACTATTTCAACTTCCGCGGATACCTTACTTTTTCAGCCATCAAAGATGTGCTGCAGTTTCAATTCGGGCACGACCAAAACCGACTGAGTCCCGGGTACCGTTCGCTGATTCTGGGAAATTTTGCCCCCAGTTATCTGTTCCTGAAAACCAATGTAAAAGTGTGGATTTTCAACTATCAGTGGATGTTAGCACAGGGAATCAACAACACCTCAAAATATGCCTACCAGGGATTTGATAAAAAATGGTTTTCCATGCACCATTTGAGTTTAAATCTGGGTAAACATGTGAACATCGGCATCTTTGAAGCCATCACCAACGGAAGTGAAAAAGCCGATGCCCGTTTTGAGTGGAATTACCTGAATCCGATAATCCTTTACCGTGCTGTGGAAAGCTTTATCGGTAGTAAAAATGCCGCCATCGTGGGTATGGATTTTAAAGTGAATTTTCTTCGTCATGTGCAGATTTACGGACAATTTGCCGTGAGCGAATTCAGCATTGCCGAAATCCGGGCCAAAAGCGGATGGTTCGGAAACCAACAGGCCGTGCAGTTAGGAATTAAATATGTGGATGTATTCACCATAAAAAACCTGGATGTACAGTTTGAAGGAAATTATGTTCGACCGTTTATGTACACCGACCGAATCAGCGAGGGCGCATACACGCATTACAACCAGCCCATGGCGCATCCGCTGGGTGCAAACTTTTGGGAAGTACTGGGCGTAGTGCGCTATCAGCCGCATCGCAGGGTGAACCTTACCGCTAAAGGATTTTATGCCGTTCAGGGGTTAGACCCCGCAGGGAATTTCAACTATGGCAGCGACCTCACCAAACCCTATGTAACCCGTACTCAGGATTACGGTAATTATGTGGGTACAGGTGCCAACACCAAGATTGCCATGGCCGATTTTTGTGCTTCCTACATGGTTCGCCACAACCTTTGGATAGATTTCAATGCCATTTACCGCAGACAATCCAGCACCGAAGCGTCTTTGACAAGAAGTAATCTTTGGGCTGCACTCAATGTGCGCATGAACATCGGGAGAAAAGAAACGCTGTTTTAATTACGAATTCCGAATTGGCTTATTGGTTATCCCAATCCTGATAATTTACGGAAAAGGCGCACGGCATGCCTGTCGGTTAAGCCCGATACAAAGTCAATCACCATGAGTGCCGTGGAGTAAAAGTCAGAAGGCGTTTCGGTGGTTTCAGTTAGGGCTTTAAATAAATCCCAATTGTTTTTATTCGCAGGGTTTTTCGGTTTTCCGTTGTGTTGGCGGGCATCTTCGGCTGCCGACATAAATATTTCCATCAAACCGGGAAGCACCTTGAACCCTGCCGCCTGTATTTCGAGTACCTGCTGACTGTTGTATATATTTTTCACACTGAATCGGCTTATTTCCTTCAATAGCGTAGCCCTTGAAATAATATCCGATAAGGACTGGTCCAATTCTCCCGAAAGAATTTGTTGTTCGTGTTCAAGAAAATAATCGGCACATTCATCAGCCAGTTTATTGATGGCCATCGCTCTCAACAATCCGATCCGGTCATTCAGCGGAGTCATGGCCCTGTATTTTTCCACATTAAAACTATCGCCCAAAATGGGCTGCAGCAGTTCCACATATTCCTTTTCGCTCACCACGCGCATGCGTACGGCATCTTCCAAATCAATAATCAGATAACAGACATCATCGGCCGCTTCGGTTAAATACACCAGCGGATGACGCGAAAAACAAAGCGCCTGAGATTCATACCCCGTGAGCGAAGCTAATTCGGAAAGCTTTTTTGCCAATGGCTTTTCGCTTTGAAAAAAGCCGTATTTCTTATGACTTCTTTTTGCCGGATTGGGATTATCCATCACGCTTTCGCGCGGATACTTTAAAAAGGCGCCAAGTGTGGTAACCGTAAGTTTGAGTCCGTCTTTTCCTTTACCGGCCAAAAGGCGGAAACCTTGCGCATTACCTTCAAAATTTTCTAAATCAGCCCATTGAGAAGGCGTGCATTCCGCTTTGGCGTAGGAAAACATTCCATTTTTAAACACCTGCGATATGGCCTGCTCACCCGAATGTCCAAAAGGCGGATTACCTATATCGTGTGCCAGACAGGCCGCAGCCACAGCCGAGCCCACATCAGAAGGAGAAATGCCTGTGCTGCCCAGATTCAAATATCGCTCAAAAAGGGTAACCGCCACTTTTTTGCCCAGATAACGCCCCACACTGCTCACTTCCAGGCTATGTGTGAGCCGCGTATGCACAAAATCATGTTCGGGTAGCGGAACCACCTGCGTTTTGTCCTGCAAACGACGGAAAGGATGCGAAAAGATAATCCGGTCCACATCCTTGTCAAATTCACTTCTGTAAAGCCCCGTTTCCGGAGTATCGGTTTGCGAAAGACGGGCGGGGCTGAGCAAGTGAATCCATTCCATAGGCCGGGTTTAATGAGAGTATTGTGAAAATATTTCGGACGCCATCTGAAAACTTTCGCCGAATTTTTGTCTGTTGATCTGTAATTCCAATCCGTTTTCGTCGCAGTAGGAAACCAAATTTTCTGTCGGAAGATTTCCGGTTAATTCATCTTTTGCCATGGGACAACCACCCAGGCCCAACATTGCCGTTTCAATTTTGTGGCAACCGCTACTGATAACGGCCTCCACGTTCTGTTTCCAATTTGAAGGGGTGGTATGCAGATGAGCGCCAAATTCCACATTTGGAAACTCATTTAAGAGCAATTTAAAAACAGGTTTGAGTGTATCGGGAGTGGCCACGGCCACTGTGTCGGCCAAGGTGATTTTCCGGATTCCTACTTTTACTAAATCCTGAACGCATTCGGCCACCAATTCCGGACTCCAGCGATCTTCATACGGATTTCCGAATGCCATGGAAACATAGGACAAGAGTTCAATTTTACCGTGAACCAATTCCTGAATGCGGCGGATTCTGTCTAAAGAACCTTCCACGTCCGTATTGATATTACGCTGAAGAAATGTAGGCGAAACCGAATGCGGATAACCCACATAGGTAATAAACGGAAATTGAAGGGCTCTTTCGGCGCCGTTCACGTTGCCGATAATGGAAAGCAGCTCCGTGGAAGTCTGCACACTACTGATTGCTTCGGCCACCCGATCTGAATCTGCCATTTGGGGAACGGCTTTGGGCGAAACAAAACTGCAGAAATCCAGAACGTCAAATCCTACCTGCAACAGGGATTGGATGTATCGTATTTTTTCCTCCGTGGGAATCAGGTAAGAAAGCCCCTGCATGGCATCACGGGGACATTCGGTAAGATGAATTTTTTGTGCGTGCATGAGGGCATAAAAATACAGTTTGCGAAGCGAACGAAAAAGTGTTTTTTAAGGTAATCTCTATGAATTAAAAATCTCTCATTTCTGATAAAATATACCTTCACTTTATTTTCAGCATCAACATAAAATTATTTAAAACCAGGCTTTGTAAAACTGAATTAAAATTCATTATCCAATATTGCCTTCAATTGTTTTTCCAATTCATCCAAATCTAGAGCGGCATAGTAAACTCTTTCCATTTTAATTCCATGGTATACATGAATTATAAAATTTCTGAAAGATCGGGGTATGTGCCAAGGATATTGGTATTTAGCTAAAACTGAATCGTCGACATGTCGAATCGCTTCTCCGATAATCAAGAATTGATATTGTACAGCGCTTTGAATTTTTACATCGTGCAAAAACGCATTTTCATCTACTTCGGCAACAAAAGATTTAATTAGCCTGATTGCTTCCAGAATGTGTTCAATACGTTCTTTAGGTGTGGGCTTAGCCATAAATTTTTTGCAGATTTTTATTTGCCGTTTTTAATGCAAAATCTTTTAAATGCCCTTTTTCAACCAAATCCACTTTTCTATTAATGGCAGTTTCAATTTTGAATGCGATATCCAATAAATCAAACATGGAATATTTTTTATCTTCTTTAAACTCCACCATAATATCCACATCGCTTTCGGGTTTGACTTCATGAGTGACTATTGAACCAAAAAGCCATGCTGTAGCCACTCTGCCATCCTTTTTCAATACTTCTTTAATGTATTCTATAAGTTTAGGCAAGTTTACAGTTGAATATCTATACCCTACCTTCTCCTCTGCTGCCTGTAAGGCTTTCAATGCCATTTCTTCATCGGCAATCTCATAAAGTAACTTATCTGAAAGCCAGGAAACCAACAATTCGTTTTCATTGATTTGAAAAAACTCGGCTAACTTCAATACCTGTTCTCGGTTGGCAGTGCGATGTCCCCTTTCAATTTTACTCAAAATAGCCTGATCCATGTCGAGATAGGCCGAAACCGCACGCAGGGGTAACCCTTTTTCTTTACGAAGTTTTCTGATTATTGCGCCAAATTCGTCCATCTTGAACAATTCTATTTTGAATGATTTTGTCAAATTTACATCATTCTTCCTAAAACTCCTGAGCTATTTTCTAATGCACAATCCGTTTCACGTGATTCTTCACGTATTCAAGAATCCGGGTTTCCATTTATGCCACATTAAAAAACAAAGTGAGGTGCAAAGCACCGAAACCAAAGAACCGGCCAAGACATCCTGTAGAAAATGTTGAGATAGATAAACTCTGGAAAAGGCTATTAAAAAGGCAGGAAAAAACCACCAGGACGAACGATATGTGTTGCCCATGATTAATGCCAGAGCAAAACAAACCGAAAAAGCATCGGCCGTATGCCCTGACGGAAAACTTTCCCAATGGCGATAGCTGACTCCTTCTACAAACCGCACGGGACCATCCTCGGCAAAAACGGAAGCCGGACGCGGAATGTTGGAAAAGAATCCTTTTTTGAAAAATTGAACCGTCAGCACCGAAAAAGCCCACGAGGAAAAGTAAAACAACAGCGATTTACGATGGTAAAACAATAGAAATATAAATCCAGCAGCTAGTCCCCAGCCTTCACCCAATCGGGTAATCCAAATAAAAATTGTGTCTGTTGTTTCAGGCTGATAGCGGTTTACCAGAATATGAAAACCCGTTTTTCCATAAAGAGAAATCAATACAGTTCCCAACAAGAGAAAAACCAACCAGAGAATAAGAAAACCGCCGGTTCTTTGAAAAAGAACACGCATGTATTACGCGCCTATGGCATGTTTAAGATCGGCTACCTGTCTGTCCCACAACAAAATGGTTTCGTTTTCTTCATCGGCTTCACAAAAATCCGTGATTACCAGGGCCACATCATTGGTGAGAGAATCCACCACAATTTTAAACTCAAAATAATAATCGGTATCCTCATCTTCTTCCCACTGAAAACGAACAAATTCATTTTCCTTAGAAGCAATCAGGGTAGCGTTTTGGTCAGAACCATCCCAATGAAATGAATATTGATCGTGGCGGGCTTCCACCTTATCGGCAAACCATTCTGCCATGCCGTTGCTGGTAGATATCATGGAAAACAAAAGCTTCGGAGAGCAGTGTATCAGGTATTCTATTTCTATTTTTTTCATCAATACAGATGTTTGGCGCAATATAGACATTTCTTTAAATTATCAGAAAAAGTAATTAAAGAGTTGTTCATAGGAAACTTTATTTTGAATGACAGCTCCAAATTTTACGAATGGTTCATGCAAAAATTTTCAGACTGTAAAAAATCAAGTTTTCGGCATTAAGATGAGTTTAACCTTACTTTAAGAAGTGCCTGTTCAATATGCGTTTAGAAGTTTCGTTTAAAATTTCGCAGCAAAAATTTGGAAGTGAATCCCGGTTGTCCTACATTTAAGAAGTGAATTTTGATACCACAAAAATAGATTAACAAAAACTAAATCAAGTAATTACAAAATTTTTATGAAATTTTTTATCGACACGGCCAATCTGGATCAAATTAAAGAAGCACAGGACTTAGGCGTATTAGACGGAGTTACCACCAATCCGTCGCTCATGGCCAAAGAAGGAATTGCCGGGGATGAAAATGTGATTGCCCACTACCTGAAAATATGCGAAATTGTGGATGGCGATGTAAGTGCAGAGGTAATCAGTACCGATTTTGACGGCATGGTGCGCGAAGGCGAAAAACTGGCAGCCCTTCACCCGCAGATTACCGTGAAAGTACCTATGACCAAAGACGGAATCAAAGCCATTAAATATTTTTCAAACAAAGGCATTAAAACCAACTGCACGCTGGTATTTTCTCCAGGGCAGGCCTTGTTGGCCGCAAAAGCAGGTGCTACTTATGTATCGCCGTTTATCGGTCGTTTAGATGATGTTTCGTTTGACGGAATGGAGCTGATTGATCAGATTGTACATATCTATCAGACATACGGGTTTGCTACGCAGGTATTGGCGGCTTCAGTTCGTCATCCTGTACATATTATTAAATGTGCCGAAGCGGGTGCCGATGTGGTTACCTGTCCGCTGAGCGCCATTACGGCCCTGCTCAACCATCCGCTTACCGACATTGGATTAAAGAAATTTTTGGAAGACCACGCGAAAGCGGCCGCCAAACAAACGGCCTGAGCATAGGGATTCCCGGTTCATAAATATCCGCCCTTGGCGGTTTTGTTTAACTTAAATGGTAAAAGCCATGCTACTAAAACTCAATTCTCTGCATCCGAGCGATGCGCAAATTCAGAAAATTACGGATGTGCTTAAGGACGGAGGCGTAATTATTTACCCTACCGACACCGTGTATGCCTTCGGGTGCGATGCACACAACCCCGACGCTGTAAAAAAATTGTGTGAACTGAAAGGTATTGACTTAGACAAAGCCAATTTTTCATTCATTTTTTCCGACATCAAACTGATCGGAAAATACACTAAGCCTATGGATAATCAGGTGTTCAAAGCACTGAACCGCTACCTGCCGGGACCATTCACCTTTATCTTGAATGCCAACGGATTGGTACCTTCCATTTTTGGATACAAGAAAAAAACCATAGGACTGCGTATTCCTGATAACCGTATTTCTCAGGCTTTGGTTAGATCATTGGGCAATCCTATGCTTTCCACTTCTGTCCATGATGATGATTCCGTGGTAGAGTACACCACCGATCCGGAATTGATTTACAATCGTTTTGAAAACAAAGTGGACCTGATGATTGACGGTGGATTTGGAAACAATGAACCCAGCACCGTGGTAGACTGTACCGGCGAAGAAATTACCGTAATCCGCGAAGGACTGGGAATGGAAATGCTGGAAGACGAAATGGCCTGATAATTAATTAACTATTTTTCAAAAGCCGTATTCCGAATGGTTACGGCTTTTATTTTTGTATCAAATTAATAATCATGAACAAGATAAAAATACTCGCTGCAACTATCACACTTACTATGTTTTTCGGCTGTTCTGATGAGGGTGATAACGGAAACGGCATCTTGGGGCCGGATGACAAGGTACTGGTAAGAATGAAAATAAACGGTCAGCTTTGGGAATCAAGAAAAGATGAAGGAACAGCATCCGTTACGAGTGGTGGTCAATTATACATCGGTGCCGAACATGAAAACGGAAGTGCCTTATTGGTTACGGTTAATGGAGTTACCGCCCCCGGTAATTTTAATCTTACAACTCCTTCCAATGTGTTTCAATACAATGGTTTGTTCAATATCGGATCTACTATAACCGGTACTTCAGGTGAACTGAATGTTGATGAACTGAAAGATTTACCTTCCGTAAAATCGGCAAGGGGCACATTTTCGGGCACTGCAAAAAACCCGCTCAACGATTCTACCATCGTGATTACCGAAGGTGAATTTTGGGGAAGAGGATTTTAATTCTGATTGTACAAATTAATATATCTGTTATAAAAAAAGCCGGACTCACTGAGAATCCGGCTTTGTCATCTTCTATGAAGAAATTTATTTGGTTTGATTAGCCAAAGTAGCTGAAGAATCAGGCACTAACGCCGAACGCTCAAATTTGATTTTAGACTTATCAATCATTTCCAGGGTAACGGTGGTTTCTTCCAGTTTCACGATTTTACCGTGAATTCCTCCGATAGTGATCACAGAATCCCCTTCTTTTAAATTCTCTCTGAATTTTTTCTGCTCTTTCGCTTTTTTCATCTGCGGACGAATCATGAAAAAGTAAAAAACGATCATAATGAGCACCAGAGGTGCAAACTGCATGATAGGATTGGCCTCTTGGCCGTCGGCAGGTCCGCCGAGCATTAAAATCTGATGTATCATTATTATTTGTTGTTAACTGTTTATCCTTCTTTTACAAAACCCTTCACCCGTAATACAAATTCGGTAGGCGAAGTGTTGGCATACAGCGTTACGGTTTTGTTTTGATCTCCCTGTTTTTTGCTGCTGTTGAATTCCACTTCAATCTCCCCTTTTCCTCCGGGAGGAATAGGTTTTTCGGGATATTGGGGAATGGTACATCCACAGGAGCCTTTGGCATCGGAAATCACCAGATCGGCTTTGCCCACATTTTTAAATTTAAAAACGTGCTTAACTTTCTGTCCTTCCACAATGGTTCCAAAATCGAACTCTGTAGATTCAAACTCAAATTCGGGCAGGTTTCCATTTTTTACTTCGCCCGAAGCCGTGGCCGGATTATTTACCAAATCGGTATTCACTGAATCCTTAGATCCACAGGCTACCAAACCCGAAATAAATACCCAGAATAACACCTTTTTCATTTTCTATTTAATTTTCAATAAGTCCTCTGCCTGTTTTTTTAATAGCACCCTGGGCTTTCAGCTGCAGGGCAATTTTATCTAAAATTCCGTTTATGAACGAATTACTCTTGGGTGTGCTGAATAGTTTGGATATTTCAATATACTCATTCAGCGACACTTTTACGGGTATAGAAGGGAATTCCTTCATTTCGCAAACCGCCATCTTCATCAGCAATAAATCCATGTAAGCAATCCGTTCCGCTTCCCAGTTTTGCGTGTTGGGTGTAATGATGTCGTTGAGTTCCTCATTGTCGAGAATACATTTTCTGAACAGGCGGCTCACAAAATCTTTATCTTCTTTTTCGTCTTTGTACAAAGCCGAAAGTTGTATGCCTCTCTCCGTATTAAACCCTTCAATCGCTTTCAAAAGCGTGATGTTCACTAAATCAATATCATCGCCCCAATGGATATTTTCTTCTTCGTAAATTGAATGCAGGTATTCTTCGTTCCACAGCACTTGTTTCACCAGATCGCGCAGATAATCTTTATGTTTTTGAATATTTACATCGGGAGTATGGATATACTGCTTGTATTCGGGCATCTGCTTGATTTTCCGAAACAGTTTTTCAGCCAATTCAGGGTATTTTCCCCATCCAAGTTTCCGGTTGTTTACCAATTTATTGAGCTGTTCGCTGTTTTCAATGGCTTCAAAAATGGGGTTTTCCGTAAAGGGAGTGGTTTTCATTAAATCTTCCTCATCGGGAAAATATTTCTTTTGGGCATCCTCGCGGTCCTTAAGGGCTACGCGATGAATATCGGCCAATAACAGGAATTGAAGCAGATACAAATCGTAAATACGTTCCAACGTACGGAACATGTTTTTTTCAGATACAGCCAAATCCGAGTTTCCCGATTGGAAAAACCCATATAAAGCCTGCATTACTTTTATGCGAAGAACTCTTCTGTTTAGCATCCTGAATAAGGAAGTTTAAGTGCTGCCATTTGTTGGATACGGTTTTCTGCCAGATTTTTAGCGGCTTCTAACGATGTAATATTATTTTCAGATGCGTTGTTTAGCACTTCAAGAATAACAGAATAAATATTTTCGGTTTTTTCCATGGCCGATTTTTGATTGTAATTGCCCAGATATTCGGCATATACATTGATAAGCCCACCGGCATTGATTACAAAATCAGGCGCATATACAATGCCCTTTTCTTTGATTCGGGCACTATGTTTTAGTTCATCTGCCAGTTGGTTGTTTGCCGCTCCGGCAATGACAGAAACATTCATGGTGTTTAATGTTTCATCATTCACGGTAGCACCCAGCGCACAGGGGGCATAGACATCAAACGAACCGTTGAACAAATCTTCCGTAGTGATAGCCTGCACGCCATATTTAGCGGTAGTTTCGGCAATTTTATCTTCGAAAATATCATTCACAAACACCTGGGCACCTTCTTTCACCAAATAATTAATCAGTGCCTGACCTACGCTTCCGCATCCCTGAACTGCCACTTTTTTTCCTTGAAGATTATCGGTTCCGAAGGCAAACTTTGCAGAAGCCTTCATTCCCACATAAACACCAAATGCGGTAACGGGAGATGGATTTCCGGAACCACCCAAATATTCAGGCAAACCGGTTACATATTTTGTATGCATGCCAATCAATTCCATATCGCGGGAGGTCATGCCCACATCCTCGGCAGTGTAATATTTTCCACCTAAATCATTCACAAATTGACCGAAACGGCGCATCTTGGCTTCGGTTTTCTGGGTACGGGCATCACCGATGATTACGGCTTTTCCACCACCCAGATTTAAACCTGCGGCAGCCGCTTTATAGGTCATACCTCTTGAAAGACGAAGTACATCGGTAATAGCGTCAGATTCGGAGGCGTAAGTCCACATGCGGGTTCCGCCCAAGGCAGGACCTAGAATAGTGTTATGAACGGCAATAATGGCTTTTAGTCCGGTTGCTTTATCATGGCAAAAGAGAACTTCCTCGTGGTCCATTTCTGTCATTGTGCCTAATACGGGGGTCTGGGTATTTTCATCTAAAAGTCTGTTCTCTGCCAACATATGTCGATAATTTAAATGTTACTTTTGCCAACGCGTTGCCGCGAATTT
Organism: Flavobacteriales bacterium; assembly: GCA_022402535.1. Taxonomy (GTDB): domain Bacteria; phylum Bacteroidota; class Bacteroidia; order CAIKAF01; family CAIKAF01; genus JAKRSD01. Next base: position 38,991 of record JAKRSD010000028.1, on the reverse strand, counting down.
GAGCGGTGCAAATATAGAAAATTAATAAGGAAGGAACTACAAAACTTGGGACGCCTCAAATACCTGAACCGGTACTTTTTACAATACAAACGCTATCTGATACCGGGTATCGTTCTCACGGTTATTTCCAACTTTTTTGCCGTATATCCTGCCAAAATTGTGGGATATGCCCTTGACCTGATTGTGGAAACACTGGTGATATATAGAGTTGCCGGCGGATTTTCCATGCAGGAGGAGTATTATCTTTTTACGCTGAAAGCCGTGGGTGCTTTAGCGGCCATATACCTTATCTTGGCACTCATCAAAGGGATTTTTATGTTTTTTATGCGGCAAACGCTGGTGGTAATGAGCCGCCATATTGAGTTTGACCTGAAAAACGATATTTATAAACACTACCAAAAACTGGATCAGGCCTTCTTTAAACGAAATAACACGGGCGACCTGATGACCCGTATCGGCGAAGATGTAAGCAAAGTGCGTATGTATGTGGGGCCCGCCCTGATGTACACCGTGAACCTGTTGGTAATGATTATTCTGGTAATAAACGGAATGATTACCGTGAGTCCCATGCTCACCTTATATGTACTGCTGCCCATGCCCGTAATGGCCGTGATGATTTATTACATCAACAGCAAAGTATTAAAAAGCAGCAGCATTGCCCAGGCCAAACTATCCGGTTTATCCTCGCTGGCGCAAGAAATGTTTTCGGGAATCCGGGTGATTAAAAGCTATAACCGCAGTCGGTTTTTTGCGGGAATTTTTAACCGCAGAAGTGAAGAATATAAAGACGCCGGGCTCAATCTGATAAAGTACGATGCTTTGTTTTTTCCGGTAATTCTTTTTTTAATCGGCCTCAGCACCATTATCACGGTGTATGCCGGCGGAAATGAAGTAATAGCCGGAAGGCTGAATCCGGGAGTTATCGGAGAATTTATCATTTACGTAAACCTGCTTACCTGGCCCGTTGCCAGCGTGGGATGGGTGAGCAGCATTGTGCAGCAGGCGGCTGCCTCTCAGGACAGAATTAATGAATTTTTGCAGACTAAACCCGAAATTGTATCCGCCCCTGAAGCCATCAAACCTGAAATAAAGGGAGATATTGAACTCAAAAAAGTAACATTCACCTATCCGGATACGGGTATTCAGGCACTGAAAAATATCTCTTTCCAAATTGAAAAAGGAAAAACGCTGGGCATAACGGGCAGTACAGGTTCCGGAAAATCTACCATAGCGGCCCTTATCTGCCGTTTGTATGATGCCGATTCGGGAAGTATTGAATTGGACGGAGTGGATATTCGAAATATGGATCTGTTTCATCTGCGCCGAAGTATCGGATATGTGCCTCAGGAAGTGATGCTTTTCAGTGATAAAATTTCAGAAAACATAGCCTTCGGAACTCATAAAAAAGTAGAGGCCGAAGACTGGGAAAATGCGGCCAGACAAGCCGGGGTGTATCATAACATCATGGACTTTAAAGAAAAGTTTGACACCAAAATCGGCGAACGGGGCGTGAAGCTTTCGGGCGGTCAAAAACAGCGTATTTCCATAGCCCGAGCGCTCATTAACAACCCGCCTATTTTGTTGTTTGATGATTGCCTGAGCGCCGTGGATGCCGAAACAGAAGACAATATCCTGAATTATATGCTTTCTGCTTCGCAGGGAAAAACTACCCTGCTCATCAGCCATAAAGTGGGCACATTGAAGCGTTGCGACCAGATTTTGGTGTTGGACGGTGGACAGGTTTCGGAATATGGAACCCACGATGAACTGATGAACAACAACGGATATTACGCACGGATTGCCCGCCTGCAAAGCGAACCGGATACCGTTTAAAAAAAGTAAGCTTTTATAAAGCGCCCCAATTTCTGATTTTCTGGCGATAAACCACACCCGATTTTATTCGATTCAAAATCGGTTTGGCCAGCGTATCGGGCACATTATCAGAGTCGATAAATCCGCGGATATCAATTATTTCCTTTTCAATCATGCCCACATTGCGAGCAAACCTTTCGCGATAAAATTGTTTTTCGAGCAGGTTTTCATTATCGCGCTGTAAAACGGTTACCGTGCTGTCAAACGCATTTCCGTTTAAGGTATAGGGCTCATGCACAGAAACATAACGGTAAGTTATTGCCGATTGAAAATTTAGGTTGTTTCCATTCCAGGTTTCTCCATTTTTCAGAGGAAAAATCAGTTTTACATAAGGAATGTTTTCTTCCACTTTCACGGCATAAGTAGCCGTTTTGTATGTCCACCAGACTCTGGGCCCCTGCCAATTATCATTTTCAGAGGGGCGCGTATAACGCTCAATTCTCACGGCAGGAATGCTGTCCTGAGAAACAAAATCAGAAATAAACTCTTCGCGAAGTATGTATGATTTGGACAGGGTATCGCCCGTGAAATCGTTGTAAAATATACTGTCCACATCAAACTCCCACCAAAATCCGGATTGCGAAGGATAATACGCAAAGCCTTTATCCGAAGCTTCCACCACTTCCCTTCTGCAACTTGTGGAAAACAAGATAAAAGCAGTAAGTGAAAGTATGGAAAGGGCTTTCTTCATTATTGGATGGTTCCTTTATCTACCAGCACTTTTTTGTACGAAAAACCCGATGCAATCCGCTGCATCACCGGAATATTTTCCCAATTGGGCACATCGGTACGGCCTGTGATGTAGGTACGTTCTTTATAATACAAACCTACGTTGAATGCGTACAGCTCAAAATCATTGATTATCATCAGCGAATCCGCACGTTCTTCTTTCACAATACGCAAAGTGTAATCATAATTACCGCCGGCACCGCCACCCGAAACACCTACTGCAAAATTGCTCCAAACTTCAGGCGGAAGTATGTTTTTACTATTGCGGTTAAAGGTATCTGTAACAATGGCCGGAGCCTTAAATAGCAGATAACGTACTCCGTTATCGGTGCGCTCAATTGTATATTCCCCTTTTGAAGCGTTGTAAAAACGTTGAACATAAGAAAAACCCACCACTCTGCGTGGAAGAGCATCAATGCGCTCCAATTTGATTCGGGTTTCTAATTTCCCCGCGGCATTGGGTACATCAGTGTCATAGCTTTCAATCTGCGAATAGGTTACACTTCCTGCAGGCGTGTTCGAATTCCCTTCATAATACACGGAATCTATGGAATAGCGGAACCAATTTCCAATCTGTACAGGCTGATAATATTCATGCTGATCGGGTTGAGGTCCCGTATCTTTTTTACAGCCCGGAAGGGAGGAAAGAAAAAGGACACTGACCGCAAAAGGTATAAAGATCTGTTTCATCGGAAATTACTTCGTGTGCGAAACTACAAAATTATTTGAATGGAACTCTCAGACAATAAAGCCTCCGGCAATTACATCGTTTCCTTCGTAAAACACAGCCGATTGTCCGGGGGTAACCGCTTTTACTTTTACCGGAAAATGTGCCCTCAACATATTGCCCTCGTGGTACAATACACAAGCTGAACCGGCATCTTTGTAACGAATTTTTGCCGTTACTTCCATCCCGTCGGTTATCTGAGCATATTTCCCAAAATTCACATCACGAACATATAGTTCTCCGCTGTCCAAATCCTCTTCATCGCCCAAGGTAACCGTATTGGTTTGCGGATCGATATGGGTAACAAAAACGGGACGACCGAAAGCCTGTCCCAACCCTTTACGCTGTCCAATGGTATAAAAAGGATATCCTTCGTGTTTACCGATGATATTACCCTGTGTATCCACAAAATTACCTCCGGCAACCTGAGCTTCCAATTCGGGTACCCTGCGTTTCAAAAATCCGCGGTAATCATTATCCGGAATAAAACAGATTTCATAACTCTCCGCTTTTTTAGCCAGCGAAGTATAACCGTAATCGAACGCCATCTGGCGAATTTCGGTTTTGTGAAATTTACCCATGGGAAACAAGGTACGCGCCAGGGCTTCCTGTTTCAGCCCCCATAAAACATACGATTGGTCTTTGCTTTCGTCAATCCCTTTGGATACGATATAGCGGCCGTTCTCGTGGCGCACGTTGGCATAATGCCCCGTGGCTATAAATTCGCAGCCTAATTTATCCGCCCGCTTGAGCAGTGCATCCCATTTGATATGGGTATTACAGAGCACACAGGGATTAGGTGTTCTTCCGGCAAGATATTCGTGGGTGAAATTTTCAATGATGTACTCGCCAAATTCTTCGCGTATATCCAGTATATAGTGCGGAAATCCTTTATCAACCGCTAAGGCGCGGGCATCATTAATATCGTCAAGACTACAGCATCCGGTGGTTTTCCGTTCTCCTCCCGATGTGGCATAATCCCATGTTTTCATGGTAATTCCAATTACCTCGTAGCCCTGTTCGTGAAGCATAAGCGCCGTAACGGAACTGTCCAATCCGCCGCTCATAGCTACCAAAACTCTACTCTTTTGTGCCATCGGGTGTTTCTACTTTTATCGGTTTATCTTCTTTTTTATAAAGGTTTTTCCCTACGGGTAAGCCTTCTTTATATTCTATGCGTTCTTTTTGAATGCCGTTCAAATCATACTTTGACCACCATCCCACTTTCAGTCCGTTCTGATACATTCCGGCCGCTTCGGGTTTGCCGTTGGTGTGGAAGTATTTTGCGGGTCCGTTCAGTTCATCATTCACAAAAATGGCCGATGTCTGAGTGGTTCCGTCGGGATAGTATTGTTTCCATACCCCTTCGCGCTTGTCGTTTTTGTATTCAATTTCTTCCAGCGTTTTCCCTGATGGATAAAAAATCTTCCAAAACCCATGTTTTTTCCCGAATTGATATTGTTCTACAGATCTGAGCTTCAAAGAATCATCGTAAAATTTCCATTCGCCATGTTTTTTCTTGTCCACATATTTGCCTTCTCCGGCTTTCTGACCTATTTCGGAATACACAACGGCATCACAGGTTTTTCCGTCAGCCGCATACGTCATCACGGCTCTTAAAACCCCTGAATCGTAATAGTGTTTAAAAACGCCTGTCGGTAAATCGTTTTTATACGTACCCTCAAACTTCAATTTACCATTATCGTGATAGGCTTTCCAAATTCCCTGTTTACGTTTGTTTGCGTCTGTTTTATTAATATCGGTCTGAGCTCCTGCCGTCAGAATAAAACCCGAGAGAATAAACCCAAATAAGATTGCTTTTTTCATGCTTGAATACGATATGCAAAGTTACCGTTACAAACGGAATACCGAAATGAAATCTTATACGCGCTTCACAAATAAAACCTACTTATTTACAGAAGGTTTCACCATCCTCTGTTAAAATAGCGATACATAAATGCCCGGCAGACTGCCATATTGTTCCGGGGAAGTTATCTTTGTTTCGCTTTGAAAACCGTAATCATTGCCGGCGGAAAAGGAACACGCCTACAACACCTGACGGGAGAAATCCCCAAACCACTGATTCCGGTGGCCGGAAAACCTGTGCTCGAACATCAGTTTGAATTGCTTGCTGCACAAGGATTTCGCGAAGTTATCCTTACCATTAACCATTTGGGAAACCAAATCCGCAAATTTGCCGGAAACGGCGAAAAATGGGGGTTATCCATTTCGTATGTAGAAGAACCCGAACCTTTGGGAACTGCCGGCATTTTCCCTGAATTACAATCCATTCTCAATGAAGATTTTCTGGTGTTATACGCCGATGTGATTTTTTCGTTGGATCTTGAAAAACTGGTTAATTTCCATCAGACAAAAAAATCTGCGGCTACGCTGGTTGTGCATCCCAACGATCATCCATACGACAGTGACTTATTGGATTGCGACGAAAACGGAAAAATCACACATTTTTATGCGAAACCGCACATTCCCGGAAAGTACTACAGAAATCTGGTGAATGCAGCGGTGTATCTCTTCTCGCCGAAGGTGATTTCATTTATTGAAAAAAACAAAAAACAGGATTTCGGGAAAGACATCTTCCCCAAACTGATTAATCACATTCCTGCGTTTGCCTATAATACCACTGAATATCTGAAAGATATGGGAACTCCAGACCGAATCGGTTCAGTGGAAAAGGATATTCTTTCGGGAAAAGTGGAGCGAAAAAATTATCGCAATCCGCAGAAAGCCATTTTTTTGGACAGAGACGGAGTCATTAATGAAGACACTGATTTTATTAAATCGCCCGATGAATTTGAATTATATCCCTTTACGGCATCTGCCATCAAAAAAATAAATAAAAGCGATTATGCGGCCATTGTGGTAACCAATCAATCTGCCGTGGCACGAAATCTTTGCACTGAAGAAGAACTGCGGATTATTCACAATAAAATGGAATGGCAGCTGGGCGAATCGGGCGCTAAAACGGATGCCGTGTATTATTGTCCGCACCATCCGGACAAAGGTTTCCCGGAAGAAAACCCGGCTTATAAAATAGATTGCAGCTGCCGAAAACCCAAACCGGGCATGCTGCTCCGTGCGGCAAAAGAATTCCATATCGATCTGCAACAAAGTTTTATGATCGGAGACAGCGACCGGGACAAAGAAGCGGGAAAAAATGCAGGATGTGTTACCCTGGGTGTGCGTTCAGGCAAAGGCTGTTCCGACCTGAAAAGTGAGCCTGATTTTATGGTCGAAAACCTGGAAGAAGCCGTAGATTTCATCCTGAATGAACCCTTTTTACCCACTTTTCAGGATTTATATTTAAGATACACCGAATATCCGCAGGCGCACAAACCTTTTGTTTTGCTTATTTCCGGACAGGCCCGTGCCGGGAAAAGCATGCTGGCCTCCTACTTAAAAATTCAATTTCAGAAGAATGGACTGCAGGTACTCCGTATCAATGCCGATGACTGGATTATGCCGCTGGAAAACCGCACCGGAGAAGAATCCGTGGAAAAAAGATTCCGTCTGAAAAGTTTTGTAAAGGATATGAACCTGCTGTTTAACCGCGAACCCGTAAAAGTGCTGAAATACGACAGCAAAACCCGCGGCTTAAAAGAAGAAGTAACGTATCATTATAACAATCAGGATTTGATTATTCTGGAAGGTGCCCTGCTGCTGAGTTCCGAAACCCTGCGCAACCTTTCGGATATCTGCTTATTTGTTTCGCAGGATGAAGCAGAGCGCAAAAAACGGTTCATGCAATTTTACCGTTGGAAGGGCGTATCGGAGAATGAAGCGGAAAAACTTTACAGCAAGCGCCTTTCGGAAGAATGCGAAATCATAGCGGCGTCTGCCCAATTTGCCGATATTCACATTAAAAATTAAACATATGCTTGAAACACTCAAACACCGCATTGAACGAATCTGGGATCACCGGGAACTGCTCGAAGACAATGAATACCGTCTGAGCGTACGCGAAGTGGTGGAAATGTTGGACGAAGGAAAAATCCGTGTGGCGGAGCCCGGAGAAAACGGATGGACGGTAAACGAATGGATTAAAAAGGCGGTAATCCTGTATTTTCCCATACAGAAAATGCAGACGTTTGAAGTGGGTCCGTTTGAATTTCATGATAAAATCAAACTGAAAAGAAATTATGCCGAATTGGGCGTTCGCGTGGTTCCCCATGCCGTTGCCCGTTACGGTTCATTTATCAATTCCGGGGTAATTCTGATGCCTTCGTATGTAAACATCGGAGCTTATGTAGATTCGGGCACCATGGTAGACACCTGGGCCACCGTGGGTTCCTGCGCACAGGTGGGCAAAAACGTACACCTCAGCGGTGGTGTGGGTTTGGGTGGTGTGCTGGAGCCGGTTCAGGCCTCACCGGTTATCATTGAAGACGGATGTTTTATCGGCTCGCGCTGCATTGTGGTAGAAGGTGCCCACATTAAAAAAGAAGCTGTTCTGGGTGCTAATGTGGTGATTACAAAATCTACCAAAATCATTGATGTTACAGGCAGCGAACCGGTGGAATACAAAGGCGAAGTTCCCGAGCGCAGCGTGGTGATTCCGGGTTCGTACACCAAAAAATTTCCTGCCGGCGAATTTCAGGTGCCCTGTGCCCTCATTATCGGCAAACGAAAAGAATCGACCGACCTGAAAACTTCGCTCAATGATGCCCTTCGCGATCATAACGTAGCCGTTTAGTGAACGAGTTTCAACATATTTTGGTCATTCAGACCGCATTCACCGGCGATGCCATATTGGGTACCGCCGTATTGGAAAGCCTGCACGAACGCTACCCCGAAGCAAAACTTTCGTATTTGGTACGCAAAGGAAACGAAGGACTCTTCAAAGGACATCCCTATCTTTTGGAAGTGCTCACATTTGATAAACACGAAAACAAATGGGCTGGGCTGTTCCGCCTGCTTCGCAGCATCCGAAAAAAGAAATACGATTTAGTGATTAACCTGCAGCGTTATGCCTCTTCGGGGGTATTGGCGGGATTATCCCAAGCCAAAGAAATTCGCGGTTTTTCCTCCAATCCCCTCTCCTTTTTATATAGCCGTTCTTATGCTCACAGCATGAACGAAAATCTGCACGAAACAGAGCGTAATTTTTCATTGCTCAAGGGGTTGGGCGCTATGCTGAAAAAGCCCAGGCTTTATCCCGGCGAAGAAGAGCGGAAAAAAGTATATATGGACTCTCCTTACATATGCCTGGCACCTGCTTCGGTTTGGAAAACCAAACAGTGGCCCACAGCCTATTGGAGCGAACTGCTTCAATTATTGCCCAAACATATAACGCCGGTTCTCATTGGCGGAAAAGGAGATAAAGCCCTTTGTGAGGAAATTATATCCCAATCGGGTGTGGAGGCCGTAAATGCCGGCGGAAAATATTCCCTGTTGGAATCTGCCGCATTGATTGCTCAGGCAACACTCACCCTTTCAAACGACAGCGGACCCGTGCATCTGGCTTCAGCAGTAAATGCTCCGGTTGCCGAAATTTTCTGTTCCACTATTCCCGAATTTGGCTTCACACCCTTGTCAGACAGGCAGATTATTATTGAAACCCAAGAAAAACTGAACTGCCGCCCCTGCGGAATTCACGGCAAAAAAGAATGCCCGCTCGGGCATTTCAATTGTGGGAACAATATAAGTCCTAAGCAGGTTTTGGAAGCAATTGCCGATTTTTTAAAATAAAATCCAACATGCATTTGTTTCAATTTTTGGGTGTAGCATGCTGTACACCAAACTCATCCATCAACTCCAATCCATAATTTCGAATCGTATCAATAATTAGTATTGCTCTTTTACCCCGTGGTGTAATAGAGTACTCGACCTTAGGAGGCACAACCGGAAAAACTTCTCTATTGATGAATCCTTCTTCTTCTAATTCTCTAAGCTGGGTGGTAAGCATTTTGTGTGTTATTCTGGGAATATCTTTCTTGAGTTCCCCATAGCGCATTACTTTATCCTTTAAACGCCATAAAATAGGCATTTTCCAGGTTCCGCCTATTCTATCCATAGCAAATTCTACCGGATTATAATAGAGTTTATTGTTGTAAAGAAATTCGGGCATCTTCTGAATGTATTGATATTATTGATACTTTCTTAAAAGTGTGTATCACTATTATAAGTAAGTATAAGTGCAAATATACCATATACACTCACATTTGCCATAAATTTTAAAAATCAAGAAAATGAAATCATCCATTATTTTTTCGGCAATGGTTATCCTTACGATAAATAGTGCCGTTGCCCAACAAGGAAAAACAGATAAAAACAATATAAAAATGAAAGAAGTAAACAATTACGTACATGTGCATGGCATGCCATCAAAAGGAAAAATCTTAATGGTGGCAAGTTCACCGTCAGTTTCCAAACAGACAGGCTGGCCTATCGGATTTTGGGCAGCCGAGTTAACACATCCCATGCGTGTTTTTCAGGAAGCGGGTTTCGAAATTGAATTGGTTTCCACCGAGGGCGGAAAATTAGAAATGGACGGTTATTCTAATCCTACCGATGCCAGCGGATACTCAGCCCATGATATTATTTCTTTGGGTTATATGCAGAAACCCGAATTTAATGCCATGCTGGAAAACACAAAAAAAATAACCGAAGTAAACCACAACGAATATGTGGCCATTTTCTTAGTAGGCGGTCAGGGCCCTATGTACACTTTCCGCGGTAATAAAGAGCTGGAAAAACTTTTTGTTTCTTTTTATGAAGCCGGAAAACCCTCTGCGGCAGTGTGTCATTCTACCACGTTGTTGTTAGAAGCCAAAAAATCGAATGGTGAATTATTGGTAGCGGGGAAAACGTGGACCGGTTTTGCAGATGCCGAAGAAGAATATGCTGATCAGGCGGTAGGCCAAAAGATTCAACCCTACAGAATTGAAGAAGAAGCAAAAAAAATAACTGGAACAACGTTTAAAGTGGCAGCGCCTTTTTCATCATATGCCATACAAGACGGTAATTTAATAACCGGGCAACAACAAAATTCAGGTGCTGCTGCAGCTGAATTGGTGGTTAGCTTATTAAAATAAATGATGAAATTAAAACGTAGTACATTTTATGTTTTATTGGTAATGCTTCTTTCAAGAGGCATTACCTTTTCTCAAATTCCGGTGGAACTATTTGCGGGGCATGAACGCACCACGATGGATATAATGTTTTTTAAATTCTTTAAAAACAAACAGGATGCCCTAAAACCCAACCGATGGCTGTTTTTCAACAGAAACCGGGCAAGTGTGGATTACAGAATGACCAAATCTAAATTCCTTCCCCAATTTGGATTTACCGAAGCCATATCTTACAACCACGAAAAAGCCAAAGGATTTGCTCCCGTTTTTGTAGCACAGATTTTAAGCTGGGGTGTATTTCCCAAAGCGGGTATTCAGTATGCACTCATCAAAAAGAATATAACCGTTTTCAGCTGGATGGTTTGCGAAACCTTAAAAAATCCGGAATTAGATTACTTTATATTGTTGCGCTACACACCTAAAATTTCAAACACACTGAACTTATTCACTCAGGCTGAAAGCCTTAACACACTGCCTACCTTAAAAACAGAAAATTTAAGTTTTACGCAGCGTGTACGAATCGGATTGGAATTAAAACGCTATCAGTTTGGAGTAGGAGCTGATTTTAATCAGTCAGGAAATATATCATTTATTAATCTCTATAATGCTGGCGGATTTTTCAGGCATGAATTTTAAATCCTGCAGACTGTAAACTAACAGCAAAAATGTTTTGAACTAATTACCTAATTATATGATTATAAAAAAAAATTTCAACCCGATTAAAGTAGTTCGATATATAAAAGCGGAACTACTGTTGGCTATTTCTACTTCAGTTGCTGTATACATTTTGCATAACCAAAATATTATTACCATTTCATTGCCATTCTCAATTACCGCTATTCTGGGTAGCGCTTTAGCCATTTTCATTGCATTTCGAAACAACAGTTCTTATAACCGTTGGTGGGAAGCCCGAACACTTTGGGGCGGTATTATCAATTCCAGTCGTGTTTTAGCGCGGCTGATTATCACCTTTACCGATAGTCATGCCCATCAACCCAATTACGATAAAAACCGCAGCGAACTCTTCAAAAAAGAGCTTATTTACAAAGTAATTGCCTGGGTACATGCACTCAGACTTCATTTAAGAAATCAAGATAAATGGCAAGAGCTTAAACCATTTCTGTCAGAAAAAGAATTTAAAGAACTTTTACAATCGCAAAACAAGCCGAATTATATTCATCTTATATCAGGCAAAAAAATTTATGAAGCCATGAGCAATGGCACCTTAGGCGGTTTTGACAGCTTTCAGATGGAGGGACAACTTCTGGCGCTGGCCAATTATCAGGGCGGTTGCGAACGTATCAAAAACACGCCTTTATTGAGGCAATACGATTATTTCACCCGCGTATTTCTGTTCACATTTATTCTGCTTCTACCCTTTTCGTTGATAAGTGATTTTGCAAAAATGAATATTGCTTATCTGATAATTCCTGTTGCAGTAGTCATTTCATTTGTATTTGCGATTATAGGCAAAGTGGGCGAAGTAAACGAAGATCCGTTTGAAAATAAAATTACGGATGTGCCTATGACCGCACTTTGTAATACGATTGAGAGAGATTTGAAGGAAATGTTGGGCGAAAGTGATTTACCCAAAAAATCAGAAACTGAAAACGGATTTTTATTTTAATGAATAAAACAACGCGCATATCTACCGGCCGATTGGAAGCATTCAGCGACGGAGTTATTGCCATTATTATCACGGTAATGGTTTTTGATTTGAAACTGCAGGAAATTCCCACAGACAATACCGTTTGGGACGAACTTTTGAAACTGGTGCCTAAATTAATTTCCTATGCCATCAGTTTTTTAATGCTCGCCATTATGTGGGTCAATCACCATCAACTATTTCATCAAATAAAACGTACCGATAATAAACTTTTGTGGTACAATATTCATCTTTTATTCTGGATGAGTCTGATACCTTTCGGAACCCATTTTATCGGGGCGAATCCCTGGCTTTGGCAATCTTCATTATTTTATGGAGTTATTTTTTTCATGAATGCATTATCGTTTACCCTAATTAGAAACTATGTTATTGAAAACGATATACTTTTGGATAGTATAAACAAAAAAGCACATATTAAAATCAGAAATAAAAATAGACTGGCGCTCTTTATTTATTTTTTGGCAGCCATTTTTAGCCTGATTTCAGTTTACATTGCGTTTGCTATGTTTCTTATGGTTCCAGCCATGTATTTCAAACCCGATAATAACAACTAATTCTAAACTTAAATAAAATACAAAATCATGAATATGAAATACAAAATTGCCATCATCGGTACAGGAAACGTAGGTGGTGCATTAGCCACCCAATGGGCAAATAACGGGCACGAAATTAATCTGGGTGTTCGTGATGTAAATAATTTTAAAGGCAAAGCCCTATTGTCAAACCCCAATACCCATGTTTTTACGATTGAAGAAGCCGTAAAACAATCGGAAGTGATTTTACTTTCCACGCCGGCGCCCATCGCTGTTGAGGTAGCGCAAAGTCTTGGCGATACAACTGGTAAAATTATTATTGACACCATGAATATTGTAATGGGCAGAGGGCCGCAAGGTTACAATAACACCTCCGATGCCATTCTCGATCATACACAAAGCCGCGATGTGGTTAAATGTTTTAATACTACAGGGGCCAACAACATGCAAAACCCCGTTTATGGAGATACAGCCATTGATTTATTTGTAGCCGGAGACAGTGAAAAAGGAAAATCAACAGCCATGCAATTAGCTAAAGATGCAGGCTTTGCAGCGTGTTACAGCATTGGAGGTAACGATAAATTTGAACTCATGGAACAATTTGCCTGGTTTTGGATTAATCTGGCCATGTTTCAGGGACAAGGCAGAGAAATTGGTTTTAAGCTTTTGAAAAGGTAAAAATTACGTTATTGAAAAACAGCATAGAGGTTAGTTTTTAAATTTTAAATCTAAACCATAAAAAACGGGGAATCTCTGGTCAGAAATTCCCCGTTTCCATGTTATGCGATGTTATTTTTTGGCTGTCATTTTCATGGCCATTTTCACGGCCGCTTCCAGATTAACTACACCGCCAGTACGGCTCAGGGTAGAGAAAGCCACCTTTTGGTCTGAACCGGGTTGGGTTTGCAAGGTTTTTCCGTAAGGCGTAGCGGTTTTCATCAAAATATCTTTGATTTCAATCATGCTCAGCTCGGGGAAATACGCTTTCAAAAAGGCCGCTGTTCCAGATACCGCAGGGGCTGCCATACTGGTTCCCTGTAGTTTTTTGTATTTGTTTTCGGGAATGGTGTTATAAATCTCAAAACCGGGAGCAAATACATCTACCGAATTAATCCCATAGTTAGAGAAAGAAGCCGCCAGATTGCCTTTGGCAAATCGTGTAGAAGCCCCGATGGTGAGTAAATTTTTAAAGTCTTCCTGTTGGAATGAAAATTTTACGGCAGGAAAATTAGGCGTTACATCAATATTGGCTCCGTCGTTACCCGCAGCATGTACCAATAAAACTCCTTTTTGTTCCGCGTATTTCATGGCTTCGTACACTTCTTTTTGATGGGTGGAATAGGCTTTTCCGAATGACATGTTAATCACCGAAGCGCCATTATCCACCGCATAACGGATGGCAAAAGCAATGTCTTTATCGTACTCATCGCCATTTGGTACGGCTCGTAACGACATCAATTTTACCGGAGCAGCCACACCGTCGCCGCCGAGACCGTTTCCACGCAATGAACCTACAATACCGGCCACATGCGTACCATGAAGGGCATCAGGTCCTTTTACATCGTTGTTACCATACTTGCGCTGCGAAAAATCAAACGGATCATCGCCCACTATTTTACGCCCGTCAAAATCAGGGTTTAGGTTGTAGGCCAACTGATCTCTAAAATGTTTTAATCCTTCTTCCATTTCCGCTTCGGATAATTCGCCCGATTCTACCTGAATAGCCAACTCACGAATCTGCATGTGCTCTTCGGTTTTGGGTTTCCATTTTTTCAAATCGGTAAGCGTGTAACTTTCTTTACCCATCGCCTGTTTCACCAACATAGGCACCATAGGAAGCACCTGATCTTTAATCATGGTGTAGGTGGCTAGCATCTGCTCGGCCTCGGCACGCTCTTCATTCATTTTGTCGGCACATTCCTTCCATAATTTGTATGCGTCTTTATCTGCAGCAGCAATATCCGACTGAGCCTTGCCTTCAAATTTACTTTTACCCATTTTGTAAATACGCACAAACTCCAGGTTTTCGTCGTTTGCGTTCTCCCCATTGGCATTTCCTAAGAAATTCCAACCATGAATATCATCTATATATCCATTTTTATCATCATCAATTCCATTTCCTGGAATTTCTTTGGTGTTCACCCAAATCTGTCCTTTTAAATCTTCATGTTCGGTGTCCACACCTGAGTCGATAATAGCCACCACCACTTCTTTAGGCGTTCTTTTAGAAACCAGTTTGTAAGCCTTTTCAGTAGCCATCCCGGGAGTTGCCCCGTTGTACCAGTTTAAAATGGATTTGTCCACCTGCTGGGCATTCAACCCTGCAAAAACTCCCAGAGCCAAAAAGAAAAAAGAGGCTCTCAATACTAATTTTTTCATGTTTAATTGTTTGCGTATTACATGTTAAGAATGAAAATTTACACGTCAAATTCCTAAATAACCTATTTTCAGAAATCTGAAATGAGAATATTTCAATATGCACAAAGGTAAAAACAGACCCATACTACGGGTCGTATTTTCGATAAGATGTTGATTCCTTTAGATAAATAATTTCAGCCTGAAGGCATTATTTATTCTTATCTAGCTTAATTTTTGTTTGACTTGGAAATCAACTGACTGAAATCGCGCGGATTTTTCACCTTTTCTTTCAGCAAGGCAAAAGAGGCCACATCTGACATATTTTTCACGTAATGAAACTCCAGCCCGATGATATATTCCGGTTCAATTTCGTTTACATCTTTCTGATTTTTTTCGCTTAAAATCACGTATTTGATTCCAGCCCGTTTTGCCGCCAGAATTTTCTCTTTGATTCCGCCCACGGGAAGCACTTCGCCCCGAAGGGTAATTTCGCCCGTCATAGCCAATTGCGATTTAATTTTGCGCTGCGTGTAAGCAGAAACCAATGAGGTAAACATGGTAATTCCGGCCGATGGACCGTCTTTGGGAGTAGCCCCTTCAGGCACGTGTACATGCACATCGGTATGCGAAAACACATCATACTGTAAGCCAAATTCCTGTGAACGGCTCTTCAGATATTCCAACGCAATCACAGCTGATTCTTTCATTACGTCGCCCAAATTTCCGGTCAGGGTGAGTTTTCCTTTTCCGGGCGTTACGGAAGATTCTATGTATAAAATATCGCCTCCTACAGATGTCCAAGCTAAGCCAGTAACCACACCGGGGTATTCATTTCCGATGTACTTGGCTTTGGGATGGGCAGGTCCGAGTATGGTTTCCAGTTCATCCATTTCAATCTGTTTAGATGGATTTTCGTCCATGGCAATGGCCTTGGCTTTATTGCGGATTACCCGGGCAATTTCTCGTTCCAGATTTCGCACTCCGCTTTCGCGGGTGTAGTTTTCAATAATAAATTCTAATACTTTTTTAGAAAAGGACAGGCGACTCTTTTCCAGCCCATGCTCTTTTAACTGTTTGGGAACCAAATGGCGCTTGGCGATTTCTACTTTTTCTTCCATACTATATCCCGACAGTTCGATGATTTCCATCCGATCGAGCAATGCAGGCTGAATGGTGGAAAGCGAGTTGGCCGTGGCTATAAACAACACTTTGGAAAGGTCGTATTCCACCTCCAGAAAATTATCGTGGAATGTGGTGTTTTGTTCCGGATCCAACACTTCGAGGAGTGCGGAAGAAGGATCACCATGAAAACCGGTTCCCAGTTTATCCAACTCATCCAGTATAAAAACCGGATTGGATGTTTTTACTTTTTTGATGTTTTGCAACACCCGCCCGGGCATGGCCCCGATGTATGTTTTTCTATGTCCGCGGATTTCGCTTTCATCCTTCATTCCGCCCAGTGCCATGCGCACATATTTGCGCCCCAAGGCTTCAGCCACCGATTTCCCCAAAGAGGTTTTACCCACCCCGGGAGGGCCCACCAGGCAAAGAATGGGAGAACGCATATCGCCTTTTAGTTTCAGTACGGCCAGGTACTCCAACAGACGTTCTTTTACTTTTTTGATTCCGAAATGATCGCGATCCAATATTTTTTTAGCCCGCACCAAATCAAAATTATCCTTAGAATACTCACTCCAGGGCAGATCCGTCATCAACTCCAGGTAATTCATGATTACCGAATATTCGGGCGAGGCCGGATTGGTGCGCTCTAATTTGCCTATTTCTTTTTCGAATACCTCTTTGGCTTCGCCGGACCAGTTTTTGCTTTCCGCTTTTGCCTTCAATTCTTCTATATCTTTATTGGTACCCGTACCCAGCTCTTCCTGAATCTGTCGTAATTGCTGGTGTAAAAAGTATTCTTTCTGTTGTTTGTCAATATCCACCTTAACCTTGGAACGGATTTTATTTTTCAGTTCCTGCATCTGCAAATCCTGTTGAAGGGATTTTAAAATCTGTGTGGCTCTTTCAATAGGATCGGTAATTTCCAATATGGCCTGTTTTTCTTCAACGGGCGCATTCATGTTACCCGATACAAAATTGATGAGGAAAGAAGGACTTTCAATATTTTTTATGGCAAACGCTGCTTCTGACGGAATTTCAGGTGATAATTCGATAATTTGCAATGCGCTTTCTTTCAGCGCTGAAAAGACAGCCTGAAATTCATCGTTTTTAGCATCGGGTTTAATTTCTGCGAGTTCAGTGTATTTAGTTTTCAGGAACGGTTCGGTCTGCGTAAGTTGTTCCAAACGCATCCGCTTTTTTCCCTGAATAATGGCCGTGGTACTGCCATCAGGCATTTTTAGCATTTTTAAAATGCGGGCAATCGTTCCTGTGGTATGCAAATCCTCAAAAACAGGTTCTTCCACATTCATGTCTTTTTGGGCAGTAACCCCGATAATCCGATTGCCTTTGTAGGCTTCGCCGATGAGTTTGATGGATTTATCGCGGCCCACCGTAATGGGAATAACCACTCCGGGGAACAACACCGTATTTCTAAGCGGAAGCAATGGAAGTTCATCCGGCAAATCGGTTAATTCTTCATCATCTTCGTCAGAAGTAATCAGAGGAATCATTTCGGCATCATCATTCATTACGCCCGAAAGTGCCATTTTGTCTATATCTTTAAAGAAGCTCATATTATTCACGTGTATTATACCGACAAAACGACAGAACAGCTTAGCAATTCTGTATTTCGGCGGTTGATTTTGATTTAATCAAGACAAATGCCAAGCCAAAAGGTTTGGCAGTTTGTATATCCCAATATTAAATTGCTCCCTGCACAATTTCATCCACGACAAGCGGATCGAGCAAAGTAGAGGTATCGCCCAGATTCG
Organism: Flavobacteriales bacterium; assembly: GCA_022402535.1. Taxonomy (GTDB): domain Bacteria; phylum Bacteroidota; class Bacteroidia; order CAIKAF01; family CAIKAF01; genus JAKRSD01. Next base: position 21,124 of record JAKRSD010000028.1, on the reverse strand, counting down.
ATGTATCGCCTTCGGCTACTTTGCGTAAAATGCGTCGCATGATTTTTCCTGAACGGGTTTTGGGTAATGCGGTTACAAACTGAATTTTATCGGGTTTGGCAATGCGGCCGATCTCCTGAGTAACGGTTTCCAGTATTTCTTCACGGGTGAAATCAGGCGATTCGGGTATTTTTTCGCATACCACAAAAGCATAAATCCCCTGCCCTTTTATGTAATGAGGAAAACCCACCACGGCAGATTCCACCACTTTTTTGTTCTGATTGATGGCGTTTTCCACTTCGGCTGTTCCAAACCGATGTCCAGAAACATTGATGACATCATCTACCCTTCCGATGATTCTATACAATCCGTCTGCATCTCTTCGGGCACCGTCACCGGTGAAATAATAATTATTATAGGTACTGAAATAGGTAAGCCGGCAACGTTCATGATCGCCGTAGGTGGTGCGTATTATGGACGGCCATGGAAATCGGATAGCCAGATATCCTTCCTGCTCATTTTCCTTAATTTCTTTGCCATCGTTATTCAACAATACGGGTTGAATGCCCGGCAGCGGTAATCCGGCGTGCGCCGGCTTTTGGGGCGAAAAATGACCGATTGCCGAAATCATGATACCTCCTGTTTCGGTTTGCCACCAGGTATCCACAATGGGGCAACGCCCTTTCCCGATATGCAGATGATACCATTTCCAGGCTTCTTCATTGATGGGTTCTCCCACAGTGCCCAACAATTTCAGCGAATGTAAATTGTACCCAAGTACATGATCTACCCCGGAAGCCATTAAGGCGCGGATGGCCGTGGGTGCGGTATAGAAATGAGTTACCCCGTATTTATCAATAACCTGCCAAAAACGTCCCGCATCCGGATAGGTGGGAATGCCTTCAAACATGAGTGTGGTAGCTCCATTGAGTAAGGGGCCATAAATCAAATAACTGTGGCCGGTTATCCAGCCCACATCGGCCGTGCACCAAAAAATATCTTTTTCTCCACATTGAAATACCGTATCAAATGTATAACCTGCATATACCATATAGCCGCCGATAGTATGCACCACACCTTTGGGTTTTCCTGTAGAACCCGAAGTGTAGAGAATAAACAGCATATCTTCTGAATCCATAGGCTCTGCGGGACAATCGGCATTTACCTTGAGCAACTCATCGTGTAAAAACACATCTCTTCCGTGTGTCATATCTACCGTCCAGCCCAGGCGGTTGGCCACGATTACTTTTTGTATAGAGTCACAACCCGAATCAAGCGCTTCATCCACCACCCTTTTCACGGCCACTTCTTTGGTTCCGCGGTTCAGTCCGTCAGAAGTAATCACCACATTGGCCTGCGCATCCTGAATACGATCGGCAAGGGCATGCGCGGAAAATCCGGCGAACACCACCGAATGAACCGCTCCGATGCGGGCACAGGCTAACACAGAAATCGTAAGTTCGGGAATCATGGGCATATAAATACACACCCTGTCTCCTTTTTTCACTCCGTTATTTTTAAGCACATTGGCCATGCGGCAAACTTCTTCGTGCAGGCGGGCGTATGTGAATCGGATTTCTTTTTCTTTAGGATCATTCGATTCCCAAATTAAGGCTGTTTTATCGGCATGATTGGCCAAATGCCTATCCAGACAGTTTAGGGTAATATTGGTTTTTCCATTGATGAACCATTGCACATCAGGTTTTTCAAAATCCCATTTTAATGTTTCGGAAAAAGGCGAAATCCATTCAAACTGCCGGGCCACTTCGGCCCAAAATTGTTCCGGATTTTCCACACTCTGTTTGTATATCGAATGATACTCTTCTATGTTTTGGATTTTCATTGTTTAAGATTGAATTATTCCACTGCACTAAATAAGGAGATTTTATGAACTAATGAAAGATGCAAAAAAATAAGGCAAAAAAAAAGTGCCTCCCGAAGGAAGCACTTTAACGAAAATGTATTTCGAGTGTTAGTAACTGCGACGGTTTCCGTAACCTGAATTACGATTACCACCACCGAAACCGCCACCGCTGCGATTTTCAGTTTTAGGACGGGCTACAGATACGGAAATTACTTTACCGTCATACTCTGCTCCGTTTAATTCGTCGATAGCTTTCTGACCTTCGGCATCAGCCATTTCAACAAATCCGAAACCTCTGGAACGACCGGTTTCGCGGTCCATAATTACTTTTGCTGAATTTACGGTACCGTACTCTGCAAAAAGTTCATTCAAATCGGCGTCATTTACACCGTAGCTTAACTGAGAAACAAAAATGTTCATTTCTAAAAAAAATAAAAAAATAAATAAAATGAGATTTGAAAGCAGAAAGGGAGTCTTATGACCTGTACACTCTAAAAAGGAACGTAAAGTAATTTAACTTACGTTCTGAATTCATCGCTCAATAAAGTACAAAGGTATTCCAATTAATCAAGCATCCAAATATTTACGCATTTTTAACGTACTTTCATTAAAATGCCGTTTCAGATTGCTTTTTAATTCTTAAACCGCTTCCTATAATCCCTTTATTATATTTGCCCCCAATATTTAAAAAGTAACATTCTATTATATGTCTTATTTTTTCACTTCTGAGTCAGTATCTGAAGGTCATCCCGACAAAGTGGCTGACCAAATATCTGATGCCCTGATTGATTATTTTCTTGCATACGACAAGGATTCCAAAGTAGCCTGCGAAACATTGGTAACCACAGGACAGGTGGTACTGGCAGGAGAAGTGAAATCTGAAGCCTATCTGGATGTACAGGAAATTGCCCGTGAGGTAATCCGCCGAATCGGCTACACGAAATCGGAATACATGTTCGAAGCCAACTCTTGCGGAATTTTATCGGCTATTCACGAGCAATCGGCAGACATTAATCGCGGGGTGGATCGCAAAGTAAAAGAAGAATCTTTTGAACAGAAAGCCAATGCGCAGGGAGCCGGAGATCAGGGGATGATGTTTGGATATGCAACCAACGAAACCGAAAACTACATGCCGCTTGCCTTGGATTTATCGCATAAACTGTTGATAGAACTGGCCGAACTGCGCAGAGAAAACAAACGCATCAAATACCTGCGCCCCGATGCCAAAAGTCAGGTGACGATAGAGTATGATGATAACCACAAACCAATCCGTATTGATACCATCGTAATCTCTACCCAGCATGATGATTTTGATACAGATGCCAAAATGCTGAAAAAAATCAAGGAAGACATGATTCAGATTTTGATTCCTTCTTTGAAAAAGAAATTACCGAAGAATATCCAAAAACTGTTTACTGATAAAATTACGTATCATATCAACCCTACCGGTAAGTTTGTAATTGGCGGACCCCACGGAGATACCGGACTGACCGGAAGAAAAATCATTGTGGATACTTATGGCGGAAAAGGGGCGCATGGAGGCGGAGCTTTCAGCGGAAAAGATCCTTCCAAAGTAGACCGTTCGGCAGCTTACGCCACCAGACATATTGCCAAAAACTTGGTGGCATCAGGCGTTTGTGATGAAGCCTTGGTTCAGGTGGCTTATGCCATCGGAGTGGCTAAACCCGTAGGTTTGTTTGTGAATACCTACGGTACCGCTAAAGTAAAACTGAACGATGGCGAAATCGCCCGCAAACTGGAGAAAATGTTCGATATGAGGCCGTACGCCATTGAGGAACGTTTCAAACTGCGTACTCCTATATATAGTGAAACAGCCGCTTACGGACACATGGGGCGTAAAACCGAAACGGTAACCAAAGTCTTCAACAAAGGGAGAAAAAATGAGCTGAAAATGAAAGTTACTTTATTCCCTTGGGAAGAACTGAACCGGGTAAATGACCTCAAAAAAGAGTTTAAAATCAAATAGTTCCCGGATTGCGGGTAATTTCTAGTACGGTTTAAACAATATAGTTCAATTGTGTGTTTTGCAGTTGATTTTGATTTAATACTGTTTACGTTTTGAAAGTACAATATTCTATCCGCGACATAGAAAAGCTTACCGGAATCAAAGCGCATACGCTTAGGATCTGGGAACAGAGATATAATTTTGTAACGCCACACAGAACGGATACAAACATCCGCTACTACGACGATGAACAATTAAAATTCCTGTTGAATGTGGGAATTTTGATTAAGCACGGCCGTAAAATTTCTAAGGTAGCCAGTATGGATGTGGAATCAGTGAATAAAGAACTGATTCGAATCACCACAAACTCTTCCGACAAAAATCAATTCTTCGAGCTTCAGGTTGATTCTTTGATTATATCTATGATTGACCTGGATGAAGACCGGTTCGATAAAATCATATCCACCTGTACGCTCAAATATGGTTTCGACCAAACCATGATTCATGTGATCACTCCTTTTTTATGTAAGGTTGGCGTATTATGGTCAGTGGGAGAAGTGAACATTGCCCAGGAACATTTTATCTCAAATTTGATTCGCCGTAAACTGATTGTAGCAATAGATGCACACACCGGAAAGGGAACGCGTCCGGAAAAATATCTGCTCTTTTTGCCCGAGGGAGAATATCATGAACTGGGATTGCTATTCGCAAAATACCTGATTAAATCCAAAGGATATCAGGTAATATATCTTGGTCAGAGTCTGCCTTTTGAAGACTTGGTATTACTGAGCAAAAAATACCAGCCCGATTACATACTCACTTATTTTACGACAGGACTTCAAAAAATCAGCGTGGATGAATACATTCAACAAATGAATAAAGAGGTATCCTGCAATAAAATCATTATTTGTGGTCCAAGAGCCAAAGAAGCTGCAAACAAAGCATTACCTTCTAAAACCCAGTTTGTTGAAACTGTTGAACAATTAGTGAGTCTGCTACAAGAAAGTTAATACATTCTGTTTAACTTAACATCTCATATACCATATAACACTTAAACAAAGAAAACCCTGTATACATCATACAGGGTTTTCTTTGATAAAATATACCCCTCAATTTCAATGACATATATATTTTTTTGTTTAATAATTTGGCAGATAAGTTAAACAGTTTGTATGTTTGTTTAAGAATTACAAATAAACATTAAACAATATGGCCACTTTATCAACCGATTTCACAGCACAAGTAATGAGTTTCCGGGACGGCCTTCGTTATTTCGCTTTAAGTCTCACCCGGAACGAAGAAGATTCAAACGATTTGGTTCAGGAAACTATGCTTAAAGCCTTTACCTATAAAGATCGTTTTCAAGAAAATACGAACCTTAAAGCGTGGTTGTACACCATTATGAAAAACATATTCATAAACAACTACCGCCGAAATGCAAAAGCAAAAACAATCTTAGACCATTCTCCGAATACTTACTACATCAATCTTCCACAAAATGCAAAAAGTGTGGATCCGGACTCCCAACTTTCGTTTAAGGAAATCTCTGAAACGATAAACAACTTGGATATTGAGTATCGGATACCCTTAACCATGTATTTTGAAGGATTCAAATACAAAGAAATTGCGGACGATCTCAATCTGCCCATCGGAACTGTTAAGAGCCGGATATTCTTGGCCAGAAAACAATTAATGAGCACATTGAAAGAATACGCCAAATAAAATTTAGGGCTGAATGTTAGAAAAATCGCTTCCAAAACGGGAGCGTTTTTTTTTGATTATCGAATACATTCTTTCAATCGTCTAACATATTGAGTTATTAAAAAATACTCTGTGTTCATTTGCAACCTAATAATCTTCACTTATCATGAATAAATTCTGGAGTTCATTTCTCGGTTCGGCACTGGGAACCCTTGTGGCCATATTCGGCACATTTATCATTTCACTTATTATATTTTTTGCGCTAATCGGTAGCTTGGCCAATTCGGCCGATTCAGCAAAATCAGAGCCGTTGAAAGACAATTCTGTATTACATCTGAACCTGAACTATGAAATTACGGAAAGAACGAATGACGATCCTTTGGCCGGAATAGGTTCCATGAATTTTTCTACCGATAAAAAATTGGGCCTTCATGATTTGCTCACCTGCATTAAAGCCGCCAAAAGTGATGATAAAATCAAAGGAATTCATATGGATTTGGAAGGCGTAGCCATAGGCAGCGCCTCGGCAGAAGAGCTTCGGAAAGCGCTGGAAGATTTTAAATCTTCGGGGAAATTTATTTATTCCTATGCAGAAAATGTTTCACAAAGAGCCTATTACTTAGCCTCGGCAGGAAGCAAAATTTATGTTGACCCGATGGGCGGTATTGAGTTTAAAGGAATCAGTGCGGGATTCATGTCGTTTAAATCGGCTATGGATAAAATCGGACTGAAAGCCGTTATTCTCCGCCCTGACAGCAATAAATTCAAAAGTGCCGTAGAGCCGTTTTTCTTAGAAAAAATGAGTCCTGAAAATCGGGCACAGACTTCTTTGTTTATTCATGCCATCTGGGGCAAAATGGTTCAGGATATCGCACAATCGAGAAATATGACCGTTGAAAACCTGAATAATATTGCCGAAAACCTATTGGCTTTCGACGGAGAAGAAGCCCTAAATGCAGGCATGATTGATAAACTTGCCTTTAAAGATGAATATTGGAAAGAATTGAAAACGCTGGTGGGTCAGGAAGAAAAAGATAAATTGAGATTGGTAAAACCCGAGAATTACATAAAAAGAGCCAAAGAACTTACCTCAAACAAATCAAAAGACAAAATTGCCGTGTTGTACGCAAACGGGGGTATTTCAAACGGAGAAGGAGACGAGAATGAAATTGGCTCCACAACCATGGCCGCCAATCTGAAAAAAATCCGCGAAGATGAAAGCATCAAAGCGTTGGTGCTTCGTATAAATTCTCCGGGAGGAAGCGCCCAGGCATCAGAAATCATCTGGCACGAAATCGAACTGACCAAAGCCAAAATGCCCGTGATTGTTTCCATGGGAGATTACGCTGCATCCGGCGGATATTATATTGCCTGCAATGCCGATACCATTGTGGCCGATGCCAACACACTTACCGGTTCAATCGGCGTATTTGGCCTGTTGATGAATACCAAAGAATTGTTTGAAGAAAATTTGGGGCTAAAATCCGATACGGTAAACACCCATTCCAACGCAGACTTTTTCAATACAAACCGTGGTTTAAGCGCCACAGAAGAAAAGGTATTGATGAAAAGCGTGAACAAAACCTACCAGACCTTTCTTCAGCGCGTGGCAGACGGACGTGGTATGACTACCCAGCAGGTTGACCAGATTGCCCAGGGACGGATTTGGTCGGGTACCGATGCGAAACAAATCGGTTTGGTGGATGTAATCGGCGACATGAATGTAGCCATGGATATTGCCGCCAAAAAAGCCGGACTTAGCGAATATCAGGTGGCCGAATATCCCAAAATTGAAAACACACTTGAAAAAATCTTCAATAAAAAAACAGAAGATGTCCTTGAAGATGCCGGAGTTAAGTATTTAGGCGAACACTTTAAACTGCTTAAGTATGTGCGTTCGCTCCGACTCAACAACGGTGTACAGGCCCGTATGCCTTACGCTATCGAAATCAACTAAGAATCTTATCATTACATCAATACCAAAAAGGAAATCCGTAAGGGTTTCCTTTTTTTATATATTCGTAAAAAAAAAGCATGCTTAATTTTTTGGTAAACCGCTTTCTAGACCGCCGGATATATCGGATAGAAGAGCATTACCAAAATCCGGGCAAAAAAACTGAAGAAACCTTCAGAACCCTTATCCGCTATGGAAAACAAACACAATACGGAAAAAAGCACGGCTTTTCTAAAATTTTCAACTACACCCAGTTTGCCTCCCAAACCCCCATCAATGATTATGAAACGCTGAAAGGGGACATTCTGCGGATGATGCAGGGAGAACAGAATCTGCTTTGGCCTACTAAAATCAATTGGTTTGCCAAAACCTCTGGCACTGCCGAAGATAAAAGCAAGTTCATTCCTGTTAGTAAAGAAGCGTTGGTAAATTGCCATTACCGGGCAGGGAAAGATATTCTGACCATGTACCGGATGCTGCGACCCGAGTCGTCGCTTTTTAAAGGAAAAGGTTTGATTTTGGGCGGAAGCCATAGTATTCACGACATCAATAAAGACTGCCGCTACGGTGATTTATCGGCCATTCTGATTCAAAATATTTCTCCGTTTGCCAATCATTTCAGAGTACCATCCAAACAGACCGCCCTGTTGGGCATTTGGGAAGAAAAATTAGAACGGTTGATGCAGGAAACCCTGAATAAAAACATTACCAACCTTTCGGGCGTACCTTCGTGGATGCTGGTATTGATGAACAAAATGCTGGAACATACCGGGAAACAGAATATTCATGAAATCTGGCCCGATTTACGGCTCTTTATTCACGGTGCCGTAAGTTTTGAGCCCTACCGCGAACAGTTTAAAAAACTTTTTCCGCATCCGGATATGATGTATCTGGAAACGTATAATGCATCCGAAGGATTTTTCGGTATTCAGGACTTACCGGGAAATAACGATATGCTCCTTTTTCTGGATTATGGAATATTTTATGAGTTCGTACCCGCAGAAGAAGCCGAAAATCCCACGAAAGTTATACCTCTTGAAGAAGTGGAAATCGGCCGAAATTATGCCATGATTATTTCTACCAATTCCGGCTTGTGGCGTTACATGATCGGCGATACCATAAAATTCACATCCAAAGCTCCCTATCGAATTCGGATAACGGGGAGAACCAAACATTTTATAAATGCTTTTGGCGAAGAATTAATGATAGAAAATGCCGACAAAGCCCTGCATGAAGCCTGCCTGCAAACCGGTGCCGCCATCAGAGAGTATACGGCAGCGCCCGTTTACATGGATAATCAGATGGGCGGAGCCCATGAATGGCTGATTGAATTCGAAAAAGAACCCCAGAGTCTTGAGCTCTTCGGTCTGGTGTTGGACTCTACATTGAAAAAACTGAACTCCGACTATGAAGCCAAACGCACAGGAGACTATACGCTACGCATGCCGCAGATTCATATACTTCCCAAAGGTACTTTTGACCAATGGCTGAAAGCCAAAAACAAACTGGGCGGTCAGCACAAAGTGCCCCGATTAAGCAACTCCAGAACGTATGTGGAAGAAATCATCCATATTTCGGGCATAATGTACTAACCGATGAAAACACCTGCCCGATTGTTTTTACTGATTCTGCTGCATGTATTATTCGGAGCAAACCTTTTTTCACAACCCGTTTTAGTTAAATCATCCACATATCCGCAGGCCTTATCCATAGATGCCGATCCGTTGGGTAATTATTACATACGCACAGGGAATTCCATTTTCAAATACAATCTTTCCGATACCCTGTTCAGCCGGTTCAGCGAGTTGCAAAACGGCACGATTACCTGCCTCGATGTATCCAATCCCATGAAAATCCTGTTGTATTATGCCGATGTTTCGAAAATTGTTTTTTTAGATAATACCCTCAATCCCACATTCACATCCACCGATTTGTATGAACTGGAGCTGGAAACCGCCACCCTCGCCTGCTCTTCTTACGACAACGGTTTTTGGGTGTTTGATGCACCTTCTTTTTCGCTTACGCGGATTAATGCATTTGGCGAAATCGACAGAAAAGTAAAAAACATCAACCAGCTGGTGCGTACACAAATTTCGCCCACATACCTGCTTGAAAAAGAAAACGAAGTATATCTGTACGACCCGGCACATGGCATTTTTGTGTTTGACATTTTTGGCGGTTTCCTGAAATTATGGCCATTGAAAGGATTTCTGAAGTTTTCGGTCGTTCAGAAAAATTTTTTCTATGTCCGATACAACAAAGTGTATAAATACGATACACGCAATTTTACCGAAACCTACACGGCTCTACCGCAAGAAAATGTGAAAGAAGCCGTAGCACAGAAAGACAGATTATACCTGTTAACCCACAACGGGCAATTTTTTGTGTATAAGCTCAATTAGTCTGCCGACACCAATATTTTTTTCACAAAAAACGATTTCGGTAGCCCCCTTTTAAATCATTCCGTTAACTTTACCGCTCTATCTAAGCCTTACTACAATGCATATAGCCGTAGCCGGAAACATAGGTTCAGGAAAAACCACATTAACAGGTTTGCTGGCCAAACATTTTGCCTGGGAGCCTCAATTTGAAGAAGTTGACGATAATCCCTACCTGAACGATTTTTACGATGATATGCAACGCTGGTCGTTCAACCTGCAGGTGTACTTTCTAAATAAGCGTTTTAATCAGATTATTGATATCCGCGAAAGCGGAAAAAGCGTAATTCAAGACCGTACCATTTTTGAAGACGCCGAAATATTTGCACCCAACCTGCATGCCATGGGACTTATGACCACCCGTGATTTTAATAATTATCAGGATTTGTTTCGTCTCATCCAGCAGTTTTTGAGTCCGCCCGATTTGATGATTTACCTGCGGGCATCGGTTCCTACATTGGTGAGAAATATTCAGAGCCGTGGCCGCGATTATGAAAATTCTATCCGTATCGATTACCTGAAAAAACTGAATGACCGTTACGAAAACTGGATTTCAGGATATAAATCGGGCAAACTGCTTATTGTGGATGTGGATGATATCAACTTCCCCGAAAATCCCGAAGATTTAGGAATCATCGTGAATTCCATTCAGGCCGAAATTCACGGGCTATTTTAGCCCTGCGCTTCTCTCCATACTTTCTCTAGGCCGTCGGGGTCTTTCAAGGTTTTACGAACCCAGTCGTACATCAATTCAAGCCGTTCTTCTTCATTCAGAAGATAATCCGTTTCTGAGGTACGCATTTTCCAGGTAAGATGATGCATGCACACGGCGGCACAAACCGAAATATTTAAACTTTCGGTAAACCCCACCATGGGTACTTTTACAAACACATCGGCCATTTCGAGCGCGGTGGACGACAGACCTTCCTTCTCAGTTCCAAAAACCAAGGCCGTGGGCTTGGAAAAATCGTAATCCTCCAGATTTACATCATCTTTATGGGGCGTGGTGGCTGCAATCACATACCCTTTTTGTTTGAGGCCCTTCAGGCATTCTGCCGTATTGTTTTCGTGTTTACCGTAGCGGTTTACGGTAAGCCATTGTTCGGCGCCCAAAGCTATTTCATCGTTAATACGGTAGCTGTATGAATTTTCTACCACATGGATATCCTGCACTCCGAAACAATCTGCCGAACGCATCACCGCGCTGAAGTTGTGATCCTGAAACAGATTTTCCACCACCACGGTAAGATGTCTTGTGCGCAGGGCCGATTTTTCCAGAATCAAATTTTTTCTTCTTTCTGTGATAAAACCCATCAGGTATTCGGTGAGTGCCTTTTTGTTATCCATGCCGTAAAAATAAAAAGGGGCCGACAACTAAGTCAAACCCCTGTTAAACAAAGAAAAGTTATGATTAAAAACGCTCAAATTCTGAAAAGAAGAAATTGGCTTCAATGGCTGCATTTTCGTCGCTGTCGCTTCCGTGAACGGCATTTTCGCCGATTGATTTTGCATACAATTTACGGATAGTACCTTCGGCGGCATCAGCAGGATTGGTGGCACCGATTAATGTACGAAATTCTTCCACGGCATTGTCTTTTTCTAACACGGCAGCCACGATAGGCCCTGAAGACATATAGTCTCTCAACTCTCCGAAGAACGGACGTTCTTTGTGTACGGCGTAAAATTTACCGGCCAAATCCTGAGAAAGGCGGGTGTATTTCATGGCCACAATGCGAAACCCGGCATTGTTGATCATTGCTAAAATATTACCGATGTTGTTATCTGCAACAGCATCCGGTTTAATCATGGTAAAAGTGCGATTTCCTTTCATTTTCCTATTTTTTGGAGGCGCAAAAGTATCTATTTTTCCCTTAAGTTGACCTATTCCTCCCATTTTAGAATTCAAGAAAATCAAGCGGTTAAAAAAAACAGCCATTTTAACAAAGACCAAAAGGGCTTTACACTACCTTTGGCGGCTTATTATTAAAGGAATGCGCGAAATTTCGGTAACAGACCCGGCGTCTTTGCAAACAATCAGACAGCTGATTGAAAACAGCCAACATCCGTTGATTATTTCACATAAAAATCCGGATGGCGATGCCATTGGTTCCTCTTTGGGATTGAAGTTTTTTCTGAAGAAGCTGGGCAAAATGCCCAATATCATCGTTCCGGATACTTTTCCCGATTTTTTGAGTTTTCTGCCGGGAGCTGATACCATCAAATTTTTTGACCGTCAGCGCGAAACCTGTCTCAAAATTTTAGCGGAAACAGACCTGATTTTCTTTTTGGATTTTAATACGCTGAAACGCATTGACGAGTTGGGGGAATTGGCAGGAAATGTAAGCGTTCCTAAAGTATTGGTTGATCACCATCCGTTTCCCGACGAGGTGTTTGATTACAGTTATCATCGCACCAATGTGAGCTCCACCAGCGAATTGATCTTTGAATTTTGCCGGATATTATATCCCGAAATCCACATCGGAAAACATGTGGCCACCAGTCTATATGCCGGGCTTTCGACCGATACGGGAACCTTCAGACATAATATACATGAAGGCACCTTTTTTGTTGCCGGCGAACTGTTTAAAGCCGGTGCCGACCATGCTGCCGTGATTCAACATATTTTCGACAGCAATTCGCTGAACCGGATGAAACTGCTGGGTTATTCGCTGAACGACAAACTGACCATGCTGCCCGAATACGGTACGGCATACATTTGCCTTTCGCGCGAAGAACTTACCCGCTTTAGCCATAAAAAAGGAGATACGGAAGGTTTTGTTAATCAGGCTTTATCTATTGAAGGAGTAAAAATGGCCGTACTGCTTACCGAACAAAGTGAAAATCTCACCAAATTCTCGTTCCGCTCCAAAGGCAATTTTGCCATCAACACGTTTGCTTCTACATATTTTAACGGAGGAGGGCACAAAAATGCCGCCGGTGGGGTGTTTGAAGGCACGGTAGATAAAGCGGAAGCTTATCTGTTAACTCAACTTCCTGAAGTTGAAAAGCTGAACGCTTAAGGTTTTACTTTCTCAAAAAAATCTTCCGGTTTCACCAAAAAAAGTGCAGCCGGAATATCCAATAACTTTTCATGTATGGCTTCGGCGCTGATAGCCAATCGCCCCGAAGGCAAAAAAGTAACTCCTTCAATCTGGGTAAAATCCGGGGATAAACTCACCTGTAATCCATTGGCTCCCGCCAATTTGCCGGGATGAGCCGCATTAAAAACCCAAACAAAAGGGCGAAGAACAGGCGTATCCAGGTTATAACCGATTAATACAAGCATTTTTTTCTCTTCATGAAATGCGGCTCCCGTAATCAAACCGCCTGCTGCAAATGAATACCTCACAGGAGCGGCATATTCGCCGGGGGCAGCGGGAATGACACGTACGGTGGTTTGTTTGTCTTTCCATGATTTGGAATACAGATAAATGGAATCCTGATAAACCACCATGGCTTCGCAGTCAAAATTGTGGCTATGTTTCTGTTTCGAAAAATCATCCTGATCGGGATAATAAAATAGGATAGAATCTACCCGGGCCTCGCCTTTCTCCAACAAGGTATTCCAATCGGCTGTGTAAATGGTCAGGTTTTTTCTGGAGCCCATGTTATTCCCAAAATCACCGACATATAACTTGTCGTTGTACAGATAAACCGACTCCCAATCGCGGTTCACACTACCCTTTAATATCATTGTTTTTTTTACTTCACCGCCCAGCGTATCTAACAGATATACTTCGTTTTTGCCTCCGCTGTCGTTGTGGGTAATAATATGTCCGTTCCAATAAGCCAAACCCGATGTTTCGCGCACTTCATCGGGCATATAATAAGAATCTTTTTTCTTAAGCCGGAAACGAAATTCCTGCGAAAATGAAATGGCCTGTGTCAAAAAAATAAGCCCCAGAAACAATAATCCCCTTTTCATTTAATTTATTTGCACTAATATAGCACAATAATGATGCAAGTAAGACCTTTTATCCAATCCGTTATTCCGGCCCTGTTTATCTTGTTTTCTGCTTATCAAACAAAGGCTCAGGACAGTATCCGCATGAAATCGGGGCTTGTGTATGCCGTTAAAATTATTGAAATAAGTGATGTGGATCTGAAGTATAAAAACTTCAACAGTTTAGATGGTCCCGATTACAGAGTGAGCCGTTCCATGGTGGATGGCATACGCCTTGAAAACGGTACTTGGGACAAAGAAGCCCCTCCTGTAAAAAACACGATATACAAGAAAAAGAATCCGATGGAAATTCCACGGAATTATGTTTCCGTAAATCTGCTGGATTTAATCCGTACCGATTTTACGGTGATGTACGAATATTTATTGCCGGGCAATAAAATCGGACTACGGGTTCCCTTTACCTTCGGATTTCGCAGTGCCCGGTTTGCCACAGGAAATTCATTGGCATCCCCGATTCCGTTTTACAGAAACATTGTTTTTAAAACGGGTTTGGAGCTCCGGGTTTATTCGGGTGCCGGTTTAGGAAAAGTTCGCTATGTATTCACTCCAGCCCTGTATTACTTACGGGTGAACCGTATGCCCAGTGATTACATTACCAGCGACCCCGATTTTATCGTGTATAAAACAGCCAATGCCATGCGCTGGATGATTCACAACGGCATTCAGATAAATCCGGTGGATTATATCCAATTTGGGTTAGACTGGGGTTTTGGAGGCGATATAGATTTTGGAGGAAGTTCTCAATATACCCTATTCCCGGCATTCAGTCCCAAAGTGCAATTCAATCTGCACATGGGTTATAAGTTTTAAAGCGGGTAAGGCTTTTTAGAAAGGATTGTTAATTTTGACCAAAATCAAACTGTAAACAGCTGTTATGAAATTACTGGAAGGAAAATCGGCTCTGGTTACCGGAGGAAGCCGCGGAATTGGAAAAGCTATTGTGACTAAACTTGCCGAACATGGCGCACAGGTTATGTTTACTTACGTTTCAGACGGTTCTGCAGCTTCGTCAGAAACGTTGGCTTCAGCACTTTCTGCCGAATATGGAACAAAAGTTATTGCCGTAAAATCTGACATATCTAAATTTGAAGAAGCCGAAAAATTGGTTAACCATATGGTGGAAACCTTCGGAAGGCTGGATATACTGGTAAATAATGCAGGGATTACCCGCGACAACCTGTTGATGCGCATGACGGAAGAACAATGGGACGAAGTCATAAACACCAACCTGAAAGGCGTTTTCAGTCTGACTAAAGCTGCACAGCGGCCCATGCTGAAACAGCGTTCCGGCTCTATTATTAATATGAGTTCCGTGGTGGGCCGTTCCGGTAATGCCGGTCAGGCCAATTATGCCGCCTCCAAAGCCGGCCTTATCGGGTTCACCAAATCAATTGCCATGGAATTGGGCTCCCGAAACATCCGTTGCAACGCCATTGCGCCCGGTTTCATTGAAACTGAAATGACCGAAACCTTAGATGAAAACGTGAAAAAAGGATGGATTGACGCCATTCCGCTCAAACGCGCCGGACATGGAGACGATGTGGCTAATGCGGTTGTTTTTCTGGGTTCCGATCTTTCTGCTTATGTGTCAGGACAAACCCTGAATGTATGCGGAGGAATGCAGACCATCTGATACTTTTCGGTATAAAAAAGCGTTTAACATCATTCAAAAAAGCCTGTAACGGCTTAAATTAATATCGGAAAAACAGCGTGAACATAATCTGGGAATACCCCTTTTGGGTTTTTATACTTTGTCTGGCTGCCGCCGTTCTGTTTACGGGTTTACTTTACTATAAAAATTCTGCCCACGCTGAAATTCCCCGCCCATTCCGCATTGCGGCCGCCGTTTTTCGTTTTGTAGCCCTGTTTCTGATTGCCCTGATTTTATTTTCGCCCCTGTTCAGAACCCGGGGAAAAGAAAAAGAAAATCCCATTCTGCTTATCATTCAGGATAATTCGCAAT
Source organism: Flavobacteriales bacterium (assembly GCA_022402535.1). Classification (GTDB taxonomy): domain Bacteria; phylum Bacteroidota; class Bacteroidia; order CAIKAF01; family CAIKAF01; genus JAKRSD01. Next base: position 5,295 of record JAKRSD010000028.1, on the reverse strand, counting down.
CGCCCGTATTTACCAAGGATAGTACGTTTTATAAAACAGAATACCTGAACCGTTTAACCGAGCTTCAGAAAAACTTGGGCGAAAACTATGAAACCGCTTTTTACACAGCCGGTGAAATACTGACCCGCGACGGCAAGGTTGATTTCAGTGAAAAGCAGACCGATTATGAGCAGGTTTTCAGGGAGTTGGAATCCATTTACGCCGGTAGAAATATTGGTGCGGTTTTATTTGCGGGTGATGGTTTGTACAATAAAGGAATTAATCCCGTGTATCGGGTCAAAAACCTGAAAGCGCCTGTTTTTGCCATAGCCATGGGCGATTCCTCACTCCGTCGCGATGCCTTTATCCGGAATGTGCAGGCCAATAAACTGGCTTACCTGAACAACAAATTTCCTGTGGAAATTAATGTGGGGGCGGATAAACTGAAAGGTAAAAATCTGAACATTAAGATAAGTTCCGACAGTAAAATCCTTTTCTCCCAATCGGTTTCCATTCAGGATGAACGCTTCGACTTCACCATACCGCTTTATCTGGATGCAGACAAACCGGGAATCCGGAAATACACGGTGAGTATTGAACCGCTCGATGATGAAAGCACATTACAAAACAATGTGTTTCCCTTTTATGTGGAAGTGATTGACGGCCGCAGAAAAATTTTGTTGTTGGCCGAAGGGCCGCATCCCGATTTAGGCGCCATACGCCAGGCATTGTCTGTAAATGAAAACTTTGAATCTGATGTGGTGTATCTTTCCGATTTTACGGGGCGGATTGAAGAGTATAGCCTGGTCATTATGTATCAGCTTCCCGGTTCGGGCAGTCAGGCTACAGAAATTACGTCGCGCTTAGAAAAATCAGAAATCAGCACCTGGTATATATTAGGCAGCAAAAGCAACCTGTTTGCGTTTAATCAACTGAATGCCGGTTTAAAAATCACCAATCAGGGTGCAAAACCTGATGAGATTACGCCTTATCTCAACACCGGATTTGGGGCCTTTACACTTTCTGAAAAATTACAAAAACTGCTCACCAAAGTACCGCCGTTATTCAGTCCGTTCGGGAATTATGAAACCAAAGCCGGCGCCGAAACGGTTTTTTACCGAAAAATCGGCCTCACGCCTACCCAATCGCCGGCCCTGTTGCTCAATCCTGAACCCAGACGCCGCACAGCCATTCTGGCCGGTGAAGGAATCTGGCGCTGGGGACTGGAAGATTTTGAAGAGAATCAAAACCGCGAACAGTTCAACGAACTGATTTCTAAAATTGTACAGTATCTGGCTGTAACCGAAGATAAAAGTCGTTTTAGGGTGAATGCCAAAAACCTGTATCCCGAAAATGAAAAAATCGTGTTGGATGCTGAGTTATACAACGAAAGCTACGAACTCATCAACACGCCTGAAGCCTCGTTAACGCTGAAAAACAAAGAAGGAAAATCGTTTCCCTATCAATTCAGTAAAACAGAAACCGCTTATCGATTAGATATGGGAAAACTGCCTGCGGGAGATTATTCGTTCAATGCCTCGGTGCAGTTTGGCGGTAAAAAATTAGAAAAAAACGGATCGTTTTCCGTGAGTGAAATAAATGTGGAGCGATTAAATACCCGGGCCGATTTTTCGGTGATGGCGCGTTTGGCCAACGAAACCAACGGAGAGTTTTTCCTGGCCGACCAACTCAACTTAATTCCCGAAAGAATCCGTCAACGCGAAGATATACGTCCGATAACGTATGTAACCGGGAAACTGAAAAGCCTGAGCGATTTCAAATGGCTGTTTGCCGTTATTTTAGCCTTACTGGCGGGTGAATGGTTTATCCGGAAATACTTCGGACGTTATTAAGAAGTTCAAAGGCAATAGAGAATCCCATCAGCCTATTAATTCTTCACCCATTTCTTCACCGATTTACCGAAAGTTCCCGAAACCTCAATAAAATATACTCCCGGGCTCAGGTGGTAAGTATCCGGATTAAAGGCATACCAATCCGAGTAGTCCGTATTTACTTCAAAAAGGGTGGCTCCCGTCAAACTTAACACACGGATATGAGTCTGTTTGCTTGGAGGATATGTAATGTTTACCGGACCCGATGAAGGATTTGGAAACACCTGTACTTGCGAAGCGGTAGATAGATTTTCTTTATTACTCAGCAAAATAGAACCGCTTTCAAACACGGTATAAAACTCATCGGGCTGGATATTATAAAATTTTGCCGGAGCCGTATTGAGCCAGAAAACCTCCATGGAGTCAATCAATGTATTTTGTCCAAGGCCAAAATGCAGGGTTTTAGAACTTTGGGAAGCATGTCCGCTGCCTCCATCCACTTCGCGGATTTGCTGCACTCCCCCAGCCCAAAGGGTTACCTTGCAACCCAGGGCATCGCGGTTAGTAGCCACATCTCCCACCAGCTTAATTTGCACCCATTTATTGGTGTTTTGCAGATCGTTGCGGAAGAACTTGATTTTTTGGTCCAGATTGGCATATTGTGCATACGGCAGCCGGATGGGCAAGGAAACCAAATCCAAATCGCCGTCGCGGTCAAAATCTAAAAAAGCGGCTCCCCGGTGAGCCAATGAATCGTTTAACCCCAGCAGGGCAGCAGATTCGGTAAAGGTGCCATCGCCATTATTGATAAAAAAACGATTCGGATCTATACCCACCGTAGGCGGCAAGGGGGCGCCCACACTGCCTTTGGTTACAAAAAGATCTAAATCCATATCGTTATCATAATCGAAAAAGATACCACTCCAACCCGTTCCCCTGAGGGTATCGGAAACAAATTCATCTTTCACTCCGGCGGCTTCGGCCACATTGATAAACGTACCATTCCCCTGGTTTTGCATCAAGGCATTTTCGCCGATATTGGTGATGTAATAATCCATATCCCCGTCATTATCATAATCGCCGGGTCCCACCCCCATACCAAACATTTCAAAATAATATCCCGAAGAAACACTGACATCGGTTACCGAGGAATCGGGGAAATTATTGCGAAAAAGGATATTTCCTTTCCCATTATAAAAACCAAAATCATTGGCGGTAACGATGTCTAAATCGCCGTCATTATCATAATCTGAAAACGAGGCGGCCAATCCGCAGCCGCTATCAGCCACAGACCATGCCTCGGTAGCCTCTATAAAAGCGAAATTTCCATTGTTCAGCACTAATCTGTCGGGCAGACATTGGGCAAAGTAGCCCGTGGGAATATAATCAGGAGGAGGCTGAATCAATCCGAAGTATTCCACATAATTGGCAAAATACATATCCACATTTCCGTCGCGGTTAATGTCGCCGAGTGATGCTGCGGCATAGTGCCCACGGGGCATCACCAGGAGCTGAAACGACATATCTGAGAACGTACCGTTTCCATTGTTTTTAAAAAGTTTGGGCTTTTCATTATCGCCCCCGCCGCCGCCATACCCGTAATTCGCAATGAGCAAATCCGTATATCCGTCATTATCGAAATCGCCTGAAAGGGCGCATAACTGAAAAATTCCCGGCAGAGTTAAACCTGCTTCTGCCGTAACATCGGTATAGGTACCGTTGCCCATATTTTTATAGAGCTTAGACTCAAACTGACCGCTTGTCTGGTAAATATCATCCCAACCGTCACGATCATAATCAAACACAAGAACGCCGCCTTCTACCTGAAAATCGGTGGAAATGCCGGGATAGATATACGTTAATCCGATTTGATCTGAGATTTCCTGAAAGCCTTGCCCTAACAGGGAGAAGGGTAAAAAAACACAAAGGGTGATAAGGTATTTTTTCATACGTATTATTTGGAAAGGTTCAGCGATTGGTTAACATGCTGGGCGATTTGCCGTCCCATGAGCAGGCTTTGGTCCTGCGTGTTTTTATAATGAATGCCGGCATACCACCTGGAATCGGCGATTTCTTCGCTCATGGCCTGAAAGTTTGAAAAATAGCGTGGGCTGCCGTCAATATCTGTGCGGTGCACATGAGTACTGTCGTAAAAAGAAAAAGAGTTGGAAAACACACTTTCATATATTTTTTGTGTGGCACCCGCCATTACTGCATGTCCCGAAGGATATTCGGGAAACGGAGGCGTTTCAATGATAGGATTAAATTGTTGGGATATAACCCGATGAATATAGGTTACGGGCCTGAGCAGATTATGGTCATATTTACCTTTCCAGGTTAAAATCATGGCATCGTTCATGATTATAGCAAGCCGTGTAAGAAAAACCACCGCATCTTCGGTAGAAATCTGACTGTTTCTAATTAACTGGCCGGCCAAACCCAAGTAGTGCCCGGGGGGCGTTCCGGCAAAACCGGAACCGTCGTCCCAGAATTCGGCTATAATTTCGTAGTGAGGCTGCGGATTCTGCAACATGGTAAAAATCAGTTGGGCATCCTGATAAAATGCGGAAGCCGGTTCCTCTGAATATGGCGTGGGCTGAAATTCATTTAAAATAGAAAGAGCTGAGGGAACAAACAGGCGGTTATTACCCCAATAAGGCTGCAAAGCCCGTTGAAAAAACGGAGGCGTAAACACCCAGCACGAGGCACAATTGGGTGGATTGTAACTCGTAGGGAAATTAGTAAAATGACCATTAGCCCCGCCATCTGTTGATGCATAAGCGATTACATTGGCAGAAATCGTTTTGGCATACTCTTCCGAAAAAATAAGCCTGTCATCAGATTCATTTTGAGAAAATACCGTCTTTAGCGAATCGTACAAAGTATTAACACGAATGAGCGTAGAGGGTTGGATTGTGGGAAATAACTCCAGTACCATTTCATGCGAAGCTGTATTGATTACCGTAGGCCAATGAAAAAGAGGTAAATCTTCTTCACGGTCGTGCCAGGTACGTACATATCCGTTAATTTTTCCATGCAAACTCACGTGGTTTTTCATTCCGGGACTTAATGCTTCGTATTGGGCTATATAAAAATAGGATAATGCTCTGGCGGCTACCGGGGCACTGCATCCCGTAGATTGTTTAATAACCGTGCGGACAGACTCCGTCCATAAGGAAAGTACCGCATAATCGGCAGAGGTAAACATATCCGAATGATAGTCGGGCTTTTTCTTACATCCATATCCCAACATGGCCAAGCATGTACTAGAAATCAGGACGTATCGGGTTAATACTTTTCTCATATTATGAAAATCTGTATTAACAAATATAAGTTTTCTTTTGAAAGTTATTTGTTAGTTGTTGTCGGACAGGCAGGAAGCAAGAGTTTTTTAAGGCAATAAGTCTTTATTCAATGGTGAATTGCTAAAACAAAGTCTTGTCAATGCCTGAAATACGTTGACCGTTTTTTTCGATAAAATCGA
>JAKRSD010000027.1 GCA_022402535.1 Flavobacteriales bacterium | reverse complement strand
AGCAGACCTAATCTGTTTTTAAAAATTTATCCGGTAATTTAGGGGTCTAAGACATCTTCAACCGCTTTATTCCAGTCACTTTCTGATGTAATTATTTTCCAGTCTTTATGTAATTCCATTTTAAATTCTTTTTAGTTCGTGAATTTTATTAAATACTTCTGAAAATGATTCAATAATATCGGTTGCCGTTAGGGCTTCCCTTCCCTTTTTACGAAAAGCAATATCGCCTGCCAAACCGTGCAAAAATACTCCTAAAAGGCAAGTATCTATCATGGGAAAACCTTGCGCTAATAAGCCTGTCAATAGTCCGGTTAGCACATCACCGCTGCCTCCGGTGGCCATGCCCGGATTTCCCGATGAGTTGAAAAATGTTTTTCCCAAAGGTGTGGTTATCTGGGTGTAACGACCTTTTAGAATTACATACACTCCCATTTTTTTGGAAAACTCAACCTGCGATTTCCATCTTTCAAAACCGCTCACGTGAGTTCCTGCTAAGCGGTCAAATTCCTTAGGATGAGGAGTTAATACGGTATCTGAGTTTAAAAAACTGAGCCAGGTTTTATTTTCAGAAAGCAGATTCAACGCATCTGCATCTAATACTTTGGGACCTTGAAATTCGGCAATCAGATTTTTCAACACATTTCCCGATTCTTTTTCAGTACCTAAACCAGGGCCTATTCCAACTGCTGAAAAGACATCTGTTTTAACCGGAATTCTTTCAATAAACTCAGTTCCGGAATTACCGATACACATGGCTTCGGGCACAATTCCTTGAATTATGGGTATAATCTTTTCCGGCAAAATCACACTGGTTAAACCTGAACCCGATTTTACGGAGGCCTGCGCAGAAAGGGCGATGGCTCCTGATTTTCCAACGGAACCGCCAATCAATAAGGAATGACCAAAAGTACCTTTATGACTGAACGGATTCACCGGTTTGATGAGTTCTGCAGCCTCATTGGCTGTTATATAAAAAGCATCTGTATGCGTTTTCTCTTTAAAACGCGGATGAATACCAATCGGAATTACTTGAATTTCGCCCGTAAACGGATTGTTTTCAGCAAACAAAAATGACAATTTAGGTTGTTCAAACGTATAGGTTTTAAGCGCTTTTACCACGCTTGATTTAGCTTCAATATGTTGGTTTGAATCGGCAAAAAGTCCCGATGGCATATCCACCGAAAAAACCGGCTTACCTGCGTGGTTAATACATTCAATTACTTCTGCGTAGATGGAATTGGCTATCGGTTTATTCAACCCTGAACCTAACAGGGCATCGCCCACAATTACATCGGGGCTGTTTAACAATGAAGGGAGTAAACCCAAATCCTCGGCAAGCCAGTGGATAGTAATATCTGTTTCAGCAAGGCGGGAATAATTAATTGAAAAATCGGGCGAAACGTTTTGTTTATCACCTACACAAAACACCGTAACCTGATAAAAGTAAGGGCGTAGTACCCGAGCTATCACCAAACCGTCTCCCCCATTATTTCCGGTGCCACAGAGCATGATCAAGCTACCGTATTGTCCGAAATCATTCAATATAGACGAAGCACATCGCCGGGCGGCCCTTTCCATTAAATCAATACCCAAAACAGGCTCATGTTCAAGGGTGTACATATCGCCCTTTCTTATATTTTCTGCATCAAATATTTTCACTTCGATTGTTTGTAGCTGCTTCCAAAGGTAAGGTTTACCCTTATGAAAAAAAAAGAGGTTTTCAATCGAAAACCTCTTTACTGTAAAGTATGAATAGATATTATGCCGGCTGATACATCGATTCTCTGATTTCTTTAATCCGAGGATCCATGATGTATTCATCGTATGTCATTTCTTTATCAATAATTCCGGCAGGCGTAATTTCTATAATTCTGTTGGCCACCGAGTTCATAAATTCATGGTCGTGCGTCGTAAACAGTACGGTTCCGTCAAATTCCTTCAGTGAATTGTTGAATGCAGTAATAGATTCCAAATCCAAGTGGTTAACCGGTTCATCCAAAACCAACAGGTTTGCGTTTATCAGCATCATTTTGGAAAGCATGCAGCGCACTTTTTCTCCACCGGAAAGTACGTTGGCTTTTTTAAGCGATTCTTCTCCTGAAAATAACATCCGTCCAAGAAATCCGCGTATAAACGTTTCATCTTTTTCTTTGCTGAATTGACGAAGCCAATCCACCAGATTATAATCTGTCTTGAAATATTCGCTGTTATCCAAAGGCAGATAGGCTGTAGTAATCGTAACCCCAAATTGAAAATCACCCGAATCGGCTTTGTCTTCGTTCATTAAAATGTTGAACAAAGTGGTAATGGAAAGTGACTCTCGGGAAATAAAGCCGACTTTATCTCCTTTCTTCAATGTAAATGAAACCGAATTCAACACCGGCTCACCATTCACCGCCTTACTTAAGTTAGAAACCGATAAAATCTGATCTCCGGCTTCTCTTTCCGGTTTAAAGAAAATGTGTGGATACCTACGGTTACTGGGCTTAATCTCATCCACATTAATTTTATCCAATAGCTTTTTACGGCTGGTGGCCTGACGGGATTTAGAAGCATTCGCAGAAAATCGGGCAATGAATTCCTGGAGTTCTTTACGCTTATCTTCGGCTTTTTTGTTTTGTTGTGAACGCTGACGGGCGGCCAACTGGCTGGATTCATACCAAAATGAATAGTTACCCGTATAGGTTTGAATTTTACCGAAATCGATATCCACGATGGTAGTTACCACAGTATCTAAAAAGTGACGGTCGTGAGAAACTACAATTACCGTGTTCGGGAAATTGATAATGAACTCTTCAAGCCACATTACGGTTTCCACGTCCAAGTCATTTGTAGGCTCATCGAGCAGCAGGATATCCGGGTTTCCAAAAAGGGCTTGGGCTAACAAAACCCTTACTTTTTCATTTCCGGATAATTCATTCATTAATCGGGTGTGGCGGTCTTCTTTTACACCCAATCCACTCAACAGGGTGGCCGCATCGCTTTCTGAATTCCAGCCTTCCATTTCGGCAAATTCAGCTTCCAAATCGGCTGCTTTAATTCCGTCTTCATCTGAAAAATCGGGTTTAGCATAAATTGCATCCTTCTCTTTCATGATTTCATAAAGACGCTTGTGCCCCATGATTACTGTATCAAGTACCGTTAAATGATCAAATTCATAGTGATTTTGCTTCAATACAGCCATCCGGGCGCCGGGAAGTATCGACACATGACCCGAAGTGCTCTCAATTTCACCGGAAAGGATTTTAAGGAACGTGGACTTACCGGCACCATTAGCCCCGATAACACCGTAACAATTGCCGTTTGTGAAAGTAAGATTTACATCTTCGAAAAGTACTCTTTTGCCGTAGCGGAGCTCTAAGTTGCTTACCGTAATCATGAAATGCCTTTTTTTAAGGGTGCAAAGGTAGCCCTATAAACCCTATTTTACAAGTATAAAATGGGCTTTATTAGAAAGGTTATTGGCAATTATTTTGCCAGTACAATGCGCTGAGTATGTGAACCGGCAGCAGATTTAACTTCTAGGAAATAAACCCCAGAACTAAATGCAGACATGTCAATCGAATGTGTATAAGAAGTAGCCGAAAGATTTAGAACGGTAACACCTACTCCATTATATACACGTATGTCTGAATTTAAATCCGAAAGATTCACATTAAAAATTCCGGTAGAAGGATTGGGGTAAATTTGAATAGATTCAGATGCATACTCATTAACAGATGCATTGGCTGTTACAAAAACACAATCATTTACCTGATGTGATAATGTATTCACTCCATCACTTACGGTGAGTGAAACCGCATAATTTCCAGAATGGTTAAATACGATCTGCGGATTAGATGAGGTGATATTGGTTCCATTCACAAAACTCCACCCTGTAGCGGGAGAAATAGACCAAACTACATCTGCTCCCTGCGTATTGTTATCTGAAGTAAGTGTAATTACATTTCCGGCTGATGTGTTTACACAACCTGAAAATGCTGCCGTAAGAGCAGAATTAGTATTAGCTGTACAATGCATTTCAGCAGAATTTAACAGCGTGCTTCTTGAACCGGAAAGCACAGCATTCATATAATTTGCCTGCTGAGGAGTGAACATCGCGATACAATCACTATAGTCCATCAAATTTTCGAACTGCCAAAGAGTTCCGTCACAAGAAAGTGCATTAGCCCCCGAAGCACAATTTGAATGAAATTGAACAAATGCCCCTTTAACTGTCGGGGTATCAAAAAAACCATCATCACCTGAGTTGCAGGCACCATTAGCACTTCCCCAGGTATGTTTAAGTCCAAAATAATGTCCCATTTCATGAGATACGGTTCTAGAATAACCATTTTGAACACCCAGGTTATAATCTAACACGATACCATCAATATTGGATGCAGGAAGACCATTAGATTCAATTCCAATCGGCGTGTAGGCATAACCGGCCATTCCTGAGTTTGCTCCGTTGCTGATATTACATACCCAGATATTGATGTATTTTGAAGGATCCCATGACGCTTTTCCATATTCATTGGTTTTCATGGAATTTGCACCACCGATGTTCCCGTTAACTTGATTTTGATAGGGATTAAAATGAGTAATGGATGTATTGGTTCTTGTTATTCCTTTCGTGTAATTACCACTGGGGTCAACAGAAGCCAGACAAAATTCGATTTCAACATCAGCTGCTAAGTCAGAGAATTCGGCACGAATGCCTGAAAGCATTGGGTTGTTTTTACGAAAATCCTGATTCAAATTATTCAGCAATTCTAATACAGCCTGATCCGAAATATTTTGATTTTGATTATTGTACACAATATGAAAAACAACAGGAACTCTGCGTACTGAACGAGTTACCATGTGTTCTGAAGAGGTATTTTGACGTGCGAAATCATCTTCAAACAAAAGATGCTGAAGACCATTTTCGGTCATGTACTGATTATTTAAAAAATCAGTAGGGCACACATGATTGAAATCATGTTGTCTGTGCTCATTTTCGCTTTTTGAGTTAATGAACGCTCCGGTATTGGTGATAGCGGGGTGTTGATTAGTACTCTCTATTTGCGACCAAACTGTAGTTTCTCCAAGGATTGCAACAGACATAATAATGACTGCTACAACTCCGTTGTACAATTTTTTCATTTAAATAAGTACGCTAATCTTGCGATTAAAGGTTGATTAAATCAGAAAAGGGCTGCTTTTTTGATTTAGTTAATATGAATTCATATCAACGCGGCAAATGTATAATCAATTTTAATATCGTGCAAGCTTTTTAAAAAAATAGTTTTGTTTTCTGTTGTTAAAAATGAATTGAGTCAATTATTTACAATGTTATAATAATCAATATGTTACATTAATTTTAAAAAATACATGATAACATTTATTTGCATTTAAACTATTTGGATAGTATTAATATACTTCAAGAAAGGGGTGATTTGCCTTAACGGTGAAAAAGTTTCAAAGAATATTAGGCGTAATAGGTGCTTTTAAAAAATTCATTTTTATCTGATAGTCTCGTTTTTTCACAAAGAACTGTTTGTTATTAAATCTTAATCTCTTATGTAGATGTATTATTTAGTTGATTTTTGAAGTTGTAAGCATAAAGCACATACATATGAGAATTTCATGTCTTCTGTTAATCAATTTTTACTTTGCAATATCCGCATTTTCACAATTAAATGCCGTGAAACAGCTTACCGTAACGTTGGCAGATGATTCAAAATCATTATCTTATATAAAGGATAATCGGATATTTGAAGAAGGTTGGCATAAACTGCCCCAGGTTGTTTTTTGGCAGAAAGTAGTTACACTGCCCCCCGATACCGGCATTTTAAATGTACATTCTACTCGAGAAATTGCATGCAAAATTCCTTTAAAAAGATGGAACTCACTTTCAGATCTACAAAAAGAAACACTTAGAGATTCAGCAAGAACTTTGTTTGGATATAAAAATGGAGAGAAGGTCGTTTTTACTGCCGGCAAAAGTGATTTTTATGATTTTGGTCACGCGCTCGAAATCATTGGGGAAGCCTATCCCATTTTTGAAGAGTTGGGTGTACCTGCATTTTATGCCCAAAGTATCCTGTTGATTGAATGCCCCGGTCAATTAAAAAAATCTACGGCAGGAGCAGCAGGTCATTTTCAACTGATGCCCGGTGTTGCCACTTCAATGGGACTAAAGGTGAATAAGTACGTAGATGAACGTAAAGATTTTACTAAATGTGCAACTGCGGCCGCCCTGTTTATCCAAAAGGTTTGTATCCCCAATGCAACAAAAATTTTACGCGAACGGAATATTGATTTCAAACCCTCCGATTTATGGTTCAAACTCGTTGTGTTGCACGTTTATCATGCCGGTGCAGGAAACGTAGCCGCTGCGCTGGACGCGATACCCAATAAACCCAAGAGTGGCAGTCTTGACCTTATTGCCACCCTATGGCAAACCAAAGCGGCATCATTTGGAAATGCATCACAAAATTATTCCCAGTTAGCTTTAGCTAATACGGTAATATTATATGATCTGCTCGAAAAAAATTGTAAGGATATGTGTGAAAATCCTTATCAATATGCAGGCTTATAGTGTTTAATCGAAAGTAATTGTCACCTGTAATTTTTCAGGTTTTCTGTTTTTTCTTTTGGGTTTCAACGAATCCACGGTCGAACGCTCTTCGATGCTAAATATAAATCTTGCTACGGAAGCCCTCATGTTGAGATAATCGTGTAGTGTTGATTTGCAAGCCGGGTTTATAAAAAACGAGGTTTTGCGTTGACGGATATGAATTTCAGATTTTAAAATCTCAATATTATCCTCTGTTTCTAATTTTTTAGCTGCTATATATTGAAATGTAGTCATATCAATTTGGGCATCCTTGCCACCCAATACCCGGGTGAGATGCGCTACATATTCTAAATATTTTTCCGGGAAATTTCTGATCATATCCGGATAATGCCCTCCTTCAGGCGTAAAAGCGTGCCCAAACCCCCTGGCATACATTTTACTTTCGTCGGGTTTGGCATGTGCGTAACTATCCCCTAGCCTATGCAAAGCCTGCCCTTTTCTTTTCATATCCTTTGCTTCAAAAAACATTCTTTCTGAACGTTCTCTTTCCTTAGGCGGTTTTTTACCCGTTAAAGCATGTACTCTGCCCTGTTTGTGAAGCAACAACCAAGTATATGTCCCTCTTTTAACATCCCCGTCTTCTTTCATAATGTTATCGGGATGTTCGGCATAAAATGCATATTCTTTAGCTTCCGGAATATTTAATAATGTAGCCACAAGATAAACCGTCCAATAATGTCCGTCTGAATTGTAGGTTAAACCTTCGGGAGAATCGATGCTGATTTTATTGTGAGCTGAAACACTGCCTAAACCAACAACCACAAAGCATATAAAAGCGTATATTTTCCTTTTCATGCGGCGAAATTACTTAATATAATGACAGGGGGTTTGAAATTTTCATGTGATTTTATCCACTTCATTTTATTTTTTGACGTTATTCGTTTCATGAAAAACAGGTGGTTTTTATTAGCCGTATTTGGCCTCACGTTGTTAAGTTGCGGAAACGATAATGCTTACAACAATCCTATTCCTGTAATTAAGGATACGCTCAAAGAGCCGCTGATGAACGTGAATAAAAAGATCAGCGAAAGTGAAAAAAGAGATATTGATGCCTTTGTGAAACGCAAAGGCTGGCCCATGATAGAAACCGGAACGGGATTAATGTATTCTGTATATCATGAAGGAGATGGCCCAAAAATAGAATCGGGCGATATGGTGGTGGTGGAATTTGAAATTTCCCTGCTGAATGGAAAACTATGTTATTCATCGGAAGAAACGGGCGCTGAAGAGTTTGTGGTAGATCATGACCATGTAGAGAGTGGCTTACACGAAGCCATGAAATACCTGAAAGTGGGCGATAAAGCCAAAATCATTATTCCTTCTCACCTGGCCTTCGGACTAGCGGGTGATATGGATCAGATTCCCCCGCTGAGTCCGATTGTTTACGATCTGGAAGTGTTAGAAAAGATCTCTAAAAAGAAATAGTTTATAGATTTAATTTCCTTATCGACTTCTCAATGTAATCCACTTGTTCTTTTAATGATAATGAATTTGGATTTTTATTCAGGAGATTATCTTTTTCTTTTTTAATATTTGAAAGAGCCATTTTACCCAATGGAATTAAACCATATTGAGCATATTGGATTGATAAATTGGTAATTTGATCGGTCAATACTTTACAAGATTCGGTATCGTCCGTAGCTATTACCCAATCGTATCCTTTCTTCAGCATTTTCTGTTCGGGAGACGATTCTTCCATAAAATAATGGTTAAATGCCAGTTTGGCTACAAAAGAAAGCCCTTCGGGCAATTTCTCTTCAACATAAATTTCTACCAAGGTAAAGGATAGCTCATTTTCACCGGGTTTTCCTTTATAGTTTTTAGCAAAATCGATGGCTGCTTTTTTATCTGTTTCGTACAATCCCTTCAATCCGGCTCCCATCATGCTGTATGAATTAACCTGAATGGCCTCTTTGTAAATAGGTAAATAACTTTTGGATCCGGTAAGGCTTAAAATACGGATAGCTTCGGCCCGTGTCGGTAAATTTTTATCTGATGCGGCAATTTTTTCAAGTTCGGGTAATGCTGCTTTTCTGAACGAATTATTATTAAAATCAGCCTCTTCCAAAATGTTCAACCTGATTCCGAAATATGGATCTTTCAATGCCTGAACCAGCGCATTCTGTACACTTTTTTCTTTTTGATGTTTCAGTAAATCGTTCACCGCCCGTTTTCTGTCTAAATATTTAGGTCCGTTCAAGAGTTGAAAAATCAGCTCATCGATGCTTTTATCCTCATTGATTTCTGCCAACAGCGTTCTATCTGCATCAATATTTACCCATTGGGGCTTTTCGGTAGCAGAAAATACAAATACATGTTCTTTATTTTCTACGTCTACCGAATGCGTTGTTTTTCCTATTGTTGTGTACACATCAATTTTCAAAGGAAAACGAAAAACTTTAGGCGATTGGGTTTGGGTAATTTTTACACTTACTTCTTTTTTATCAGCCGTGTAAGCATGTGACACATAAAGTTTTGGGTGCCCGCTTCCAAAGTACCATTGATTAAAAAACCAATTCAAATCGCGACCCGTAACCTCTTCAAAAGCCAGCCTGAGCTGATGGGCTTCCCCGGTGCCAAATTGATTATCCACCAAATATTTATTTAAACCGGCAAAAAAGGCATCGTCGCCGATATAACTTCTTAACAAATGAAGGATTGCGCCTCCCTTATTATAACTCACACCATCAAACATATCTTCTTTGTCCTTGTAGTAAAACCTAACCAAATCTTTACCATAATTTCCCTCACTCATGTAACCTTTCACATCATCATACAAATGGGCATCGGCGTGGTCTTTCCCGTATTTGTATTCGCGCCATAAGTATTCCGAATAATTGGCGAAAGATTCATTAACCGTCAGATTACTCCAACTTTCGCAGGTTACATAATCTCCAAACCAATGGTGAAACAGTTCATGTGCGATTACATCTTCCCAAATATTTTCATCGGCCAATTGCTTATCATCCTGATGGGCATTTTCGGCATGAATCACTGCCGTAGTGTTTTCCATGGCACCACTCACATAGTCGCGACACACGATTTGGGCATATTTAGGCCAAGGATAGGTAACCCCCGTTATCGTTGAAAAATACTCAATCATTTCGGGGGTATTTCCGAATATTTTTTGTGCATGCGGTTCATATTCTTTTTCTACATAATAATCAACAGGAATATTTTTCCACGTGTCCTTTACTACGGAAAACTCTCCTACCCCCATAAAAAACAAATAAGGGGCGTGCGGCATCATAAATTTCCAGTAATCGGTACGGGTTCCGTCAGTGTTTTTCTTTTGATTTTCTAATGTGCCGTTCGAAAGGGTTACATATTTATCAGGAACCGTGATGTATAACTCCTGGGTAGTTTTTTGATTGGGTGCATCAATCGTTGGAAACCAACAGCTCGATGATTCCGTTTCTCCCTGAGTCCATATTTGTGTGGGTTTTTCCGGATCGGTTCCGTCCGGATCAATAAAATAAAGCCCTTTGGCCGACATGATGGCTGCACTTCCTTTTTGTTCAACCATTTCGGGACGGGCTGTATAGCGAATATATAAAGTAAGAGAATCTTGTTTGGTGTAGGTTTTATCTAATTCTACTTCCAGATGATTCGCAGAAGATTTGAATTTCAGTGACTTTTCGCCCAGTTTCACTTCATGTATCAACATGGCTTTTGCATCTAACACCAATTTATTCTGCGGATAAAAAAATGGTTTAAGGGTTACCCATTCCTCTCCCATTAGTTCACGTTTCGCAAAATCAAATGCCACATCCAGTTTGGTGTGCCTGAGTATAAACTTTTTTTCAGGGGATTCGCGGTATAATTCTTTCCAGTTTTTTTCGCGGTCAGGGTGAACAGACTGCGCAATTGTATAGGTAAAAGAACATGCTGAAAGCAATACAAGAGAAATCAGCTTAGCTAAATTCATACACTTATTTATTAGAAAGCAAATAAACAAACTAAAAACGCCACTCAAAAACATGTAGATATAATAATCGGCAACGTTTGTCTAATTTCTGATAAGGTTTTTACGCTTAAATCACACCTCTATTTTCATTTATGATTTTTATTACTTTTAGCTTATGGATTTGATTGCATTAGCAGTACCCGCATTTTTTATTCTGATCGGTCTTGAACTATTGGCAGGACTTATATCCGGAAAAAAGTTATACCGGCTAAATGATGCCATTACGAACATTTCTTGTGGAATCGGGAATCAGGTGTTGGGGGTATTCTTTGGCATGATGACCTTTTGGGGTTACACTTTTGCTTATGAGCACGCCCGTTTTTTCACCATAGAATCCACACCGTTGAACTGGTTTCTTTTATTTTTAGGGGTTGATTTAGCTTATTATTGGTTCCACCGCCTCAGCCATGAGATTAATTTTATATGGGCTACCCATATCGTTCATCATCAAAGTGAAGACTACAATTTATCCGTAGCACTCAGGCAATCCTGGTTCCAGACCCTTTTCAGCTGGTGGTTTTATATTCCATTGGCTATTTTAGGATTCAGTCCGCTCATGATTTTATCTGTAGCGGCCATCAACACCCTTTACCAATTTTGGATTCACACCAAAATGATAAAAAAATTACCTGCTTTTATTGAATTCATTTTCAATACGCCTTCTCACCATCGCGTACATCATGGCGTAAATCCGCAGTATATAGATAAGAATCATGCGGGTTCACTGATTATCTGGGACCGGATATTCGGCACTTTCGAAAAAGAAGATGAAGAAGTGGTTTACGGAATTACCACTCCATTACAATCATTTAATCCGTTTTATGCCAATTTTCATTATTGGAAAGAACTGATTGATACTTCTAAAAAGACTCCTTCTTTTAAAGAAAAAATGTTTGTATTCATCAAATCCCCTGGGTGGAAACCCAAACAATTGGGAGGATTTCAATCTCCCCCACCCGTTAATCCGAAAACAGCACAAAAATTTGATTTCTATATCTCTGATTTTCAAAAATACTATGTGCTTATCCAATTTGTTTTTTTATTGGGAATCACGACCCTATTCCTATTCACTTCCGAACAAATGATTGTTTCCGGAAACCCTCTATTCGTTATACAGGCGATTTATATCAGCGGGTTTATTTTGCTGTCGCTCTATTCATTCGGTTTATTATTTGAAAACAACAAAAAAGGGTTGTTTTGGGAATCATTAAGACTAATTTTTGGGGTAGGCACTGTGCTGTTTTATTACGAGGTTAATCATTTTGAATTTATCTTTCCATCCGTATTGTTTGTAGCCATTGTTTCTATCGTTTTATTTTTCAGACACCAAAAACACCAACACTTGAATACCTGATAAAAAATAGTAGGTTTGTAAAACTTTCAACATAAATCATTCTTATCCATGCGCTTATTAGCCCCTTTATCCCTTCTTTATTTTTCCATTTTAGCCGGAGAAATTTACGCCGAAATTATGGGAGACCTCACGGTGATATGGCTCACCAAACCTCTTTTAATGCCTATCCTGCTCTTTTTATTCATTATCAATTCAGGAAAAAATCCCCGTAAAGAATCCTTGTTCTTTGCTGCGGCGCTTGTGTTTTCACTGGCGGGGGATGTTTTTTTAATGTTCCGAAAAGATGAATTGTTTGTCTTTGGTTTGGCGTCCTTTCTACTTGGACATTTAGCCTACATTCTTTCCTTTTTAGGCCGTATAAAAGAAGCTCAGGTTCCCTTGGGAAGCCGTATCATTTTTTCCATACCGTTTCTTGTTTTTGTTGGAGGATTTTTATGGTTTTTAAAGCCCTATATACTTGGCAGCGAAGAAACTGCCCCTTTCTTTCCTCCTGTTGCCGTATATGCATCGGTCATCGGATTTATGGGTTATATGGCTTTGCTGCGCAAAGAGGGGGTTTATTACAAAGGCTTTTGGGCAGTTTTCGGGGGAGCTCTGTTATTTATTGTTTCAGACTCCTGTATTGCCATCAATAAGTTTGTAGAACCCATTCCGCTTTCAGGTCTGATTATCATGTCCACTTATGGAGTCGCCCAATATTTGATGACTATCGGAACATTAAAAAGCAACAAAAAGCACCACTCTGAATCGATATGAAACAGCTGCTTTTTTCCTTTTCAGGCGCATTACTGATCTGTTCTTCAGGATTTTTTGTTCCCAAAAAAAGTGTTGTTCAAAGTAAACCGAAAGAAGAGTCTTCCATTGCTGTTTTAGAACCCGATTCGCATTATGTTACCTTATTATTTGCAGGGGATATTATGGGGCATGAACCGCAGATAAAGGCGGCCCTTCAACCCGACGGAAGTTATTCATATTTTGATAATTATAAATTCGTAAAAGAATATATTTCCCAAGCAGACCTTGCCATTGCCAATTTAGAAGTTACGCTGGCCGGTCCACCCTATTCCGGATATCCGATGTTCAGCAGTCCGGATGCCATTGCCGCAGCAGCCAAAGAGGCCGGATTCGATATTTTACAGACGGCAAATAATCACACCTGCGATAAAGGAATTAAAGGTGTATCAAGAACATTAGATGTGTTGGATTCCCTTGGTATCAAACATTTTGGCAGCTACAGAAGTGCTGATGAACACAAACAAAACCACCCCTTAGTTGTGAGCTCAGGGGAGTTTCAAATTGCATTATTGAATTATACATATGGAACCAATGGAATGCCTATTCCTGCAGGTACGGTAGTAAACATGATTGATACGGCACAAATCAGGACCGATTTAAATAAGGCCAAATCGTTGGGTTCCGATTTCATCATTGCCACCTTTCATTGGGGGTTGGAATATCAACGAAACGAAAGCGCGGAACAAACGCGTATTGCTAAATTTTCGGTGTTACATGGGGCCGATTTAGTTGTAGGAGGACATCCACACGTAGTACAACCTATTAAAAAATTAGAAGCTCCCGGCCGAGATAGTGTATGGGTCATTTATTCATTAGGTAATTTTATTTCTAACCAGCGGGCTCAATTCAAAAACGGAGGGATTGCCGTAGAAATAAAACTGCTTAAAACCAAAGGGAATACTACGCTTCGTGACATCCGCTACTTACCTGTGTATGTGCACAAGCCTTCATTACCTAAAGTATCCTATACCTTAATTCCGGGATTTATGGAAAAATCTGCCGATACATTGCTTTCCATGAATGCAACAGATAAAGCATTAATGAATCAGTTTTTTAAAGATACCCGCCTGCATTTAAAAAACATACAGGAGATTACCGTGAATCAGTAATTACTCCTAATTAAAAATATTGCGGATATACTCCTTATATTTTTCCTGGAGCATTTTGTACTCAGATTCAGAAATTTCGCGGCTGCCCGTTCCATCGCCCATGTTTATGTAGCCATACACATTTTCTGTGGAATGGGAATATTTATACAATACCACAAATGGTCCTTCGCGCTGGGGTAAAATCCCCATGGCACGGTTCAATCTTTTTTGTTTGTCTAACTCTGCTTTTTGACGTAAGGCTTCTTCTAATTGTTTTTTCCGTTCGGCAGCCAGGCGAGCCTGTTCTCTTTCGTATTCAGCTTGACGTTGCGCATTTTCAGCATCTTTCTGAGCTTTTTCTTCTGCCAGTTTTCTGAGTCTTTCAGCATCTTCTGCTGCAATCCGGGCTGCATCTTCTTCGGCTTTCTTACGGGCGGCTGCATCTTTTTCTGCCAATGCTTTTAAACGGGCTTCTTCTTCGGCAGCTAAACGGGCGGCTTCTTCTTCGGCCTTTTTGCGGGCAGCCGCATCTTTTTCCGCCAAGGCTTTCATGCGGGCTTCTTCTTCGGCAGCTAAGCGTGCAGCATCTTCTTCGGCCTTTTTACGGGCAGCCGCATCTTTTTCCGCCTGGGCCTTTTTACGGGCTTCCTCTTCGGCGGCAAGGCGGGCGGCATCTTCCTCTGCCTTTTTACGGGCAGCTTCATCTTTCTCCGCCTGGACTTTTTTACGAGCTTCCTCTTCCGCTGCTAAACGAGCAGCTTCCTGCTCTGCTTTTAAACGAGCGGCTTCGGCTTCCTGGGCTTTTTTGGCGGCCAGTTCGGCTTCTTTTTTGGCGGCTTCTTCGTCAGCTTTCCGCTTGGCTTCAGCAGCTTCTTCGGCTTTTTTCTTCGCCAGTGCATCGGCCTCTTCCTGTGCTTTTTTACGCTCCTCTGCTTCTTTTGCCAACCGTGCCTCTTCTTCAGCTTTTTTTCTCGCGGCTTCTTCGGCTGCCAAACGGGCTTCCTCCTCTGCTTTCAATTTGGCCTGTTCGGCCTGCTCGGCAATCAGTTGGTTTATTTGCTCCAGCTTTTGTTTAGGTAATGATTCTTCAGGTTTCAAAGTGGATGCCTCAGAAAATGCCGCTTTGGCTTCATTGTATTTTTTAGCCGTTAATTGTTTTTCGCCCAATGCAATGGCATCGTTGTATTTTTTATCCAGTGCGGCGGCAGCAGCTTTCTGATCGGCTTCAGATTTTAATTTATTATCAATTTCGGCCAATTTGTCTTTAGGGTATTTTTCATCGGGTTTTAACTTTCCCGCCTGCGTATAAAGCGACTTAGCCGAGTTCCAATCAGCATTTGAGAAGGCGTTGTCTGCCTGTGAAATAGCTTCCTGGTATTTGGCATTGGTTTCTTGTTCTTTAGCAATACGATCGGCTTCGGCTTTTTCCGCAGCTGCAATCTCTTTGAGTTTTGTTGCAGGATATGTTTCTGAAGGTTTCAATGTCAGCGCCTGATTATACCCTTGTTTGGCGTCCTCATACTTTTTATTGCCAAAATCGGTATCCGCTTTTTTAATGGCCGCATTATATTGGTCATTCAAGGCTTTTTCGGCAGCTTTGGCCTCCTCATCTTTGGCAATCAGTTCGTCGATTTCTTTGATTTTGGTTTTAGGAAGTTCTTCATCCGGTTTTAGATTAGCCGCTTCTGAATATGCCGTTTTGGCCTCCATGTATTTTTTTGCAGTTAAGGCAGCAGCACCTTTGGTTAAAGCGGCATTGTACTTATCATTCAATGCTTTTTCATCGGCCAGCTTTTTGTTTTCAGCGGCAATCAGATCGTCAATTTCTTTAATCTTGGTTTTAGGATAATTTTCCGTGGATTTATAACTCAAGGCTTCGTTATACACGGTTTTTGCTTCCGTCAACTTTTTTTCTTGGAATAAACCATCGGCTTTACTTATGGCCGCAGTATATTTCTCATTCAGTTCCTTTTCCTTCGCGATTTTATCTGCTTCAGCTTTTTCAATCGCCTCTATCTCTTTAATCCTGTTTTTAGGTAAGGTTTCTGTGGGTTTCAAAGAAGAGGCTTCTGAATAACTTTCTTTGGCTTCGGTCCACTTTTTTTCTGTGAAAAATTTATCCGCTTTGGCAATAGCTGCATTATATTTATCATTCAACTCCTTATCGGCCGCTTTTTTAGCCTCTTCTTCGGCTATCATTTTTTCTGCTTCGGCAATTCTTTCCTTTGGGTGAGATTCATCCGGCTTTAATTTTAAGGCTTCATTATATGAAGCTTTAGCATCTACCCATTTCTTGGCTACAAAGAGTTTATCAGCAGCGGCAATTTGATTGGCATATTTAGTATCCAGTTCTTTCTGTTTGTTGGCTTCGGCTATGGCGGCTTCGGCTTCGGCTAACTTCGTTTTGGCTACGGCATCATTATTTTTAGCGGTTAAGGCTTCGTTGAATGCAATTTTAGCCGCATTGAAATCTTTAGCCGTCATGGCTTTGTCACCCTTTTCAATGGCTGCCGCGTATTTTTTCTCGTTAGCTATCCGGTTTTCGAGTTCAGTAAGTTTGGTTTTGGGATAGGCTTCAGCCGGTTTTAATGTGGCCGCTTCCTGATAATTTTGTTTGGCAAATTCCCATTCAGCCTGGGCAAACGCTTTGTCAGCTTTGGTAATGGCTGCATTATATTTATCGTTCAGTTCTTTTTCTTTTCTAAGCCGTTCTTCTTCTTCCATGGCCTTTTTACGGGCAGCTTCTTCTTCGGCATATCGTTTTGCGATGGCTTCCTGTTTGGCTTTTAATTCTTCCGCTTCGTTGGCTTTAGCTGCAGCTACCGCTTTTTCTTTGGCAGCCAGTGCAATTTTCTTTTGTGAAGATAAGGACTTATACTCCGCTTTATCAAAAGCAAAATCGTAAAGCATTTCATCAAACTTAATGGTTGAAAGCACTTTGCTTCCATCGGGGGCACCGGGATAATTTTGCACCAAAAAAGCGGGCATACTGAAGGGCATTAAGCCGTCTTCTTTTGCATCGGCAGATGCATTGGTAACCATACGATATTTAACCGGTACAAAACCGGCTTGACTGATAGTTATAGTGTAATCTCCGTCAAAATCTAAATTAAGTTCAAAACGTCCGTCAGAACCTACATTAACCGTACCTACGTTCCTGCCGCTTTTCTCGATCGTAACTTTTGCTCCGCTTACACTGCCTACTTCCAAAGATACCTGCCCTTCCACATTGAGCTTTTTGCCCTGCGCAGAAAGTTCACCGAACGTAAAAAGCAATGATAATAGGAAAAGGAAATTTACCTTGGTGAGCAGGTTAGCCATGAATCTCTCGACTGTCTTAATATTTGATTTTATAAAAACGTTTAAAAAACGCAAATTAGCATAAAATATTTTAAGAAAGGAAATGTGAAGACCATATAGTAAATAAGTATCTTATAATCATAAACTTGAATGTTGTGAGATGAATCAAATCAGGAACTAGAAAATCTCAATCTGTCTGATTATGTTTT
The DNA here is from genome assembly GCA_022402535.1 of Flavobacteriales bacterium. GTDB lineage: Bacteria > Bacteroidota > Bacteroidia > CAIKAF01 > CAIKAF01 > JAKRSD01. The sequence continues at coordinate 102,254 of JAKRSD010000027.1, read as the reverse complement.
TTTTCAGTTCCGCATTCAGCTTTTCCATTATCGATGATTTGACCATATTCATTTCTGCGCGAATAACCGATGAATTAACAAATACGGTAAGTTTTCCATTTTTAAACATCACAGAACGGGTATGTTTTATTATAAAAGGCCCCATACTTCGTTCCCAGATTTTTTTAATCTCAGCTTCCTGCAAACGGTCGGTTAACCCATACGCTTCCACCAGTTTAGCCAACGCTTTCTTTATGTCGGTTTGGTTAAACGGATTGCTCATGATTTCGAGTTTGATATTGAAGTTCAAATTCTACAAAAGAGCGGTCAGTGTTTTTAATCAGTCGGCTGACCCTGTTTTTGCCCGTATCGGTAATCAACACCTGTCCGAACGGTTTCTGAGATACAATGGATATCAGATTTTGCACCCGGTTTTCATCAAGTTTGTCAAAAATGTCATCTAACAAAAGGAGTGGTGTTTTGCCGGTTTTATTTTTAATAAAAATGAAACGGGCCAGTTTGAGCGCACTCAAAAAGGTTTTTTGTTGTCCCTGGGAAGTGGAAGATTTTACCGGCCTTCCTGATAAGTAAAATTCAAAATCATCTTTGTGGGGACCTACAGAAGTGTATAGCAACACTTTGTCTTTTTCCCGGGCATTGATATATAATTCCATCGTATCTGAATTGCCTGTCATATCCGATTTTTGAACGATAGCCGGCATTTCGTCGGTTTGAGAAAGGTGAGCATACATTTCGTAGAAAAGCGGAAAGATTTCTTTCGCTAAATTTTCACGGGCTTCATGAATATAGTCGGCATGCGGTACAAGCTGCATATCGTATATGTCCAATAAATCGCCACGGAATACCCCCGATTCTTTACATTGTTTTAAGAAGGCATTTCGTTGCTCAATCAAACGACTATATGCAATCAGGTGGTCAAGATACAGTCTGTCGTAAGAAGAAATCAGCGAATCAATAAATTTCCGTCGTTCTGCACTTCCGCCAAACAGGAGTTCCTGATCATTGGGAGCCATCACCACTACGGGCATAAAACCGATATGATCCGACAGTTTTTCGTATTCTTTTTTATTTTTTCTGATGATTTTTCCCTGTCCTTTTTTTACCGCACACTGCAAATGAACATTTTCTTCGTTTTCAGAACTTAACCAGCCTTCCACCAGAAAAAAGTCCGTTCCGTTTTTGATATTTAGGATATCCGATGAAACCAAAAAACTCTTGCAGGTACTCAGATAGTGAACCGCATCTAAGAGATTGGTTTTTCCGGCCCCGTTGGGTCCATAAAAAATATTAATTCCTTCAGAGAGCTCAAATTCTCCTGAATCATAATTCTTAAAACCGGTTAATGAGATTTTGGACAAATACATTTCGGCTTCAAAAATACATGGATTTCATCATACAATTTTGAAAAGTTCTGCGAGATTATTAACGCTCATATAATCCGAATATCTTTCCCTTTTCCCCAGCCGATTAGTCAGTGATTAAACAACAGCATTACATAAACCCTGTTGATTAATCATAATAAGGAGATGATTATCAGAATGATATGTTCATTAAAATGTGTCAATTAATATTTTCGTGCTGAATGGAAAAAAAACTATTTTTGCGCTTCAATTTTTGCAACTAAACAGATGAGTAAAAAGACAAACGATCCGATAGACACAATGCTTGAGCCCAAAAAAACAGCGGCCGACATTGAAAAATGGATTAAGGATAATGCTAAAACCGTGGCTATAGCACTTGTTGTAGTGATTGCAATTCCTTTAGGTTACATGGGATACAAAAAATTTATTTTAGAGCCTAAGGAGAATGAAGCGTACGCCGCAATGTTTTATGCAGAGCAATATTTTAATCAGGAAAACTTCACGCTTGCGCTCAACGGAGACAGTGAATTTTCGGGTTTTCTCACCATCATTGATGAATATGGAGGAACAAAAGCCGGAAATCTGGCCAATTATTATGCAGGAATATGTTATTTAAAATTAGGTCAGTTTGAAGATGCCATCAATCATCTTGAAGACTTTTCATCGGATGATATCTTGGTAAGTTCAGTGGCTGCAGGTGCATTAGGGGATGCATACCGCGAGTTGGGTGATTCTGAAAAAGCCGTAAAAAATTATGAAAAAGCGGCCAATAAATATCCCAATAACTTCACCTCTCCTATTTTTCTGAAAAAAGCAGGAATGACTTATGAAGATGACTTGGCAAAGCCCGATAAAGCGTTGGCCTGCTACGAAAAAATTGAAAAACAATATCCCATGAGCCGCGAAGGTCAGGAAATCATTAAATACATTTCCAGAACCAAAGCCATGATGACTGAATAATTTTAAATTCTTCATAGAAAGCCGCCGCAAGCGGCTTTTTTTTTAAAACCATTTTTTATGTCCAGCAGTCTTAAAAATCTATCCGTATTTAATCCCGCCAACACCCAAGCTGCGGGTAAAAGTTTTGCCATTGTGGTTTCTGAATGGAACAGTGAAGTAACCGAAGCTTTAAAGCAGGGTTGTATTGATACGCTTATTGCCTGCGGAGCCAAGGAAAACAATATCACGGTAGAATATGTACCCGGTACTTATGAATTGGCTTTAGGTGCAAGACTTTTTGCTGAAAATTCTGATGCGGATGCCATCATTTGTTTGGGATGCGTTATTCAGGGAGAAACACGGCACTTTGATTTTATTTGTCAGGCTGCCGCACAAGGAATTATGCAGGTGAGCTTAGATTATGGTGTTCCCGTGGTGTTTGGCGTTCTTACTACCGACAACCAGCAACAGGCCTTGGACAGAGCAGGAGGCAAACATGGCAACAAAGGAGATGAAGCAGCCATAACGGCCATTAAAATGGCCAACCTGAGCGAAAAGTTAGGGGAATAATTCTATAACGTTTTCAACACTTCCAATGCCTCCGGAATGTGCATTTCTGCATTGAATTGGCTATTGAAAATGTGTCGTATGATGCCCTCTTTATCAATCACAAACGTTACTCTTCCCGGAATCAGAAAAAACGTATTTTGAATTCCATAGGCTTTTCTGACTTTGCCTCCGTTATCACTTAACAGGTTATATGGAAGTCTGTGGTTTTCAGCAAATTTTTTGTGCGATTCGGTTCCATCACCGCTGATTCCGATTACTTCGGCCCCCAAATCTGTAAATGCTTCGTATTCATCTCTGAATTTACAAGCTTCCGCAGTGCAACCCGGGGTTTCATCTTTCGGATAAAAAAAGACTACAACATTTTTATCATGTCGATACTCGGACAAAGTTACTTGTTGTCCGTGTTGATTCAATAACGAAAAATCAGGAGCCTTATCCCCTATTTTGAGTGTTTTTGTACTGCTCATTATAATGTAAATTATGATTAGCCCAACGGTTAACGCTATAATCAGTATTATCCATCGTTTTTTATTCATGTATGAAATTTTGTCAGCCGATTGTCGCGGGCATGTATTTTGACAAAGGTAACACATGAATCATACTTCCGGTTCTGATAAAAAACTAATTTCTTCCCTTCCGGGGGTATTGCTTATCGTTGGAATTCCGATTCTTGTGTTTTTGTTAGAATTGTTTTTGGACACCTCCTTCTCCAAATATGGCTTATTGCCGAGAGATATAACCGGGTTAAGAGGTATTTTATTTATGCCTTTCCTTCATGCCGACTGGAGTCATTTGATTTCAAACCTCAGTGCCTTATTTGTATTAAGCTGGCTCGGATTATACACGTTTGGAAGGTCATACTGGATTGCCCTTATTTTCATTTGGTTATCCTCCGGAACCTGGATATGGTTTTTCGCCCGTCCCGATTACCATATCGGAGCCAGCGGTGTGGTATATGGCATTACGGTTTTTAGTTTTGTTTCCGGTTTTTTGAGTAAAAACCGTAACCTGCAGGGGCTTACCTTGCTTACTGCATTTCTCTATGGAAGTTTTTTATGGGGTGTATTTCCTTGGGAATATACCCGTGATATTTCCTGGGAAGGGCATTTGGCCGGGGCGGTTGCCGGTTTGATTGTAGCTTTTGTTTTGCGTACTGATTTTCCGCCGCCTCCCGAGTATTCATGGGATAAAGAGCCGGAACCTGAAATAACGCCCGAAGATGCCTACTGGCTTCCGGAAGAGCATCCGCCGGAAGAACCCCGTTAAATTTTGCTTAAATCATTTTAGGTTCAAAGGCTTCAGAATAGCTTTGCATCGGATGAAAAAGTCAACTCTGTCTTCAATTCTGTTTGTAATCATTCTATCGATTAGTGGCTGTGTAAAAGACATACCGCTAAAAACCGTGCGTTCGGGAGATAAATTTTTGGTAGATATTCCCAAATCTATGTCAGAGGCTACCGGCCTAAAAGACAATGCAGACATTCAATTTAAAGGCAACAAAGAGTTTCCCTTGAATTTTTATGGTTTATCTGACGAAAAGTCGGAAATGAACACCATGGGGGTTTTATTTTCGCTGGAAGAAATCTATTTTCTGGAAACGGAGGAAATTATCCGTTTTCAAAATGTGCCGAACAGTAAAGTCAGTCTTCCCAAAGTATCTTCATCCAGTTTTATGAACTGCCTCGAAGGGGAAGTGATTCTTACCCGTGATAACAAAGAACAAGTGTTCAGGTTACAGGTTTGTGATGGAGGTGCCCGTTTTTACCGCTTAGTTTTATTTGGAAACCGCGAAGATATGACTGAATATCAGAAACAAATCACTGACATTTTCGGTAGTTTCAGAGAGTGGAGCGAGTTTCAGAGCGAACCGCTCTAATTTATTTTTCCGTTTTTATTAATTTGAAAGTCTGCTGCGCATTGCCTGAAGTAATATTCAGATAGTATACACCGGCTGCAATTTCCGGTAAATTCCACACATTGCTTTCAGACTCAAATACTTTTTTATCGGCAACAGTCCTACCCGACACATCTTTTAATATAAGCCAGGCCTCAGCTACGTTCATGCCAAAAGAAATAGTGATTGAATTGGAAAAGGGATTGGGATAAACTTGGGCAGGAATGGTTCCATAGTTTTGTACAAACAACGGATCTGTTTCTGTAAACACGGCAAAATCATCCAAATACGCATTCGCTCCACGATAATTTACACTCCTAAATGCAAATTGTACCGTTTCGCCCTGTAAAGATTGGGGAATAGGGAAAACAAGTCTTTTCCAATGTTCTTCGGTTACAGGTACAAAATTAGCCGGACTCGTAGCGGTAAACGTTACCATTTCCTGTGGTGAACCTTCAAAAATCAAATGATCAAAGGTAATTCCACAATCTGTGGAAGCCCACAACGAAAGGGTGTCCTTTTGATTTTGTGCCCTGATTTGATACGCAATATCAAAACCAACATAGTGCGGCTCATTAGACAACAATTCAATGGGGGGAGAAATGAGCCAATCTTTTTGGGCATTCACAGGATTGTACAATAAAAAGCGCATCGCCGCAGAACGTGTTCCTTCATCCTGCCCCTGCGTGGTATAGAGTTCAAACGTACGGTCTATGTCAGGATTTACTACGGTCCACTGCATTGCGGCAAAGTTTTCTCCTTCGAAAGACTGGGTATATGGAACCGAAACAGAAGGAATATAGACAGGTCTGTATGTTCTGTTGTTATTCACATTATCTTTTTCAACCGGATTGGATTTTTGAACCACCGAAATCCAAATTTCGTTTTGCCCCTGAATTAATGAAACGCCTGCCGGCATAGCAACATCTATTGTTTCTCCGGGATTTAGTGTAATATATTGGGCCCATTGAATCACCAAATTCGTATTGTGATACACCGAAAACCGGATAGTATCCTGTATGGGTAAAATTCCTTCGTTCAACAAAGTCAACGACTCATTGAAAATAGAATTACAATACAAGCCTGATTGGGAAACGGGCACTTTCAACAAGGCTAATTCGGGAACGTCAGATTGCGAAGGCACAGGTATATTTCCTTGCGAAACCAGCCAGTTGAATGCCTGACCTACATGTATTATTCCATTACCGTAGGTGTTATCCTCGCCCGGATCTCCCAAGTCCAACGCTGAAAAATACAAGGCTTCTTTTAAGGCATCTCCCGGCAGATAAGGAAACGCTTCTTTCAACAAAAGCATAGCGCCGGCCACATGAGGACCTGCCATACTGGTTCCGTCGTACGAAGAATATGCATTTTGTTTTACACAGGATCTGACATTTACTCCTGGTGCCACCACTTCGGGTTTAATTTCCAGTGCGCCGCCTCCCAAACAGGGTGTGGGACCCCGACTTGAAAAGCTGGCAATGGGAAATGAAGAAGTATTTCCATTTATAGCTCCCACAGAAAAAGCGTTAAGCTCTGAAGGACTTACCAATGCCACAATTCCCACTGTTCCCGGCCCGGGACCATTGTTTCCTGCGCTATATTCATTGGCAATTCCCAACAAATCAATATTTTGAAGCATATCGGCTACAAAACTTCCACAAAATCCTGCATTGCCGGATGAACCCCAGGAATTGCAGATGACATCGGGAATATCGTCAACGGTATTGGGGTCTCCATCCGGATTTAAAGCCCATTCATAAGCTAAAATCAAATTGGGCATACCTAATGTATCAGACAAATTAGAAACTATAGGATCGGTAGCCATAAAATAAGCCCCGAATGCTAATCCGATGGTGTCCAGAGTCTGCATATCCAATCCGGCCATAGTGCCCACCGTGTGGGTTCCATGACTATTTCCTTTATCTACCGGAGTGGGTGAAAAATATCCTTTCCAGGAACGGTCTAATGGAAAATGTTCACCCATAAAACGACCACCCAAAGCCGGATGGTTGGGCCAGATTCCGGTATCGAAACTTAATACTTTGGTTCCCTTGCCGGTGTAACCCATTTGCCACATGGTCCGTGCCCCTACGGCTACCAATCCTGGTTCTGCGGCGCCTATTGCCCGCGAATTGCGTTCCTCGTCCTCTCCTATCCTTGTCGGAGCATGTAAAAAGATTTTAATATCCGTGATGTCTTCAACATATTCCACCTCATCCATTTCTGCAATTTGTGAAGCGATTTCAGGTTTGGTGTGCAACAATAAACCGTTGTATACCGATAGTTTATGATATTGTGCTTCCGTGGAAGGTAAAGTGCTCAGATAGCTCTCTACGGCCTGTCCCGAACGTTGAGAAAGCAATGAAATCGAATTCAGAATATGTAAAGCTCTCTCGGATGAATGGGTTTTATTCGTTTTGTGATATTGAAAAAGAGAATCATAAGGTAGTTTTTCGGTATACATCACCACATAATCGCGGGTACTTTGGCCCAATACACAAAGGGGCAGAGCTAAAAGGGACATCAAAAAAGTTATCTTATATCTCATATTCTCAAAATCAGTGACTAATGTATAAAACCTATTTGTAATCGTTTGGTTTTAGAATAAATTTGCCGCAGTTAATCCTCATGAAAAAAGTCGTATCCGTAATTGTCTTTTTGTTCCTCTGTGAGAGCTTAATCAAAGCTCAGAATGACATTAAACAAATTTTGATTTTAGGCGATTCGCATTTGAATGGAGCATTTGGGGAGTATTTACAGACCAAACTGCACGAAACCGGAAGGTTTGATATTTATTCCATTTCCATCGGCGGAGCCGGAACCCGGCATTTTACCATGACACTCAAAAACCACTGTTGCGGTTACAAAATCAGAGAAACCTGTTCCGGTGAAATCATTAATCCAAAAACAAAAATCAGAACGGTTGAAAAATCAAACAGCCTAACCAATGAAGTGATCGGGAAAGCCTACAAAGGGCAGTTAAAAAACATCATCTGCGATAAAAAACCCGACTATGTGGTAATTTGTCTGGGTAATAACTATGTAAACGACCATCAGAATTTAGTGAATACCATTAAAGAGAACCATCCTGTTTCGCGGATTATCTGGGTGGGACCTTACCTTAGACGGAATTTTACGCCCCGCATAAAAGCCATTGAACAGGTAGTACTTAAAAATGATATTTTTCTTGTACGTAGCGATGATATACTAGGACATGACACGCTCAGCAGTGCGCATTTTTATGGTAAAACTGCCCAAAACTGGGCCAATAAAGTGATAGATCGTATGCGTCCCGTTCTTTTTCCGGCGCAACATTAGAAAGGAATGAAAGCTGCCGAAATCAATTTTGTATATCTTTAGGCTGTTATTCATGAAAAGAGATTCAGTCGGCCGTTTATTGTTTACTTGTACCCTTTCGGCATGGCTTATATTATGGTCCTCTACTTTCGTTTTTTCGCAAACCACAAGGGTTTCGGGCAAAGTGGTAGATAAAGTTACCCAAACTCCCATCCCCTTTGTGAATGTTATTTTCAAAGGCACATTTTCAGGAACCATTACAGACGAAAACGGAAATTTTACACTGGAAACTAAATTAAAATCCGACACGGTCATGGTTTCTGCCGTAGGTTTTAAAAAGGAGTATGTGAAAGTGGTGATGTGGGAATCGAACAAAATTTCAGTGGAACTGAACCCTGACAATGTGAACCTGACGGAAGTCATCGTAAAATATAAAGGCAATCCGGCCGAAGTGCTGTTGAAAAAAGTAATTGATAACAAGCCCCTGAATGATCCCCGAAGTTTTGAAACCCTAACTTACGAAACCTATCAAAAAACAGAGGTTGATGTTTACAACATCAGCAAGTTGATGCAAAACAACTTTATTACACGGCCATTTAAGTTCATGTTTGAATATATGGATAGCGCTTCTGACGGACGTAAATTTCTTCCTTCATTTATTACAGAATCCTTTTCCGATAAGTATTATCAAAAAACGCCAAACTTCACCAAAGAAATCATCAAAGCATCGCGGTTGGCCGGGAACGGCGAAGACAAAGAACTCAACCAGTTTACGGGTGATTTTTTCACGAACTTCAATATTTACAAAGACTTTCTGATTATTTCCAACAAATCTTTTGTTAGCCCCATTGCTAACTCGGGTATCTTTTTTTACAAATATTACCTGAGCGACAGTGTTAATACCGAAAACGGGAAATTATACAAACTGGAATATTTTCCCCGTCGTCAGCAGGATTATACTTTCAACGGATACATGTGGATTCACGACTCTACGTTTGCCGTGGAATCCATTAAATTTTTATTGTCAGAAAACGTAAACGTGAACTTTATCCGCGGATTGGATGCGGAGCAAAAATTCATGTTCAGGGATGGGCACTGGGTCATGGAAAGCGATAAAATTCTGATTGATCTGAATCCGCTTACCAAAAAATCAATCGGGGTAATTGCCCGAAAAACAGGATTTTATGACAAATACCGGTTTAATGAAAAAGTACCGGATTCCATTGCCCGAAATCCGAATAACATTATTCTACTTCAAGGTATTGACGAAAAGCCCGAAATGTATTGGGATTCGGTAAGAACAGAACCCTTGTCTGCCCGCGAAATGGGTATTTACACCATGGTGGACAGCCTGAAAAAGAATAAAACCTACAAATGGTATAACCGTGTGGGCAATGTACTGATTACTGGTTATTTTCCGCTTTATTACGTTGAACTGGGCCAGTATTATAAATTATACAGTTTTAATCCGGTAGAAGGCCATCGTCTTAAACTCGGTTTCAGAACCAGTCCGGAACTGAGCCGCCGTTTTTTCCTCTTCGGACACGTTGCTTACGGATTAAAAGACCAGCGTTGGAAATCAAACTGGGAATTCTATTACCACCTTACACCCGACCGTATTCCCTGGAGGCTGATAGGGTTTCAGTACCGCAATGATTTGGAACAGTTCAGTGTTTCGGACAGAACCTGGGATCATGACAATCTGCTGAACAGCGTATTCAGGCGTTCGGGGTTCAACAATCTGCTCCGCTCCAAAACCGTGTATGGTTTTTATGAACACGAATGGTTTCAGGGCCTCACCAACAAAATCGAATTTAAACATAAAGAAGTACAACCGGTGGGCGATATCCGTTTTCAGCGGGGAACGGACACCAGCAAATACTTTAACAGACTGGTTACCACGGAATTTACCTTTTCCACACACTTCGCTTTAAAAGAAAAATATCTGCTCCGCAGGGTAAAAAGAACTTCTGCAGGAACCCGCTGGCCCATTATTGACGTGATGTACACCCTGGGTGTGAAAGACCTGTGGCAGGCGGATTTCGGTTATCATAAACTGGTAATTACCGTTAACGACCGTTTTCGCATCAATCCCTTGGGATATACCGATTATTATATAGAAGCCGGAAAAATTTGGGGAGCTGCCCCCTGGCCGTTTCTGTTCAATCATCAGGGAAATCCCACCTTCATGTACGACCGGTTTGCCTTTAACCGTATGAATACACTGGAATTTGTGAGCGATGAATATGTTGCCATTAAAATGGAACATCATTTTGAAGGATTACTTTTTAACCGAATACCCGGTTTCAGAAAATTGAAATGGAGAGAAGTATTTACAGCCAGCGCTCTCTACGGCAGTCTGCGCAATTATGAGGAACATAAAAAACTGGTTACCTTTCCGCATTATGCGGGCGCAGGTATCAAACCTTCATTAACCCAGCCGTATTATGAAGTAGGGTTTGGCATTGAAAATATATTCCGGGTATTCCGAATCGATTTTATTTGGCGATTAACTAACCTGCAACAAGATATAAACGGAGACGGTATTATAGACAGAAAAGTGAAACCCTTTGGCGTACAGGGTTCATTTAAGTTCAATCTGTAACGGATTTTATTCTCCTTTGGCTTTGCGCTCCAAATCGCGGAGGCGTTGTTCCATCTGGGGTAGATTTTTGAAAAGAATGGCCGATTTTCTGAAACCGCCGATTTCCATGGCCGGTCCACCCAACCAAATACCGTCGGGTTTGCGTATGGATGAATTGACGCCAGCCTGAGCACCGATTATGGAATTTTCGGCTACGGTAATGTGTCCGGCTACGCCGACCTGACCACCGAACATGCATTTTTTACCGATTTTAGTGGAACCCGCAATACCTACCTGGGCAGCCATAACGGTATGCTCCCCTACTTCTACATTGTGTCCGATCATAATCAGGTTATCCAGTTTTACGCCTTTTCTGATGATGGTGGAACCGATAGTGGCACGGTCAACCGTGGTATTGGCGCCGATTTCCACATTATCTTCCAAAATTACATTACCAATTTGGGGAACTTTATCAAAACCCGATTCCTGATTAGAAAACCCGAATCCGTCGGCCCCGATTACCACACCCGAATGCAGTGTAACCGAATTGCCGATTTGGCAGTTGTGATACACCTTAACTCCGGAAAACAGCGTACAATTTTCGCCGATTTGGGTTCCATCACCAATATAGCAATGCGGATAAATCTGGGTCCCTTTCCCGAGCACCACGCCTTCTGAAATGTATGCAAATGCGCCGATATAGACATTTTCGGGAATCTGAACCGAAGGATGCACAAATGAGGAAGCCTCCACCCCGGAACGTTTGGGACGGTTGTCAATCGCTTTCAACAAAGCCGTAAATGCTTCATACGCATTGGGCACCCTGATCAAAGTACTTTTAATGGGAGCCGCAGGTTTAAAATCCTGATTCACCAACACGATGCTGGCTTCCGTATTGTATATAAACTCTTCGTATTTAAGATTTCCCAGAAAGCTGAGGGCTCCCTGACGGCCTTCTTCAATCCTACAGATTGCGTTTACTTTTGCCTGTTCATCACCTTCTACCGAGCCGTTTATGAACCCGGCAATCTGCAAAGCAGTATATTCCATGCTTACTTAATATTTGTTTGGGGCGCCCAAAAATAAGAGTCACCGCTTAAAAACGCCATAAAGGTTAAAAATAAATTAGAATTACGTGAACAAATTCGCATTTGACTTGTAATCACCCCAACTCCCTTGGATAAAGAATAAAATATTTCTTTTGATTTTCTACCTGTTTCAAAAGCCGGATGGTTTCGCTCACCTCCGTTATGTCTTTCACTTCCCCGTTCTTTAATAAAATCCGTATCGGGCTGTTTTTGGTGCTGTAGATGGTATTTTCCACTTCGTTGTGCGTAAAATGATACGACAGAAAATCATCGCCTGTGCCCATCGCTTCCACTTTTTGTCGCATTTGAGCCAGATATTCGTCTGAAAAAGGCAGGTTACTCAACTCAATTTTAAATAACCTGCGGTTCAAAATCCGCTGACACAAATCGGAGAGAATCGGATCCTCATCCTGCGACCATTCTTTCAAACTGGCGGCCACATCGGCATCATCCAGCATACTGAACATGGTCACAATTTCACGGGGTGTCGTAATGGGCTCGCGGCGATGTAAAAAATAAGCCAATGCACGGCCTGAAAACAAGGTTCTGCCCTTAAGGGTCAACTCTTTTACCCTGCGTAAAATATTCAAAATTAAAAACTCCGTAGAGATGACGGTTTTGTGCAGATATACCTGCCAATACATCAGCCGTCGGGCAATCAAAAACTTTTCTACGGAATAAATGCCTTTTTCTTCCACCACCAGTTGGTTATCCACTACGGATATCAACTTTATGATGCGCTCTGCACCTACCACGCCTTCCGAAACACCGGTGTAAAAACTGTCGCGGCGCAGATAATCTAACCGATCCACATCCAACTGACCCGAAACGAGATTACACAAAAAAGTTTTGGGGTATTCTCCTTTAAAAATTTGAATAGCCGTATGTAATTTCCCGTCAAATTCTTCATTCAGTTCCTGCATAAAAGCCAGTGAAAGCGCCTCATGGCTGACTCCTTTCACCAAGGTACTCTCCAAGGCATGAGAAAACGGACCATGGCCCACGTCGTGCAGTAAAACCGCCGCCAAAGCGCCCAAACGTTCATCATCCGTTATAGAAACGCCTTTATCCTTTAATACTTTCAAAGCCTCATCCATCAGATACATAGCACCCAATGCGTGATGAAAACGGGTATGATGCGCCCCCGGATATACATAATGCGCTAGGCCCATCTGTTTAATTCTGCGTAATCGCTGAAAGTACGGGTGATCTATCAACTCCTGGATAAACCGGTCGGGAATGGAAATAAAACCATAGACAGGATCATTGATGATTTTATATTTGGGAGGCGTGTTATTCATGGCCAAAATTTGGTTCAAATATACCGGAACTCTTCATAAGCCGTTACTTTTGTGGTTCGGCAATATGGGAAAAAGCCAAACATGAATTACTAAGTTTTTAAAAAAGGAAAATGGATCAGATTAAAATTCTTTGGGTTGACGATGAAATTGACCTTCTGAAACCGCACGTTATGTTTCTGGAAGGTAAGGGATATGAAGTGCAGACAGCCACCAACGGTTCGGATGCACTGGATATGATAAAGGAAACCGATTTTGAAATTGTTTTTCTGGATGAAAATATGCCCGGCCTTTCGGGGCTGGAAACCCTGACCGAAATAAAAAACAAACGTCGCGATTTACCGGTGGTGATGATTACCAAAAGCGAAGAAGAGCACATCATGGAAGATGCCATTGGCTCTAAAATTGCCGATTATCTTATCAAACCCGTAAATCCGAATCAGATTTTGCTTTCGCTTAAAAAGATTTTGGACCAAAAACGCATCATCGGTCAAAAAACCACCTCGGCATACCAACGCGAATTCGGGAAAATAGGCATGACCCTGGGCGACCGTCTTTCTCACGAAGATTGGACAGAAGTCTATAAAAAACTGGTGCACTGGGAAATGGAACTCAGCGGCTCCGAAACCGGCGGAATGGAAGAAATCCTTCTCACCCAGAAGGCTGATGCCAACAATCTGTTCGGGCGATTTATCGAAAACAATTACCGCAACTGGTTAAACGGAAAAGACCCCAATCCTCCCCTTCTTTCGCACACCTTATTTCGCCAAAAAGTGGCGCCTAAAATACGCACGGATAAGCCCTTGTTTCTGATTGTGATAGACAACCTGCGATTTGACCAATGGCGTGTGCTGCAAAGTATGCTCAATAGCAAATTCAAAACCGACGAAGAACAGCTTTATTACAGCATTTTACCTACTGCCACCCAATTTGCACGCAATGCGTTTTTTGCCGGTTTAATGCCCTCAGAAATACAGAAAAAATACCCCAAACTCTGGGTAGGCGAAGAAGACGAAGGCGGTAAAAACATGCATGAGGAGGAACTGCTCGGAGAGCAGTTGAAACGGCTGGGTAAAAATGTAAAATTCTCTTACCATAAAATCACCAACCTGACGGCAGGTAAACGACTGGCAGATCAGATGAACGGACTGGCAGGAAACAGCCTGAACGTGATTGTATATAACTTTGTGGATATGCTTTCTCATGCCCGAACGGACATGGAAGTAATCCGCGAACTGGCCGATGATGAAGCCGCTTACCGCTCGCTCACAGCCAGTTGGTTTGAACACTCTCCGCTGAACGATATTTTTGATAAAATTGCCGATATGGGTGCCGATGTGGTGGTAACCACAGACCATGGAACCATCCGGGTGAAAGACCCGAGTAAAGTGGTAGGCGAACGCGAAACCAGCACCAACCTGCGCTACAAACAAGGACGTAACTTGCGCTACGAATCCCGGGATGTGATGGATATCGGTGACCCGGCCGAAGTATTTCTGCCAAAATTAAATGTGAGCACCCGATACATTTTTGCCAAGGAAAGCAAGTTTTTCGCCTACCCGAACAACTACAACTACTACGTAAATTTCTATAGAAATACCTTCCAGCACGGAGGAATCAGCTTGGAAGAAATGTTGATTCCGGTAATACACCTGAGCCCGAGATAGAGTTTGTTATATTTTTTCTAAACCCCGTTTACTTTCCGTGAACGGGGTTTGTTTTTGGCAAAAATTCATTCCTACATTTGAGCCCGATACCTTATTTATGGAAAACAGACATTACTCTCCCCTCTACCGCATCATGCATTGGCTTATCGCCATTTGTTTTTTGTTATTGTTATTTACCATTTTTCTGCGATTAACCTGGCTCAATAAATTTCATGTGGCAGACATCATCCAACAATACCTTTCGGAAACCGATCAAACGCTAACCCGCGAACAACAGATTCTACTGGCTAAAAAAATCCGCAAACCCATGTGGCAGTGGCATATTTATCTGGGCTATGCACTCACGGGTTTGTATGCCATCCGCTTGGCACTCCCACTCTTTGGACACATGAAATTCTCCAATCCATTCCAAAAAGGAATTTCGCTGAAAGCAAAATTTCAATTTTGGACTTACCTGGTGTTTTATGCCTGCACGGCGATTTCATTAGTTACGGGACTCATTATCGAATTAGGCCCTAAAAATCTGAAAGAACCCATGGAAGAAATACATATACTATCCATTTATTATCTGTTGGCGTATATTGTTTTACACTTCGGCGGTGTCTTACTGGCAGAATTTACCGAACGGAAAGGAATACTTTCTGAAATCGTAAGCGGAAAGAAAAAACCGTAGAATAAAATCTATTTAAATCCTATATCGGTAATCAACCCGAATTTAAGCTGATAGCCGCTTACATTGAGCTGCGTATTGGAAAATGAACCCTGCACTTCAATTCCCGAACGGTAAAGCGAAATCATAGGAATACTATACATTACCGTAGGTTTGAGCGTAATGTTGTCCCCAATTTTAAAACGTCCGCCAACTGAAAAATGAATATCAAACTGGGTATTGAAATTCGGACTGCGGCCCTGATCATCCAACAAAAGATTATGAACTAATAAAGAGCCTTTAGCTTTTGATTCATCAAAACTTTGTTCAATCTGCGTACCGCCCGAACTATAACTCAACGTATAATCATACTGCCCGCGGTAAAAACTGTAAAACAACAGATTGAAACCGCCTCCCACATGAAAATGGCTCCACTCCTGGCTCATGCTCAGATACATACCCGGATAATACATTCTTCCTCGTTCATTGAACGAAATAAACCCCGTAGTGGTGGTACCGTTAGAAAGCTGAATTTCAACCGGAGAATTTTGGGCTGTTACACGCATGCCTTTATCCAATATGTTGATCCCCATGCGCATATTTAATCCACGAATCAGACGGATGCGTGCCCCTACTCCCAAATCAAACCCAAAGCCGATGGTTTTGGTGGTATAAATTTGATTTAACGCAGCAGGATAACTCACAAAATTGTAAGTGGCAAACAGGGGAATATCTAATCCTACGCGAGACCCTTTTTCCTGCTCCACTTTATTTTTAACCAACTTGGGCCCTTTTTCCCTATCATCGGGCTGAGTAGAAACGGGGGCTTTGGGTTTGCCGGCTTTTACCCATTCATTGTATTCTTCCGTAACGTATTCCATATCAAAATACCCATACTGCTTATTGGTAATTTTTTCAGGAATGGTGGGATGATCGGAAAAATAAACTGACATATCGGAACGGAATCGTGAAGGCTGGGTGGGCACTTTAATTAATCCTCCGCCCTGTTTGCGGATGTAATAATCGGTAACCACTTCTTTTTTTCCTTTGTCTTCTTTGTAAGTATAGCCATATAAATTGGCTTCACCTTTCATTTTCAGCTCCATGAAAACAGCCTTGCCTTCTTCCTCTTTCAAGGTAAAGTATTCCACCTTGTTTAGGGTGTAATATTTCAAATCTTTGGGCAAATACCTTTTTTGCGAACTGTTTTGCACATCCCAAACCTGAATCTGCTTGGACATTCTTTCATCGCGATCGGGTTTTATGCGCACGTTTAAAGTATCGCCATTGGATAAGACTATTTTTCCCGGATCAAAATCGCTGATGTTTACCTGAGCGTTCAGGCCCATTACTGCTGAGAAGCATGCTAAAAGCAGGAGATGTATTTTCCGCATATTGTATGGACTAATCGATACAAATAACGAAAAAAATATACAATTGGCTATACGAATGAAAAAAGATTAAAAACTAAAGGTTGATGCCTTCGCGGTTTCGTTTCACAAAAACCTCCCAGGCGTTGCGCATAAAGCCCATTCCATAGCCCGTTAACTGAACCCAGGCGGCTCTGATGCTTAATGCCCCCACATAAATACTTTTATTTTGGATAGAGGAATCCACAAAAATCAGCAGAAAATAAAGCAATAATCCCCCCAGAACGAATGCTCCCAGAGTTGTATTTATGAAGAACAATACCCAAAATGTGCTCACAAAAACGGTAAAAACGGCAGGGAACAAATGGGTCAGCTTCAGCTCTTCATTATGTCGCAGGTATAGGTTGATTCGGGCTGCTCCGAAGCGATATACCTGTTTGTAAAACTTGGCAAAATCGGTTCTGCGTTTGTGATATACATATGCCTCGCTGAGTAAACCCGACTTAAAACCGCTCTTAATCAGTCGTATGCTCAAATCCACATCTTCGCCACATTTGAGGGTAGAATATCCGTTTACGGCAAAAAAGGCTCCCCTGTCCATACCCATATTAAATCCACGGGGATGAAAGGTACCCATGTGTTGTTTTTTGCCACGGATTCCCCCTGTAGTAAAAAGGGATGTCATGGTATATGAGATGGCTTTCTGTAAAGGGGAAAATGAAGGATCGGCGGCATCGGGACCACCATAAATGTCCCATTTTTCACGATTCAGACCGTCATTTACTTTTTGAAGATAATCAGGCGGAATAATACAATCCGAATCCAAAAAAACCAACCAATCTCCCTGAGCGGCTTCGGCGCCCTGATTTCGGGCAGCACTCACGGGCAAATATTTTTCATAAATTACTTTGAGGCTAAGCTTATTTTCAAATCCTGAAATGGCAGGACGTACATCATCATTAGGACTTCCGTCGGCTATAATGACTTCAAAATCGGGATACGTTTGCAGCGTTAAACTTTCAAGGCATTCCTTTACTTCATCGGGGCGCGAAAATGTGGGCAATATGACGGAAAAAAATCGTTTCTCTGCCATTATTCGTAAAGCCTTATATACTTACTTATCAGGTAATTATTCCGCTCGGTTGAATTTCTGAGCACCAATTCGCCCAGAAAACCGGCTAAGAACAGCTGTGAACCTATAATCATGCATAAAAGTCCCAGATAAAATATGGGACGGTCTGTCATCTGATACTGGGCAAAAGCAAATTTTGCCACAACCAGATAAGCCGCAATGGTAAATCCTGCCAGAAACAGCAAAATTCCGAAAGGCCCGAAAAAATGCATGGGTCTCTTCCCAAACCGGGTAAGAAATACGATGGACATTAAATCTAAAAAACCATTAACAAACCGTTCCAACCCAAATTTGGTAGTACCGTATTTCCGGGCCCGGTGTTCCACCACTTTCTCGCCAATTTTTGCAAATCCCGCCTGTTTGGCCAATACAGGAATGTAGCGGTGCATTTCCCCAAAAATTTCCACTGATTTCACCACATCGTTTTTGTAGGCTTTTAATCCGCAGTTAAAATCATTGAGTTCAATACCCGACATTTTGCGGGTGGCCCAGTTGAACAATTTAGTAGGAATCGTTTTAGAAATGGGATCGTAACGTTTCTTTTTCCAACCGGAAATCAGGTCGAAATCCTCTTCCATGATCAACCGGTACAATTCCGGAATTTCGTCGGGACTGTCCTGCAAATCGGCATCCATCGTGATTACCACGGATCCTTGTGCTGCGCGGAACCCTTCGTGCAATGCAGCCGATTTGCCGTAGTTCCGCTTAAATCGGATGCCTTTGATATGCGGATTATTTACAGACAGCTGCTCTATAGTTTTCCAGGAATTGTCCTTACTCCCGTCATCAACCAGAATAACTTCGTAGGTGAATGAATTAGCGGACATTACCCGGTCAATCCAATCAGTAAGTTCGGGTAAAGATTCCTCTTCGTTAAAAAGCGGAACAACAACGGATATATGTAATGTTTCAGCCATTCAGGGGTTTTCTTTTAAAAATGAGCGCGGCGAGTAAACTGATGGGTATACCGCCCATGAAGTATAAATTAATTTCGGATGCCGCCGTGGTAAAATTTGAACTTTGTGCTGCGGCTTCTTTCACCAGTTCAATCTGTTCGTCAATTTTCTCCGGATCGGGTGAAAGGGAGCGTGTCCATTCGAGCCAAGTGATGGTTTCTGCATGGGTGCGGGCCACTAATCCGGTATCCACAAAACCGATCATCAGATAAACCAACAGGGCCTTTAAAAAGCCCAAAACCAACACGGTAGACATACCGGTTAAAAAAGCATTTCCGAAGAAAAAGCCCTCTTCTGCTGCTGTTGC
This sequence comes from Flavobacteriales bacterium, assembly GCA_022402535.1. GTDB lineage: Bacteria > Bacteroidota > Bacteroidia > CAIKAF01 > CAIKAF01 > JAKRSD01. The sequence goes on along the minus strand of JAKRSD010000027.1, from coordinate 83,139 downwards.
TTTTAGTTTTTTATAAACGGCGAGCATAATAAAGACAATCGGAATCCAAAATCCGCCAAAACGGGCCATACCCAAAGGGCTGTAGGGTGTTAACCAAATCAGAAAAAAATATCCGAAAGCAGCCACTCCGCCCCAGGTTCCGTAATATAAAGCGATTTGAAAACGGTCTCCCATTGGGCAAAGATAACCAAGCCAAACGAAAAAGGGAATTCTACGCAGAAAGCATCTGAAAGTGGACTTTTTTAAACACAAACCACAAAACTATTTCTATTTCCTCCACTTGTAAATCAATATTTTACAATGTAATCAGAGAAAAAAATCAGGTTTCGCTTGCCGGTTATTGGCTGAATCTGATTTTAAAATTACCTTTGTGCGGGCAAGTCTCATACGACCAGCTCCCTTTGAACCTCCCCAGGTCCGGAAGGAAGCAAGGATATAAGGTTGTAGCGGTGCGATATGAGTAACTTGCCCATTTTTTTTCCTTTATCTTATTTAAAATCAAAATATCGCACGGTTATTCCGTTTATATTTTCCATGCCTGAAGGTTGCTCATCCACGTTAAAATCAGAGAATCCGGATTGTTCAATAAACCACACCCTGCCCGGGTTTTTCACCTGCGGATTTAACTTCAAAATTCCGCCATCGCGGTATGGTGCCACTTCATCAAATTCAGAACCCGGAAAAAGGTGCATTTCGCTTTTCACAATCTGAATCGGGAGCGAAGCATCCCGAATTGGAATCATAATACCTTCGTGCGGTTTCAGTACGTTTTTGGTTTCGAGCAGCAGGGCATTTTTAATCTTTTCCAAATTCAGTTTTCGCTTGCGCTGCGATAAGTTTGCGATATACATAAACCGTCCGTACAGCGTGGAAAATTCAATGAAGTACATTTCCTTTTCCGTAACTACGCTATGTATTTTCTGTTTACGGAATGGAAACTGCATGCGGTATAACGCCATCGTTTGGGGAGAATAATTACCGATATCGTCCGACGTGAAAACCAAATCACCGAAAAGCAGATTTAACGTAAAAAGGGTTCTTTTTTCATTTTTTCCAAGCCGATTTTTTTCATCGCGCAGGATAAATACATCGGGGTCGTTTTGAAAGCTGCGCAAGGATAACATGCGCCTGTTGATGGTATTGCGTAGGGAATTTACCGTACTGATGCGTTCATGCAGACCGATACTTTTGGCTATGCCCATTTCCCAAGAAAGGCCGATATCGGCTCCGATACGGCAAAAATCCACACTCCCCGAAGCGGGACTGATGGGCACCCCGCAACCTAAGATGAGTTTGTTTCCACACAAACGCCTCAGGAGTTTCATGGCATCGAACATGGTTTCAGAACGGGCTTTGTTTCCCCTTGCCAACATACCCGCAGCAAACAGAAAATCGAGTTTAACCATTTCAAAACCCCAAACATTCAGCACGGTATGAAACACCTCTTTCAGATAGGCTTCCGTTTTGGGGTTATAAATATCCAGCGCATAATAATCGGCTTTTGCTAAAGATCCCCACCCGGGATTAAATCCTGCCCGCAGCGGCTTTTCATCATCCTGGGTAATGAATAATTCTTTTCGATTTTTGAATAATTCTGAGGTTTCGGCGGCAATAAAAGGCGCAAGCCAAAGTCCCGGCGTATGTCCCGCTTCTTTGATTTTATTGGCCAAGAACTTCATCCCCTGCGGAAATTTATCATTCACCGTAAGCCAATCGCCCGTGCAGGTCTGCCATCCGTCATCAATCTGAAAAATTCCCGCAGGAATTTTATTCTCTTCAAACTGTTTGAGATTATGCAGAATCACCTGCTCCGAAATTTTGGTATAGTGGTAATACCAACTGGTCCAACCGGAAACGGGCTTTGCATTATCGCGCATGCGGATGAATCCGTCCATAAATTCATCTTCAGCAAAAGCCCCAAACTGCAGGCGGTATAAATATATTCTACCCGAAGTGACGGCACCCCTGCGGTCTTTGTGAATATGGATTTCCTTGTTTTTGGCATCAATTTCAAAAACCGTGTACCCGGTGCGTTCATCCTGAGATGCCAGCCAGTATTTGCGGGGTTCATTTCCGGGCTCATACAGTGCCGTGTACCAATGACTGTGACGGTTGTTCTTATCCGTGTAGGGTTTATAAAAGAAATAATCACCGGCACCGCCTACCAAATTTTTAAATGCGGGAGAAAGTTTTTCGGGGCGGGAAGAAGCCGGATAATCGCCCGACATAGACCAGGACTGATAACCGTTGATAAGTACACGGGTCTGTGGGGTAAACGAATACGCCGCCGTCAGCACACAATCCATGATCCACAGTTGTTTATCGGTATTCAACATCAGATTCAGCGAATCTTCGGTTTTTTGAATTTGAATGTCAAAATAGGGCGTTTTAATTTTTTCATCCGTAATAAAAACAGATTCCTTAAACGGTTTCCCGTCTGCATATCCGAATATATATAACCGGTTAAATTGTATCATGCTTGAAAAACGCTTTTGAAAGAGGCTTTGAAAGTAGCCGGTTGTTTTGATACCACCAAAAAAGCATACATTCGTAGGCCTAATTTACTGGACATTAACACGAAAAATCGTTGCATGGCTGATAACACTTTCCACATGCCCAAATTAGTCGGACTTACCGGCGGAATAGGAAGCGGAAAATCTACCGTGGCCAAACTCTTTGAAGAGCTCGGTATTCCTGTGTTTTACAGTGATGAGGAAGCCAAAAAAGTGTATGAAGATGTCCACATACAGCAACAACTGAATCAGGCCCTGAGTGAAAACCTGTTTCCTTATGGGAAACTGAACCGGGAACGGTTGTCGGAAATCATATTTAATGCCCCTGAAAAACGCGAAACGGTCAATGCCATCGTACATCCGGAAGTGAGAAACCGATTTGCCGCATTTTATCAGGCTCATGTACAGGCCCCATACATCATCAATGAGGCTGCCATTCTGTTTGAAACAGGCGTGTATAAAAATTTTCAAAAAAACATTTTGGTAACTGCACCCGCCGAAGTACGCATAGAACGGGTGATGCAGCGCGACCATGTAACCCGTGAACAGGTACTGAAACGCATGGAAGCCCAATGGGCGGATGAAGAAAAAATACCGCTCGCGGATTATGTCATTGAAAATACCGATTTAAAAAGCATGAAAGCCCGCGTACAAAGCCTACATGAAACCCTTTCTTCAAAATAACCTCCTCAATTTGAGTGATTCGGAAGCATAATCTTGCCGCCCCGATTAAAACCGTTATTTTTGCCCCGTAAAATTGTTTTGAATATGTTTTTAAACACCATTATCGGCGCTGACAAAATCCCTATGGATATCCTGCTAAAAATTGACGATAATGTGCCGCCGCTTATCATCTGGGCTGTTCCTATCATGCTTTTGTTTACCGGGATTGAATACATCATAGCCCGGAAAGAAGACCGGGATATTTATCAAAACCGGGAACTTATGGGGTCTATTTTTGTGGGTCTGGGAAATATTGTAAGTAACCTGCTCACCAAAATATTACTGTTTTACATGGTGGTGCTTATCTACAATTTGGTTCCGTGGAGAATGGGCCTTTACTGGTGGATGTTTTTTCCCGCTTATGTGCTGTTGGATTTGTGCAGTTACTGGGCGCACCGCATTTCGCATGAACAACGTTTTTGGTGGTGTACACACATCACACACCACAGCGGTAATAAATATAACCTTGCCGTATCCTTCCGACTATCTTGGATACAGCAGTTTAAAATTGTTTTTTTACTGCCGATGGCCTTTATGGGTTTTCATCCGTTGATTTTCTTTGTAGCCAATCAGATTGCCGTATTGTTTCAGTTTTGGGTGCATACCGAATATGTTCCCAAACTACATCCCTGGATTGAATATTTAATTGCAACGCCTTCTAACCACCGTGTTCACCATGGTTCGCAGGAAAAATACCTCGATAAAAATTACGGCGCCACCTTTATCATCTGGGACAGAATGTTCGGCACCTATCAACCCGAAGAAGAAACTGCGATATACGGACTGACCACACCTATCCCCTATTCGGCAAATCCCATTTATCTGAATTTTCACGAAATAAAAGACATCTATCACGACGTGAAACGGGCTACCACGCTGAAAGAAAAGTTTTTCTACGTTTTCGGAAGTCCTTCAAAAATTGGGTTGATGAAAAAAGCCCAGGCTGAAAAAGAGAACCTCAGCAAAGAAAAAAACGAAGCCGTAACCGCCTGATAAATATACGCTATGAGCGATTCTAACCTGGATTTTTCTGAATTTGAATCTGTTGATAAACAAAGCTGGCTGAATAAAATTAAAAAGGCTGCTTCTGAAGAAGAGCTTAAAGCCCTCTTTACCGAAAAACCGGACGGTTTTACCCTGAGTGCCTATTACGATTATTCGGATTTGGAACACCTTGATTTTAAAGAATCCGTTCCCGGCCATTTTCCTTATGTGAACGGGTTTTCTGTTTCCTCCTTTCCTAAACTCAGAAGCCGCATCGGCATTGAAAAATTCATGAAAGCCGCCGGGCTTATCAAAGAAGCCACAGCGCATGGGGTGAATGAAATTGCATTAGTTTCTGACCATTTCGGCAATGACAATGAGCTGGCTCATCTGCTTTCGGCGGTAGATTTCAATAAGGTATCACTTCATGTGGATTTTGGCGAATCAAACGCTGCTTTTGCCTTTGTGCTGGCCGATGAACTTAACCAACGCAATATTGCGGCAGACTCCGTAAAAGGAAGCATTGGCAATGATTTTCTGGGCGAACTGGCCTTCAAAGGCAATTACAACCACAGCCTGAATGAATCGGTGAGTATACTGAAATCGTTGATCGAGTTTGGAAAAGAATCGCTCCCCAAAATGAAAATGGTGCATGTGGACGGTTCGGCTTTTCACGAAGCAGGCGCCACCGCCGGCATGGAACTGGGTTTTGTGCTGGCCAAACTCACCGAATATGCGCATATTCTGAGTGATAAAGGCGTTTCCGTTGCCGATTTGGTGAATACCCTAGAAATTACCCTGTCAGTGAATGCGGAAGATTATTTTACATCCATTGCTAAACTACGGGCATTCCGTGTGTTGTGGGCCACTTGGGCCGAGTCGTTCGAATTGGGTGATGTGTTTCCGCATATACATGTAATCACCGCCCAACGCAATAAAACCTCGTTTGACGAATACAACAACCTGCTCCGGTTAACGGCAGAAGGCATGGCCGCTTTGGCGGGCGGATGCGATTCCCTGACCATTCAGGCGCACGACGGTACGTTTAAAAACAGCCGTTCCGGATCGCTGAGACTGGCGTCTAACGTGTATCATCTGCTGAAGCACGAAAGTAAAATGACGCAGGTAACCGACCCCGCAGCGGGTTCCTATTACATTGAAAACCTCACCGACAAACTGATTGATTCTGCCTGGAAATGGTTTACGGAATGTGAACGGAAAGGCGGATACATTGAATCGTTGAATCAGAAATTTATACAGGGTGTGATTGAAGAGCAATCCACTCGCGACCGTAAGTTGTTCACGGAATCTAAAAAAGTGCTTGTGGGCGTGAATAAATTTCCTTACAAAGACGACAGGCTTTCGGGCAAAACGGAACTGGCTCCCATTCCCGTGGTGCTGAATGAAGAATTGAAAGTGATGCCGATAAAAAAATGGCGGCTGGCTGAAAAGCTGGAAGACGCAAAAATTAAATCTGAAACAGAAAACATGCGGAACGAAATGGAAAGTACCGCAAAAGACGATCTGCAATAATGACTACACAGCAAACTACGCCCCTGTTCGAAAATAAAGGACTTACGGAGCTTGAAAAAGCATGGAAAAATAACCATCATCTGGAAACGCAGACGCTGGTGAACCTGGCGAAAGAAAATTATGAAGCGGGCAATCATGCCGTTTCCTTGTTTCTGGCCGATCAGATTCTGAAAGAAAAAAATCCGGATGCCGCCACGGTAATTGAATTGCGCTTTATCCGGGCCGAAGGCTATTTTGCGTTTAAATTTTACCGGCAGGCTTATCCCGATTATCAATATTACATCAAAAACTCCGGAAAAAACGGACAGGATTTAAGCCAAAAAATAAGTCAATGCCGCCGGATGATTCACACCGGAAATATCGGTTCCATTTTGTTTATTGCCGTTACCGTTTTATCCCTGGATATTATGTATTGGGCGCTTTATCAGCTTCAGACCGATTTTCCGATGGGCATTTCGTTAGACTGGGTGTATTACACCGGAATATTCGGACTGGTACTGCTGATTTTCGGACTTTTTTACCGCTATGTGGTGATTCCGAAAATAAAGTAAATCGTTTTATTTCCCTTCAAAATAGGCTTTAAGCGCCTGCCAGTCGGCTTGGGGAACTTCCTTTTCTAATTGGATAATTTTTTCAAGATTGGCAGCCATAAATTTGCGGTGGGCTTCCGTTTCCGCAAAATTGGGTTTATGCCGGTAAGCCGTTACCACCTCTTTGATACGCGAACATAGGGCAAGACTTTCTTCCGAAAAAAACACATTTTTAAACTGCTCAAAAACATATCGGGTGGCCTGGTAATTGGGATGCACCATATCCACATCATAAAAACGGTAATCGCGCAGAATGTCAATTACAATTTCGTATGCCGGAAAATAAAATACATCGGGCATTCTTTCGCATATGCGGTGTACGGCTTCCAACAAACGGGCTTTGCTCCGGTTGTTGTTCACCACTCCTTCGCGGCTGTGGCGCACGGGACTCACCGTAAACACCACTTTCAGCCCGGGGTTTATGTTTCGGATTTCGGTAAGCAGGGAAACAAATTCATGTTCAATATCAGACGTTTCGGCCAAATGTTTGGTAAATGTAGCCGCAGGAAAACGATGGCAATTGGCTACGGCTTCTCCGGTTTCTTGCAGGCGGTAATAATACGCCGAACCCAATGTCACAAATAAAATATCCGCCTTTTTTAAAAAAGCACCGGTTTCCAGAATAGCCCTATTTACGCGCTCAACCGATTCGCTTTTATGTACGGACGAAAAATCGGTGTGAAAATGAAAACTATGCCACACTTCGTCGTGCTGCGCCCAATCTTTTTCTTCCAGTATGGTTTGATGCAGCGCGAAGAGCAAATGCCGGATTACACTATACGGATCAAAGAGAATGCCCGTGGGATTGTGCATCACCCGAAAACGCAAATCTTCCAGCTGAACCCCCACATTCGAAGTGAAACAGGAGCCTATCAACAGCATCTTTTCCTTGTGGGTAATGGAAAAAGGCGCTTTAGGAAAATCCGATTTCAGGAAAAACTCCATGTTATTGTTTTTTGAGCGACACCGCTAATTTTTGTCCTTTTGAACCAATCCACGAACCCGAGGCTGAATTGCCATCTGCAGCAAACTGCAAATCAAACGTTCCGGTGATTTTATCATTTACCGATTCGGTCAGCGTAACATTCGCACCGTTCCGCTGCCCCGTGAGTTTTATTTTTTTGTCGGGCCCCTGCGATTCGTAGTAATAATACCCCGAAAGCGTATTATTTCCCGAAAGGGACATGGTAATTTTTAAATCGCCGCGAATAGTTCCTTTATATACGCCTGTAGAAATGTTTGTCTGTGGTTTTTCCAGTGTTTTCAATACGGTGCCCAAAGGCCCTTCAGGCTTTATGAAGTCTTTCACTTCGGCATAGGTTAATTCAAATTCGGGAGGCGACATAGCCCAAGGCCCCACTTCATAGGGATTGTAATAAAAAAATATCCCTTGATCATGAAATTCCACATTTTCAGGCAGTACAAATCCATCAGAAAATCCATCATATCCATAATCGGCAAGCGTTTCGCCTTGGGGAACCTGATTTTCTTTTCGGATTATTTCTTCACCCATTTTTTTGAAATAGGCTTCATATCCGGGTTTAAATACATCACTCAATGCTAACGATTTTCCTGTAGAGATTTGAAAATTTTTGGTCACCGAACCGTAAATTCCATGGGCTCCGCAACAAAATTCAGAAGAAGTGTAAGAGATCGAAACAATATCATACACGGGCGAAATTCCAACCGATTCTACAGAATTACATTCGGGACACTCTTCAAGCAATTCTTTCACTTTAGGATTAATCTTTAGGCCCTGAGTTTTTTTGATATCCTCCAGGCTTCGGTATGCCTGAAAAGACTCCGGGATAAGAAATTTACGGGTTTCTTCCATCAACAGTCGGCGGATGTTTTCGTTGGGGGCCGAAATAATTTCTTCCCAAGTGATTGCTCCACTTTCACCATAATCAACTTTGATTAAGCGGGTTTTGATCTGCTGGGCAGAAACATTTACAGAAAAAAGAAGGCAAACAAAAGCGAGGAAAGGGATATAATTTCTCATACGAAACGGGTTACAAAAGAATAGAAATCAACACCTGAATGATTCCGATAAGCACCCCCAGTACCGCGCCGATAATTTCAATAAATCGGAATTCTTTTTTCAAAATGGAATTGAGGAGTTTTTCGAGCATGAGCGGGTCAAGGGCTTCCACTTTCTCGCGCACCATATCTTTAATGTCGATACGAGAATCTATTTTATCGGCATAATCTGAAATGAGCGCCGGAACCGCCGTGTGCACTTCTTCCAATAAATCGGCTTTAATCTGTGCTTTGCGTTTAGCCCCGAAAAAGATGGAAGTAATCGGATATTTTTCTGGAAAAGTATTCAGCAGATAATCATCGATTTTATACTCTATGAGGCCAATGATATCATCCAGATTACTTCCGCCCAAAAGCCTTTCTTTGATATCTCCCGAGGAGAGCAATTCATCGGCCACCAGATTTCCCAATTGTTCCGCGAGGTATTTTTGCCGCTTGGGAAAAATCCCCTGAAACGACAACCCCAAAAACTTTACGGGATAACGCGGCCTGAAAAGCATTAAAACGGCTATGTAATTCGTAAACCATCCGATAAGTCCCGCAATTAGCGGTAACAAAATGTACTTCATTTTCCCAGTTTAATTAATGCTCCTTCTCTCAATGTGGCAAATATAGAATTTAGGCAGGAATTGTAAACTTAATTTTGCCCGGTTGTTTTCCTGTTTCGGTAGGTGTGAAGCAAGGCTTTCCGTCGGATAAGTGCGGCCCAGCCCACCGCCGTAAAAAAGGTAAACATGGCATACACGGCAGCAGGAATAGCCATCGTTCTATCGTTCAAAATATACACTGAAGTGGCGAGCGCTATGGCCATTCCGGTGTTTTGCATCCCTACTTCCACCGAAATGGTCATGCGGTTCCGGTTGCCGAGTTTAAATACACGGGCCAACAGATAACCCAGCACCAATCCCCCCAGATTCAACAGCAAAACCCAAGGTAAAACCTGTAAAAACAAATCCGCGGAAAGGGATACCTCATCTTCCTTTTTCTCAAAAAATATGGCTGCAACCATGCCTACAGCCATTAAAATGGGCATGATGATATCCAGCGTTTTACGCATTTTGGCGATGGTTAACGGAAACTTACGGTTCAATAAAATACCGATAGTGCAGGGAATTACAGTCATCAACAATACATGAATGAGCATATCATTCACGGGAGGCGAAACTTCGCGGGTAGTTTTCATGAACAGATGTAAACCCAACAATACCCAGGCAGGAATGGATATCAGCGTTAAAAAACTGTTGACAATGGTGAAGGAAACACTCATCGCCACATTGCCGCGGAATAAATGTACAATCAGGTTGGAAGTAGCCCCACCCGGACAGGCCGCCACCAATACGATGCCCACCTTCATAGAATCGGAAAGCGGGGCTAAATAAGCCACCAGAAGCGCAAAAAGTGGAAGCGCCACCATTTGCCCCAGCAAACCCACAATCAACCCTCTGGGAAATCTGAATATATTTCTGAAATCCGAAAAAGTGAGCGAAGTGCCGATTCCCGTCATAATGAGGGCAAGAATAACCGGCAGCATCACAGAAGAGAAAAATCGGGTGTCAAACATGTTATTCAGATTTATCGGGAATGTAATTGTAAAGCCATCTTCAAGGTTTCGGTTCGGTTCAGTTTTCCGTTCGACGTGTAAAAAAACTGGGGCACTTCGTATATTTTATCCGGCATTTCATATTTATCAAGCACGTTGTTTAAGTCTTTTACATCCGCCCCTTCGGGTGATTCTTCCACGATTAACACGGGCCTTTCACCAAAGGTGGCATCCTGAACGGAAGCAATAAAAAACAAACGGTCAATCCATCCGGGAAGGCGTCTAATCTTCTGTTCCACCTGCTCGGGATGAATTTTTAATCCTCCGGAATTAATGGCAAAATCTACCCGTCCCAACCATTCAAACGAATTGGGCGAAGTGAGCTTTACCACATCTCCGGTTTGAATAACCTCATCGGATAAATTTTCGTCCTGAATCCATAAACAGTCTTTCGCATTCACCCCAATGCTAATGGCCGGTGAAATCAAGGTATATTGCGTTTCTCCCACTTTTCGCAGGGCAATGTGCGAAACCGTTTCCGTCATGCCGTAAGTAACATAAATGGCGTTGGGAAAAGTGGTCAGTTCCTGCTCCAACTTCGGGTTTAAGGCAGCACCGCCAATGATAACGGACTCTATTTCTGAAAAACGTTTGCGGGAAACTTCCTCTTTCAACATTTCGGCAACCTGAGCCGGAGTGAACGCGGCAAAATGAATGGTGCATCCCAAATCCTCCAACAACGGATTCAAAACGGGTTTCACCGAATGGATTTTCATGCCCGAAACCATAGCCCGCACCAACATCATACGTCCCCCGATAAATTTGGCCGGCAGACAAAGCAGTCCGGTTTTAGATTCATCCAGCTGAAAATAAGTAGCCGTCCGACGGGCACTGTGCAGCATTCGTTTTTTCTTTATCCACAAAGGTTTGGGGATGCCCGTACTGCCCGATGTATAACACAACACTTCTTCGGAATTAGAAGTAAATTCACGGATAAACTGATCTGCTTCTTCCTGCACAAAAGCGTGCGACGAGAAGTTGACCTTATAGTTGGAAAAACGTTCGTACGGGATATTTTTCATGAGGTTCAGGCTTCAAACAACCAGGATAAATTCCACTTTACGCCGGGGTCATACCGCATGATGTCTCCTTCCAGAAACAATGGACAATCGAAATTCTTTTGGAATAAAGCCCCGGTTCCCAATCCCTGAGGCACCGGATTCTGTTTGGTGTACACCCACTGTGCAATCGCATTCAGCCCGATATTACTTTCCAGGGCTGAAGTGGCCCACCAGCCTATCCCTAATTCTTCGGCGTTTACGATCCAATCTTCAGCGCCCTGTAAACCCGAACACAAAGTCGGTTTTAAAATCACATAAGATGGCAGAATGGTTTCCAACATATCGCGCATCACATCATCCGTGGTGATACCGATTAATTCTTCATCCAGTGCTATAGGAATGGGACTTTCGCGGCATATTTCCGACATTTCGTCCCAATTGCCGGCCTTTATGGGCTGCTCAATGGAGTGAATATCATACATGGATAATTGTTCCAATTTGCGGAGCGCTTCGCGCGGACGAAAAGCCCCGTTGGCATCCAACCGGATTTCCACTTCATCGGGACCGTATTGCTGTCTGATTTGCTCCAGAATACCACATTCCTCGGCAAAATCCAATGCGCCCACTTTCATTTTCAACACACGGAACCCCTGTTCCAGTTTGCGGTTGATTTCCTGCACCATGGCATCCGGTTCGCCCATCCAGATCAGTCCGTTGATTTGTATGGCTTCGGAGCCTTCGGTAAACCGGGAGGGAAACAAAATTTTATTCCCGTAATTATCTAAATCGAGCAGGGCGGTTTCCAACGCAAATTTCACCGAAGGATAATCATCCAGATTCATCAGCCAGTCGGCATAATCATCAATGGTTTCGGCCACTTCGTGCAACATGGCTTCGGCCGTGGCAAAATCCGGACTGAGGCCCGGCAAAGGGGCGCATTCTCCCACTCCCGTAAAATCGCCGTCGCTGACGGTTAAAAACCACACCGTTTTGTCGTGCATTACCCCCCGCGAAGTGCCCGCCGGTTTTTTAAACACCATCGTCTTTTTTTCAACCCGGGCAGTCAGCCCGGAAAAAGACAGATTACGGAGACGGTCAAATAAATCGGTATATTCAGATTGATTGGTAAAAAATATTTCAGGCGCCATAGGGCAAAGATAGGGGTTTGAAATTTTCAATGAGGGAATAAATTTATCGCGTATATATCCAATCAGCCGCTTAAAAACGAAATCGCATGATATATTTGTCGGAATCATAAAATAGACCGAAATGGAAGAACTGACAGCAGCCCCGGAAAATGGATTGCCTTTATTAAGCCCCGAAGAAGTGAGAGTATTAGGGGCTTTGATAGAAAAAAGCAAAACCACGCCCGATTATTATCCCATGACACTCAACGCCATCACCCTGGCGTGTAACCAAAAAACATCGCGCAATCCCGTGGTTGAATATGATGAAGCCACCGTGGTGATTGCCTTGGATGAACTGCGCAAAAAAGGCCTTATTGCCCATGTTACCGGAGGCGGTAGCCGTGCCGTAAAATACCGTCACACACTGGCTGTAAAATATCCGCTGGATTTAGCCGAAACGGCCCTGATCGGACTGCTTTTACTTCGGGGCCCCCAAACACCCGGTGAACTCAAAACCAATGCGGGCCGCATGTTTGATTTTGAAAGTCTGGAGGAAGTGCAAAAAGTATTGGATACCCTTTCGCAATATGAAGTTCCTTTTGTGGTGCAGCTTCCGCGCAGACCGGGTCAAAAAGAAGCCCGGTTTATGCATCTGCTATCGGGAACACCCGACATGGAAGCGATGGAAATACCCGCCGAACCGGCCCGTAAATCGGTAAGCGAAATGGAAAGCCGCCTGCAGAAAGTAGAAGAAGAACTCGCCCAATTAAAATCCGCCTTTGAAGAACTGGTTAAAGAACTGAAAGGATGATATTTAGGCAATAGGCAGGAGGCAATAGGCAATAGTTTCTGTCTTTTGTCATTTGTCCTTTATCCTTACTCTTTGTTCAATCCAATAAGCACATCGAACTCTCTGAAGTCCTTAATCTTTTATCCTTTTTCATTTCCAATTCAGCCTATCCAAAACATTTCTCAATTTTTTTGGCATAATTCCTCTAAAAACGTACTTTTGAAAACCTTAACGTACTTAAATCAGAAACCCATGAAAAACCGATTCCCTTTGATTCATTTTAAAAACATCGAAAAAAATAAAAGGAAGCCGAGTTGCGCATATCCACCCAAAAGAGACGGATAAGCGAAACTTTATAGCGCATATAAATGAGTTACCTGCTATGTTAGAAAGACGACCATACAAGACAACGACACGTTTTGACGGACTGACAATCTACCTTAGCGGACAAACGGGGATGCCGAAAACCGACCAGAGTAGGCACAACAAAAAACAATTTTTAATATGGCATTAAGCTGGTATCAATGCAAAAATTGCGGGACTTCTATCAAGAAGGATTCCAGTCCAAGCACCTCTGGTTGCTCGGCAAAAGCTTTTCACTCTTGGACAAAGTTGGGTGAAGTTGGCGACACTAATTACAGTTGTAAAAAGTGTGGCACAACAATTCAGACCAAATCTTCTCCAAGCACATCAGGCTGTCCAGATTCGGCATTTCACTCTTGGACAAAGCTCTAAACGATTTAATCGGTGGTGGCTTCGCCACCACCGATTTTTTTAACAACACGAATAATTTAAAATGGAAGCATCAACAACAATAAAACAAATGTTAGCAGGGAACAGAATTTTTGTTCCTACTTATCAAAGAGCATATTCTTGGGACACAGAATTTGAAAAAAGCAAAACGCCAAAACAGGTAAATGTTTTTTTATCGGACTTGGAGGACTACAACAAGAGTTCAACAAAATCATTTTACTACTTCGGACACTTTCTTTTTGAAGAGAAGCTCGACAAAAAATTTGGCGTAATTGACGGACAGCAAAGACTTACAACAATTGTAATTTTTCTTTCTGCTCTATTCAAACGACTAAGTTCAATTAGAAAACTCACAGAAACCGAACAAGAAATTTTTGAAGATATTATCAAACGAAATTCAACTTATCGTTTTGAAACAGTTGATTATGACAAACAACTTTTCAAAGATTATGTAATTGACCAAACCAAAAAAGACAAGAACGGACTTGAAACTGCATCAGCAAAAAGAATTGTAAACGCTTTTGACTTTTTCACTTCGCAATTAGAAAACAAGGACGAACCTTATTTACTTAAAATGTTGAACACAGTGCAAAACGCAACTTGCACAACACATCCGGTAAAAGACGAATCGGAAGCAATTCAGATGTTTATTTTCCAAAACAACAGAGGTAAAAAACCTTCAAACTTGGAAATAATCAAAGCTCAATTTATGTTCAACGTTCATCTTTACGGTGGCGAAGAAAAAGAATCACTAATTGAAGAAATCAAAAATCGCTTTGAAAAAATCTACAAATCAATTTCATCAATAGAATACAACATCAATGAAGATGATGTTTTGGTTTACACTTTAAGAGTTCATTTCAATTCACTTTGGGAAACAAACGCAATTGAAAAAATCAATAAACTACTTTCAGACGGAAATCCAATTCCGTTTATAAAATCATTCACTCACTCATTAGCAATCAGTTTTGAGCATCTAACAACATTCTTCGGTAAAGACGAAAGAGAACAATTAGAAGTTCATTCACTAATTACGCTTGGAGGAATTGGAATCGCAATTCCTTTTGTAATCAAAGCTTACAAATTCGGTTTGCCGATAAATACGATAAATCAACTTTGCAGTAAACTCGAATCAATCGTTTTACGACATCGTTTAATAGGAACAAGAGCCGACATTACTTCAAGAGTAAATGAGGTTTTCCAAAATTTCACGGAAGAGAAGCCAGACATTAAACCAATCACTGACAAAATAGACTGGATGAAAAAAGCAGGTGGCGACTCTTGGTGGTGGGCATATTGGAATGACACAGAATTTGAACGTTCAATTCAAGCAGCAATTCCTCACTCGACAGCTAAATATCTTCTTTGGAAATACGAAAACTACCTAGAAGGACAAGGTAAAAGCGGTTATTCACCGACACGTTTTGACAAAATTATTAGCCCTGAATTGGAACACATTGCACCGCAAACACCAACGGACGGAAAACCCGTTGCAGCAGGTTATTGTGAGTATGACGAGGAATTTAAACAACAATACATTGACTGTTTAGGCAACTATCTATTACTTTCAAAATCTCATAACTGTTCCGTAGGCAACAATCCATTTGCGGACAAGAGAGCAACATATAATCACTTGGCTCAACAGCGTGAAATTCAAGAAATGACAAAGGATAACTTGACTTGGACAAAACAAGAAATCCAATTCCGAAAGGAGAAAATCATCAAATTTTTAAAGGAGAACATATAAAATGGAAAAAGACCAAATTATTGAACAACTAAAAATCATTCGTGACAAAAAAGAAAAAGCAATTACAGCTCAGAGTTACGAAATGGCATCTCAACTACGTGACAGGGAGAAAGACTTGTTAAAACAATTAGAAGAAATCGAACAGAATGACAATAAACACAGCAGGTAACAGCCGTTTGCCGCAATGGGGGCTGACGTGGTTAAATCAAGTGCATTGCTTCTATCAACATTTGTGCTTGGTTGACAGTGAAGTGCTCCGAAATCCCCCACTGCGGCAAGCGGCAAAACGTTATGCGGCACCATAGGACGACAGCCAACGAATAAAGAATGACAGAACAAAAAAACATATTTCTTGACAAAGATTTAAGATGCGGTGGCTTCTATGAACTTGCTATTCAGGTTTGCCCAAGTATTGACAACGACCCAATAAAACTTTACACTGACTTTATTTGGACACTTAACAATGTTTCAGGACCTTTTGACGAAGACTTTAAGGCAATAGAGACAAAAATTGAAAATTTTCAACACCGTGGACTTATAAGACTTGACAATTTTGAGATTCCATTTATGACTTATAATATACGGGAAGACGAGCCTATCGAAACTGGATTCAATTGGTTTGACATTTGCTTTTACACAGCTGCAATTGAAAAGGTCTTTGGGGCAGAGTATCAAACTTGGACTGAAAACCCAAAAGTACCGAAACAGTTAACCGACTTTTTTACAAGCGTATTGAAAGCATTGTATAAAATTTATCCCTTTGAACTTGCAATGTTGGACTTTGAAGTATCAGGACAATATTACTTTAAAGATTTAAAGAAACCGACAAACACTTGGGCATGTTCAGCGTTTTTTGTCGGACAGAATAAGTATGACCTAGTAGCAGTTGAAAACAGAAAATATGTAAAGAAAATTGAAGAATTATAACGAAAATAAAGAATGGCGACCGCATAACATCACCTATACGCAAGCAGGGGTTTCGTGCTTCGTAGGGCAGGAAAGTGGTAAAATTAAAGTTCAGTTCTTCGTAGGAAGTTCAGTGGTTAAAATCCCTGCCTGCGTATAGCCGAAAACCGTTAAGGGCTTTTGATACTCGTAAATTTTCTCGTTTGATTTAGAATGTATATATCCCGTAATGCTCGTTTTCAAACCCTTTCGGGTATCAAAAACCCTTGTGTTAAATGATGTTTGTCAATTACACAAAATGCTTATTTCAGCCCGTATTTCTGCATGTAGCGTTGGTACAAATCAACCTGATGGCTTCCCAAATCAATACTGCGGCCCTGAATAAAAGCCATTTCCAGTTGGTTAGAAATCATATCCAATGCATCGCCGGATGAGATAAACAACGTGGCCTCCTTGCCCGGTTCCAGGCTGCCGCAACGGTTGTCAATTCCCAAAATTTTGGCAGTATTCAATGTAATGGACTGTACGGCTTCTTCGTAGGTTAACCCCATTCTGATTGCGGTTCCTGCCAAAAAAGGCAGATTACGGCTACCCATAGCCTCCATTCCGCCGGTATAAGACAAACCATATAACACACCTGCCTGTTGAAGCAGATAAGCATTGGCATAAGGCAAATCATACGGATCATCTGACTTAAAGGGTAATGCATGCAGACGTTCCAACAATACCGGCACCGATTCCTGTTTCAAAAAATCAGCCACCAGATGACTTTCCGCACCACCGCATACCACCATTTTTTGTACGCCCAACTTCTTAAAAAACAAGACGGCTTCTTTGATTTCTTTGGCCCGGTTTACCTCTATATACGCCCGCTGAGAACCATCAAACAAGCCTTTGAGCGAAGCTAAATTTAAATCAACCGTTTCGTGATTATATACTCGTGCCCGTTCCAAGAGCAATTGCACCTGCTCCAGTTGCGATTTTCGTTTTTCATTCAGTTTATCTTCGCCGGGTTCCACCCACCATCCGGTGTTATAGCGTTCGGCCGGCCAGTTAAACCAAATCCCGTCATCCGCTTTAAGCACGGCATCTTCCCAGTTCCATCCGTCCAGATTAAAAATGGAAGAAGTGCCCGAAACCAATCCGCTGCGGGGCGCCGACTGACAAATCAAAACCCCGTTGGAGCGCACGGTGGGAATGATTTTACTTTCCGGATTAAAACCGATTAATGTACGCACACTGGGGTTTATGGCGCCTATTTCTTCATAATCGCGCGATGCTTTTACGGCATCAATTTCCACCAATCCCAAAATGGTATTGGGCAGAATAAATCCCGGATAAATGTGTTTTCCCGTTGCGTCAATGTTGAGGGTATAGCGGCTTTCGTTGGTGGAGCGCTCCCCCACTTCGGTAATTTTTCCGTTTTCAAAACCGATGATTCCCTTTTCAATGACCGTACCGTTACCCACATGAATGGTGGCTCCCGTAATCAGAATCGGTGCATCCTGCGTTTTTGCCGGATAAGGAATTTGGGCTTTAACAGTATGTGTAATCAGCAGTACACAACCCATTAAGATGATATATTTTTTCATGTTTTGTCGCAATTTTTGTTGGTTATTCATGCTCTTCCTCCCCTTCTTCATGTACATCATCACAATGGTATAAATGTTCTTTTTTCTCACGGGGTTTTTGTGCTTTTCCGCCTTTTACGGCAGGGTCATTGAGCATCAGGGCTATGATTCTGTTGCGCTCCGCCTGTGCCGTTTTGCGTAATTCGGCATCGCGCTCCCTGTCAAAATATAACACGCCGTCCACAAAGGTTTTTTCGGCATGGGCATAAATGCTCAACGGTTCCCGGCTCCACACCACGATATCGGCATCTTTTCCTGCTTTCAATGAGCCCACCCGATTGTCAATCCTCAGCATTTTGGCCGGATTCAGGGTAACCATTTTCCAGGCTTCTTCTTGCGAAACGCCACCGTATTTAACCGCTTTGGCCGCCTCCTGATTGAGCCTCCGGGCCATTTCCGCATCGTCGGAATTGATACCGGTATTCACGCCCATTTTATGCATGATGGTCGCATTGTAGGGTATGGCATCATTCACCTCAAATTTATATGCCCACCAATCTGAAAAGGTGCTGGCATTGGCCCCGTGCGCTTTCATTTTGTCGGCCACTTTGTAGCCTTCCAGAATGTGCGTGAAGGTATTTACCGTAAAACCGAGTGAATCGGCCACTTTCATGAGCATATTGATTTCACTCTGCACATAGCTGTGACAGGAAATAAAACGTTTTCCGTTCAAAATATCTACCAATACCTCAAGCCGTAAATCTCTGCGAACGGAGGCTCCGCCTGCTTTGCGCTGCTGTTCGTATTGACGGGCTTTCAGAAACTGATCGTAAAAAAACTGCTCCACACCGAGACGGGTCTGCGGATAACGCGAACCTTCGCCCCAATTGCTCTGTTTTACGTTTTCGCCCAAGGCAAACTTGATAAAACCGGGAGCATTTTCAAACTTCATTTCTTCGGGACTGCGCCCCCATCTGAGTTTCAGAATAGAGGAACGTCCGCCGATGGGATTAGCCGATCCATGTAACTGATGTATGGTGGTAACGCCTCCTGCCAGATGCCTGTAAATATTCATATCGTCGGCATTGATAACATCGGCCATACTCACCTCTGCCGAATTGGCCGTTCCGCCTTCGTTTACGCCACGGGTAAGCGCAATATGCGAATGTTCATCCACAATGCCTGCCGTAATATATGTATTGCGGCAATCCACCTCCGTATATCCTTTGGGCGTTGTAAGGTTTTTACCGATTTTTTCAATTTTTCCGTCAGCAAACTGAATGTCGGTTTCCTTCAGAATGCCTTCTTTTTCTCCCGTCCACAGGGTTCCGTTTTTCAACACATACCGGTTTGTGGAGGGGATTTCTTCAAAACCATAAGCTACCTGCGGATACCAAACGGTGCCCGGTTTGCGGGTATTTTCTTCTTTTTCTTTCGGTTTTTCAGCTTGATAGGGTTCCGTTTTTGGGGCAGACCAGTTGAATAACTTTCCTTGGGAATCAAGCCCTTTTCCCTGCCAACGTTCGGATGTGGCATTTCCTTCCAAGCGATACACCGAGGCCGAATCTTTTCCGGAAACGGTAATTAACACCCGGCTACCGCTGACGGAGAAAGTACCCGTTACTTTGGAAGAATCAACCGCCGAAAAATCGGCTTTGGGGTTTTGGATAAAGCCTTTCACCTTCACCGAAATCGCCTTCCCGTCAGGCAGTGTAAGCGAAAACGTACCCCGTACATCGGTTTCGGGAATTTCGTTCAGCGAATATTTTACCCCCTGAATCCAATGGGAAACCATCACGGAAGAATCTTCAAAAATATCGCCCGTGGCAATAAAAAAGTTAGCCAAAGCGCCTGCTTTCAGCACGCCTAATTGATTTTCGTAACCCAGCCAAGATGCAGGTAATGCGGTGAGCGAAGCCAATGCTTTTTCTTTGGGATAGCCGTTTTTTACGATGAGGCGGATTCTTTCCATAAATTTCCCACGGTCTGCGGGCTTCAACCCCTGTGAAGTCAGCGCGAATTCAACCCCGGCATTATGCAGCAAAAGGGGGGTAAAAGGGGCGTTTTCCCAATGTTTTAAATCGGCCAGTGAAACCCGGAGCGCATCATACGGATCGTTTACATCGGGAGCCTGCGGAAAATTAAGCGGAAGAGCCACACGGATTCCTTCCTGTTTAATGATTTCGGCCCGTTGGTATTCATCGCCGTTTCCTCGGGAAATGAACGTGAGTTTAAATTCATCCGCAATTTTTTTGAAGCGCAACAAATCGTATTTATCAATCCCTTCAAACAGAAAGGGCTTTTTCATAAACTGCTGTAAAGATTCCAGCGAAAGATTGCGTTCAATCTTTTTGCCGTGAACCGCATACCATTCGGCATCGTAAAACGTTTGTCGGAGCAGCGCTATGGCACCCGTAAGCGAACCCGGATAATTTTGTTTTGAAGTGCCTTTCTGAAAAGAAGCCCCCATTGAAAGATTAGCTTCCAGCAGTTCGGTATTTGCGCTACCGTTTCCTGTGGTTACCAAAGCCCCGGCGCCTCTTAATATTCCGTTCCGGCGATGGGTTAACACCGCTCCAAAACCCAGTTTGCGCCATTCGGCTGCTTTTTCTTCATCAGGATTAAAATGTTCTGCCGCACGGAAATCCGAACGCAATGCATCATTCCAGGCATAAGCGCCTTTGCGGATGCTTTCATAGCCCCTGCCCGATTCTTCTTTGGGTGAATCAATACCATAATCAGAAAATAATTCAATAAAAGAAGGATATACAAAAGCCCCTTTCAGGTCAGTAACCACGGCATGTTTAGGCACGGGAATCCCTTTACCGGCTTTCACTATTTTTCCTTCGGAAAAAAGCAATACGGCGTCGGTTTCTACTTTGCCGGGTTCAATAAATAAACGGGCATTAGTAAGGGCATACAGGCTTTTATCTTCGCTGCTGATTCCATTCACGGGAAAAGTGCTCTGCGCATAAGCGGCAATCCCCACCGAAAAAAGCACTACGGATAAACACCCTTTTAATACAACTGATTTGATTTTCGACATACATTTCGGATAGGTTGGCGAAGTTAGCAGGACAGCCCGTATTCGCAAAAAGTTACCCGTTAAAATGTTTCTCCGACTTTTGATGTCCGAAAATAACCACACCTTTCCCTACATTCATTTAAAATGATGAACTTCGCAAAAAATTAAACAACATGAATATTTTAGTAAAAGCGCATTCCGGACTGCCGTTTATCGTATTAGGACTGATGTTATTTGCCATCATAAAAGGTTTTATGGGAGCATCGGGCAATAAACCCTATTCCAAAGGGGTGTTTGCTGCCGCTATGGGATTTTTGCATATTCAGGTGATATTGGGCTTGATCTTATATGTTCAGAAAGTGGTTCCCATGTTTAGCGAGCAACCTATGGGCGAAATCATGAAAGATTCCACCTCCCGCTTTTTGGCCGTGGAACACATTTCGGTAATGCTGATTGCCGCCATAGTTGCTACCGTTGGATTTTCCTTGGGTAAAAGAGCTGAAGGCGATGCCGCCAAAAACCGTAAAACGGCCATCTTTTATCTCATTGCTTTCATTTTGATTTTATCCCGTATTCCATGGGGTACATGGACCATCATCAACTAAATTTTATGAAAAAAAGTCTGATTATACTTGCCGCATTCGGTTTCATATTGGTTTCCTGCGGAGGAAATGAAAACGCAGAACCCGCTACAACCGCTCATGCCGGAAAAGAGAATTACGATAAACAATGTGCCCGTTGCCACGGTAGTAATGGCAAAATGGGGCTTTCGGGAGCAAAAGATCTTACAGATTCCAAGCTGACACCCGCTGAAATGATTCCGATTATCACCAACGGTTCGTCGGGAGGAATCATGCCGGCGTATAAAGACGTATTGAGCGAATCCCAGATAGCCGAAGTGGCCGATTATATTGAAAAACACATCAAAAACTGATTTCCTGTTGGAGGCTGAAAAAATAGAAAAAGCGGTATTGGTGGGTCTGATTATGCCCGGTCAGCCCGAAAAGAAACTCAACGAATACCTCGATGAGCTGGAATTCCTTATGCTTACCGCCGGCGGTCATACCGTGAAACGTTTTGTTCAGAAAACGGACCGTCCCAACACGGCCACGTTTGTGGGTAAAGGAAAAGCGGAAGAAATTGCCGAGTTTGTTAAAGCCGAAGCGGTTGATATCATTGTTTTTGACGATGAACTCACCCCCACGCAGGTAAAAAACCTGGAGCGCATTTTTGAAGGCGTTAAAGTACTCGACAGAACCACACTGATTCTGGATATTTTTGCCGCAAGGGCGCAGACGGCACATGCCAAAACACAGGTACAGCTGGCGCAGTTGCAATACCTGCTGCCGCGTCTTACGCGTATGTGGACCCACTTAGAAAGACAAAAAGGAGGAATCGGTATGCGCGGTCCCGGTGAAAGCCAGATTGAGAGCGACCGCCGGGCCATTCAGCATACCATATCGCTGCTTCGCGAAAAACTCCGCAATATTGACCGCACCATGGCCACCCAGCGCAAAAGCCGTGGGAATATGGTGCGCGTAGCCCTGGTGGGTTATACCAATGTGGGCAAAAGCACTATCATGCGTATGCTTTCCAAAAGCGAAGTGTATGCCGACAATAAACTGTTTGCCACACTGGACACCACCGTGCGCAAAGTTACCATCGAAAATCTGCCCTTTCTGTTGTCAGACACGGTGGGATTCATACGCAAGTTGCCCACCCGCCTCGTAGAATCGTTTAAAAGCACGTTGGACGAGGTGCGCGAAGCCGACATCCTGCTGCATGTGGTGGATGTTTCGCATCCGCAGTTTGAAGATCATATTGCCGTGGTAAAACGCACACTGGAAGACATCAATGCCTTGGATAAACCCACCATATTGGTGTTCAATAAAATTGATGCCTACGAAAATGAGGAACTCCCAGAATTTGAGCAAAACGGCGAAGAACAAAAATCCTCATTAGCCGAGCTCAAACGCAGTTATATGGCCGCCGAAAACACCCCCTGTGTATTTATTTCGGCTTTAGAAAAAGAAAACACCGAAGAACTGAAAAAGAAACTGTACGATATCGCCGTGCAGATCCACAAAGAGAAGTATCCGGGAGAATTATTGTACTAGATGGATTAAGAATTGTTCTTTTGTTCGGTTGTTCTTTTGTTCGGTTGTTTATGGTTATCTGTTAATAGGCAGGAGGCAATAGGCAGGAGGCAATAGTATCATCAGCACATTAATAGGCAGGAGGCAATAGGCAGTAGGCAATAGTATCATCAGCACATCAGCATATTGATTCATCAGCACATTAAACTGTCCTTTATCCTTGCTCCTTCATCCTTGTTCTTTTTAATATTTTCGTCTTACCTCTACTTAACGACCGTTACCGTCCCCTTATACTGTTTCCCTTCCTGTGTGATGAGTACATAAAAATACGTGGCGTCGGGTACTTTTGTTTCAATTCCGAACGTTTCGGTTTGGCCCTGCCAGGTGTTGGCGTAGTTTGTACTGCGGAAAACCTCGCTGCCCCAGCGGTTATAGATAACCAGCGTACTGCCGGCGGCCAGTTGTTCTATTACGAATACATCGTTTACCCCGTCTGCGTTGGGGGTAATGATATTGGGGAACTCCGGCTCAGGCACCGTGCAGGGCGGCACGGTGAGCGTATCGGTAAAGGTGTAGTTGCACAGAAAATACTCGGCCATGAGGCTCTCACCGGATTGTATATCGGGGAGTAGTATGTTTGGCTGCTGCGAAAACAGCTGCCCGTTGCGGTACCAGCGCACGCTGTCGGCACCGGAAACGGAAGCGGCCAAGGCCGCACCCTCGCAGGTATGCGTATATTGAAACTCCGGACGGCTGATTTCCGTGAGCTGTAAATCGTCAATGAAAAAATAAACGGAGTATCTGTAAAATTCAGATCCATCGTAATTGGGATTTAAAATAAGCGTGTCTTCACTAATCAACAGCCTACCTATATAAAAATATTGATATTCCTCGGAGGCAATCATGCCGCTTTTAATTTCCTTCCAATCTTCGGTATTGGTAACCGGATTCTTAAAAGAAATTTGAGGTAAAAAGTTGAAGGTGGCCTCAGTTAAAAAGTTGTTTTGGGGTATGGTATCCATGCTGAATAATACCTCAAAGGGATTTGAAAAAAAATTGCAGGTTCTACACGATGCTACTTGAGAACTGAAGCAATAAAACGAACCTTTTTTTAATTTGTTAGGTAATTTGGCCCATATTACTTCCCGATAAAAATAATTCGGGTCTTTGAGGTAAAGTATTCCCACCATGGCATCCCCGCTGGCCGGCGATAGGGGAGAAACAAAATTAGTTTCAGGAACAGCGTTTGGATTTAATGAACAACGATTAAAATAATCGCAGGTGTTAATGCCATTATAATTTACAGAAAGATTAATTTGAGTTGCCATTATTGGGCAAGACACAGTATCTTCAAATCCTCCGTTAGTAATTAAATTTTGGCCGGAAACATTTAAACAAACAAAACCCAATAAACCTATGTAACACCATTTTTTCATATTTAAAAGTATATGCGGGCGGAATTTAACCCCGCCCGCATATTGATCAGTTTTTCATTATCACTAATTTTCCCGTTTTCTTTTTCATATCCGCCGTTCTTATCTCATAAAGATAAAGACCTTGAGATATATCAAAAATCTCAATGGGCGAAGGGGTATTCAGGTATTTATCAAACACCTTTACTCCTTCCGTCGTATACATTGTAAAATGAAAGCCCAGGTCCATGTTTTCGGTTAAAAAGTTTATATATCCGTAAGTAGGGTTCGGATAAACGGAAATCATGGCTTCAAGGTTTTCCTCTTCCTGTAAGGGATCACCCATTTTGCTTTCAAAATCCACGGCATCGCCGCCTATGTATATGTTGTTCTCTTGTTTCATTGTTTTCATGTTCAATGGTTGTGGGTGGGTTGGCGGTTAATTGTTATCTGTTAATGGTTATCTGTTAATTGTTAATGTCATGTCAACAGTTCCATCATCAAATTTTCAAATCACCAAATTTTCAAATTAATTGTTAAATCAGCACATTGGTTAATCAGCACATTAAACTGTCCTTCATCCTTACTCCTTTATCCTTGTTCTTTTTAAACCTCTACTTAACGACAGTTACCGTCCCCTTATACTGTCTCCCTTCCTGTGTAATGAGTACATAAAAATACGTACCGTCACTGACTTTAGTTTCGATTCCAAAAGTTTCGGTTGTGCCCTGCCAGGTATTGTTGTAGTGGGCCGTGCGGAATACCTCGTTGCCCCAGCGGTTGTAGATGATGAGCGAACTGCCCGGGGGCAGATGCTCAACGGTAAAGGCATCATTTACGCCATCGCCGTTGGGGGTGATGATATTGGGGAACTCCGGTTCAGGCACCGTGCAGGGCGGAACCGTGAGCGTATCGGTAAAGGTATAGTTACACAGAAAATACTCAGCCATGAGGCTCTCGCCCGGCTCTGGGTTGGTAATGACAATACCGGCCTGCGTCGAAAACAGCTGCCCGTTGCGGTACCAGCGCACGCTGTCGGCACCGGAAACGGATGCTGAAAACTGACCTGATTCGCAGGTGAAACTGCTACTGAATAATGGCACATTCATTTTATACAAGGAAATCTCATCCAAAAAATAATACGAGAAATCTTTTAAAAGAATATCTGAGCTGAATGGATTCGGAGATGTTTGTATACTTTGATGAGATATAGGACCTATATACATTATTTTGAGAGCTGAATCTGAAATAAAACCGCCTTTGATTTCGGTCCAGTTTATGTAATCTTCAACAATATTCGGGTGAACAACTTGGGGATTGAGGTTTCCGCCCAAGAGAACTGAAGAATCGATTTCAATCACAGAAAAATAAACCTGCACAAAATTGGAGATGTACCCCTGAATTTTTCCAGATTTTACCCAACACGAAAAACAATAAAATTTAGCTGGTTCCAACTCTGCCAAAAGAGGCTGATAAAGGATCTCATAATAATCAGGAATCGTTGCATTATGAGCATATCCAATCCCGGCAATATTACTGCCGCTAACGGGTAAGGTAGGGTTGAAAGAATTCAACTCTGGCCACAAATCTGTTATTCCCAAGCAATTACTGTACCAATCTACAGTGTTTATACTTTTCCAATGTGTAAGGTGATTATCTATCAAAGTTGCGCAAGTAATAGTATCTTCAAAACTTCCGTTCTGCACCAAATTCTGCCCATATCCTTTATTAAAGAAAACGGATAGTAATAATATGTAAAGTCCTTTTTTCATTTTAATAAAGCAAGGGGAAAGCCAAACTCTCCCCTTGCCTGCCTGTTTTAATTTGTCATCACTATCAACTTTCCGTTCTGAAGTTTACCGCTTTGGGTTTGTATTTCATAATAATAGACCCCTTTCATCAGGTGATGCACACCGATACCGGTATGCAACTCCCCTTCCTTCATCTGCCGCTCTAAAACAACCATACCTTGCATGGTAAATAGACGGAAAGTGAATGCTTCGGGTTCGCCCATCATCCTGAAACCGATTACATCGGATACCGGATTGGGGTATATCTGAATAAGCGGTTCTTCTGCATCCGTAAAATCGTCATCAATTGTTTGGCTCTTGGTCTCAAAGTCAAGAGCATCACCGCCCAAAAGCACCCGGGCTGCCAATACGGCCGGACCGCCCGTTTCATAATCCATGTTGGCAATCAGGCCCAGCTGCTCAATTTCAGTGCTATCAAAGGATACCGTGTCGTTCATCCAGCGGCGTATGTAAATATCAGCAACTGTTTTTTCGTATCCCTCCACATCGGTGCCGGTGTTTATGGTAGCCAGGACCTGCAAAGCTGCGGCTTTATCCGCATTCAATACATGGCTAAATACATCTCCCATACGCCCGATGTTCTCCGTTTCCTTCATCTCTACGAAATTACGAAACTTATCATCGGCCTGCAAGCTGCCGGCCCATAATGCACTGTCGTATTTCAGTTCGGTATAGGCCGTTTTTTCATCAAAATACTTCAGTGCTTCTTCCGTTTCCGCTTCATATTGCATGGTACCGTCCACAATATCGCCAAACATGGCCTGGCGCATCTGGCTCAATTCTTCCATACTGGCCACGCTCTGCCCCGTGCAGGTAACAAACTGAGTGCTGTTATTGACCGTTTTGGTGAAGGTTACACCTTGAACGTAAGGAGAAAGTCCTGTAAAATTTTGCGGATTCCAGTTTCCGGCGGGTACGGATGACTGATTGGGTAAAGACTGACTCCGGTATTTGTAATCAAATGAAGCGCTGTAATTACCCACAATGCGGCGGGTGGTATTACCTCCAAGGATATTGTTCCATTGGTTATCCGAAGCTTTATCATCCCCCTGGGTACTTATACCCGGATTTTGGATATTGGCCTGATAAAGATCTATACCCGTATGCAGGCTGAACATTTTATTGAGGCGTATGCGTATGCCGGCATTATTGAGCATAAAGCGCATACCGGTGCCAAGGGTCTGCATTTCGTTGTTGCACACGGTGGCACCGGGGCAGGCGGCCACGTTTATGCCTTGCAGTTTCAGGTAGGTACTGTTGTTAAATACGGCTGCGGTGGGTGTGGTATTGTCCAGGTCTATTTTGTTATCTATAATCTGCACATTACCGCATCCCTCCGTGCGTATACCATAGTGTGTTCTGGGGTTTAAGGCAAACCATGCAGCGGTGTGGGAATCTACACCCACATGATTATTTAAGATGCGGGTTCTGCTGCAGTTTATGGTATGAATACCGGCAGTCCATGTTTCACCTTTAATATCATTATTTTGTATAAGGTAAGAAGTGAATTTGGAGGGAAAAATATTTCCGAAATAAATTCCTTTGTGCCATATACTCTCAAATATATTGTCGATTACCGATACACTTGCCCTTTGATAAACTACTCCATATACAGCAGAGGAATCAATATGGTAAAAATTATTGTTTTTTACATTAAGATTCTGAATATTTTGGGTAACCGTGGTGCCAGAAACCGTCTGCCAGCCGGTGAGTTTGTTAACCGCCACGCCATATTTGAGCCATTTGAAACTGTTGCCGGCCACAGATACATGTATGTTGTCTGTTGTAACCACTCCGGCTCCCCTAACATTATTACCGGGCCAAATACCTTCAAAATAGCAGCCATCGCCTGTGGCAAAACCGCCTACGCTAAGCTGTTGAGATGCATTTCCGGTGGGGCCGTATGCACACACGGCAACCCCGTTCACCACATTAAGCTGTCCGCCGGCAGCCAGCGTGGGAGCCTGCCAGTTAAGCATTTTCGTAAAATTACAGTTTTTAATATTCACACCCGCTCCCACGGCCATAACGTGTGTAGAGGCAAACCGGAAGTAATTTGTCTGATATACACCACCGCCAACCGGATCAATACCGATATTAAGGGTTCCCACGCCAAAAGCCGATATACCAAACCCGGTATGTTGATTTTGGAGTGGCTGGGGCAGGGGTAAAAGTGTGCCTGCAATCAGATCCTCGCAGGTAAACACGTTATTATCAATTTTTGCGGGGTGTACTCCCGTAAACAACGAAACACCCACATGGGTCTGGTTTCTGTTAAATGTGTTTCCCGAAAGATAAATATCAGCCCCCGATATTGAATTTACAGCCACATAAGCATGCTCTACAAGTGATTTAAAAATGTTTACATTTTCTGATATATGGTCGGCTTCAATACCCTGCCACATTTTGTCGCAGGCATACAGGTGTGAGCGGTTTATATTAAATTGCTGGTTATTATCCAACACTACTTTAGCATCAGGTCCGAAGCGTGCATCAACATCTACCCAGCTTAAATCAACATCTACGGTAAAAAGCCCGTTAATAGCAATTTGTGCATAAAAAGGAACTGTACCGCCAAAGTGGGCAAGCATGTCGGAGGCTTTGTTGCTGCCGGGAGCCCCGGTGGCCAGGTAGGTGGTGGCATTGTTGCCGGTGTAGCCGTCAGGTACGCAGCAGCTTTTAATCTGCAGCTTGGTTTCGGCGGGGCAGCCGTAGGGCGGTGTGGCCGTAAGGGTAAGCAGCCCCCCGGCTGCGGTTTGTGACGCATTGAGCGAAAAACTTGTCCCCGAACCCGTTACGGGTGTGCCCCCGGGCACGCTGTACGTCCAGGTAAACAGCGTCCCTGCCGGATACTGGCCTGCATTAAGCACCGTATAGGTATTTGCCGCACATCCGTTTTCGCTGCCGCCTATCTGGGGCTGCAGGGTATTTACCGTGGGGTAGGCACAGGGGGCAAAGCCCGTGTTTGATGATGCCTGACAACAGACCTCTCCGGTTTCAAAAACGGCTATATCGTCTATAAAGTAATACGCGAAAACCTGCTGCCCCGTTGATGCCGAAGGAGGCACGGTGGTAATTTCGCCATCTGAAGTAAGCTGCGCATCTGTTTTAAAGTTTCCGATGGTAATGTACTGCATGGGAGCACCCGTATGCGTGTACGAAAAGGTTACCGTCTGCCATGTGGTTTTGTTGCTTACCGCAGGAATAGACAAAAGGGTTCCTCCGGCTGTCGAAACCACACCCGTGTATCCGGTCTGTGCCGGATAATCGGGTCTGACAGGCGAAAACAGAATGCCCAGCGGAACCGCACGGTTACTGTTTGTGCCCAGTTTAACCCGTATGTTTACCGTATAGGTTTTGCCGGCAGTCAACGGTGCAGAAAGTTTCTGCTGGATAAATTCACGGTAATCACTGTATGAATAGGGTGTACCATCTAATCCGTTAATGGTAGTTGCATACCCGTACAATCCGGCATAAGCCTGTATGTTTCCCGACCCGTTATTGTAGTATTGATCATCTTCGCCGCATACCGTGTTAGGCACTTCGTCGGTAGATGAACCCGCAAAATTCGCAGGAACAGAATTGGAAGCATAGGTTATGTCCTGATGAAAAACATTTGGAGTACCGGCATGAATGTCAGAAGTATGGGTTTCAGCCGGGTTTGTTTTAATGGCCGTTGTCCAGGGGCAGGCTCCCGATATGTTGTGCAAAGCATCCCACACGGGGCTTGTACCGGGCACATAAATAGAAAACGAAGGATTTCTGACCAGATTCATACATGGTTCAAAGGTAAACTGGGAATTGCACAAGGGCTGTATATTCGGTCCTGATTGCGCCCCTCCTTCCTGGGCATACAAAGTAAAGTCTGATATAAATATACAAACGGCCAATGTGGCTGCTTTAAAAATTTGATTTTTCATAATAACGTATTGGTAAAATTTGTTTAATTGGAGCGGGCGTTTGACCAACATTCCATCATTGAAACACGAACGCCACCACATATTTCTGTGTGCTGCTTTCTTTTTCCTACCTTTACGGCGCTTTGAGTGTGCAAATTTAAAGCGCCGGAGGGAGGTGTCAGTCTACGACTTGCACCTCCTTCTCTTTTTAAGGGTATATACCGTTCCGTTTAGGTGATAACACCCACACGAAGTAAAAGCGATAATAATATCAGAGTACAAAAGCCTGCCCCCAATAAATTCCGGTCTTGAAGTGTTGTCTATCAGAAAATTAACTCTCATAGGGTGTTGAAGTGATATTGGTTTGGCTAATATATGGCATGCATTTTATTTTTATCCGGACAAAATCAGCCGTTTTTAACATCTGCCTGACAAACGTAAGTATATCAATGCAAAAGAAAAATAACATTTTCATGCGTATGTCGGAAAAATTGGAAGAAGTCTATTGCACTCCCTTTTTCGATAATTCGATAACTTTTTTTTGAGTAAAGCGGTCTAATATTAGCATTAAGACAACTCTTGCCTAATGCCTATTGCCCTTTTGCCGGAATCAAACTCATGGCCCGCTCTGAAATGGCCGTAATGCTCAGCGAGGGATTCACACCCGGGTTGGCCGATATCATAGAACCGTCGCAAACCATCATATTTTCGTAGCCAAATACCCGGTTGTTTTTATCAATCACACCCGTTTCAGGGCTTTCGCCCATCACACAGCCGCCCAGAATATGCGCCGTGGAAGGAATCCCCGTAAGGGTTTCGGTAAAAATGGTGAGCGGTTTACCGTTGATTTCGCGGGCATACATTTCCGATAGTTCGTGGGCTTTATTTATAAATGCCGTGGGAGCCGTACCCGTGGAAACGGCCGAACTGGTTCCCCAGATGGATTTACGAAAGCGGATAGTACTGTCAATACTCTGCATGAACAACAGAAACACGGTGCTTTTTCCAAAATCTTTTACGGCATACACACGCAGCCAGGCAAGTGGAGCCGATACTATTTTCACGGTAAGTTTTGAAATCCGTTTGAAGAAATTCGGCTCATTTATGGCCGGCATCATCACGGGCCGCCAGGCTCCCGAACCGTTTCCATAACGACAGGGCTCCAGGTGGCTGTTTTCATCCACCTCTACAATAGAACCGATGGCAATGCCTTTGGATAAATCCAACGAATTGTTGGGCGTAGTGATGCCGATGAGGGCCTCATTGTTGGAACGGATATCATATCCGAGGCGCTTGCTGATGCGGGGCAACGAATTGCGGCACAAACGAAGCAACAAAGGAAGCGTACCCAATACACCGCCGGCAAATACTACGCCTTTGGCTTTCACGGTCTGCGATCGCGAAAACCATTGCGTACTGGACTGAAAACGAATAACGTATCCCGTTTTTCCTGATTCGCCGTCAAGGGGTTTTACATCTTTCACTTCCTGTTCCGCAAGAATTTGCGCTCCGAGTCCCTGAGCCAGATGCAGGTAATTTTTATCGAGTGTATTTTTAGAATTATTGGGGCAGCCGGTCATGCATTTTCCGCAGTAATTGCAGGTTACCCGTTCGGGACCTTTGCCGTCAAAAAAAGGATCGGGAACCACCGTATCAGGTTTGGAACCGAACAATACCGCCACATGGGTGGGTTCAAAATGATTTGTGAGATTCGCTTTTTCTGAAACCGATTTCAAGGCATTATCTGCCGGACCCATATACGGGTTTTTAACCGCTCCCAGCATGCGAAGAGCCGTTTTATAATGTTCGTCCAGTTCGTTTTCCCAATCGGCCAGATTTGCCCAACTTCCGTGATTAAAAAATCCTTTTTTAGGCCTTGGAAGCGTATTGGCATACACCAACGAACCTCCGCCCACTCCCACTCCGCTGAGTACGGCAATATGACGGAAATAAGTGAGTTTCATGATACCAAACAGGCGCAGCGAAGGAAGCCACAACCATTTCCTGAAATTCCAGTTAGTCTTGGGAAAATCTTTGGCATCGTACCATTTTCCTTTTTCAATCACCAATACGGAATAGCCCTTTTCGCTGAGGCGCAAAGCGGCCACAGAACCTCCAAAACCGGATCCGATAATCACATAATCATACTCCTGTTTCAGTTCCATGGCAAACTATATTAATTCTCTTTATTGTATAGGGTGATGATTTCCTCTAATGCCTCAAATTTAGTGTCTTTGGCAGAAATCATTTCTGACACTTTCGCATTGTCGGCAACCAATTCACCCACTTTCTTTTTAAAGTTGTTGGGGTTCAGTTTGGTCAATTCCTCTGAGCCTTTGGTTCTGATGTAATATTCAGATTTAGTGACTGTAGTATTCAGTTGATACATTTCATACTGGTATTCATACAGGAATATTTTACCTCCGGTTTTCAACCAAAAAAACTGCTTATCTTCTCCTCCGGGCACAAAGAAAGATTCAAATACATTCTCACCGGCTTTGATGTATGAATACTGTTTGGGATTACACGTTTTTTGTGTCTGCTCATCAATACGAACCTGCATGGTTTGTCTATAGCCCGTTTTTTTCATGTAGTTTACTTCTCCAAAAAGGGTATCCCCTTTCACGGAAACAGCAAAGCCCATTTCTTTGGGAATGGCATTGTTTGGCGTTTGAGCTAGTATAGAAGCAGGAATCAAGAACAAAGCAAAAACTGAAAAGCGAATCATGGTATCTGTTTATTTTAAAAATTATTCGTTATAAATTACATCCAGCACGGTGTGGCCAACGGCTTTCAGTATGTTTTTATCAATATTGGAAAGGTTGTCATTGCGGGTGTGCCAATGCGGACCAAACCCGTTTTCATTATTATGTTTTCCATAGTTAATGATGTCAATACAGGGAATTCCCGTGTATTTTCTTACAAAATAGTGATCATCGGTAACGGCAGGCGCAAGTTCCTGCGTGAAAATATCTCCATAACCCAGGCGGGCAGCCGTACTCCATACTTTTTCCACAACGGAAGGGGCCACCTGCATCGAATAACCCTCCTTGGCAAAACGGGCACCTTTGGCTCCCACCATATCGAGCAGTATGCCGTATTTGGCAAAATAACCTGCCACGGGTGGATTTTTACCCCAATACTGCGAACCCAGGCAATAGGAATCGGTTCCGCCTTCGTTGGTGCCGTAATCTTCCACATCAAACAATACGATATCAATACCGGCCTCCGGTGGCGTTTCTGAAATAATACGGGCAATTTCAAGCAAAACGGCCGTACCGCTTCCCCCGTCATCAGCGCCGTCGAAACGGGCTTTTTTGTCTGACTTATCCATATCGGCAAAAGGACGAGTATCCCAGTGCGCACAAAGTAAAATCCGGTTGGAAGATTCCGGTTTGAACCGGGCCATGATGTTATACATAGGCAACTGTTCTCCGGTATGAGCCGTAACAACGGCTTCCTGTACAATTACATCTTTCGTGTATTTTCTCAGTGTATTGGCGAGCCAGTCCGCACATTTTTTTTGCGCTTCCGTGTTTGGTATTCTGGGGCCGAAAGAAACCTGTTTTTTTATCTGATTGAATGCACTGTCTGCATTAAAATCAGGCGGAGCCACATATTCTTTCTGAACGGTTTGTGTGGGCGGTGCGGTAGGTTTGGGTTTATCCGGCGTTTTACCGTCCCCGCAGGAAAGCAAAACCAGACCCGAAAACGCTGCCAAAAAAGAATATATACCAATCGATTTTTTCATGAAATTAAGATGTTGTTTTTTCCCAACCGGTGCCTTCTTTTCCGTCCTTCAACTGAATTCCTACTTCTTTCAGGCTGTCGCGGATAATATCCGAGGTCTGGAAATCTTTACGGAAACGGGCCTCATTCCTTAAGTTGATAATCAGCTGCATCAATCCATCCACCGTATTTTCTTCGTTGCCGGCAGCCATATTTTCATTGCGGATGCCTAATACATCCTGCAGAAAAACAGGAATAAAATATTGTATTCTTTCCAAATCTTCTTTTGAAACCGATTCTTTTCCTTCCGAAATGGAATTGATTCTTTTGGCAGCTTCAAACAAGTGGGCAATAGCCACGGGACTGTTCAAATCGTCATTCATGGCGGCATACACTTCGGATTCCCACTGTTTCCAATTGAAATCAGAAGCGACGCCGGATTTAAGTGAAGCCAACAGGTTAACGGCATCGGTTATCCGCTTAAAGCCTTTTTCGGCGGCATGTAACGCTTCATTAGAAAAATCCAATGTGCTGCGGTAATGCGCCTGCAGCATAAAAAACCTGACCGTCATGGGACTGTATCCTTTGGTCAGTAATGGATGACTTCCGGCGAACAACTCTTCGGGAAGAAAGGCGTTTCCTTCCGATTTACCCATCCGTTTTCCGTTAACGGTTAACATATTGGAATGCAACCAAATCCTCGGTCCGCCGTGGTTGCAGCAGGCATTATTTTGGGCTATTTCGGCTTCATGGTGAGGGAATTTAAGATCCATACCGCCACCGTGAATATCAAATTCTTCGCCCAGGTATTTGGTACTCATGGCCGAACACTCCAAATGCCAGCCCGGAAAACCTTCGCCCCAGGGCGATACCCAACGCATAATATGATAGGGAGAGGCCTTTTTCCAGATGGCAAAATCCACCGGATTGCGCTTTTCATCCTGTCCTTCCAAGGTTCTTTTTTCGGCACCGGCTCCCGCTATCAGTTCATCAATCTTACGACCCGAAAGTTCTCCATAGTTTTTAAACTGTTCCTGATATTTGATTACATCAAAATACACGGAGCCGTTTACTTCATAGGCCAAACCTTTCTCCATGATTTTTTTTACCATTTCAATCTGCTCCACAATATGCCCGGTAGCCGTAGGCTCTATACTGGGCGGAAGCATATTGAATAACCCCATAACATGGCGGAATCCTACCGTGTAGCGTTGTACAATTTCCATGGGTTCCAATTCTTCCAGACGGGCTTTTTTGGCAATTTTATCTTCTCCGGCATCGGCATCATTTTCCAAATGACCCGCATCGGTAATATTTCTTACATAACGAACTTTATATCCCAGATGGGTTAAGTAGCGGTAAAGCAAATCGAACGTGAGGAACGTACGGCAATTTCCCAGATGCACATCACTGTATACGGTAGGTCCGCACACATACATGCCCACAAAAGGAGGATTTATGGGTTCAAACTTTACTTTTTGTCCGCCAATGGAATTATATAAAAACAAATCCTGATTCATGTTGATTTTGTAAACGGGGCTAAAGTAACAAAATAGCACCGGAATCTATAAACAGATACCCAGGTTTAGCGAGATTTTATGATTTATTCCGTGTTTCTCCATGCTCCGCTCCGCTTCGTATAATTTCGCGGATATCGGATATGATTTTGTTTGCCAGGGTATCGGCAGTTACTTCCGATGCACTTTCGGCATAAATGCGGATAATGGGCTCTGTATTGGATTTACGCAGATGTACCCATTCATTTTCAAAATCAATTTTCACCCCGTCAATCGTGTTCACGTCAAACTTGGCATATTTTTCTTCTACCGAACGAAGCACATGATCCACATCCATTTCGGGCGAAAGTTCAATTTTATTTTTAGAAATATAATACGGCGGATAGGTCGCTTTCAGCACCGAAACCGGCTTTTTTTCCTGAGCCAGCAGGGTTAAAAACAAGGCAATACCTGCCAATGCATCTCTTCCGTAATGCAAATCGGGTAAAATAACGCCCCCGTTTCCTTCGCCTCCGATTACGGCATGTTCGCTTTTCATTTTTTCCACCACATTCACCTCGCCCACTGCCGCGGCAAAATATTTGCCGCCCGCTTTTTCGGTTACGTCGCGTAATGCTCTGGAAGAAGAAAGATTTGAAACCGTATTACCCACTTTGTGGCGGAGCATAAAATCAGCCACGGAAACCAGTGTATATTCTTCACCGAAGGGTTCTCCATTTTCGCAAATCATGGCCAGTCTGTCCACATCCGGATCTACAGAAATCCCCAGATGTGCCTGATGTTTCACCACCATTTCGCATAATTCGGTCAGGTGCTCAGGCAAAGGTTCGGGATTATGCGCAAACTGTCCGTCAGGTATGGCATTTAAACAGACCACTTCTTTAACGCCCAGGGCTTCCAAAAGCATCGGAACCGCTATTCCGCCCGATGAATTGATGGCATCCACCACGATTTTGAAACCGGCATTTTCAATGGATTCTTTATTCACGTAAGGCAATGCCAAAATGGCTTCGATATGTTCGCGGATATAGCCTCCTTCATATTTTTCTACAGTACCCAGATGATTGACATCCACAAAATCAAACTGCTCATTTTCTGCTTTTTGCAACAGCGCTTCACCTTCGGATGCCGAAATAAATTCGCCTTTATTATTCAACAGTTTAAGTGCATTCCACTGTTTGGGGTTGTGGCTTGCGGTAAGAATGATGCCCCCGTCGGCAGCAAGCCCCGTTACGGCCATTTCTACCGAAGGCGTGGTAGATAATCCCAAATCAATCACCTGAATGCCGGATGCCACCAAGGTCTGAATAACCAATTCGGATACCATGGGACCTGAAATTCTTCCGTCTCTGCCGATTACTACTTTGGCTTTTCGGTTACCTACTGAAGATTTTATGATGGATGCATAAGCTCCTGAATATTTCACCAAATCTAAGGGAGTAAGGCTTTCTCCCGGTTTACCTCCGATGGTTCCTCTGATTCCTGAAATACTTTTAATTAATGTCATGGGCTGAAAAATAGAGCGCAAAAGTACAGAGTATAGCGGTAAACCTTATTTAGTGTTGAAAAATTTTGAATGAACATGAACCTCGCAACCTCAAAGCATATTTCACAAAATCAACAACATAGACTTAATATTCCAATCCCTTCATTATTCCCGGTTGATGTATTCTACATGATAACAAATTTTTAACCCGTTAGTATTGTGCCTTTTAAACTAAAACATCCATTGTGCCGTTTCCTGTTTAAAACTCAAAAAGCGGCAAATAAACCACCCCGATTAAATGTTGTAGCTTTGCAGAGAAGTATGTTCCATTTATAACGAATAAAGGATGAGTATGAACGAAGAGTATGAACGCAATGAGGAGCAATTTTCACAAGACTTGGAAGCTTTTGAAAAGCTATTGAAAAACAACGAAGTATCATTTTTTGATGCAGACCGTTTTGAAGAATTTTTCGACCATTACCTCTCTAAAAATAAAATATCCAAAGCCGAAAAAGTGATTAATATGGGTCTTGCCCAACATCCTTTTTCTACCGAGTTAAGAATCCGTAAATCGCAGGTACTCATCCGCAAAAAGAAATATGATGAAGCCATTGCCCTCTTAGACGAAATTCAATCGGTGGAAACCGGCAATCCCGATATTTTTCTGTTGAAAGCTGAAGTCTATTCCGACAAAGGTGAATTCCGCAATGCCGTAGATTGTTATCTGGAAGCGCTGAATTATCTGGATCCCGAAGAGCATGATTATGTGTATATTGACATTGCCAACGAATATCAGAACAACGGTCATTTTGGCGAAGCCATTAAAAGTTTAAAGAAGGCTATCCGGGTAAACAACTACAATGATATGGCTTATCTGGAGCTGCTATTTTGTTGTCAGGTTTGTTCGCTGGAAGAAAAAGAAAAAACGGCTCAATTCCTCGAATCGCTCATTAATTCAGATCCATACAACCACCTGGCCTGGGCTTATCTGGGCATTTTACTGGTGGAACTCAAACAATACGAAAAAGCCATTGAAGCCTTTGATTTCAGTATCACGGCCAATGAAAATTACATAGAAGGGTATCTGCACAAAGGAGAAACCCTGATGGAGCTTGAGCGGTATGAGGAAGCTGCCGAGGTATACAAAGAAGTATTAAACCGCGAGGAACCTTCGGCGGGATTGTACTTTGCATTGGGCGAATGTTTCGAGCATATGCGCGAATTCGACAGTGCCATTCACTATTACAAACAGGCTATTGCCAAAGAACCGGATTATTCCGATGCGTTTATGGGCATCGGGGTTGTACTGGATCAGATGGGCCGTAGCTCCGAAGCCCTTCCCTATCTGGAAACTGCATTCAAACATGACGACACCAATCTGGAAGCCATTCTATATTACGGGGATATCAAAAAAGACTTAGGCATTTACCACGATGCCATTGAAGTCTATGAGTTCCTTCATTCGTTCGACCTTCCCTGGAAAGATTTTTGGGCAAATTATGCCGAAACCCTTTTTCTGAATGGAAATACAGAAAAGGCCATCGAAGTGATTTATGAAGGAGTAAAGCACAATCCGGATGATGCAGAAATGCTCTACCGTTGGGGGGCCTACCAGTTATTGGCGGGCGACACTGTATTTGGAGGCGAAACCCTACAGGAAGCCTACCAAAAACACCCCCATTTTTTGGAAGACTTTATTAAACTCTTTCCTGAACTTTCGAACCATCCTGCCGTTTTGCGTCTTTACAATTTCTAAATTTGCGGGCACATTTCTGGAATCCGTTCACCGAAATGTAAGGTAAACTAAAATTCATTTTCAATGAAAATAAAACTCCCCTATGTTCCCGACAGAGGAACCAAACCCCGGAATGCCGGCGTAACCATGGTTATGGATAAAGGTCTCAGTCTGCGTCAGGCAGAAGACCTCATCGAATCTTCGGGACATTGTATCGATTTTGTAAAGTTGGGCTTTGGTACATCCTACGTAACCAACCGACTCGAAGAAAAAATTGAACTTTACAAATCGGCCAATATTCAGCCCTATCTGGGCGGTACTTTTTTTGAAGCCTTTCTGGTGCGCGATATGTTTCGCGATTACATCAAACTGCTCAAAAAATTAAAACTGAGCACGGCTGAAATTTCTGACGGTTCCATACGCCTGAAACCCGAAGAAAAACTGAAGCTCATCAAAGACCTTTCCAAAGATTTTAAAGTATTTTCGGAGGTAGGTTCCAAGGAAGCGGGCATTTTCATCGCGCCCAACCGTTGGAAACAGATGATGGAAACCGAGCTGGAAGCCGGAGCCTGGAAAGTGATTGCCGAAGCCCGCGAAAGCGGAACCGTTGGTATTTATCGTCCCGGAGGAAAACCGCACGTAGCCTTAATTAATAAAATCCTGAACAAAATCCCCAAAGACAGCATCTTATGGGAAGCGCCGAATAAAGCGCAACAGGCCTATTTTATCAAACTGTTAGGCTCAGATGTAAACCTGGGAAATATTGCCCCCGATGAGGTAATTTCATTGGAAACGCTGCGCCTGGGTATGCGGGGCGATACATTCTTCCTTCATCTTCCGCAGGAATTGCGCGAAAAATATGTGCAGCTCAATGAAGACGGAACCGAAGACGAATACAACGACGACGAAGAAAACGGATAGTTTTTCCAATTAGATTGAAATACGCATGAACGAAATTACAGTTCAAGAACTCAAAAACTGGATGGATTCCGGCGAAGATTTCCTGCTGGTTGACATTCGGGAAAAACTGGAATTTGAAACCGGAAACATCAACGGGAAACATATCCCTATGGGCGAAGTGCTTTCGAGGCTGGATGAAATTCCTTCGGATAAAAAAGTGGTGATACACTGCAAAGCAGGAGGCCGTTCCGAGAAAATGATCCGCTATTTATCTGCCGAAAAGGGATACTCCAATCTCATTAATCTATCCGGAGGCCTTTTGGCCTGGCAGGAAGAAATTAATCCTCAAATTCAGGTATTATAATTTTGAAACGAAGCATTAAAGACTATGTATTCCTTTATCTGAAAGGAATGGGCATGGGAGCAGCCGATGTGGTTCCGGGCGTAAGTGGCGGAACCATTGCTTTTATCACCGGTATATACGAAGAACTCATCAACAGCATACGCTCCGTGCCCGAAGCGTTAAAATTGTTTTTCACCGGAAAATTTAAAGCCGCTTTTGAGAAAGCCAACATTTTTTTCATGGGGGTGTTATTGGCAGGAATCGGCACATCGGTCGTTACGTTGGCCGGCGTAATTACGGGCCTGTTAAAAAATTACCCCATTCCCGTTTGGTCTTTCTTTTTCGGGCTGATTTTGGCTTCTACCGTATTTGTGGCCAAAAGCATGAAAAAAATGGATGTGCAGAGTGTGGTATTGTTTCTTATCGGAACTGTAATCGCTTACATCATCACCATTGCCGCTCCCTCTGAAACCGCTAACAGTAATCCCGTTATCTTTTTCAGCGGAGCCATTGCCATCTGCGCCATGATTCTCCCCGGTATTTCGGGCAGTTTTATTCTGTTGCTCATGGGAAAATACCAATTTATCATGGATTC
The DNA here is from genome assembly GCA_022402535.1 of Flavobacteriales bacterium. GTDB lineage: Bacteria > Bacteroidota > Bacteroidia > CAIKAF01 > CAIKAF01 > JAKRSD01. The sequence goes on along the minus strand of JAKRSD010000027.1, from coordinate 42,713 downwards.
ACTTAAATCCATGGATTTTGAAGTCATCTTCTTTTTCGGAGCGGGCTGTCTGGTGGGTTTGTTGAGCTTTGCCCGGGTGGTTTCTTTCATGTTCAAACGTTTTCATCAAGCTACACTGGCTTTACTCACCGGGTTTATGATCGGCTCGCTGAATAAAGTATGGCCCTGGAAAAAAGTATTGGAAACCCGTATAAATTCCAAAGGCGAAGAAGTTCCCTTTTTAGAAGAAAGCATCAGCCCCGCGGCTTACGAAGAAATATTACAACAGGATCCGCAGATTCTGCTATCCATCGGACTGGCACTGCTCGGTTTTACCCTCGTTTTTGGCATTGAGCGCATTTCGCAAAAACTCAACACCAAAGCCTGATGCGCCTTTTCGGCCTCATAGGAAAACCGTTATCCCATTCCTTTTCCAAGGATTATTTTACCCGAAAATTTGAACGGGAACATATTGCCAATACCAAGTATCAAAATTTCGAACTGCAATCGATAGAAGAGTTTCACCAACTCATTGCTGAACATCCCGGTTTATGCGGGTTGAATGTTACCATTCCCTACAAAGAATCCGTCATACCTTTTTTGGATGAAGTGCATCCCGTGGCGAAGGAAATCGGTTCGGTTAACTGCTTAGTGATTCAAAACGGAAAAACCACCGGGTACAACACGGATATTTACGGCATTTCCGAAACCCTCAAACCTCATCTGGAATGGTACATGACTTCCGCACTCATTTTAGGTTCGGGAGGAAGCGCCAAAACGGTGGCTTATTTTCTACAAAAAACCGGGATGGAAGTGCAATTTGTTTCCAGAGAAAAAGCAGAAAATACCCTGTCGTATGATGAACTAACAGAAGAAATCATCCGCCGTAATAAACTGATTATCAACTGTACTCCTGTGGGCATGTTTCCCCATATTGAACAAAAACCGCAGATACCCTACGAGGGAATTTCAGATATGCATGTGCTGTTCGATTTAATCTACAACCCGCCCATGACCGGCTTTTTGCACGAAGGAATGGAGCGGGAAGCCACTACGCTCAACGGTGAAAAAATGCTGCGGATACAGGCCGAAGCCTCCTGGAAACTTTGGAATCCGGAACCAGTTACCACACCCGGATAATGCGAAAATAACCTTCCTCGTGTTTTTTATTGGCCGAAGTTTCCACACAGACCATGATTTCTTCGCTTTGGCCGGGCAGGGTTATAGACTGCACATGTCTGCGATGAATATGCCCTGAAAGCCAATAGGCTAATTTATTTCTGTGCGGATACAACACGTGGGCAATGCGTTTGTACTTCGCATAACTGAAGGCAAAATGAAAATTGATGGGCTCTTTCATCATGGGCCAGTGCGAAAAAATATACACCTGTTTTATGTTTGCGGGCAGTTGCGCCAATTGCTGCTGAAGCCAGGGCAAAGTACCTCCTTCAAAATCATGTAAATCGGCTCTGGGTCCCACGCCGGGTTCGCCCTTTCCCGCATGTTTTCGGGTGCCGAAATCCGTAACGATGAACTGCGCATCCCCTTCTGAAAAGGAATAATTCTGCAGATAATTGTACTGATTCCGTTCGGGATTATAGGTTCGGATAAGTCGGGTTCCGTCATGCCAATTTTCAAACGTGCGGCTTAGTTTAAAAAATTGGTCGGCAAACACCTTATTCAACAACGAATCTCCGCAGGGATGGACCGATTCCGAATTTCGGGTATAAGGCCATACATCATGGTTGCCAATCACCGGAACGTACGGAATCGTGAGCAGATCCAATATTTCGCGGCATTTCAAAAACTCCGAGAGTTCTCCGCTGTCGGTTAAATCGCCGGTAACCATAACCCATTGAATATTATGCTCGGCGGCATGCCGGTTTATCCATTCCACCGATTTGCGCAGGCGTTGGGCCGAATAACCTTCCTGTGTTATGTCAGGCGGTGCATCAAGCCAGCCGGGTGTTCCGTAATCTCCTTCGGCAGCGGCTTCCCCGATGTGAATATCCGTAATGTGGACAAAAGCAAACCGGGGTTTTCCTGCCTGCGGAATTCCCCAATCGGAATAGATGACTTTTTGCGCCGGGGCGGAAAGTAAAATTCCCGATAAGATAACCGTGAACCCCCACTTCATCATTCCGAATATTTGTCTTTCCAAAGTTGTGCAAGCCGTTTTTGAAATTCTTCTTCCATGCGGTTTTTACCCGATTGATAAAAACGGGTTCCGCTGATTTCTTTGGGCAGGTATTCCTGTGGCGTAAAATTACCTTCAAAATCATGCGGATAATGATATTCTTCTCCGTATCCCAACTCTTTCATGAGTTTGGTGGGTGCATTTCTTAAATACAAGGGAACAGGCAGATCGCCGGATTTTTGGGCAAAATCCATAGCCTGATTAATGGCTTTATAAGCCGAATTGCTCTTGGCGCTCAATGCCAGATAAATGGCCGTCTGGGAAAGTATAATTCTGGATTCGGGCATACCGATTACCGATACCGCCTGAAGCGTATTATTGGCCACCACCAAGGCCTGCGGATTCGCCAGACCGATATCTTCCGCCGCCAGAATCATCAGCCTGCGGGCAATAAATTTCACGTCTTCTCCCCCATTCAGCATGCGGGCCAGCCAATACACGGCCGCATCGGGGTCGCTGCCCCGCACCGATTTGATGAATGCCGAAATGATATCGTAATGCATTTCGCCCGATTTGTCATATCGGCTTATCTGCTCCGTAACCGCACGGGTAATTTTTTCATTGTCCAACACCACGGCCCCCGATTCGGCATACATGCCCACAGCCAGTTCCAACGCATTCAGCAGTTTTCGGGCATCTCCGCTCGAAACACGCAAAAGAGCATCCCATTCAGTGATTTGAATATCAATGCCGGATAAATAGTCATCCTCTTTCACCGCCCTAAGGGCAATTTCTTTGAGTTCTTCGGCCGAATGGGATTCCAGCACATACACACGACAGCGCGACAATAAGGCGGGAATCACTTCAAACGAAGGATTTTCGGTAGTGGCTCCGATCAGGGTGACCACGCCTTTTTCCACCGCACCCAGCAGACTGTCCTGCTGCGATTTGCTGAACCGGTGAATTTCATCAATAAACAACACCGGTTTACCGGAGGTAGAAAACATGCCCTGCTTAGAGGCACTGTCCAATACTTCGCGCACATCCTTCACTCCGGCACTGATGGCACTCAACTGAAAAAACGGACGTTTGAATTCTTCGGCCAGTAACAGGGCCAGCGTGGTTTTTCCCGTGCCCGGCGGTCCCCAAAACAACAGGGAAGGCAACACGCCGGACTTCAACATACCAGCAATGGGACCGTTATTCCCCAACAGATGTGCCTGTCCGATGTAATCGTGAATGGTTCGGGGGCGCATGCGTTCGGCCAACGGAATATCCGGATATGCGGTCATTTTTCTACTTTTACGGAAACTCTACAAAATTGCACAAGCTTTTCCGTTTTATTCATTCATTTTTGCATTAAATTTTCACAATGTCCATCACTGTCCGACAAATTACCAAGTTATACGGCGACCAAAAGGCTCTTGACAATATCTCTTTTGAAATTAAAACCGGCGAAATCGTTGGTTTTCTGGGGCCTAACGGTGCCGGGAAATCCACCATGATGAAAATCCTTACCGGATATATTCCGCAAACCGAAGGAAAAGCCACCGTATGCGGGTTTGATGTGAACGAAGAATCCGAAGCTGTAAAACGTTCCGTGGGCTATCTGCCCGAAAGCAATCCGCTTTATTTCGACATGTATGTGAAGGAATATCTGGAATTTATTGCGGGCATTTACGGACTGAAAAACAAAACAGCCCGGGTAAATGATATGGTGGGCATCACCGGACTTACCCCCGAACAACACAAAAAAATCGGACAGCTTTCTAAAGGCTACAAACAGCGTGTGGGTTTGGCACAGGCCCTGATTCACGACCCTCAGGTGCTAATTCTCGACGAACCCACTTCGGGATTGGATCCCAATCAATTGGCCGATATACGCCAACTGATTATTGAGCTGGGGCGCGAAAAAACGGTGATGCTTTCCACCCACATCATGCAGGAAGTGGAGGCCATCTGCGGGCGGGTGATTATCATTAATCAGGGAAAATTGGCGGCAGACGATAAAATGGATGCCCTGCGCAAAAACAAAATCAGCACCCACACTTTTTATGCGGAATACGACAAACCCGTGGATACGCAGAAAATCAAGCAGATTAAGGGAGTACGCCGGGTAGAAACCGCCGGTGCAAATGCCTATGTGATAGAAGCCGATACGCAATTCGATATCCGCACCGACCTGTTTCAATTGGCCGTAAAAGAAGGATTGACGCTGCTCACCGTAAAAAAATCAGAACAAAACCTGGAAGATGTGTTCCGTTCGTTGACGAAGAAGTAGCATTTGGAGGATACTACAAATCCGAATTGGATTAAACTAAACATTTTGAACACAAAGTTTTTGCTTACCTATTTCATTACCAAATTTCACTTAACGAAGGCTATAAAGCAGTTACATTAATAAAAGACATTTCAAAACCAGGAATTGATCTGGGCAATGGCACGTTCACCAAAAACAAACATATCCAGATATTGAAAGGAAAACGGGTTACCGTGGAAACCACGCCCGAAATTGAACTGGAAGGCGAAGGCGAACAATACGGAAAAAGCCCGTTTGTGTTTAAAGTGCTGCCCAAAGCTTAAGGTTATCGTACTGCGGTAATTGTCCGATAAGACTGAAAAAATGTTATTTTAAAACTTTAACAGGTATGTTAAGTTTGTAGTGTAACTTATAACTTCCTGCTTATGAAACCTACTGTTTATTATCTTAAAAAATATCTGGTTAGCTGTTTTTTGATTTTTTGCTTTGTTTCATCTAAAGCTCAATTGAATTACAACACCACAGAAATTCAATTACCGTTAATCGGTGGCACATTAAATCATGTTCCTGTAATTGATTATCAAAATAATTTGTGGTTTAAACTCAGTACAGGTGTATTAAAATATGGTGAGGGCAACTTTCAGGCATTTAACCATGCAAACAGTTGTTTACCACAGTCTTTTACAGGATTGAATAACAATAAAGGATATAATATTACTACCTATTTCAATAACGTATATATTTCTGCGGGAGATTTGGGTGTTTTTAAAATACAACCCGATTGTAATCAATTTACACCTACAGATATGGGTAATCCCGATTTGATAGCCGGGAATATAAATTTTAGCCCAACCGGTACGCTTTACGTATCCACAAATAAAGGGTTATTTCTGTATAATAATATCACTGGATGGAGCAGTATAAATACGCAAAATTCATTAATTGCATCTGATTCTGTTTTAAATTCATCAGTTGTTGGAAACCGGCTATTTGTCTTTCACCCAAACTCCATATCTATTAAATTTGGAAATCTTTGGCAAATCATTCCCACCGCAGAGGCTAATTCTATCTATTCTGTAGCTTATCAATCTCCTGATGGATACATTTGGATAAAACAGGGCAGGAAATTGTATATTTTATATAATAATCAACTGGTCAGTCCTGCATTAATATTCCCTTACGACCATAGAAGAAGGTTTACAGAATGTAATCAACTCACAAAAGATAATAATGGGAATCTTTGGGTTTATTATGACAAATTGTGTTTTGCCAACATCCAAACAGGTGAAACATTTTATCAGGATTCCCAAAAGGGCAATTATATTGCCATAGGCACTGAAGGAAAGGCGTATTCGATTTTTTCAACTAAATTGTGCATAACCGATTATGGAAATTATATCCCTCATGTAAACTTTTCTTCATTTTATTACATGAATCATGATACACCATATAATAATTTTGATATTGGTTCTGCCGGTTTGCAGGTAAATATTAGAAATTATTCCAGCATTTTTGGGCAGAATTGGAACAATCATCAATCTCAACTATCACTTAAAAGTAATCCGGAATATCCGCTGTTAGGGTCATCTAATTTATTTATTGCAGCAAAAAAAGCAGGAAGTAATAATTGGATTTCAGTAATTGATAACTATGCAACCTCTCAAAGGTATTTTATGCCGGGAACTATTTCAATAATTCCTGAATCACATACTTCGAATGTCTTGTTTTACAATCAAATATTTGATGCTAACCGACTAGATATTGAAAATTTCAAATATCATTTTCAACAGGGCAACATACAGAACGGAAGCCTGCAAATCCATCACAGCATTACCAATTGGCCCGGAAACCCTTTACAGGGTTGTATTACTCATGCGCCATACATTGATTTTAATAATGATGGAATTTACAATCCCGAACATGGCGATTATCCGGATATTAAAGGTGATTTTGCTGTTTGGTTTGTAAATAATGATGGTCCTTTAACAGATGATTCAATATATTTTTCTTTGAATGTAGAAAACGTAAATATGATTTATGGATTTGAAAATGATTCGGCCACAGGAGTGAACGATTTAATAAACTATACCTTGTTTTGGGATTTAAAGGTTATTAATCGTTCGCCCGTAACACTGGATAGTTTATTTGTTGGTAATTTATCTTATGGAGGTTTTAACGAAAAAAGAAAAATGATCGGTTCCTGTGTAAAACAACATGCGTTTTATTTTTATTCACCCGACGAAAATGAAATTATAAATACAGAACAACAATTAGGAACCCGTGACATTTTTGAATCTATTATTCTACTGAACAGCAATGGACAAAGAAACCTTAGCGGTTTTATATATCCTGATTTTAGCGGTGATGTTGAAACCCCTTTTAACCACTTCTACAATCTGGTTTACTTAAGCAATTTTCATAGCCCTCAGTATTATGGAGGAAACGGATTTCTGAATCCCTTATGGAATCAGACCGTATTATCTACCCATGCCATGCCCGGAAATTCTGACCCTGATTTCACCAGCACTCAAAATATTGATCCCGGATTTTACTGGACCGGCTTCAATCCAATGCCTGGAAGTCCCGCATTAGATTTAAATTTATCAAAAGGATTAGGTCGTACAGGTCCCTTCACTTTATTACCCGGCAGCGAAATTGACATAACCTGGGCATTTACCACCTTACGTAAAAATTCATCTACCTCTCAGCTCGATTTTATATTGGGCGACCTCTGCTCCTATCCCGAAATTATCCAAAACTGGTACGATACCCAATCTTTTCCATCGGGATTAGATTTGAGCACACTCAGTAATGAGCAAATCGCAGAAAATAAGGTAAGCATTGAAGTTTGGCCTGTGCCCACGGATAATATGATACAGATTAGAACAAGTGGAATCTACGGATGCAAAACCATTGCCTTACTTTCCATTCAAGGCAAAACCGTTCAACAAATGCAGCATTGCAGTGATGAAACATTTCAAATAGATTTATCGGCTTTGAGCGCAGGAATTTATATGGTCGAAATCAAAGATGCCGACGGGACTTCGTATGTGCGAAAAATTGTCCGCAAATAATCTACATCCGCTCCGGAGCCTCTATACCCAGCAGATACAAGGATTTCTTCAAGGCTTTTGCCGTTAAATCCGTAAGCATGAGGCGGAAATTACGGGCATCTTCGCTGCCCTCGTTCAGAATGGAAATTTCCTGATAAAACTGATTAAATTCCTTTGCCGTTTCAAACGAAAAAGCGGCTAACGAAGAAGGATCCATCTGTTTGGAAGCCATTTTAATCAACTCAGGAAGTTCAGCTATGCGGCGCACAATTTTCCATTCTTTATCCAAAGGAATATACCCTCCATACGAATTGCCCACACTGCCGGCTTTTCTGAGCAGAGAGCGGCAACGGGCATGAGTATATTGAATAAACGGTCCGGTATTTCCCTGCATATCGATGGATTCTTCCGGATTAAAAATCATTTTTTTCTTTGGATCTACTTTCAGAATGAAATAACGCAAGGCCCCATACCCGATCTGGCGGAATAATTCCTGCTTTTCTTCTCCCGTGAAATCGCCTGTTTTTCCGGCATATTCGGCTTTCTGGCGGGCAATTTCCACCATTTCGTCAAGTAAATCGTCGGCATCCACCACTTTTCCTTCGCGGGATTTCATTTTACCTGTGGGCAGTTCCACCATCCCATAGGAAAGATGAAAGAGTTTGTCGGCGGCTTTCATGCCCAACCGTTTCAATATTTCGAACAACACCTTAAAGTGATAATCCTGCTCATTTCCCACCACATAAACCGACTGATTGAACTCAAAATCTTTCTGTTTCTGGTATGCAATGGCAATATCCTGGGTGATGTAAATAGAGGTACCGTTGGCGCGTAACACCACTTTTTCATCTAGGCCGCAATCGGTAAGGTTTACCCATACACTGCCGTCTTCGCGGGTATAAAAAACGCCTTTTTCCAAACCTTCATTTACGGTTTCTTTACCGATGTTGTAAATTTCAGATTCGTAATATTTCTTTTCGAACGAAATACCCAGCCGGTCAAACGTAACCTGCATACCCTCGTAACACCAGCCATTCATTTCGGACCATAAGGCGCGAACGGCAGGGTCATTTTCTTCCCATTGGATAAGCATGGCTTCCACTTCTTTCTGAAGCGGGGCCTGTTTTTCGGCTACTTCTTTAGAAATTCCCGTGGCTACGAGCGCATCCACTTCTTCTTTGTAGGCGTTGGAAAATTTCACATAACATTCTCCCACAAACTTATCGGGTTTCATGCCGGTAGATGCGGGTGTTTCGTTCGGCATGAATTTCTGACGGGCCACCATGCTTTTGCATATATGCACGCCGCGGTCGTTAAACAGACATACAGGAATCACTTTTTTTCCATCGGCCTCTAAAATGCGCGAAAGAGAATGTCCTAAAAACACGTTACGCAAATGGCCCAAATGCAAAGGTTTATTGGTATTGGGAGAAGGATATTCCACCATAACAGCTTCGGCACCGGGAAGTGGTTTTTGCCACAGCGTGTCTATAGATGCATATACGTTGTTGAATACCTGTAAGCGGTATGAATCAGCATACGTGAGGTTTAAAAATCCTTTTACCACTTCAAAAGAAGCGAGCTCCGAAAAACGCTTCATCAATGCTTCGCCAAGAGCATTGCCCAAATCTACCGGAGAGGCGGAAACCCTTTTGGCAACGGGAAACAAAACCACCGTTAAATCGCCGGGAAAATCCGCAGGAGGCGTATTAATCAGAAAATCAGCAGATGTAAAACGATTGTCCTGATTTAGTTTTTCTGAAAATAAGGTATTGAGAATTTCGGCAGAAGCCGATTTTAAAATTTCTGTCATGATTCGCTGAATTGGCGGCAAAGATAACAAAGTAAAAGCGGTTCACTGACCGATTGAGTGACTGAAAAGCTGATTAAAACATTTTTATGGAAGACTATAACACCTTAAATGCACGCTTCAATCCCGAAACAATCAGCGAAAAAGCCATTCCGAAAAAAGCCGTGGCAGAAACCGTAAGCGTGGAGTATGTGAACGGCGCAAAAAACTTCTGCATGTCTTCTTCCGCTTTGAGTAAATCATCTTCTGAAACACCCGAATTTCTGGCATTTTCAATATTCTGCTGAATGCGGATAGGCATAAATTCCGGATCGAAAAACGCATAATATACATACACAAACAAGCCGGCAAGAATAGCTGCTGACAAAGCCGTGCGTGCCCCTGATTTAAAATCATCGGTAAACGAGGCTTCAGGCGTGGAAGATCTGACGATGGAAAGAAAAATGAAAATGCCCGTGAGCAGCAACAATGGTCCACCCGGAAAGGATGCCAGCCAATCGTGCTGTTTGCCTATGAACAACACGAACATTTTCCATATAAAAAACAGCGCTGCGGCAAAAAAGCCGTTGAGTAGTGTTTTATTTTTTTGCATTTAACTCTTATCCGTTCATCGAGAACATAAACTCTTCGTTGGTTTTGGTGTGGCGGATACGATCCTTCACAAATTCCATGGCTTCAACAGGAGTCATATCGCTCAAGTGGTTACGCAAAATCCAGATGCGGCTGAGGGCTTCTTTGGCCACGAGTAAATCGTCGCGGCGGGTGCTGGAAGCCGTGATATCAATGGCAGGATAAATCCGCTTATTGGCAATTTTGCGGTCGAGCTGAAGCTCCATGTTACCGGTACCTTTAAACTCTTCAAAAATCACCTCGTCCATTTTGGAACCTGTATCCGTTAATGCCGTCGCTAATATGGTAAGCGATCCGCCATCTTCAATTTTACGGGCAGCTCCAAAGAATTTTTTCGGTTTGTGCAGGGCATTGCTGTCCACACCACCCGATAATACCTTACCCGAAGCCGGAGAAACCGTATTGTGTGCTCTGGCCAGTCGGGTGATGGAATCCAAAAGGATAACCACATCATGTCCGCACTCTACAAGGCGTTTGGCTTTTTCTAACACAATATTGGCAATACGTACGTGGCGCTCGGCGGGCTCATCAAACGTAGAAGCAATCACTTCGGCATTTACGCTGCGGGCCATATCGGTTACCTCTTCCGGACGTTCATCAATCAAGAGAATAATCAGATATACCTCGGGGTGATTGGCCGCAATGGCATTGGCTACTTCTTTGAGCAGCATGGTTTTACCCGTTTTGGGCTGGGCCACAATCAAACCGCGCTGTCCTTTTCCGATGGGCGTAAATAAATCCACCACACGGGATGATAAACTCTCCTGTTTGTGTCCGGTGAGTTTCAATTTCTCATACGGGAAAAGCGGAGTCAAAAAGTCAAACGGAATACGGTCGCGCATTTGGGCGGGTTCCAATCCGTTGATTTCACTGATTTTAATCAACGGGAAATATTTTTCTCCCTCTTTGGGCGGACGGATGGAGCCGACCACCGTGTCGCCGGTTTTAAGACCGAAGAGTTTTATCTGCGATTGAGATACGTAAACATCATCGGGCGAACTCAGGTAATTATAATCCGAGGAACGTAAAAATCCGTATCCATCGGGCATAATTTCGAGGACTCCTTCGCTTTCCACCATGCCTTCAAAACTAAACTGCGGTTCCTGGGGAACCTGCGGCTGCTGCTGATAACCCGGATTTTGTCCCGGATTATTACGGTTTTGAAATTGCGGCTGATTTTGTTGGAAACGATTTTGCTGAGGTCTGTTTTCGCGGGGTTCGTAGGGTTGTTTTTGAAACTCGCTGCGGGGTTTAAACTCTTTGCGCTCCCCCCCGCCCTGATAGGGATTGCGGTTTTCGGCGGCGCGAAACGGTTTTTCTTTAGGTTCTTCAACCTCTTCTTCTTCCGATTCTTCTGATTTATCTTCTGCTTCAGAAGCGATTTCAGCACCTGAAATAATTTCTGAAGATTTATCTGCGGCTTCAGGAAAAAATGAATTTTCTTCTACCGGATCGGCTGGCAATGAAATTTCATCGTCATCATCGGGAAACTGTAATGCAGAAGGATCTTTTTCAAGATGAACTTTTGCCACATTGCTGGTGCCTACACGCTCAGGGCCTGAAGAGGTTCCGGTGCGTATGCGGCTTCTTTTTTTCTTTTCGGAGTTTGCCTCTTCCTGCTTTTCAACAGGTGCGTTTGATACATTTTCAGAGGCTCCTGATGAGGGATTCGTTGCTAAAATCAATTCCACCAACTCCCCTTTTTTCATGAAGTGATATTTTTTGATTCCTAACTCTTTCGCAATTTCCTTTAACTCAGGCAATAATTTGGAATTCAATTCTTCTGTTCGGAACATAAGAACAAGTAATGTATGATTTATGTGATATTAAAAATTAGTGCGAGACATGATTATTGATAAATCGTGCACTAAAGACACTGCAATGATACAACAATTTCCAGAACGGCAAACTTTCTGCGCCAATTTTAACCTTTGTACACAATGCCATAGGCCAATTCCGAATCACAAATAAAAAAACTTAGTACCTTCGGCATCCACGAATATACATTATCATGATTCAACGAATTCAAACTGTTTATTTTATAGTTGCCGCTTTCATTCAGACATTACTGATATGGATACCCTATGGCTTTTATTCTTTGGAAAGTTCTTATGTAAAAATGACTTTACTGGGTGGACAATGGCATAAACCGGAAGGCGTCAGCTTTATTTCGCCCGATGTAGCTGTAGCTCTAACGGGGGCTTTCGTTATACTCTGCTCATTTGCGTCTTTGTTATTATATAAAAACAGAAAATTACAGATGAAGATAGGCTGGCTTTGTATTCTGGTGGCTGTGCTGGAAACCTTGCTGATGGTAAATGTTCTTTTCAATGGTCAGGGAAAAATATTCACGGAACTTTCCTATGTGCTTTCTCCTTTAAAATCTATCGGTTTGATATTTCCCGTGTTGGCTGCCGTAAGTTTATTTTTAGCTATCCGAGCCATAAAAAAAGACGAGAATCTGGTTCGTTCTATCGATCGTATCCGATAACATTCACTACTAACGGGGCAATTCGAAAAGCTCCATATTAGCGGGCTTCCCGTTCACAATGTCAAACCTTACGGCGGTTCGCACTTTGTGCCATCCGTGATTTCCTGCCGCACCCGGATTTATATGCAGGTGATTAAATTGCGAATCATATATAACCTTCAAAATATGAGAATGCCCACAGATGACCATATCAGGTTTATGCTGTAAGATATTTGCTTTTGCAAACGCATTATATCGTGTCGGATAACCCGCTATATGGGTCATAAAGACTTTCAAGCCCGCTCGTTCAAAAACCTTTTCGTGCGGACATAACAAACGGATTTCGGCTCCGTCAATATTTCCGTAAACCCAAATCGTAGGTTTAAATTTTTCGATTTTATGAAATATTTCCGTGGAACCTATATCACCTGCATGCCAGAGTTCATCGCAGTTTTCAAAAAACTTCAAAAAACGGTCGTCCAAATGGCTGTGTGTATCTGAAAGGATTCCTATTTTCAATTGGTTGGAAATTAAATCAGCACGGCGTCTGTGTTTTTTATATAACCGAGGGTTCCGTTGGGAAGCTGCACTTTAAACCATTCCCCTTCGCCACCTTTCCATTTGAGGGTTGCCCCTTCGTGCAGAAGAATAAGGCGTGTTCCATTTTCGGTGGGTTCTCCCGTGATATACACCGATGAGGCCGTTATCACCACATCAGAATCTAAAGTGTAATAATACCTGTGAGCCGCCATGGTAAAGGCTGAGAAAGCCAATATCCACAATAAAACGGAAGAAAAAAGCCCGATTTTTTTCAGCCGGTAATTTCGGATGAAAATGTACATCATAAAAAACAAACATGCGAATACCGATATCAGCAAAGTAATAAAAGCCCATTCTCCCGAAGAAAGATAACCTGCCACTTTATCTGTAAGCAGCACGACAAAACTTTTGGATGGCGGTTCCATTTTATCAGCGGTTTTCTGAAAAACAAATTCCAGATTGTTTTTCACATCCGCATCCAGCGGATTTAATTTTAAGGCTTTGCGGTATGCGGCAATACTTGCCCCTATATTTCCTGTTTTGAATGCAGCATTTCCCAAGTTATACCAAACCTTGAACTCTTGGGGATATTTCTCGGTTAAACTGCCATATATTTGTAAGGCTTCCTTGTATTTTCCTTGGTTGTATAACGCATTGGCTCCATTAAACTCCGTTTGGGATTGTGCTTTACCAAAACCGGTCAGCATGAACACAATGAATGCGAAAGAAAGTATCTTTTTCATGATTTACGTTCCTCCATTTGGGTGATAAACTGAATGCAACGGGTATGAAAATCGGCCAATTCGCTGCCCGAACCGGCTGGCGCAAAACGCGAAAACTCACAGGCAGAAAGAATTTCTGAGGCTTCTTTTCCCAATTCTTCACGAATGTTTTTCTTTTTCAATGCCTCGCCAACTTTCGAACCCGACAAAGAAGCCAACTCTACATCCAGACTATCCTGAAGATATTGAATCACGGCCCGGTAACATTCTTCATAAAAAGCGGTGCGATTACCCGATTTTTGTAGTTCTGCCGCTTTACGAAGTCGCTTTACGGCAACAGAATCGGCTTCTCTTACTTTTTTACGTGTGGTATCGTTTCTGAAATCCCGAATCTTTGTTCTGAAAAGCCATAAAAGCACAGTCAATAAAACAAGTAAAGGGAATAATATAACAAAAACAAGGCTTCCGAAAAATCCTGTAAAAACATTTTGTTTCAACGATTCCGTTTTGATGTAACGGATATCTTCGGCCAGATTTTCCGTAACATTTCCTTCGGGATTATAGACCGTTCCTCCCGCTGCATCCCCTTTCACTTCTATGTATAACGTGTCTGAATACACAGTTTGATATTGGGCCGTTTTGGGATTAAAATACGAAAAAGCAATCGGATTGATTTTATATTCTCCGGGTGTGCGGGCTACCAAGAGATAATCAAACGTTTTTGAACCGGTGATACCATCGGCCTTTGCCGTAATTTTTTCGGAGGATTTGGGGTCATAACTTTCAAAGGCATTAGGAAATTCAACATCGGGTGCATCAATCAGATTGAGGTTTCCTGAACCCGATATTTTCAATTTTAAATTCAACGCATCATTTACCGAAATTGAATTCTTATCCATGGAAACTTCCATCTTAAAATCGCCCGTAGCTCCTTTAAAACCTGAAGGTTTACCATTTTCGGGAAAACTTTTCACTTTGAGGGTTACGGGATTCCCACTTACATCAATCCGCTGTTGTTTGGTTTTTCCGCCTCCAAAAAAATCTTCCCAAAAATTACCCGAACGTTCGGTGTATTGAACCAAAACACGGGCGGTTACCGCTTTGATATCAATATCTCCGGCACGCTGCGGAATAAAAAGACTTTTCTGCAAAACGGCTACATTATAATTCCTGCCATTATAAACCTCACGGCTGAAATTTTTATCACCGCTTTCTTTGAGTTCATTAATCCAGGCGTCTTTATAATCAGGGAACTTAATTTCTTCAATATTTATCTGCGGATATTGGCTGTATATTTTGTACGTAACCGTAATCGGTTCACCCGGATATGCTGAATTTTTATTCAATATGGTAAGCACAAATAAATCGTCTTTGCTGTGTGTTCTGGCAGTTTCCTGTTTTTGAGTCTGATTACCGAACGGATTAAAGGGATCTTGGCGGGGTGCGTTATTGGGAGTTTGCGCAGTTCCTTTCACCACCGTAATTTCTAATGCATTGGAAGTGTATGACTTGCCATCGCTTTTCATCACGGCACCTCCTATAAGATAATTTCCGGGTGTATTGGCCACCAAATCATACGCAATGGAAGATGTGGAACTTACCGCACCATTAATTATTTGGGTTGACGTACTTTGATAAGGTCCGCCGACTACGGAAAAATCAGAAAGTTTAGGCAAAGTGAGTGATTCAATATTTCGATTACGGATGGTATAAGTTAACCGAAAACGCTCACCCGTACTTATATTTTTCTTTGAAACCGAAGCAGTAAATTCCTGTGCAAACATCTGTGTGCAGATGCTGAACATTAAGATAACTATTCCGATAACTCTTTTCATTGTCCAATTTTTTAAATGTTACCAGTCTTTTTCAGGAGTTACGGGCGTTCCGTCTCCTTTCGCTTTTTTGCGTTCGTGCAGTTCTTTCTCTTTATTATCTAAGGCTTTCATCATCCGCTCGGCTTCTTCTTTGGTCATGTTTTCTTTATTCTCCTGTTTATCTTCTTTATCGTTTTTATTCTCTTCTTTTTTCTCGTTTTGCTTTTCTTGATTTTGCTGTTGCTGATTTTGCTGTTGTTGCTGTTGTTGTTGCTGTTGTTGTTGCTGTTGTTGCTGCATCTGCCGCTGGGAGTACGCCAGATTATAACGGGTATCTTCGTCTTCCGGATTCAATTTTAATGAACGTTTATAGGCTTCCACGGCCTTATCATATTGTTTTTGTTTAGCAAAAGAATTACCGATGTTATGCCAGGCTTTGGATTGCAGATTCTTATCTTTTTCGTTGGTGGCCACAGATTGCCAATACATAAGCGCACTGTCGGGTTTTCCGGCTTTATAGTAAGCCGCTCCCATGTTATAGTTTGCCAGATTGCGGTCTGCATCTTTTTTCATGGCTTCATTATACTTTTCCATAGCAGCGCCATACTCCCCTTTTTTGTAGGCAAGCAAACCTTCGCGCATTAATTTATTTGCGTTCTGGGCCTGTGCTGTAAAAGCCCACAACAAAAACGGAACGATAAAACTGAATCTCACACTCCTCATTCAAAAATTCTATTAAATCGTTTTTTCAATGACCTTCTTTCCGAAATTAAATATTCCAGAATGAGTAATACCAAAGCAAAAGCCACAAAAAATTGAAATCGGTTTTCGTTTTCCGTATATCGGGTAACGGCCGTTTCTTTTCTGTCTAATTTTTCAATTTCTTTCAAAATACGATCAAGAGCCGCCACGGTATTGTTTCCGTGAATATAGATCCCTCCTGAAGCCGCTGCGATGTCCATCAGAATTTTATCATTCAGCTTTGATACCACGGTAGATCCGCTTTTGTCTGTTTTATATCCCACCACCAGATTATTCTGATAAACAGGAATGGGTGTTCCTTTGGGGTCTCCCACACCCACCGTATAAATCACCACTCCTTCTTCTTTAGCCAATTTTGCCTGTTCTACGGGGTCATCTTCATGATTTTCCCCATCCGTAATCAGGATAATGGCTCTATTCAAATCCTCTGATTTTGCCTGTGTAAAACAATCTCTTGATTTTTGAATGGCGGCAGCAAGTGCTGTACCCTGCACGGGAATCAATTCGGGATTTACGGCATCCAAAAACATTTCTCCTGCACTGTAATCATTGGTCAGCGGCAATTGAATATAAGCATCACCCGCAAAAACCACGAGGGCAATTCGATCACCTTTCAGCTTTTTAAACAAGGTAGAAATAGCCAATTTTGCCCGTTGTAATCGAGTGGGTTGTACATCTTCCGCCAACATAGAACGGGAAACATCAAGTGCTATCACAATATCTGCTGATTTTTTCACCGTCACTTCATTCACGGCTCCGAACCGAGGACCCGATAAGGCAAAAATCAACAACCCGAAAACACATAGTATAATGGTAGATTTTACAGCCAGTCTTTTATACACCACCAAGGGCGCAATCCGGACAAACAAAAGGGGTTCGGCAAACTGATTCATCCGTTTTTTGCGCAAACGCCAGGTTCTCACTGCTATCAGCGAAAGCGGAATCAGCAGCAGCAACAGCCATATGATATTCTTATCGGTAAAACTCATTACGGTATCCCCCTGTACACGGTGTTTTTAAGAATAAACTCCAACAACAGAAACAGTAAACCTGCCGCCAATACCCAAAAGTAGCGGTCGGGTTTATGTTCAAACTCTTTTACCTTGAAAAGTGTTTTCTCCATCTGATCAATTTCCGTGTAAATATCTTTCAGCGATTCATTGTCCGTAGCACGGAAATAGCGGCCTCCGGTTACTTCAGAAATTTGGGTAAGTGTAGGCTCGTCAATCTTTACGTCAATATAATCGTATTGATAAGCGCCATCCATGTACATGGCCACGGGAGACAATGCTTTTCCCATGGTTCCCACACCAATTGAATATACACGTACACCAAATGTTTTGGCTATTTCGCCCGCGGTAACGGGGGCAATGTTTCCCCGGTTATTCACTCCATCGGTAAGAAGAATTATCACTTTACTTTTGGATGTGGAATTTTTCAAGCGGCTCACGGCCGTTGCCAATCCGTCGCCTATGGCGGTTCCGTCCTGTACCATGCCTGTTTTCACGTCAGAAAACAGGTTAATCAATACCGAGTGATCTGAAGTAAGCGGACATTGGGTAAAACTTTCACCGGCAAAAATTACCAGCCCGATGCGGTCATCCGGTCTTTTTTTGATAAAGTCCACCGCTATTTCTTTACTCGCCTGAAGGCGGTCGGGTTTAAAATCTTTTGCCAACATGGATGCCGAAATATCCAGTGCAAACATGATGTCGATACCTTCCGTTTTCACGTCGCGTATTCCCACGGAACCACGAGGCCTGGCAAGAGCCATAATGAACAGGGCAATAGCCAACAGGCGCAAGACAAAAGGAATTCCGGCTGTTTTTTCTTTCAGTGTGCGGGGAATATTTTCAAAAACAGATAAGGTAGAAAGGCTAACGGAGGCTCTTCTTTTTTTGCGATAAACCCAATAATGCACCGCTAAAATGGGAATGATCAGCAGCAACCAGAATAACTGCGGATGGGCAAACGAAATATCAATGTTCATCGGCTTCTCCTCCTTTCTCTTTTTCGCTTTCTGAATCGACAGGTCGGGTATTTTCTACGAACAACAGCGCCGTATTCAGGCATTCCTCATTTTCAAAAGTGCCTGGATTTAACTTGGCAAACTTTACCATATCGGCCAATTGTAAAAGCGAAGCCAATACCTCGCGTTGCGTGGCGGCTATGGGTTTAAATTTCAATCGGCGGATAATTTCTTCGGAAACCATTTCGGGGGCATCCACATCAAAACGATCTCGGATATAAATGCGGAGAATATCGGTGAGTTCAGTATAGTATTCTTTGGTTTTGCCCCTTTGCCACAGTTGTTTTTCTCTCAATTCCTGTAAGGCTTTTTGGGCCATTTCATGCGGAGGTATAACAATGATAGGCTCCTGCGGCTCTTGGGCACGGGCTGCTTTTCGTTTGGCTATTTGTCTGCGGATGAACCAAACCATCAGCACGACAAACAGAATCACCGCAAAGCCGCCTATTACATACGGAAGCGCTTCTTTCCAGTCAAACGGAATTTCAGCGGGGCCTTTTATATCGCGTATTTCCTGTGTGGTATCCACTTCCGGACGAAAAACCGAAATATTGAGCAGATTAGAATACACCGTTTCCGTGTCTCTGCCCCGGGTAAAAGAAAACGGAATAGGCGGAATGGCATACACTCCACTGTCGAAGGATGTCAGAATATATCCTGCCGAATAGGTAATCTGACTTTTATCGGTTGAAAAAGTGGTATCCGTTTTTTCTATGTCCACAATTTCTACTCCCTTGGTAAGCGTATCTTTCAGATAGGGCCATACAACGACTCCGTTGGCTGGGTGTTGCACACGAAGTTTCAGCCGAAACTGTTGACCGATCATAATGGCATTGGTGTCCAATCCTGCAGAAACCTGAATATTCTGCGCCTGGGATGTAATTCCCAAAACACATAAAACCAAAACGGATGATATGATAACTCGCAGGTTCACTTATTTTCTTTCTCGTTTTTTGAACAGATTCATCAATTCTCTTATGTATGAACCATCCGTAGGAATTTCAGCAAAATCCACACGGCTTTTCATAAAAGTATTTCTAAGGCGGTCTTTTCTTTGCAGATAAGCCGCTTTGTAAAGCGTTGCCGTTTTTTTGTTGGAAGTATCCACCATACGTACCAAACCCGTTTCAGGGTCAGAAAAGGGAACGAGCCCCACATCGGGTAATTCGCCTTCTGCGGGGTCTGTGATATGCAGCGCCACCACGTCGTGTTTACGGGCCGTAATTTTGAGCGCATCCGAAAAATCGGGCGATAAAAAGTCGGATATCACAATGGCCGTACTGCGTTTTTTTATCACATTTCTGAAATATCGCAACCCTGCCGAAACATCGGTTTGTGTGCTTTCCGGTTCAAATTCAATTAAATCGCGGATGATGCGGAGAATATGTTGTTTTCCTTTTCGTGGCGGAATAAATTTTTCCACTTTATCGGTGAAAAGCAAAGCTCCGATTTTATCGTTATTGTTCAACGCCGAAAATCCGATTACGGCAGCCAACTCGGTAATCTGGTCTTTTTTGATGTTTTTACGGGTACCGAATAAGCCTGAGCCGCTCACATCAATCAACAACATCACATTCAATTCTCTTTCTTCCGAAAACACTTTGATGTACGGATGATTCATGCGGGCCGTTACATTCCAATCAATCGAGCGAATGTCATCGCCATACTGATATTCCCTCACTTCGCTGAACGACATGCCCCTGCCTTTGAAGGCACTATGGTATTCGCCGGCAAATTGCTGGGTAGAAAGGCCTCGGGCCTTAATTTCAATTTTTCGTACTTTTTTTAGCAGTTCGGCAGTTTCCATTCAAAATGCATCAGGGTACTTCCACATGATTTAAAATATCGCGGATTACATCCGAAGTGGTTATGTTTTCGGCTTCGGCCTCATACGTAAGTCCGATACGGTGTCTGAGCACATCCGCGCAAACTGCTCTCACATCTTCAGGAACCACATATCCCCTGCGGTTTATAAATGCATGAGCTTTGGCTGCCATGGCGAGACTGATACCGCCCCGTGGGGAAGCTCCGAAACTCAACAATCCTTTGAATTTGCTGAGTTTGTAATCTTCAGGTATACGGGTAGCAAATATGATATCTACAATGTATTTTTCAATTTTTTCATCCATATAGACATCTTTTACCACCGTTCGGGCTTCTAAGATGTCCTGAGGAGTGAGCACCGGATTAATCACCGGAAAGTTTTTAGCCATATTGAGGCGGATGATTTTCTGCTCTTCTTCGGGCGATGGATAATCAAGTACCACTTTGAGCATAAAACGGTCTACCTGGGCTTCGGGCAACGGATACGTTCCCTCCTGCTCTATGGGGTTCATGGTGGCTAAAACCAAAAACGGAGCCGGTAATTTATATGTGGTATCACCCAACGTTACCTGTCGTTCCTGCATAGCTTCCAAAAGGGCTGCCTGCACTTTGGCGGGGGCACGGTTTATTTCATCGGCCAATACGAAGTTGGCAAAAATGGGCCCTTTTTTCGTGCTGAACGATTCGCTTTTCTGATTATAAATTACCGTACCCAATACGTCGGCAGGTAATAAATCGGGGGTAAACTGAATACGGCTGAAATCGGCACGGATACAGGCTGCCAGCGATTTAACGGCTAAGGTTTTGGCTAAACCGGGAACGCCTTCCAATAAAATATGACCATCGGAAAGCAATGCAATCAATAGCCTGTCCACCATGGTGTTTTGGCCTATGATTACCTTTTCCATTTCTTTATTTACCAGATCCAGAAAGCGGCTTTTTTCAGCAATACGCTCATTCAGTTCTCTTAAATCGGTTGTTTCCGTCATATAAAAAAGTGTGTAATAAAGTGAAGCTGACTGCAAAGAAAATACGAAACGAACCCCGTATTTTGCATGCATACAAATGTAGATGCCCCAATTGGTTCAAGGCTTTAACACTTACTTAAGAAGCGGTTAAAGATTGTTAACTTACACAGGAATTTCTGTGTTATTAATAATAAAACGGATTATGGCTTTAACTGAACCGGTTTTCCCGTAGCCCCTGCCGGCAAAGGAAGTCCCAAAAAAGAAGCCACCGTGGGCGCAATGTCGGTTATACTCATTCGTTCATACCGGTTTGAGGGAGTAATTCCCATTCCCGTAAATATCAACGGAGCGTGGGTGTCGTAAACATACGGACTGCCGTGGGTGGTACCTCCGCCTTCATAATGCACCGGAAGCCAATTTGGACGGGCTATAATCCATATATCTCCGCTTCGGCCGCGGGCAAAACCCCGCTGAATACGGGAACAGATTTCTTCCGGCATATCGCAATTCAGGTTTCTATCAGGAATAAAAGCGCCTAAAAACCATTTTTCATCCGTCCATGAAATGATATCTGCATGTACTTTTTCCCAAGAAATTCCTTTCTGTATAATCCAATTTTTATCCACGTATAACTGGTCATTCTCTTCTTTCAGAATGATGTTCTTACCGTACTCTTTTTCGAACTTTTTCCCAAGAAAATCAGTGTATTCGCCCATGTTATAATATCCGCCTGTTTTTGAAAAACCGGGCACATCAGCTGCTCCGTGATCAGAAGTAATGAACAACAACAGATTATCCCAACCGATATTTTTATCGAGCTCTTTAAAAAACACGGCAAGTTCTCTGTCAAAACGGGCGTAGGTGTCCATTAACTCTAAAGAGTGCGGACCAAACTGGTGCCCGATATAATCGGGAGAACTGAAACTGATGGAAATAAAATCAGGTACATCGTCAGTCCCTAATTTTTCATTTTTGATGATTTCGCGGGCAAAATCGAGCGTAATAGAATTCCCGAAAGGCGTTGTATTAATTAATCCCGGATTCGTATTCTTCGTTCTTATTTCCTTTAAATCATAAGGAAAAACGGCTTTTGTGGTTCCTTTTAACGGTTTTTCAAAAGCCGTTTCGTCCGGTACATTTCTATAGGTTTCAACCGGAAGAGACAGATTCCATACCGAATTCAGATAGGTATCCCATTTTTTCAGCGCATTAAAATCATTGACCCATTTTGGCAAAGTCTGCATGTAATAGGTGGAAGAAATAAAATTCCCGGTTTTGGCATCGAACCAATAAGCGGCATCTGCTTTTTTGCCTCCGGGAAGAATGGCTCCGCGGTCTTTCAAGGCAACGGCAATCACCTTTCCGTTTCCGGGTTTTGATTTGAACTGGTCGGTTACCGTAGGAACCAACAAATTGGCAGGCGACATGGAGACTCCCGGTGTGGGATTTCCCACGGTGGTTACTGAAGCATCATCGGTACAATACACCGATTTATTAGTGGAAACATCAAACCAGTCATTGGCAGCTATGCCGTGCACAGCCGGAGAAGTTCCCGTATATACCGAAGCATGACCAGGCCCAGTGTAGGTAGGGATATAATTATAATGCACATCATGAAATACCTGTCCGTTTTTCAGCAACCTGGCAAAGCCTTCATTGCCATACAGGTGAGAAAAAGAATAAAGGTAATCGTATCGCATCTGATCTACCACAATTCCTACAACCAGCTTAGGCTGTCGGGGTTGAGCCCAAGCCAAAACAGAAACAAACATCCATACCGAAAGAGAAACCACTATTTTTTTCATGCGATAAATGTAATTGAGTTTAGCATAAAAACGCCCGGTATAACCCGTCTTTAATACAGATTTAACCTGCCTCAGGCTTTATCTATTTTTTTATTGACGATGGCTAAAATTTCAGCCGAATATTGTTCCGAACGTTTTTCAACTTCCAGTCCTTTTTGAAGTAGATTATTTTTCACCTGTTCGTCGGTAATGCTTTGCGTATTGATGCGCACATTGAGCCATGCACCCGACACGCAGGTTCTGATACAAAGCACACCCACACCCACATCCGAAATTGAACTTTCCATTCCATGTTCGGCCATGGCTTTGAGTATTTCATAGGCTTTTAATGAAGTTTCCATCACGTTGAATGGAATTTCAGCAGCATAAATTGTGGCCGCCTGAATAGCCGCTTTTCTTACCGATTTTTCCTGTTCGCTGCCATTTGGCAGTCGGAAAGCATCCATCAGTTTATTGAAGGAATTGGTGTCTTCATCCACCAGAAAAACCAGTTCCTGCTGTATGGACATGCCTTTTTGGGCATATTCGGCGAAAAATTCCCAACGGTCGTCCCAGCCTCGTTTATGCGAAGAAAGATTAGCCACCATGGTGCCCAATGCGGCCCCCAACGAACCTGCCAATGCAGCCACGGAACCACCGCCAGGAGCCGGCATTTCGGAAGAAGTAACATTCACAAACTCGCTTACTTTCATATCCACCAGTTTGTTCTGTCCTTCCTCTTCCATCACATATTCAATCACCTTTCTTCGGGGTTCAAAAGGTTTGAGTTCATCCAGACCCAATGATTTTACGGCAATTTTTATAATTTCTTCTTCAGGAATTCCGGCAGAACGTTTCTGCATATTCAGGTAAAAACGGCCGGCATCCAACAGAGCCTGTTTCGGAATTAATCCCACCAATTCAGAGCCGGTAACGCGAACACCTCTTTCTTCCGATTTTAATTTCACGGCTTCATAAGCCTCATGAACACTACAAACGGTGATGTCGGTCAGGTTCATGGAAATTTGAGCAATGCCATATTCTTCAATAAACCAGCCTATGGCTTTTACTGACTTTAATAAACCCGGTTCAAAAACGGGTTCTCCATTATCATCCAGAACGGGTTTACCGGTTACAGGATCTCCTTCTCTTTTGGCACGGCCTTTTTCGCGCACATCAAAAGCGATGGCATTGGCACGTCGTGTAGACGTAGTGTTTAAATTGATGTTATAGGCCACCAAAAAATTGCGGGCTCCGATAACCGTTGCGCCTGATTTAGCATTAAACACCTGTGGTCCGTAATCAGGTTTCCATTCCGGAAGCAGAATTTTATCTTTAAAACCTTCGTATTCTCCCGATCGGATGTTCGCTAAGTTTTTTCTCTGGGGCGAAGTGGCCGCAAATTCATACATATACACCGGAATATGCAGCTCCTCGCCTACCCGCTTCGCCAGTTTATTGGCCCATTCCACGGTTTCTTCCATAGAAATTCCGGCTATAGGTACCAAAGGACAAACATCGGTTGCACCCATACGGGGATGCTCGCCGCTGTGTTTGCTCATATCAATAAGTTCAGAAGCCGTTTTGATTGCACGGAAGGCCGCTTCAATCACCTGAGCCGGTTCACCCACAAACGTAAATACCGTACGGTGTGTGGCTTTACCCGGATCTACATCCAACAGTTTAACCCCATCCACACTTTTTACCGCTTCGGCTATGCGGGCAAGTACTGATTCATCTCTTCCTTCTGAAAAATTAGGAACACATTCTATTAACTGGCGATTCATTTGTGTAATTATCTTTAAAACGGGTACGAAGATGAGGAAATCGCGTGAAAGTCGGGTATAAAAAAACCGGCTATTTTGCCGGTTTCTATTTACATTATTCTTCTTTTTTCTTTTTCGGTGCAGCCTTTGCTTTGGGCTCGGCCTTGGTTTTTTCAGCCGCTTCTTTTTTGGGGGCCTTGGGTTTGGGTTCTGCTTTTGCTTTCGGTTCCGCCTTTGGCTTTGGTTCCGCTTTTTCTTTTTTCACGGCTGCAGGTTTCACCTCGGGAGCTTCTTCCGCAACGGCTTTTACTTTTTTCTCTTTAGCAGGTTTAGCTGAAACCACCACCGCATTTTTCTTTTTGCGTTTTCTGGTAACTCCATATGACCCTAGAAAGCGTTTGCCTTGTTTCGATTTTTTATCGCCTTTTCCCATAAGAATTAAGTTTAGTGTTTCACAAATCTACATTTTTTCAGGAATAAAAAAATACTTCGATTAAATAACACCCGATTTACAGGAAAAATAGGGAATTCTAAAAATTCAAATCATCCGGAGTTCTCTCTTTGGAAGGAGGAAAAAAGAAATCTTTGGGGTACATTCTGAAATAGCGGAATATAAATAATGGAATGCGCAAAAAGCCTTGAAAACGGATGTTTCTTGATTTAATGGCGACCAGAAATGCCAACCCGAAACTTATGGCAAAATTCATAAAACCGATAATAACGATTCCCAATAATGCGCCAATCAAATGGTACCAGTCGGGATTAAAAAATGACCCGTAAATGCCTATGGCATAATGTGCCGTAGAAATGGTAATGTGCCGGATATCAATGGGAATACCCAGTATATTTCCAAAAAAAGAAGGGAAACCCAATAAAAAACCTAAAGCTATATTTCCCGCTAATGAACCTAAATTATTGCGGGTATAATTGGCAATTCCAGGCATCCATTTTTTGGGCAGAAATTTATTTAGTACCGGGTGATTGGCTATTCTCTCGGGGATTTTTGCAAACAACACCAGGTTATCGTAAAAGCCTGAAATGGTTCCTGAAATGAAAAGCATAATGCCGGTTACCGATGCAAACAAATACACCGGAGTGGCCAGAAAATTCTGTTCGGCGATCAGCTTTTGAGCATCTTCGCCGGATGCAATGGGATGTCCTGCAATGATATCGTATAAAAACGCAAACAGAAAAGCTACGGGAAAAGTAACCAACAGATTACCCACAAAAGCAATAAACTGGCTCCGCCACACCTTACCGAATGTGATGGCAATCTCTTCGGGCGCCACGATTCCTTTTTTCTGCACATCGAGCGAACTGGCAAGTGCTGCAGCGGTCATGGAAGGCTGCTTGGTGGCCAATGTGGAACCGGTAACATGAATACCCACGAAGCCGATGGCATAATTGATGGAATACCAGAAATGCTGCCAAAACAACGCCAGATGCAAATGGTGAATCATGATTTTGATGATACCCATGGATGCCGCAAAAATTCCACCGCCGCAAGCCGAACGGAAAAACTGAAAATATTCTTTTCGGGTAGATGTGATATAATGTTCGCCCGTATGGCTTTTATGTTCAGAAATTTGAAACGCCAACAAACCGAAATTATCCGATATTAATGGCAACAACCTGTTTTTTCGAGATTCGAAATATACAATCCGTTTAAAAAACAATACCGTACGCTGAATATCAACGGGAACTTCATCATCCAATACGGCCGTTATAATCTTTAAACGGGCTACCTGCCGCTCAAATTTCACCAGTAAAAATGTCTGTTGAAGTCCAGCCCCCATCTGAGCCCGGTCTCTTTTGATTTTTTCAATGGCGAGGCGGCATTTTTCCAACTCTTCAAAAAAACGCTGCCCTCCTCCTCTGAGTGACTCCCCTTTTTCGAATTTGGTCCTAAAAAGTTCTAATTCCTTATTCTGTTTAAAAAAAGGAGACTGTTCTGTTTTCCGATACTGGTCATATTCTTTGAATTGTTTTGCCAGAATATTCCCACAAAGTCTGTATGAAAGCACCGAAGCCGCGTCAAAAATATTACGTACTTCTTCTTTGGCATTGGTTTTCAACCTCAGCCCCAAAAGTTCAAACAGTTCAATCCAATATACATCCGAAATTTCGGTAACCCATCGGTAATCGTCTTTTTTGTAAAAAACGGTACGGATAATTTCACCCAGATCTCCGGGCTTTTTTAATTCCGGAAGAAATATATTCCCAAGTCGGTTCCAGAATTCCGAAAAGAAACTTCCTCCCTCTGCGACACCACTTTCGGACAAAACCTGCTCAATATCTCCCTGAAGAATCAGATTTCGGATATGCCATTGCAGATTTTCCGTGATATCCGGATTTTCTTTTAATAACTGAAGCATTTCAGAAAAAGCCGCCTCTGCCTGCTGGGTACTCCCATTTTTGGGTCTTAGCATGGCAACCAAAACGGTGAGTTTTTCCGTACTGAGTTCCGGAGTTCCTCTAATTTCAAGCTCTTTTAAAATACTTTTCATGCGGATTGGTGGCAAAGTAATGTAGAAAATTCGAAATCTCTAAAATCACATTCTTGCAAATAAACCTTAGAATCTGTTTTATTTGAAAAATATGAGCTTATTTTTGGGGCCGAAAAAAATACAATATGGCTAAAGCATCTGATATGTCGAACGGTAATTTTATCAAATACAACGGAGATTTGTATGTGATTACCGAACTGATTCACCGCACACCGGGAAACCTGAGGGCCTTTTATCAGGCTAAAATGCGGAATGTAAAATCCGGTAAAATCGGCGAAAACCGTTTTCGTCCCGATGAAGAAGTGGAAATTGTACGCGTGGAAGAGCGCGAACTGCAATATCTGTACAAAGACGGAAATGCCATCGTATGTATGGATACCACCACTTTCGATCAGATTTATGTTGATGAAAACTTATTTGGTGACAGTGCCCAATTTTTGAAAGAAGGACTGATGGTCATTGTTTCTTTTGATGATAACGACAGTCCGGTTTATGCCAAACCGCCCAAAAGTGTGGAACTGGAAGTAACATATACAGAACCCGGTGTGAAGGGCGATACCGCCACCAACACCATGAAACCGGCCACATTAGAAACCGGAGCTGAAATACGGGTTCCGCTGTTCATTAACAATGGAGAACGAATAAAAGTAAATCCGGAAACGGGAGAATATATGGAGCGGGTGAAATAACCCGCTTTTTTTTTGCGATGTTTAAAACCCGTCGATGAAATAACGGAGCAGCAAAAACAGTTCGTTATATCGGGTCAGCGGTAAATTTTCGCGGGTATCGTCAACATCATGATAAGCCGTTACATCTCCTTCGGCATACATAAAAAAAGCCGGAACACCTTTTTCCGAAAACCAATAATGATCGCTGTTTGCGGCTTTACCCCGGGCTTTTACCCTGCCCAACAGTTGATATTGCTCATTGATTGCCACCATTCTGTCAAACTCAGCAGGATGAACCGTTCCGTTTACCACGGTGGAACCGATAGAGCCTCCGCCCATCAGATCAATATTCATGACAAATCGTATTTTTTTCAAAAAATCGGGTTGTGATTCCACAAAATAACGGGAACCTTTCAGGCCCGCTTCTTCTCCCGCAAAAGCTAGAAACAACAAAGAATATTTCGGCTTGGATTGTCCTGAATAATAAGAAGCCAAATCCAGCATCATGGCGGTTCCGCTGGCATTATCGCTGGCTCCGGCAAACAATGCACTGCCCATCATTCCCAGGTGGTCATAATGCGCCGTAAACAAAATAAATGTGTCTTTAATGGCTCCTTCAATATAGCCGCCCACATTATTGCTTACATACGTTTTTTGAAATTCAGAACGGCTGGTTAGTTTAAGCTTGGAATTAGGAGAGAAATCCTCTATATATTTTGCGCCCACTTCAAAAACGGCTTTTCCATTTACCAAAAAATCGGAAACAGACCAGGTA
The DNA here is from genome assembly GCA_022402535.1 of Flavobacteriales bacterium. Classification (GTDB taxonomy): domain Bacteria; phylum Bacteroidota; class Bacteroidia; order CAIKAF01; family CAIKAF01; genus JAKRSD01. The sequence goes on along the minus strand of JAKRSD010000027.1, from coordinate 14,215 downwards.
AGTTTCGTAGGATTAATCAGTATTACGGCCTCCGTTTTGGCTAAACATTCCGCAATGGCCGCATTGGCTTTTTTCACCATTTCAGCATGGGAAGGCCATAAAACTATTGCCTTTTTTTTGAATGATTTTTCTTTTGCCAGCAGGGCTTTTATATTTTCAATTTCTGCATCCTTATATATTACAGGTTTAAAATTCCCCTGCACATTACCACTGAACGGGCTGAGTATAAATTCATAACCGGGTTTCATTTTTCGGTTACCAATATAAAGCTCCTGTTCTTTTTCAAACACATTTACGGAATGGGTGAAGGGCTGCAAAAAGGATTTACCCTTGAAAAAAGGATTTAATCCCAGCTTTTTCATTTCGCCGGCCAAATAATCTGCGGCAATCTGATCGCCTTTGTGGGCATAGCCCCTTCCTTTCATAAAGGGCGATGCCAATGTATCAATCCATATACGGGCCTGTTCTTTATTCTGGGCATTAAGACCCGAAAACAAAAACAGAAAAAGGGCAAAAAATAGTAGATTGAGACGCTTCATTTATTGAAATTTTCGCGATACCAATTCTCTGAATTTTTTTTCAGTTTTCGGATTTTCTTCCCATCCGTACGCCAAACTTAAACTGTTCAGATAGCGCTCTGCTTCTTCAGCGGTGGATAATCGATTCAACATATCTACCGCTTCTTTTAAAGTGGCATTTTCTCCTTTAAACAGATCGTTCATGAACAAAAATTTATCGGCCATGGAAATCCCTTTGTTTAAATCCTGCAATTTCTGAAGCCTTAATTTATCGCCCAGTGTAAGTTCTTTGGCCGGTGTTATCTCTGTTTGTGAGGCTTTAGTTTCAGCAGCCTTAACGGGAATATTATCCACAACAGGTTTTGTTTGCGTAAACACCGGCGTTTCATCATTCTTTTTCACTTCGGTAGATTGGGGTTGCTGAACCGTTTCTATAATGGGCTCAAATGGTGATTCCTGAACAGGCTGAAGTTTTTCATCAGGCTGAGGTTTTTTCGGTTCGGGAACCGATTCAATCAGGGGTTCAGGAGCCTGCTTGGGTTCTTCTTCTCCAAATGTATTCAGGTAGTTTAACACCGTAAACTGCTCATATAGCGCCCTGATATTAGATAACGTTTTATCCATTTCATGTTTAGGCATTCGGGCATCGGCATCGCGGATTACCACTACTTCGCGGTGAATTGCCATCAATAACTTTTCTAAATTATCTACTATCTGTTCCTTTTTCATCGCTAATTTTTTGACTAAAAAACGTTCAAATCAAACAAAAATTTCAAAATCAATTCAGTCAAGCTGCCAAAAGTAATCAACCATACATGTTTAATACAGATGACATATAAGTCCCCTATTTTCAATGAAATAAAAACGTGTGCAGGGCAATTAGAAAAATTAAGTTAAACTTGTGCCGTCAGAAAAAAGCAGATGTATCCGGAGAACAATTTAAATTTTCAGGGAAAAAGAGGACGTATAGAAGTCGTTTGCGGCAGTATGTATTCCGGAAAAACCGAAGAATTGATCCGTCGTATTAAACGGGCAAAAATTGCCAAACAAAAAGTTGAAATTTTCAAACCTGAAATTGATATCCGATATGCGGAAAACGAGGTGGTTTCGCATAATGAAAATCGCATTTTATCCACTCCGGTTCCTTCTTCAGCCAATATCCCTTTATTAGCTTGTGATGCCGATGTGGTGGGTATAGACGAAGCTCAGTTTTTTGATTTAGGATTGACGGAAGTATGCAGTCAACTCGCCGACAAAGGAATCCGGGTAATTGTAGCCGGGCTCGACATGGATTATCTGGGATTACCTTTCGGACCGATGCCAAATATCATGGCCATCGCCGAAGAAATCACCAAAGTACACGCGGTGTGTGTCGACTGTGGATATACAGCCAATTTCAGTCATCGTTTATCTTCCGATGATAAATTAGTGCTTCTGGGCGAAAAAGATTTGTACATCCCTTTATGCAGAGAGTGCAGAATCTTGCGAAAAAACAAATAGGAATTACACCTTTTCTTATTTATTAATAACAAGTATCATTTCAGTAAAAACAGGCAATTGGGCATGAATTACCATTTGCGGTTTAAATAAATTTTGCTGTTTATATTTTAAAAATCAACATTTTATTAGGTAATGTGTTATATAATTATTTAAGTTTGTTCCAAATAAAAAAGGGTTAAATAATGAAGTCTTTAAATTTATCCGGCTCACAGGCCGCTATTGTACTGAAAAGCCTACGTGAAAGGCTGAAAGATTATGATGAAGAAATTGACATTTTAGAAAGTCGAATTCATGAAATCAATAACAAAAAAAGCCAGATATCCTCATTGTTATCTGAGCTGGGTTCAACAGGCACACCTGCTGAAGCACCTAAGAAAAGAGGACGCAAGCCGGGTGTAAAAAAAGCGGCGGTTACAGAGCCGACTGCCCCTAAAAAAAGAGGACGTAAACCTGGCGTAAAAAATGCAGCAAAACAAGCGGCTGCAGAACCTGCTGCTCCTAAGAAAAGAGGACGCAAACCCGGATCTAAAAATAAAACAACCAAAGCAAAAGCCGTAAAAGTGGCTGCTCCTAAAGCAGCTACTGAAGCCCCTAAAAAAAGAGGTCGTAAACCCGGTGTGAAAAAAGCGGCGGTAAAAGCAGCCGTGAAAAAAGTACCCGGTAAAAGAGGTCGTAAACCCGGCGTAAAAGCAGCTGCAAAAGTACAGGCTGCTGCACCGGCCGAAGCCGTTGCCGTAAAAACGGAAACCGCTAAACCGGCAGCTAAAAAAGCAAAAGCACCCAAAAAAGCAGCCGTGAAAAAAGCGGTTAAAAAAGTAGCGGCCAAAAAAGAAAAAAAGGCAGTAAAAAAAGCAGAGAAAAAAGCGCCCGTAAAATCGGAAGCTAAACCTGCGGCAAAAGCTAAAAATGGTAATGCTGAAACATTAGCATCTAAAATTACCACCGTATTACAAGAAGCTAACAAAGGAATGAGCACCGGTGAAATTACAGAAGCGGTAATCAAACGTTTCAGCGAAAACGGCGATAAACGTAAGATTACTCAAGCCATCTCTTCTACGCTTATCAGCCTGACGAAAAGAGGCAAAATCAAACGTGAAAAGGTAAACAATGATATAATTAACATTATTGTTTAATTCCTCATACTACTAAATAGAAAAGGTTCGGTAATTTCGCCGAACCTTTTTTTTATGTATCATTTTTCGCTGCAACATATAGCCCACGTTTTAGATGCACAAGTGCACGGCATTGTCCGTGCCGATGCCCTGATTTCGGAATTGGCTTATGACAGCCGTAAAATTATCCATCCGGAGCAAACGCTTTTTATCGCGTTAAAAACCCCTTCCGGAAACGGACATTCCTACATAAAACAGGTTTATGACAAAGGCGGACGGTATTTTTTGGTTTCTGAAAATATAGCACTTTCCGATTTTCCGGATGCCGTATTTCTTCAAACGGATAACACATTGCAAGCCCTGCAGAATTGGGCAAAACAGCATCGATCTGAATTTAAAGGAAAAGTATTGGCCATAACCGGCAGTAACGGAAAAACCATCACTAAAGAATGGCTTCATTTTTTATTATCGGCAGAGTATAAAGTAAAATCCAGCCCCGGAAGTTTTAATTCATCTCTGGGTATTCCTTTGTCTTTACTCACGCTTTCATCAGAAGATGAATGGGCCATAATAGAAGCGGGCATTTCAGAACCCGGCGAAATGCAGCACGTGCAGGATTGGATTCAGCCTGATGCAGGCATTTTTACACATATCGGGGAAGCCCATCTCGAAAATTTCAATAATGTAGAACACCTGGTTCAGGAAAAAATGCTTCTTTTTTCAGAGACTGAATATTTTATCCATCACAAAGAAAACACGCCCGAATCTGAATTAATCACCCAAAACAAAATTGCATCGCGCAGTTATGTGTGGTCCTATTCAGATTTGAATGATATAGACATCTTCATAAAAAAAGAAGCATCCAAATACGGAAGTACGATACTGAAACTTCAATCTGTAGGAAATCCCGAAATTATAACCATTCATGTTCCCTTTTCTGACGAAGCTTCGCTTGAAAATGCCTGTCATTGTGCTGCTTTTTGTTATAAAGAAGGCATGCTCACACCGGGGGTTATTCAACGTTTTTCAGAACTGCGTTCTGCTGAAATGCGCATGCAGAGAGTATCGGGAATGAACGGCTGCACGCTGCTCAACGATACCTATTCCGCCGATTTATCCTCCCTGCGGATGGCTTTGCAGGCTTTGGCTTTTTTGCCGGGTTTCAAAAAACGATCATTGATCCTGACTGATATCCGTTTGCATGGACACGCTGCCGGAGAATCCTATTCACAAGCCAGCCAACTGGTGAACTCATTTCACCTTGATAAAACTATACTTATAGGGAAAGAAATTACCGGATTCAAACAACTGTTTTCGGGCAATGTATATTCCTACATGAATACGGAAGATTTTCTAAATCTTTTTCCGTTTTCAGAATTTTCGCAGGAAGCCATTCTGGTGAAAGGCATTCATGAATATCATCCCCAAAAAATTGTAGCATTTTTGGAACAGCAAAAACACGAAACCCTGCTTGAAGTAGATTTGGATGCGCTGGGACACAATGTGAAAGTGTTTAAAAAAATGGCCGGTGAAAACACGCGTATCATGGCTATGGTGAAAGCGTTTTCATATGGTACTGGAAGCATTGATATTGCCAATCATTTGAAGTTTTTAAATATCGATTATCTGGCGGTTGCTTATACCGACGAAGGCACGGAACTCAGAAAAGCAGGAATAGATCTGCCGATTATGGTGATGAATCCGGGCAGACCTTCTGTTTCCAGGTTATTGGAAAACCGCCTGGAGCCTGAAATCTTCAGCTTTAGAAGTCTGGAATATTTTATAGAAGAACTTAACCGCATTTCTCCAGAGGCGCCGTTATCTATTCATTTAAAAGTGGATACCGGCATGCACCGACTCGGTTTTTCTCCCGAAGAAGCCAAAGAGGCGGCCAAACGAATTGCAAAAAATCCCCACTTAAAAATCACCTCGGTGTTTTCGCATCTGGTATCATCAGAAAATTTGGAAGATAAAGACTTTACCCTGCATCAAATCCAACTGTTGAATAACACTGCCAAAAACATTGAAACCATTACTGGGTATCCTTTTCTGAAACATATTGCGAACTCGGCGGCCATTTCCAATTTTCTGGAAGCCAAAATGGATATGGTGAGACTGGGTATCGGCATGTACGGCATTACGTCTTCCGAAGTGCTGAGACCCTTGCTGAAGCCCGTGCTTCGGTTTAAAACCATCATTACCCAAATCCGCAACGTGCCCAAAGGTGAAACCGTCGGATATAACCGCGCAGGAATTATCGAATCCGACTCCCGGATTGCCACGCTGCCCGTGGGCTACGCCGATGGATACCGCAGAGATTTGGGAATGGGAAAAGGACAGGTATATATAGCAGGGAAACTATATCCGGTAATCGGTAAAGTGTGCATGGATATGGTAATGGTAAATATTACGGGTTGCGATGCCCGCGAAGGTGATGAAGTGATTTTATTTGGCCCCGAATTGCCGATAGAACAGATTGCAAAGTGGTGCGGCACCATTCCTTATGAAATTCTTACGGGCATATCGCCCAGAGTTAAAAGAGTGTATCTGAAAGACTGATCAGCTGCGCAAAAAACGGTAGAACCGATACATTAAAAAGGTAAAAATACCTATCACAAAAAGACTTACCGCCACGCTGAATTCCGGGTTTTGCACTTCTTTTTCATAGCCCGTGTATGGGTATTCTCTGATATTTTCAATACATACGGCCACAATGGAAAAATATCCGGTAAGTGCAATAAAAACTAAGCCCCACATTCTGCACGAACCTTTAAACTTTGCCCAGGATTCCGCTTCCTGACGGGCTTTTTGCTTTTTTAGTTTTTCGGCACGGATTCTACGTTCTTCCTTCTTTTTGTCATCGGTTGTTTTTCTGGAAACATGCGGATTCTGCGGAGTAATAATCTGTGCTGAATAAGGCACATTCAACAAAAACTCATACGCTTTTTTTATTTCCTGAAACTTTTCTTTGGCTTTGGGATCAGGATTTACGTCCGGATGGTATTTCTTCACCAATTTACGGTATGCGGCTTTTATTTCGGCTTTTTGTGCCGAAACCGGAATGCCCAATATGCCTGCATAATATCCGTGCATGATTTGTTTAACTGCAAATGTGATTAATTTGTTTGATAAAGCCTCAATCATTAACCTTCCTTAAAGTATAACTCATAAAAATACACGCTCGGTAAATCCGATTTCCCCATTACCTTTGCGCCCGCATGAAAGCTGAAAACAAAGCCTATCTGGGTTTGCACTTCGCCATATTTTTATGGGGTTTTACGGCCATTTTGGGCAAACTGATTTCTTACGGCGAAATGCTGTTGGTATGGCATCGCATGTGGATTACCTGCGCCAGTTTTCTGCTTATTCCGGGGCTTATTATGGCCATCCGCAAAATACCCGCCCGCAGGGCAGCTACTTTCGGCGGAATCGGGATTTTGGTGGCTTTGCATTGGGTTGCTTTTTACGGAAGCATAAAATATTCTAATGCATCGCTCGCCCTGAGTGCATTAGCCACTTCCAGCCTTTTTGCTTCCATTCTGGAACCGGCAATTACACGAACAAGATTTAATTTTACAGATATGCTGCTGGGCATATTGGTAATTGTCGGCATCGGAATGATTTTCAGTGTAAACGAAGTGTATACCAAAGGGTTGATTTGGGGTATTGCCGCCGCTTTTCTGGCTGCCCTTTTTTCTACCCTGAACAAAAAATATTTGGGCGAATACGAAGGAAAAGCGGTTTCGTTTATTGAATTGGGCACCGGTTTTCTATTCCTGACGCTGATTATTCCTTTCACGGTGGAAGGCCTTTCGGCAGAAATGTTGGTTCCGGGCCGACAGGATTTTTTCCTTTTAATTTTATTGGCGGTGGGCTGCACTACCCTGCCCTACATGCTTTCGCTCAATGCATTGCGCTACATTTCGGCGTTTAAATCCAATCTGGCCATTAACCTGGAACCGGTTTATGGAATTCTTCTGGCCATCGCCTTTCTGGGCGAAAGTAAAGACCTGAACCTGACCTTTTATGTAGGTACCTCGCTCATATTGGTCGCCGTATTTTTGAAACCTGCACTCAAATTTGCCCTCCGAAAATTGCGCTGACACCGATTTTCTTGCTAAAAAAGGGTTAAAAAATGAAAAGCCTGCCTGAAAGCCTGTTTTAATGATGAATTTTGCCGCGATGAAATTTACACTGTTTTATACATTCTTTTTTCTGGTATCTTCACAACTGCTGATGGGCCAAAACCCCGGCGGACCCGGAAAAATAGCCGGAACAATTAAAGATTTCAACACCAAAAAAAACGTGGAATATGCCACGGTATCTCTCTATAAAGGCCCCAATCTGGTAACCGGAACCATTACGGATAAAATGGGCGAATTTGTATTGGAAAACCTGAGTCCCGGTATGTATTCCATTTCGGTAAACTTTATCGGTTACGGTTCTTTTCGAAAAGATTCGGTTTCGCTTATGCCTCCCAACCTGCAGATCAATGTGGGCACACTCTTTCTTAAACCCTCCGAAAAAAATCTGAACGTGGTGCAGGTAGAAGGTGAAAAAGACCTGATTACTTTAGACATTGACAAAAAGGTGTACGATGTAAGTAAAAACCTGACCAATCAGGGCGGTTCCGCGGCTGATGTACTTTCCAACGTACCTTCGGTAAATGTGGATATTGACGGAAATATCAGCCTGCGCGGCAGCGAAGGTGTGATTATTTTGATTGACGGAAGACCTTCGGGATTGAGCGGTTCCAGCCGCAAAGCCATATTAGACGGCATTCCCGCTTCATCTATTGAAAGTGTGGAAATCATTACAAATCCTTCCGCCAAATACGATGCCGACGGTATGGCGGGTATCATCAACATCAAACTAAAAAAAGACCGTAAAAAAGGATTGAACGGCTCACTGGCATTAAGCGCCGGAACCCGCGATAAATACAATGCGGCTTTTACGTTGAACTACCGCGACAAAAAATTTAATTTTTTTACCAACTACTCCTACCGTTACAACAACAACTGGAATGATGGATATACACAAAATGCTTTTTTCAGGGGCGATTCGGCATTCTTTGTAGATCAGACCAATCAGGGACTCCGCAAAGGAGGCAATCACCTGGCCCGGGCAGGATTTGATTTTTATCCCAACCAGAAAAACACCTTTTCAGTTTCCGGTTCATTCGGGTATAACTACAATACCAACCTGAGCACAAACAGCTATCTGTTTATGAACAGCGACCAAATCGGTCAGTACCTGATGGACAGAAATGCCGGCGAAACCCGAAACGGATTGAACTACGACCTGAACGGGAACTGGAAACACACCTTTGTGAAAAAAGGCCGCGAACTCACCGTAGATTTAGCCTATTCGGGTAACGACGGACCCGAAAATGCACAATACGAAAACGTAATGTACGATACGCTCGGAAGCTGGCTGAATACCCCGAGAGCACGTCAAAATACAGACAGAATTTCGTCGTTTGGTATTACCACCGCACAGGCCGATTTCACAGAACCGCTGCGCAAAAACATGGTGCTGGAAGTGGGATTGAAAGGCACCGTCCGCCATAACGACAACGATTTCCGTTCAGAAAGTTTTGATTTTTCCTCGGGCGAATTCCGCAATGATGCCAATATCACCAACCGGTTTGTGTATCACGAGCAGGTATATGCCGGATATTTCACGTTTTCGCACAGTTTCAAACCCCAATGGGGATATAAAGCCGGTTTGCGTGTGGAACAGACATTCATCAACACCGATCTGGTAACCACACAGGAAAAAAACAGCAAAAAGTATATCGGCTTTTTCCCTTCGGCGCATATTGCCTACAAACCCAAAGCCGGCTGGGAACTCCGCTTGGGATACAGCCGCCGTATAAACCGACCTTGGATTAACAGCCTGAATCCTTTTACCGATTATTCAGACCCCGTAAACCTGATGACCGGCAATCCGAATCTGAATCCGGAATACATTAACTCGGGAGAATTTAATGTGAGTTACACTACCAAAAAACATTACATATCCGGTGCGGTGTATTACCGCTACACGAAGGATGTGATGAGCCGTTTCCGCCGGGTGGATTCCCTGGAAGCTATTTCTTACACGACACATGAAAACGTAGGCTACGGCCAAAGCGGAGGACTTGAAATTATTTCGCGGAATGAATTATTCAAATGGTGGAACATTACGGCCAATATCAATCTGTATTACTTTCAGTTGTCTTCGTCAAACACGTTTGGCGATTTGAATAACAACAGTATCAGCGGATTTGCGAGAGTGATTTCCAACTGGAAATTCCTGAAAGGAACCGATGCCCAGTTGAGCCTGAATTACTGGGCTCCGCAGGCGGCTCCCCAGGGTGTGGCCCGATCCATGTGGGGAATTGATGCGGGAATCAAAAGAGATTTCTGGCAAAACCGAATTTCCGTAAATCTGGGTGTAACCGATATTTTCAACACCCGCAGATTTGCCATAAACTCAGCAGGAGAAGGATTTACGGCCAATGTGTACCGCAAACGCGAAACCCGGGTGGCCACCCTTACCGTAACCTTTAAACTGGGCAAACAGGAAGTCGGAAACCGCCGAAACCGTGGCGGCGGCGGGGGCGGCATGGATATGGATGAAGGTTTTTAGAATGTTCTTGTGTTTGAATGTTCTTATGTTTGAATGTTCTTGTGTTCGGCTGTTCTTTTGTTTGAATGTTCTTTTGTTCTTGGATACAATATCCTGATACCTGATACTCGATACCTGATACTATTACCAAAAATTTCTACTTTTAACAAAATAAACCCTGATTGTTTTCAGGCTTATCCAACAAATGGGTGTTGTATTTGTCTGATTTTATCAGGCTTATAAACAAGTTATGTGCAATATCTAAAGACCTAACATCTAAATCAAGAGAAATGAAAGTTGGACTTCACGCAAATATGGTTGACATGCGAACGGACAAAATCGGATCTTCCTTAAGAGATGTCTTTGTAATTCTTTGTGAAAGATTGAGTGGTAATTATGGAGGGACAATTGAACATTTATGGATAGATTTCGAACTAATTGAAAGCCATGCAAAACCTGATGGAAAACCGAGATATCCATTCAGATTCGCCAAACGCGTTTCTGGACGTTCCAGCTTTGGACTTCCTCCTGCTCCTGACAATTTCAATGTAGGACACTTTAGCGTTCGCCCTGACTTTCAACAACTACTTTCTATAGCAAATGAGGAAGTAATCCCATATTGCTTGAATTTAATATACGAAGAGCTTGAAGTTTTAAAAACCAAGGAGAAAAAATTAGGTGGGTTCGACTCGGAATTATTCAGGAAAAAATATGTCGACGAATGCACACGACTTGGTTATAATATAAAACCGAATTGAAATGAATACTGCACATAACAGCACCTACCCAAAAGTGGCGGTTCAGTCGTTAAATGATCCCGAAAGCACCTAAAATCCGCATGTTGCTTTTTTATTTTTCCAAGAAACGGAGATAATTCTGTTTTTTCTTTTTTGATACCACTAAAATTGTCCTAAACTCATCTTTGGAAGTTTATTTTGACGATTTCCGCGAAAAATTCTGTTCATCAATCCTTATTTTGGATTTACGGGACACGTTTTTGGGGTCTAAAATTAATTTAGACCTTGTATTTTCTGTTTTTATTTCATGTTTGGGGATTAAATCAGCCTTTTCAGGTAAAACAGTCTTTATTTGAATAAATCCTCAGTTTATATTGCCGCCCCTGTATGATCCATTTTGAAGGAAGAATGATAAACCTGAAAATGAATTTTTTAATGCGGTATTCTGGTTTCAGGTATTTTACGGTCTTGGAAAAACTGCAGATGATATGATGATAAAGATTTCTGCAGATTGCTGAGAAATAAAGAAAAACGAGGTTTTCGTTTAAATTAGAGAAAGGCATTTTCTGCCAGCCGAAGTCATTTTTTAAAATGTCAAATTGTTTTTCCATATTGCCCCTCTTCGCATAAAAAGCGGCAAGTTCAAGATCTTCCATTTCGAAATTATTGCTTAAAACCGCCCTGTATTCGTATGCATCCTGGGTAATTATGTTCATCTGCCCGCTTTTCAACTTTCTGCGTTTAACCAGCAGCCTGTATGAGGCGGGCGTTTCACCGTCTTTTGTTGCGTTTTTGGAAAATGGATTTATCATAATACTCCCCACTTCAAGCTCACCGAACGCATCAGATGTTTTTGACCATTTATCAATCCGGGTAAAGTACTTTTCCACATAACTGTTTCTGCATCCCACATAAAAAAAGTCTGTCTTACGGGCCAGCAGCTTGATTATCTCATACTGATAGGAGGCCGCATCAGCCCTGAAATGTTTTACTTTTTTGATGCCCCGTGCATCAAGTGCATTGAATATCCTTTCCAGACTCTGAACCTGAAAGGATTTGGCGTCAGAGTTACCGTTTCTGTTCTCGACATACAGTATATGTTCTTCATTGACCGTACATACGCCCGGCTGGTAGCCGTAATCTCTTTTATAGGTCATTTTACAGTCCTTTTTTTCACTAAAAATAATCGTGTTGTCATAATCCAGCGTCAGTTCACTGCTTTTAAACACCCCCATTTTTTTTAAAATACGAAGATTAACATCCATTGCCGTATCGTTTGTACAATACTCATGTTCGACACTTCCCCTTTGGGTAAAACATTTCCGGGTAGGCACGGCAAGGGATGACAAACGCCTGAGGACGGTGTCGGGACTGGGAAGCTTAAACATTGGATTGTTATGCAGATGATGTCGAAGATTTATATTTAAATCTTCGATGCAGTCACCGCCACAGAAATAAATTGACATGAAAGAATAAAACACATCGGTCCAGGAATATTTACTGTTGCATTTAAGAGTTGGAAGATTTTTATCAACAATTCTATTGATTCCTAAGTTGTTAAGACTTTCAAAAACAAAATTTAAACCTCCGAATGCGGATAAATCACCAGATTTTACTACTTTCATGTTATAGAGTTTTGTGCAACACCAAATTAGGTGAAAATTCTAAAAATGCAAAGCCTTACCATGTAAGGCTTTGCACATTTTTATTAACAATAACATGCGGATTTTAGGAGCATTCGGGATTGTGCTTTTATTCAATTCAGAACTGGTTGATAGTTTTGTGCTCCGAACTGAAAGTTAGCGAAGCTAAACCCGCCCGAACGCAATACCATTGTTACAAATCAAAAATTAAGACAAAATAGAATTCCGAATGACAGACTCAGAAATCAAAGAAATAATTTCGGCACTTAGACAATATACTTTATCTGAAAGATTGAAGAATTCCTCAAGAGAAATTGATATTTTTTTCATCAATGCAATTGAAATTGCATGTAATCTAACAGAACTGGGACTTTCTCAAAGTCGCCCAATTACAAAAGATGAAGAATATTGGTTTGAAGGTTCGTATCATATGAATTTTTGGGATGCAGAAATTGAAAATAAATTTTATGGCCCTTTAGTAACTGAAGTCATAGAACGTAATTGGTTTCGCTAGCATGTTCTTTACAAATAATTCACCTATAAAGAACTTAATTATCCGCAAACCTTTTCCCCGGTCATATCATAAAGTCTTAATTCTAAATACTTACTACTAAATACTATCCTTAATACACATTCACTTCCCGCTCCAGTTCAATGCCGAATTTTTCCTTTACGGATTCAATGATTTCACCGCTCAGGGAGTAGATTTCTTCGCCCGTGGCATGGCCATAATTCACCAATACCAACGCCTGATTTTTATGCACGCCAAAATCGTTTTTGCGGTATCCTTTCCATCCGCATTGTTCTATGAGCCAGCCGGCGGCGGTTTTTACGAAACCTTCCTGTGTGGAGGGATACCCGGGAATTTCGGGATACTCCGCTTTCAAACGGGAAAATAATACCGAAGGAATGGATGGATTTTTGAAAAAACTGCCGGCATTCCCGATTTGGACCGGGTCAGGCAATTTGGAACGCCGGATTTGAATCACTGCATCACTTACCGCACGCAGACTTAAATCCTTCACGCCCATCTTTTCCAACTCCTGTTCTATGGCTCCGTAAGAGGTATTAAACACCGGTGTTTTGCGGAGTAAAAAGGTTACTTCCAAAATCACAAACTCGTCCCGTGCATGAGTTTTGAAAATGCTGCTCCGGTAGTCAAATTCACATTCGGATAATGTAAATGTTTTGATTTCGCCCGTTTTTCGGTGTAATGCCGTAAGCGAATGGAACACATCTTTAAGTTCCACACCATACGCTCCGATGTTTTGCATAGGTCCCGCCCCCACCGAACCCGGAATCAGCGAAAGATTTTCTACCCCGGCATACCCGTTCTGTACACAATGCATCACAAAGCTGTGCCAGTTCACTCCTCCACCGGCTTTCACATGGTAAAGCTCTTCTTCTTCCTTCACCACCGAAATGCCGGGCAGGGTATTTTGCAAGACAAGGCCTTCTACATTGCGGGTAAATAAAATATTGCTTCCTCCGCCGAGTATGAAAACGGGCATTTTTTTATCTGCCGCAACATGCAGGGATTCCGCCCATTCTTCTGGACTGGCACATGTTCCAAACCATTCGGCCATTGACGATATGCCGAATGTGTTATGCGGTTTTAATGAAACGTTCTGTTGAAAATTCATGATGGACAAAGGTAGCGGATTGTTTTTTGAATGTTGTTTGTTTGTTATCGGTTAATTGGAATGAGTATTTTAAAAAGTATTTAGTATTGAGTATTTAGACTAAAAAACTCCTAATCATTTTTTTCCAGAGCGGAGCATTTAGCAAAGCAGAATAAATTTTCCGGAGCGCAGCGTAATAATTGCCCGAAGTGCAGCCCCGAAACCTTTCGTGGGCATGCAACGCACGAAGCAAAGCGCAAAGCGAAGCGGCGCACGTAGTAGTAACCAATAGCGGAATAAATTTTCAAATTAATTTCTCGTCCTAGAGCAATCGAAATCAGGGCTTCGAAATTAGCACATCAGCACATGGATTCATTAGCACATTTTCAAATTAAACTTTCCTTCATCCTTGTTCCTTTGATAGTGCCTAAAAAAAGTTGACAGTTTCATGCTGATAATAAAAAATAAATC